>CAVAFY010000005.1:17726-92951 GCA_963588035.1 Alloprevotella sp. | reverse complement strand
GTGCTTTCCCGTAAGAACGATTTCTACTACGGCAACCCGAACAATCGCTTCTGGCGCATGCTCGCCGCCTGCATGGGGCAGCCCGAGCCCGCGACCATCGAGCAGAAGCGCGGCTTGCTGCTGGAAAACGGCATTGCCCTTTGGGACGTGATAGCGGAATGCGACATCAAGGGTTCCAGCGATTCGTCTATCAAGAACGTGGTTCCGGTTGACGTGCGGCGTATGACCCGGCAGGCGCCCATAACGAAGGTCATCTGCAATGGTGCAGCTGCCGGAAGGCTCTATAAGAAATACCTCTTATATATAGTAGGGATAGAAGCCGAAGTGCTCCCCTCGACCAGCCCCGCAAATGCTGCATGGGGCTTCGAGCGCTTGGCCCAGCGGTGGGGTAGGGCGCTGGAGTGCGCAGCGCCGGCAACCGACGAGCAGCTGCGGGAGTTCCGGGCGGCGGCCGAAGCCGGGCGGTCCTGTTCCATCGAGTATGCCACGGTGTGGATAACGGCGCCCCAGGCATCAAGCTATGCGGTGCACAAATCGATGCAGGGAAACAAGCGCAAAGACACCAAGCCCGAACTGCTGGTGCGCCAGCGCCTTCGAGCCGCAGGGCTTACCGGGTATCGGCTGCAGTGGAAGGTGCCTGGCCGCCCGGACGTCGCCTGGCCGGGCAAGAAAGTGGCAGTGTTCATCAACGGCTGCTATTGGCATCGCTGTCCGCACTGCAACCTATCGCTTCCCAAGAAGAACACCGAGTACTGGATTGCCAAGTTCAACCGCAACCAAGAGCGTGACGCGCAGAACCTTGCCGCCTTGCACGCCGCCGGCTGGAAGACCCATGTAATATGGGAGTGCGAGCTGAAGAAGGGGAGGCAAGACGCGTTGTTCGCCAAGCTCCTTCCCGAACTCGCTGCAGAGCTGGGTAAGGAACTGCGTTAGCAGCCTAGACCGAGACCCAAGCGCAGTGCACGCTGGCATCGCATCCGAGCGCAGACGTGGGCGCGCCCACAGCGCACGGCCTAGCGCGCAACCCTCGCCGCGGGCTAGGCGCAACTGCCGCAGCAGCCAGCTTCGTCTGTACCGCCACTGCCACCAGCGCGGCCTTCCTGAATCGCCCCAGAATTCACCCTTGCATAACACACCCAATGCCAGTATACTTTTCGGTTGCGTCTGGCTGTGTATGGATACACCCGGGCGCGTGGGACTCGGAATCGCCGAGGGCTTTCTCCCAAAAGCTCCCATGGCGGTGATGGAGCCCACATAAGTCAAAGGGTCGAAGCACGAGCTTGGGCCCGTAGAAAGGAAGAAAATGGGAGTAAAACAGTTCAAGCCTACGAGCCCTGGACGCCGCTTCCAGACTGTTTCGGACTTTGCTGAGATCACCAGCACCAAGCCCGAGAAGTCTCTGCTGGCGCCCCTGCCGAAGAAGGCTGGCCGCAACAACAATGGCCGTATCACCACGCGCCATCAGGGTGGCGGCAACAAGCGTCGTTACCGCATCATCGACTTCAAGCGCAACAAGGACGGCGTGCCCGCCAAGGTTGCCACGATCGAGTACGACCCCAACCGCAGCGCCCGCATCGCCCTCCTGCACTACGCAGACGGCGAGAAGCGCTACATCCTTCACCCGAAGGGCCTGAAGGTCGGCGAGACCATCATCTCCGGCGCCGATGCAGACATCAAGCCTGGCAACGCGCTGCCCCTTTCCGCCATCCCCGTTGGCACGCTCATCCACGCTGTTGAGCTCCAGCCCGGTCGCGGCGCCGCAATCGCCCGTTCCGCTGGCACCAGCATCCAGCTCATGGGCAAGGAAGGCAAGTACGCCATCCTGCGTATGCCCTCCTCCGAAATGCGCCGCGTGCTCATCACCTGCCGCGCAACCATCGGCGAGGTTGGCAATGCCGAGCACGGCAACATCAAGATCGGCAAGGCTGGTCGTAACCGCTGGAAGGGCATCCGCCCCACCGTTCGCGGTACTGTTATGAACCCTGTCGACCATCCTCATGGTGGCGGCGAAGGCAAGAACAAGTCTTCCGGTCGTCATCCTGTTACTCCGTGGGGCGTGTCTACCAAGGGTCATCGCACTCGCAACCCCAAGAAGGCTTCGAGCCGCCTGATCATCCGCCGTCGCAAGAAGTAGCGCCCGATCGAATAAGGAGAAACATTGAGCAGAAGTTTGAAAAAAGGTCCCTTCGTGGAGCCTCGCCTTCTCGGTCGCGTTATTGCGATGAACGAAGCTGGCGACAAGAAGGTCATCAAGACGTGGTCGCGTTCCTCCACCATCTTCCCCGAGATGGTTGGTCACACCATCGCTGTGCATGATGGTCGCAAGCACGTACCGGTATACATCACTGAGTCCATGGTCGGCCACAAGCTCGGCGAGTTCGCACCTTCTCGTACGTTCCGCGGCCACGACAAGTAAGAAAGGGTGAAACATGGAAGCTAAAGCAATCGCTCGCTACGTACGCGTTTCGCCCCGCAAGGCGCGTATCGTCCTGAACCAGATCCGTGGCAAGGCCGTTGTAGAGGCGCAGGAGACCCTGCGTTTCACCAACCGCGCAGTTGCCGAGGTTGTAGAGAAGACCCTGAACTCCGCAGTCGCTAACGCTGCGCAGAAGGGTGCCGGCAACCCCGAGAACCTCGTGGTGAAGGCCTGCTTCGCAGACGAGGGCCCCACGCTCAAGCGTATCCGCCCCCGCGCAAAGGGCTCCGCTGCTCGCATCCGCAAGCGCACCAGCCACATCACCGTTATCGTAGCAACCCGAGAGGAGGCATAGTATGGGTCAGAAGGTAAGCCCCACCGGTTTCCGTCTCGGCGTTACCGAGGACTGGCGCAGCCGTTGGTATTCCGACAAGGACTATGCTAAGAACCTTGAGAACGATCTTGCTATCCGTTCTTACCTTGACAAGCAGCTCGCCCATGCAGCCGTCTCCCGCGTGGAGATCGAGCGCGCCGGCGACAAGATCAAGGTCATCATCACCACGTCCCGCCCCGGTGTCGTAATCGGCAAGAAGGGCGCCGAGGTAGATGCTCTTCGCAAGAAGCTCAACCAGATCGCCAACGGCCCTGTTTCCGTTGAGGTCGTAGAGGTCAAGCGCCCCGAGCTCGATGCCAACCTCATCGCACAGTCCGTTGCCGAGCAGCTCGAGAACCGCGTTGCTTTCCGCCGTGCTATGCGCAAGGCCGTCCAGTCCGCCCGCAAGAGCGGTGCCAAGGGCATCCGCATCCAGTGCGCCGGCCGTCTGGGTGGCGCCGAGATGAGCCGTCGCGAGTGGTACCGCGAAGGCCGCGTGCCTCTGCACACCCTGCGTGCGAAGATCGACTACGGCTTCTGCACCGCAGCTACCACCATGGGCTCCATCGGCATCCAGGTTTGGGTGTACCACGGTGAGGTCCTCCCTGGCCAGAAGGCTCCGCAGCCCGCACTCGAGGGCTCTTCCCGTCCTAACCGTTCCCGTCGCCGCAATAACGATAGGGGTGATAAGTAATGTTGGTACCTAAGCGCGTAAAGCACCGCAAGGTGCAGCGTGGTTCTATGAAGGGTAATGCCAAGGGTGGCACCACTCTGAACCATGGTTCTTGGGGCATCCAGGCACTCGACCGCCATTGGATCACCAACCGCCAGATCGAGGCTGCTCGTGTCGCTATGACCCGTCGCATGAACCGTACTGGTAATGTTTGGATCACGATCTTCCCCGACAAGCCCATCACGCAGAAGCCTGCTGAAACCCGCATGGGTAAGGGTAAGGGTAACCCTGAGGGCTGGGTAGCCGTTGTAAAGCCCGGCCGCATCATGTTCGAGATCGACGGCGTAGACGAAGCAACCGCTAAGGACGCTCTCCGTCTGGCTATCGACAAGTTGCCCATCAAGTGCAAGATCGTCAAGCGCGAGGCAGAAGGGCAGGAGTAAATGAAAGCAGCAGAGATCCAGAAACTTTCGGGTGAAGATCTGCAGGCTAAGCTCAAGGAAGCACGTGCAGAGCTCTTCAACCTGCGCTTCCAGATGGCTACTGGCCAGCTCGAGAACACCGCTCGCATCAAGCAGGTCAAGAAGGACATCGCCCGCATCCAGACCGAGATGCGCGCCCGCGAGCTCAAGGCTGCTCAGGCTTAGAGCTGCGATAGGAAGGTTTTAAGACATGAGTGAAGAACGTAACTCTCGTAAGGTCCGCCAGGGTGTTGTCGTAAGCATCTCCGGCGATAAGACCTGCGTCGTGCAAATCCACGAGCGCAAGCCTCATCCCGTGTATGGCAAGATGGTTAACTCCACCAAGAAGCTTCATGCCCATGATGAGAACAATGAGGCCGGCGTGGGCGACACCGTTACCGTTATGGAAACCCGCCCGCTGTCCAAGATGAAGCGTTGGCGCCTTCTCGACATCGTAGAGAAGGCCAAGTAGGCGTTCAGCTTACTTGTAGCATCGAAAGGTATAAGCACATGATTCAAATGCAGAGCATGCTCGCCGTCGCTGACAACTCCGGCGCACGCAAGGTGCAGTGCATCAAGGTCCTGGGCGGCTCCAAGCGCCGTTACGCAGGCCTCGGTGACGTCATCATTTGCAGCGTCAAGGAAGCTATGCCCAACGGCAACGTCAAGAAGGGCGAAGTCGTCCGCTGCGTCGTAGTGCGCGTCAAGAAGGAAGTTCGCCGTAACGATGGTAGCTACATCAAGTTCGACCAGAACGCTTGCGTCCTGATCGACGGCAACGGCGCTCCCCGCGGTACGCGTATCTTCGGCCCGGTTGCACGCGAGCTTCGTGACAAGAAGTACATGAAGATCGTGTCTCTGGCACCGGAAACGCTGTAGGAGGAACACACAGATGGCAAAGATGAACATCAAAAAGGGTGACAAGGTCAAGGTTCTTGCCGGCAAGGATCGCGGTGCCGAGGGCATCGTAATCGCTGCACTGCCTGCCGCTCAGCGCGTCACCGTTGAAAAGGTCAACATCATCAAGAAGGCTATGCGCCCCACCCAGGCAAACCCTGAGGGCGGCATCTCCGAGATGGAGGCCCCGATCCACGTTTCCAACGTCATGCTGATCTGCCCCTCCTGCAAGGAAGCAACCCGCGTGAACGTTAAGCGTGAAGATGGCAAGAAAATCCGCGTTTGCAAGAAATGCGGAGCTGACATCGACTAAAATATTTAGCCGTGCTTTTTATGGCCCCCGCGTAATGCGGGGGACGCAAGGTCGGAAATCTTGCGTTTAATTCATCGAAGAAAGGTTTATTAGGACAATGGCTACTCCTCGTCTGAAGGAAAAGTATGTAAACGAAGTGCGCGATCAGCTCTTCAAGGACCTCGGTCTTTCCAACGTCAACCAGATTCCCCGCCTCGAGAAGATCGTGGTGAATATGGGCGTCGGTCGTGCCGCTGGCGACAAGAAGCTCCTTGACGGCGCTATCGCAGACATGCGCGTGATCACCGGTCAGCAGCCTATGGTTACCCGTGCAAAGAAGTCCATCGCTGGCTTCCACCTGCGCGAGGGTCAGGCAATCGGCTGCAAGGTAACCCTCCGTGGCGACCGCATGTGGGAGTTCTTCGACCGCCTGATGTCCACCGCGCTTCCCCGCGTGCGTGACTTCCGCGGTTGCAACCCCAACAGCTTCGACGGTCGTGGCAACTACACCATGGGCCTCACCGAGCAGCTTATCTTCCCCGAGATCGAGTACGACAAGATCGATCGCACCCGCGGTATGGACATCACGTTCGTCACCACGGCCGAAAACAATGAGGGCGCCAAGGCACTTATGGATGGCCTGGGCTTCCCGTTCGCTAAGCAGAACTAACTTCTCGTAATAGAGAATTGGTTATAGAAAGAAGGATCTTGAATGGCTAAGAAATCGATGATCGCCAAGTCCAAGCGTGAGCCGAAGTTCTCTACGCGCCAGCACAATCGCTGCACCCGCTGTGGTCGCCCCCGTGCGTACTACCGCAAGTTCGGCCTGTGCCGCGTATGCCTTCGCGAGCTCGCTAACAAAGGCGAACTGCCAGGCGTGACCAAGGCTTCCTGGTAGGAAACTTACTTACGGTCACGTTGTTGAGTACCGTTGGTCAAGGCGTGTGCATCATGGGTGCACACGAACCGGCCTTTCGGTTCATCACGAACAAAGGAGAAACACAACAATGAGCATGAACGATCCCATCGCAGATATGCTTACGCGTGTGCGTAATGCTAACTCTGCAGGCAAGCCGACGGTATCCATGCCGTCCAGCAAGAAGCTTGTCGAAATCGCCCGCATCATGCAGGAAGAGGGCTACATCAACGGCTACGAGATCGAGCCGGCTCAGCCCCGCGACGTTCTCACCCTTACCCTTAAGTACGGTGAGAAGAAGGCTCGCACCATCCGCGGCATCAAGCGCATCTCCAAGCCTGGTTTGCGCATCTACGCCGGCAAGGATGAGCTTCCTCGCGTTCTTGGCGGTTTGGGTACTGCCGTTATCTCGACGAGCAAGGGTGTTATGACCGATCGCGACGCACGCAAAGAGGGCGTCGGCGGCGAAGTCGTAGCATACATCTGGTAGGAAGGAAGGAGCACTAATGTCTCGTATTGGTAAGATGCCTGTTGCTATTCCTTCCGGTGTTGACGTCAAGGTTGACGGCAACGTTGTTACCGTAAAGGGCAGCAAGGGCGAACTCACTCGCGAGTTCAGCGAGATCCTCACCATCAAGGTAGAGGGCGAAGAGGTTATCGTAACCCGTCCCGACGATTCCCGTCAGGCTAAGAGCCTCCATGGCCTTACCCGCACCCTCATCCACAACATGATCGAGGGCGTAAGCCAGGGTTACGCCAAGAAGCTTGAGCTGGTTGGCGTTGGTTACCGTGCCGCTCTCAAGGGCAAGGACCTTGAGATCCAGCTCGGTTACTCCCATCCCGTTAACGTTGCGGCTCCTGAGAACATCACCTTCGAGGTTCCCAGCCAGACCGAGATCATCGTTAAGGGCATCAGCAAAGAGCAGGTCGGCCAGGTTGCTGCAGACATCCGCGCATGGCGCAAGCCCGAGCCTTACAAGGGCAAGGGTATCCGCTACGAAGGCGAGTATGTCCGTCGTAAGCTCGGCAAGGCCGCGAAGTCTGAGTAGTCAGCTCAGTAGCTAGGTATTGAAGGGAATCAATTATGAAGAAGCTTCAAAAGAAACAGGCTGGGCTGCGCCGTCGTCACACTCGTGTCCGTGGCAAGATCTCCGGTACGGCTGCTCGTCCTCGTCTGTGCATCACCCGTTCCAACTCGAACATGTATGCCCAGGTTATCGATGATGTCGCTGCAAAGACCATCTGCGCAGTATCCACCCTCGGCCCTGAGTTCAAGGCAACCGAGAAGAAGGGCGCTACCGTAGAAGGTGCTGCTGCCCTCGGTGAGATCATCGGTAAGAAAGCACTGGAAAACGGTATCACCGAGGTTGTTTTCGACCGCGGCGGTAACCTGTATCACGGCCGCATCAAGGCAGTTGCCGACGGTGCCCGTGAAGCAGGCCTGAAGTTCTAAGAGAGGGTAGCTTTATGGCTCGTAAGCAAGAAAACCAGGCAGGCGTTCCCGAACTTCAGGAACGTGTTGTCTACATCAATCGTGTTTCCAAGGTTGTCAAGGGTGGCCGTCGTTTTGCTCTGACCGCACTTGTCGTTGTTGGCGACGGTAAGGGCAAGGTCGGCATCGGCATGGGCAAGTCCCAGGAAGTGCCTACCGCCATCAAGAAGGGCGTGGAGGACGCTAAGAAGAACATGTTCTCCATCCCGCTGACCGAGGCTGGCACGCTTCCTCACGACATCATCGGTGTTTACGGTGCAGGCCGTGTTCTCCTTAAGCCTGCTACCCCTGGTACCGGCGTTATCGCTGGCGGCGCAGCTCGTGCCGTCCTCGAGCTCGCTGGCGTCAAGGACGTATTCGCCAAGTCCCTGGGCACCGACAATGTTCTGAACATCGTCAAGGCTGTTGCAGAGGGCTTGAAGGAAATGCAGAGCCCCGAGCAGGTTGCCCAGCGCCGTGGCCTCTCCGTTTCCAAGATCTACGGTTGGAAGGAGAACTAACAATGGCTGACGCTAAGAAGACGCTTCGCATCACCCAGGTAAAGAGCTCCATCGGCTACAAGTACGATCAGGGTCGCACCCTTAAGGCTCTTGGCCTCGGCAAGATCGGCCGCACGGTTGAGCAGGTAGACAATCCTGGCGTCCGTGGCATGATCTTCAAGGTCAAGCACCTGGTAGAGGTTGAAGAGATCTAAATAGACCTCGTTTAGAAAGCCCGCTCGCATGAGCGGGCTTTTTCTATGCCTTGCCTGGTGTGGTCGTCCCTGGCAGGCATCGGCAGCCGATGGGCTTGACTTTGTTTGAACATCTGCAGGTTTAGGTCAGCTCGGCTGAAACCTGTGGCATAATGTTCTAGTTTGTAAGTTCGCTGGCGGCGAGCTGCCAGCCCCGTTCCCGATAGGCGGGGGCAGGATAGCGTAAAAAGGAGTTATAACATGGAACTTAAGGATCTGAAGCCGGCAGAGGGCTCTCGCAGCAACCGTAAGCGCGTTGGCCGTGGTCCCGCATCCGGTACCGGCAAGACTGCTGGTCGTGGTCTGAACGGTCAGAAGTCCCGCTCTGGTGGAGCTAAGGGCAATGGCTTCGAGGGTGGCCAGACCCCTCTGGCACGTCGCCTTCCCAAGCTCCCCGGCTTCCGCAACATCAACCATGTTGAGTATCTGCCCGTAAACGTTTCCCGCATCGAGAAGTACTTCGAGGCCGGCGAAACCGTCGACGGGGAGTCTTTGGTTGCCAAGGGCATCATCAAGCATTCCACCGACCTGGTTAAGGTCCTGGGCGACGGCGAGATCACCAAGGCTGTTACCGTAAAGGTAGACAAGGTATCCGCTTCCGCAAAGGCTAAGATCGAGGCTGCTGGCGGAAAGGTCGAAGAGCCTTGCTAAGTTCCCTTGTACAGGCATTCAAGGTACCCGAGCTCAGGAAGAAGATCCTGTTCACTCTGGGTATCTTGGCGCTTTACCGTTTCGGCGCGTATTTGCCGGTGCCGGGTATTCCCTTCCAGGCGTTCGCCAATTCCTTCCAGGATCAGGGCGTTTCGATGGTTATGCTCGACCTTTTCACCGGTGGTGCGTTGTCTAACTTCTCGGTATTCGCGCTGGGCATCATGCCGTACATCACTGCATCCATCATCATGCAGCTGATGCAGGGCGTTATCCCTGCCGTTGGCCGTTGGGCTAAAGAGGGCGAAACCGGTCGTCGCCGTATCACCCAGGTTACGCGTTACCTTACGCTTGGTCTTGGTCTGATCAACGCGATCGGCTACCTGTTCCTCTTCAAGTCTGAGGCATACGGCGTTGTCTTCAGCACGGAAGTACCCGAGATCTTCACCGACTTCCTGGTGGTCTTCACCCTGATCGTCGGTACCGCCCTTATCATGTGGATGGGCGAGCTCATCACCCAGCGCGGTGTTGGCAACGGCATGTCGCTGATCATCTTCGTGTCCATCGTTTCCTCGGTTCCTCAGGCGATTTTCTCGTCTATCAACCTCAACGCGGACACGGGCATGGGCATCGCCATCACGGCGCTGATCCTCATTGTCGTGCTGCTCTGCATCCCCGCGATCATCTTCGTGGAGCGTGCTCAGCGCCGCATCCCGGTCAGCTATGCTAAGCGTGTTCAGGGTCGCAGGATGATGGGTGGTCAGAATTCCTATCTGCCCATCAAGATCAATGCCGCCGGCGTTATCCCTATCATCTTCGCCAGCTGCCTGATCTACTTCCCGGCACAGATTGCCGCGCTGTTCAACGTTGATTGGCTCACCACCGTGGCGAACGCCATTTCTGCGGGCTGGGTCAACTGGATCCTTACGGCAGTCCTTATCGTGTTCTTCGCCTACTTCTACACGTCGGTTGTCTTCAACCCCGTAGACACGGCAGAGAACCTGCAGCGACAGGGTGGCTTCATCCCCGGCATCCGTCCTGGGCAGAACACCGTCCAGTACATCAAGGACGTTCTGCATAGGGTTACGTTGCCCGGCGCAATCTTCATTGCCGCGATTGCTGTTATTCCGTCTATCTTGTTCTACTTCACTAACAATTCGCTTATCCAGGCGTTCGGCGGTACTTCGATCCTCATCATGATCGGCGTTGCCCTCGACACCATGAACAAAGTCGAATCGCAGTTGAAGATGTACAACTACGACGGGTTCTTCAAGTAACGAAAGGAGGGCGGCCACGAGCCGCCTTCTTTTTTGATGGTCTGGCATGAACCGTTTGTTAAAGCGGTTCCGCCGCTTCAATTTGGTAAAATCAACTGAACGATTTCTATCGTGTTACGAAAGGATCATCTTCATGAATATCGTATTGCTGGGCGCACCCGGTGCCGGTAAGGGTACTCAGGCCGCCAAACTCGTAGAGAAGTTCGGCTATGCTCACATCTCCACTGGCGACATGCTGCGTGCTGCCGTAAAGAACCAGACTCCTTTGGGCATCGAGGCCAAGAAGTACATGGACGCTGGCGACCTTGTGCCCGACGAGGTTGTTATCGGCCTTGTGAAGGAGCGCCTGCAGGATGCGGATACCGCCAACGGCTTCATCCTGGACGGCTTTCCCCGCACCTCCACCCAGGCTGTTGCCCTGGACTCCGAGCTTTCCGCTCTGGAGCGCCCGCTGGACGCCGCTCTTCTGGTGGACGTTGACAAGGAAGTCATCATCAAGCGCCTTACCACTCGTCGTATGTGCCGCGACTGCGGTTTCATCGGCTCCGAGGCAGACGCTTCCTGCCCCAAGTGCAACGGCGAGATGTACCAGCGCGATGACGACAACGAGGCAACCGTTCGCAATCGCCTAGATGTATACGAGAACTCCACCGCGCCACTGATCGACTACTACCGTGGTTGCGATCTTCTTATCGAGATCGACGGCGACCGCGACCCCGAGGATGTTTTCGCTTCCATCACTTCGGCTCTTAAGCTCTAGTTCTTAGCCGGGTTTTTCTGCCCCGTGGCCTTACGGCTGCGGGGCTTTTTCGTTTTAGCGGGTTGCTCTGAGTGAATACCGCGTGCGCGTTCCCCGTTATTGCTACAATCTGTAGCCATGAGACCAATTGAGGATATAGCAGACGAACTCGTTCAGGGTGTTACTGAAAATACTTCCCGCATCAAGCACGTTGCCATTCGCGTATTGGCGGTTGCGGTGATCGCCCTGTTGCTGGAAGTGTTCCTGTTCAACATGAACTTCTTTCGTTCCGCCGGCTACGAGCCGGTCGATTTGTCCGATAGGATCACTTCGCTGGAAACCACCGAAACGGGAACCTCCGATTTCGGTTTGGGCCATTCGGTGAAGTACAAATTCACCGAATCCAACACAGCCATCGATTTCTACGATCTGAACAAGGTGGTAAACAGCATCCATCTTGATTTGGACAATTCGCAGGCAGCGCAGAACCTGCAGATCAAGATCAGCTTCACCGACGACGCCCATGAGACGTATTTCTCAACCACCGAATACACCTTCGGCGTGCCCGAGATCGCTGTTTCAACTGCCAGCGAGCAGAGCCAGTTCCTGTACCTGGAAAGCACGGGCAAGATCCAGAACCTCCGCATCGAGATCGTCAGCGAAGATGCCAGCTATCCGGTTTCGTTGAATGCGGTGGTTATCAACGACCATCAGCCGTTCGATTTCAATGTGCTGCGTTTCTTCGTTGCCTTTGTGGTGCTGCTGCTGGTGTACGTGTTCCGTCCCAAGTCGAGCATCTACCGTTCGCTGGTTCGCGAGCACCCTCGTTTCTCCCGTGCGGTTATCGTTCTTGCGACCGCCTGCGAGGTGCTGGTCCTTTCCGCATACCTGCTGCTGGGGTCCAATCAGGTTGGCATCGCCACCTCTTCCTACAACTCCGGTTCGTGGGACGGCCATAGCATCGTCAACACCTACCAGGTTGGCGGCGACAACGCCCAGCAATATGCGGAGTTGGCGAAGGCCATGGCGCATGGGCAGCTGTTCCTTGATGTCGAGCCGCCCGAGTGGCTGGTCGATATGGACAATCCCTACGACAAGGGCGCGCGCGACGAGCTGCAGAAGACGACCGGTGAAAGCTACCTGTTCGATGTGGCCTTCTTCGATGGGCACTACTATGTGTACTTCGGTGTGCTGCCGGTGCTCCTGTTCTATCTGCCGTTCTACCTCCTTACGGGATCCAGTTTCCCCACGGCCATCGGAGTCCTGATCGCCTGCATCATGTTCACGCTGGGAATCACCGCTTTGATGGACCGTTTTGCCCGTTATCACTTCAAGCGGGTGAGCCTGGGCCTGTTCCTACTTCTGCAGATGCCCTTGGTGGCCTGCTCGGGAATACTGTACCTGGCCAAGTTCCCCACGTTCTACTCGCTGCCTATATCCATGGCGTTGGCGTTTACCGTTTGGGGCCTGTACTTCTGGATGCGCGGGCGCGCAGAGAAGAACGCAGGCCGTTGGTATCTTGCCGGCTCGCTTTGCATGGCCCTGGTGGTGCCGTGCCGACCGCAGTTCCTGATATTCTCGCTTCTCGCATTCCCGCTGTTCTGGCGCCGCTTCATTACCGAGCGCCATGTCCTTACCAAGCGGGGTGCGCGTGAGTTCGCCTGCTTGATGGCCCCGTATTTCGTGGTAGCCGCCGGGGTGATGCTGTACAACCGCGCCCGCTTCGGATCGTTCACCGACTTCGGCGCGAACTACAACCTTACCGTCAACGACATGACCCAGCGCGGCATGAACGCGGGCCGCTTGCTGCCGGCGCTGTTCGCCTATTTCCTACAGACCCCGACAACCACTGGTGTGTTCCCATGGCTCCAGCCAACCACGTTCGACACCACCTACTTAGGGCAAACCATCAAAGAGGTTACCTTTGGCGGCATCTTCGTGTGCCTGCCCCTTCTTTGGGTGATCGCCTTCGCGAAGCCGGTTTTGGCGTATCGCTTCAAGGTGCGCTCCACCCACACGGTTGCCTGCGTTGTGCTGACCATGCTGCTGTCGGGGCTGTTGGTGGCTTGCCTGGACGCCCAAATGGCGGGTATCTTGCAGCGCTACACGGCGGACTTCAGCATTTTGATGCTGGTTCCGGCGGTGCTTCTTTGCTTCGTGGCCAACGATGCGCTCGCCGATACCGGAAAAGGGGAACCGTTGCCGGCGTTGGGGGAGCGCTTCGTTTCGAAGGCCTTTGCCCATAAGATGTTCCTTCGGGTGGTGGGCGTGCTGGTGTTCCTGAGCCTGCTCTATTCCACCATGGTGTGCTTCATCCCGGAAACCGGATGGTATTCCGACGTGTACGACTGGGCATATCAGGACCTTATCGAAACGGTGCAGTTCTGGACGTAGCCCTTCCGCTTTGGGAAGCTCGGGGCCGTGCGGCCGGATGCAGCCCGTCGGCTTGAGCGGCATCCCTCCTTTGCCCGGGATCGCGCAGCTGTGCCGTGTCTCCGGGGAGGGGCGCGTCATCGATGCCCCCGGTGCCTTAAGGCGGCATCCACCCATCGCTTGTTAAAGCCACACGCCGGCAGAGCCTTGCCGTCGTTTTGCTCCGAACGACTATTTTCGGCACCTTTCGTTTCATTTAGGTTTCGCTTCACTTATTGCGTTCGGTACCGTTCGCCCCTCGAACTCAACCACCCACATTTGGCGATTTCCGTCCACCGAGCCATAGGCTGCATGTTTGGAAACCCCCAAGGGCCGAATTCTGTTGGTTCCTACAATTAGGGTGCTTGTTCAAAGCAAACCTAAGCGAGAGGAGAGGTATGTCACAGTTGACCGAAATCCGCTGGCATGCACGTGCTGGCCAAGGTGCGGTTACGGCGGCGAAGCTTGTCGCGGACACGGCACTGCTGCAGGGCAACTACATCCAGGCTATGCCCGAATATGGCCCGGAGCGTACGGGAGCACCCCTGAAGGCGTATACGCGCGTATCCAGTGACCCCATTGAAGTTCACAACAATATCCAGAACCCCGACATCGTTATCATCATGGACGACACCCTGCTGGACTCCACCGATGTTATGGAGGGCATGCCCGAAGACGGCGTCCTCCTGTTCAACACCACGATGACCGCCGAAGAGGCCCGTGCGGCGGTCAAGGCTCCGGCAAGCATGCGCGTAGCTGTGGTCGATGCTTCCGGCATCGCCCTTGCCACCATCAAGAAGGACATGCCCAACACCCCTATCGTTGGCGCATTGGCGAAGATCACCGGACTGTTCCCGCTGGAAAAGGTAAAGGAGCGCCTGGTTATCACCTTCGGCAAGAAGTTCTCTCAGGAAATGATCGACGCGAACCTCGCCTCCGTTGAGCGCGCATACCAGGAGGTGCAAGAGTAATGTCGAAGTACGGTTTCGATGGCTCCAACTACGACAATTGGAAGCCTGAGGATTTCCCCACGGGTTACGTGTGCCCCGAAGGCGGCACTTCCACCAACTGCTACACCGGCGGCTGGCGTTCCAACCGTCCCATCTGGGATTCCGAGAAGTGCTCTAACTGCATGCTGTGCTGGGCTTACTGCCCCGATTCCTCTATCGAGGTGAAGGACGGCGCGATGACCGGCATCGACCTGTTCCATTGCAAGGGTTGCGGCGTGTGCGTCCAGGAATGCAAGTTCGGCGCGCTGGAGCTTATCTCCGAGGCTGAGGCCCAGGCCAGCGAAGCGAAGGGGGAGTAGACCATGGCTGAAAAGAAAATGTTCTCCGCTACCGGCAACCAGATGGTGGCCGACGCGTTCCGTCAGGTGAACCCCGACGTTATGGCGGCATACCCCATCACCCCGCAGACGACCATCGTCGAGGGCTACGCGAAGTTCGTGGCCGACGGCAAGGTAACCACCGAGTACGTTCCCACCGAGTCCGAGCATTCCGCCCTTTCCGCCTGCATCGGCGCTTCCGCCGCCGGCGCCCGCGTTGCCACGGCAACCAGCTCCCAGGGCTTGGCGTACATGTGGGAAGAGCTTCACATCGCTGCCGGCATGCGTTGCCCTATCGTTATGGCGAACGCGAACCGCGCGCTTTCCGCACCTATCAACATCCACGGCGACCACTCCGACATCATGAGCGCCCGCGACTGCGGCTGGGGCATGATGTTCGCCGAGACCGCTCAGGAGGCCTACGACAACACCATCGTCGCCTTCAAGGTTGCAGAGGACCCCAACGTCCTCCTGCCGATGCTCACCACGCTCGACGGCTTCGTCACCACCCATGCCATGGACTGCTGCGTTATGGAGGAAGACGAGACGGTCAAGGCCTTCGTCGGCGATTACGAGCCGAAGTACCCGCTGCTCGACACCGAGAACCCGGTGGGCCAGGGCATGTTCGCCACGCTGGGCAACGGCTACATGAAGTACAAGCTCACCGAGCGCCAGGCGCTCGACAACGCCATGGAGGCCTTCGAGCGCCACGGCAAGGAATGGGCCGAGATCACCGGCCGTCCGTTCGAGCTCGTTGACGCTTGGGGCACCGAAGACGCCGACTACATCGTGGTCGTCCTCGGCTCCTGTGCCGGCAATGCGCGCTTCCAGGCCCGCAAGCTGCGCGAGCAGGGCATGAAGGTCGGCGTTGTGCGTCCGCGCATCTTCCGTCCGTTCCCGGCCAAGCAGATTGCCGAGGCATGCAAGAACGCCAAGGCCGTTGCCGTGCTCGACCGCTCCGATTCCTTCGGTTCCCCGCATGCACCGCTGGCGCTCGAGGTCCGCTCTGCGTTCCAGGCCAACGGCGTAGATGCCCTGGTCAACGATTACGTCGTGGGCCTTGGCGGCGCAGACATCACGCTCGAGCAGATGAACACCGTGTTCACCGAGCTTGAGCAGCGCGCTGCCGGCAAGGGCGACGGTTCCATCAAGTATCTCGGCATCGAAGAGTAAGGGGCATCTAATGGCTAACATCAAGCAACTTTCCGCTCGCCCCGACGACTTGGCCCCTGGCCATCGCCTGTGCGGCGGCTGCGGTGCATCCATCGCGGTGCGCCAGGTCCTTATGGGCCGTAACGACTACGACGTTGTGTGCTGCTCTGCAACGGGCTGCCTGGAGGTTTCCACCTCTATCTACCCGGACAACGCATGGAACGTTCCGTTCATCCACAACGCATTCGCCAACGCCGGCGCCACCATTTCCGGCGTCGAGGCTGCCTACAAGGGCCTTCAGCGCGCAGGCAAGATCCCTGCCGAAAAGAAGATCAAGTTCGTTGCCTTCGGCGGCGACGGCGGCACCTACGACATCGGCCTCCAGTCGCTTTCCGGCGCAATGGAGCGCGGCCACGACATCGTGTACGTGTGTTACGACAACGGCGCCTACATGAACACCGGTATCCAGCGCTCTTCCGCAACCCCGAAGGGCGCATGGGCAACCACCTCCGAGGTAGGCAAGGTTCAGCAGGGCAAGCCCCAGAAGCGCAAGGACCTTACCTCCATCATGGCGGCCCATGGCGTTCCCTATGTTGCCCAGGCAACGGTCGGCAACTGGCGCGACCTGGTGAACAAGGCTGAAAAGGCCATCGCGGTGGACGGCCCGGCGTTCCTGAACGTCATGGCTCCGTGCCCCCGCGGCTGGCGTATCGACTCCAGCCAGACCGCCGAGATCTGCCGCATGGCGGTGAACTCCAAGTTCTGGCCGCTGTTCGAGGTGGAGAACGGCAAGTGGAAGCTCACCCCGGTCCGCGATAAGAACCTTATCCCGGTCAAGGACTTCCTGAAGCCACAGGGCCGCTTCAAGCACCTGTTCAAGCCTGGTAACGAGGCTCTGATCGAAGAGATCCAGCAGGATGTCGACGACTTCTGGGCGTACCTGGAAGGCCGCGTGGAGGGTTCCAAGGACCTCTAGTCGCGAGGCTGATCAGCACGCGCATTTTCGACAAACGGGCAGAAAAGCCGCGGACGGAAGCGTTCGCGGCTTTTTGCTTGACGGGCTGCTACAGTGCGCTATAGTAGCTTGCGTAAAACATGAATACGGTCTTCAGGGCGAGGTGCAATTCCTCACTGGCGGTAATGCAAAGCAGCTTGGAAAGCTTGCAACGCAAAGCCCGCGACCCTTGCGAATGCAAGGCTGATCTGGTGCGAATCCAGGGCCAACGGTTACAGTCCGGATGGAAGAAGACGATGATGCAGGTGGCCAACGGCCGCGTTTATATGTCATCTCGAAAGCCCTGGAACGTTTTGTTCCAGGGCTTTTTTCTTTGGCATCTCCGCTTCATCGCACCCCAGATGGTATTCGCGATGAACATGAAAGGAGGTGCACCTCTTGACCGACGAAGACTACATGCGCCGCGCCTTGGAGCTTGCCTTGCGCGGTTCGGGCTGGGTGAACCCCAATCCGCTCGTAGGCGCCGTTATCGTTTCCGATGGGCGCATCATCGGGGAGGGCTGGCACCCATGCTTCGGCGAGTTCCATGCCGAGCGCCAAGCGCTGGCCGACTGCCGCAGGCGCGGGGAAGACCCGGCGGGCGCAACCATCTACGTCACGCTTGAGCCCTGCTGCCACACCGGCAAGACCCCGCCGTGCACAGAGGCCATCATCGAAGCCGGTATAGCCCGCGTGGTTATGGGCGCTCCCGACCCCAACCCCAAGGTGGACGGCGGCGGCGTCGCCCAGTTGGAAACGGCTGGGATCGAGGTGGTTCAGGGTGTGCTGGTGGAAGAGTGCCAGGAAATCAACCGCGCGTTCTTCCACTACATCGAAACCGGCTTGCCCTACGTCATCCTGAAGTACGCCATGACGCTTGACGGCAAGATCGCCACGCGCAGCGGCAAGTCCAGGTGGATCACGGGCGAGGCGGCGCGTCGCCGCGCGCACGAGGACCGTCAGCGCTATGCGGCCATCATGGTCGGGGTGAACACCGTTATCAAGGACGATCCGATGCTCACCTGCCGCCTTGAGGAATTCGCCGATGGTGCCGCTGCGGAAGCCGAGCGCATCGACGAGGCCCGCTTCGAGGACCTGCTGGAACAGGAGATCGCCGAAGAAGAGGCGCTGCTGGAAGGGGACGGCCCCGCCGAGCAGGGCTCCGATTCGACGCTTCGCGGCTTCGGCGAGTTCAAGCCGCGCTGCAGCAACCCCATCCGCATCGTGTGCGACACGCACCTGCGCACGCCCCTTGGCTCCCAGCTGGTGAAGACGGCCGCTGCGGTTCCCACTTACATCGCAACCTGCGAGCGCGATTTGGCCAAGCACTTGCCGTACCGCGAGCAGGAGTGCGACATCATCGTGGTTCCCGAATCCGACGGGCACGTGGACATCGCGGTGCTTATGGAGAAGCTGGGCGCCATGGGCATCGACAGCGTCATCGTGGAAGGCGGCGCGGAGCTCAACTGGTCCGTTCTTGCCTACGAGGCGGTTTCGCGTGTTCAGGCCTACATTGCCCCGAAGATCTTCGGCGGCGCGGCGGCACCCAGCCCGGTAGCCGGCTTCGGGGTGGAGGCACCCAAGTACGCCATCGGGCTTACCGACCCCAAGGTGACCCAGCTGGGCAGCGACCTGCTTCTTGAATGCGAGGTGAGGTAGATGTTCACCGGCATCGTAGAGGAAGTGGGGCGCGTTGCCTCGGTTCGCAAGGGCGCGCACTCGTGCGTGCTGAGCGTCACCGCATCGAAGGTGCTCGAAGACGTGCACCTGGGCGACAGCATCGCCACCAACGGGGTGTGCCTTACGGTAACCGACTTTTCCCGCACCGGCTTTTCGGCCGATGTGATGCACGAAACGTTGAACCGCTCTTCGCTCGGGCGGCTTCGCCCGGGCAGCCCGGTGAACCTGGAGCGCGCCATGCTTGCCGGCGGGCGCTTCGGCGGGCACATCGTTTCCGGCCATATCGACGGCACGGGCACCATCCGCTCCATCGACGAGGACGACAACGCCGTGTGGTACCGCATCGGCGCCGCACCGCAGATCCTCCGCTTCATCGTGGAGAAGGGATCCATCGCCATCGACGGCATCAGCCTGACGGTTGCCAAGGTGGACGCGGAGAGCTTCAGCGTTTCCATCATCCCGCACACCCGTGCGCAGACCAACCTGGCCAGCAAGGGCGTTGGCAGCGTGGTGAACTTGGAGAACGACTGCGTCGGCAAGTACGTGGAGCGCCTGCTGGCCTGTTCCCCTGAGCTCGCCGGCGTCGCGCAAGACGGCCAAAACCCGGTGAGCCCCTATGTGCGCAACGCCGTGGCGAAGGACGCACCGCGAAGCGGCATCACCAGGGAATTCCTGCTGAGCAACGGGTTCTAGCAGGGGCCAATCCCATTTGAAAGCAATTCGAGCCTGCCTTCGAGCAGGCCATACGAGAGGAAAAAGATGTTCGAATTCAACACCATCGAAGAGGCGCTTGAGGATCTTCGCCAGGGCAAGGTGATCCTGTGCACCGACGATCCGGACCGCGAGAACGAGGGCGACTTCATCTGTGCCGCCGAGTTCGCAACCACCGAGAACGTGAACTTCATGGCGAAGTACGCCAAGGGCCTTATCTGCATGCCCATGAGCATCGAGCTGTGCCGAAAGCTCATGTTCCCCCAGATGGTAACCACCAACACCGACAACCACGAAACCGCCTTCACGGTTTCGGTGGACCACGTTGACACCACCACCGGCATCTCCGCCGAGGAGCGCGGTCTTACCGCCCGCAAGTGCGTTGCCGACGACGCCCGCCCCGAGGACTTCCGCCGTCCGGGCCATATGTTCCCGCTGATGGCCAAGCCCAACGGCGTGCTGGAGCGCAACGGCCACACCGAGGCCACGGTTGACCTTATGCGTCTGGCCGGCCTGAAGGAATGCGGCCTGTGCTGCGAGATCATGCGCGACGACGGCACCATGATGCGCACGCCCGAGCTTATCGAGCTGGCCAAGGAATGGGACCTGAAGTTCATCTCCATCAAGCAGCTGCAGGAGTATCGCAAGATGCACGACAAGCTGGTTGAATGCGTTGCCAACACCAAGATGCCCACCAAGTACGGCGACTTCCGCGCCTGTGCCTACATCAACAAGCTCAACGGCGAGCACCATGTTGCCTTGGTGAAGGGCGATATCGGCAACGGCGAGGACCTGCTGGTGCGCGTGCATTCCGAGTGCCTTACCGGCGACGCCTTCGGCTCGTTGCGCTGCGACTGCGGCGAGCAGTTCGCCTCCGCGATGCGTGCGGTGGAAGAGGAAGGCCGCGGCGTGGTGCTGTACATGCGCCAAGAGGGCCGCGGCATCGGCCTGGTGAACAAGCTGCGCGCCTACGAGCTTCAGGACAAGGGCATGGACACGCTCGAGGCGAACCTGGCCCTGGGCTTCAAGGGCGATGAGCGCGAGTACTTCATCGGCGCCCAGATCCTGCGTGACCTGGGGGTCAAGACCATGCGCCTGCTTACCAACAACCCCGACAAGGTCTACCAGCTCTCCGAGTTCGGCCTGGAGATCGTCGATCGCGTGCCGATCCAGATGCCCGCCACCGACCACGACCGCTTCTACCTGAAGACCAAGGCCGAGAAGATGGGCCACATCCTGGAAGACGTCGAATAGCGAATACCGGCAATACGCCCGAATAGAAGCAAAGCAGCAACCCGGCACAGGGTGCCGGAAAACGAAAGGAAACTCACATGAACACTCTTGAAGGCAAGCTCGTATCCGAGGGAATCAAAGTCGGCATCGTTGCCGCCCGTTTCAACGAGTTCATCACTTCGAAGCTCATCGGCGGTGCCATGGACGGCCTGCTCCGCCACGATGTGAAGGACGAGGATGTTGACGTGGCATGGGTCCCCGGCGCATTCGAGATCCCGCTGGTTGCCCAGAAGATGGCCGAGTCAGGCAAGTACGATGCCGTTATCTGCCTGGGTGCGGTTATCCGCGGCGCCACCTCCCACTACGACCTGGTCTGCAACGAGGCCGCCAAGGGCGTTGCCCAGGTTGGTTTGAAGACGGGCGTGCCGGTGCTGTTCGGTGTCGTTACCACCGACACCATCGAGCAGGCCATCGAGCGTGCAGGCACGAAGGCCGGCAACAAGGGCTTCGACTGCGCAACCAGCGCCATCGAGATGGTGAACCTCATCAAGACCATCGAAGGCTAAGGCTGCTCGGCCCAAAACGATGAAAGCCCGCCGGCTCCCGTGATGGAGGCCGGCGGGCTTTTGCTGTACTGGGAGAGGGCTGCCGGGGGCTGGCAGGGTCTTGCGCCTGACCGGGCTCGTGCCGGCGGAATGGGAGCCGACCGACGCCGCGATGGTGCGGGCGAAGGTTCCCTTGCCGCGGTTACTTTGCCTTGGTGCGGCGCAAGATGCTGACGGTTTCTATATGGAACGTCTGAGGGAAAAGATCCACCGGCGTTGCGCGCACCAGCTCGTAGCCTACCTGCGCGAAGCGGGCTATGTCGCGCGCCCAGGTTGCCGGGTCGCAGCTTACGTAGGCCACGCGTTTCGCCCCTGAGGCGGCGATGCTCTCGGGCACGCCCTTGCCCAGGCCGGCGCGGGGCGGGTCTACCACCAGGGCATCCAGATCGCCCAAGGTGGGAAGCTCGCGGGCGCTGTCGCCGCCGATGACCTCGATCTCGCCATCGATGCCCTCCATGTTGCGGCGCAGGTCGCGCACCGAGGAAGCTGCCGATTCGACGGCGTAGACGAAGTCGGCGCGTTGGGCAAGCGGCAGGGTGAAGGTTCCGGCTCCGCAGTACAGGTCGGCAACCACGGAATCGGGCCCGACCTCCAGGCCGTCGATGACCAGCTCGATCATCTTCTCTGCTTGGGCAGTGTTCACCTGGAAGAAGCTGGGGGCGCTCACGCGGTAGCCGTTTTCCAGCAGCGTCTCGCCCCAGTTGCCGCGGCCGTACAGCACCTCCACCTTCTTGACCTTGCGGGCCTTGCCCGGGTCGGCCATCACGCGCACGATGCTCGTGCACTTCAGGGCGCTTGCCAGGGTGTCTGCGGCCATCTTGCGGGGAAAGCCGCTTGGGGCGGTCCACAGGGCGATCTCGGTTTCACGGGTGCGCACGCTGCGGCGGATTCCCACGCGGAATATGCCCAGGTCGTTCTTGCCTTGCAAGTAGGAAAGGGCGCCGCGCAGGGCGCCGGGTGCCTTCTCTATCCCCTTTGCGCCCAGAAGGCAGGTTTTGGGCGCAGCGGCCAACGTGCCGCCTTGCTCGTGGAAGCCCAGCATGAAGAGCCCCCGGTCGTCGCGCCCGGCGGCCAGTTCCAACTTGTTGCGGTAGCCCAGCTGGCGCTTCGACCCGAGGCAGGGGGCAACCAGCTCCTCGGCGCGTTCGCGCGATACGCCGCCGATGCGGGAAAGCTGGTTCACCACGTTGGCGCGCTTCGCCTCGAGCTGGGCCTCGTAGCTAAGGTGCATCCAGGGGCAGCCGCCGCACACGCCGGAAAACGGGCAGGCCGGTTGGGTGCGCAGGGGACTTGCCTCTACGATGTGCTCCGCAACCGCTTCACGGAAACCCTTGGTCTCGCGCGTGACCTTGACGTCGACCACATCGCCCGGGGCGGCTCCTGCGACGAAGACCACTTTGCCGTCGTCGGCGCGTCCAACGGCGTTGGGGCCGTACGCCATGCCGGTGATCGTAGTGCGCATGCTGAGCCTTCCTTTTGGTTTTCGTGGGGAAATCGGGATGACGCTAATCATAACGTATAATATCGGCAGTTGTGCCCTCTTAGCTCAGGGGATAGAGCGTCTGCCTCCGGAGCAGAAAGCCGCAGGTTCGAATCCTGTAGAGGGCACCATTTTTGAATACGAACGAAGCAGTTAGGGGAAACCATGGCTTTGTACACACCTGAATATCAGCCCAACGGCAACGAGGTTGCCGTCATCAAAACCTCCAAGGGCGATATCCGCGTAGAGCTCGCCGGCAACGATGCTCCCATCCACGTCGGCAACTTCGTGGAGCTTGCCAAGAAGGGCTTCTACGACGACCTGAAGTTCCATCGCTATGTTCCCGGCTTCGTTATCCAGGGCGGCTGCCCCAACACCCGCATGCTCGACTCCGAGCAGGTGAAGGAAGCCGAGGGCAACCCCTATGCCGGCCTCGGCACCGGTGGCCCGGGCTACTGCATCCGCGAAGAGTACACCACCAACCCAAACAACAAGCACCTCGACGGCACGCTGGCCATGGCGCGCTCCCAGGACCCGAATTCCGCAGGTTCCCAGTTCTACCTGTGCCTGGGCGCCCAGCCGTTCCTCGATTCCGGCTACACCGTTTTCGGCCAGACCGTGGAAGGCCTCGATGTGGTGGGCAGCCTTCGCGTGGGCGACGTCATTGAGACCATCGTTATCGAGAACGCCAACTAACGCACACCTGTAGTTGGCAGCAGGGCGCACACGCGCCCTTTCGCAGCGCTTCGCCGGGGTTTCCCCGGTTGAAGGCGCAAGAGAGGAACCGGACGGTATATGAACAACGAGACTTTCCAGCAAGCGCGCAGCGCCTATGTTTCCAAGACCTACGATGTGGCCTTGCAGAAGTTCACCGAATGCCTTGAGGATGCCTCTGTCGAAAAGGCTCCCGGCGAGATCGGCCTTCTGTACCATCAGATCGGAAACTGCCTGGTAAAACTCAACGACCCGAACGAGGCCATCCATGCCTATTCCCAGGCAATGACCGACGAGTCCTACGACGCGGTCGGCTCGGTGAGCTACAACCTGGGCATGGTCTACGCCTCCCAGGGCGACTTCGAGGACGCCATCACCAACTTCACCGCCGCTACGCAGGACTCGCGTTACCCCACGCCCTACAAGGCGTACGTCGGCTTGGGCAACTCCCTTCTGAAGCTGGGCAAGTCCGCCGAGGCGGGCGCGGCATTCCGCTCCGCCGCCTTGGACGAGATGAACCCCAACCCGACGAAGGCCCTGTTGAACCTGGGTGTCTGCTTCATGGCACTCGATAGGCCGCAGGACGCCATAGCCTCCTACGAAAGCGCCCTCCAGTTCGACATGAAGCCGGCCACGCGCAACAAGCTGTTCGCCAACATGGGCCAGGCCTACGTTGCCGACGGCAAGATGGAGAAGGCCGTTCGCGCCTTCGAATCCGCCTTGGCCGACAAGACCTATGTGTTCAACGATGCCGCAAACGTCGACTACCAGCGTGCCGTGGCCTCGATGGCATCCGGCAACACGGGCGAAGTGGAAGCTATTTCCCCGGCCGACGTCGCCCCTGCAACAGATGCCTCCGCCGCCCGACAGAACGACCTTTCCGGGCTCGATGTTCCGGGCGATGGCGTGCCCCTGCAGGCCCAGCCGCTCGACCCGTCCCAGATGGGCACCATGCAGCTTTCCGAGACCAGCATCATGCGCGAGATCGCAGCTGCAGAGCAGGCGGGCAGCCAGTTCTTCCAGGAAGCCGAGCAGGACTTCCAGGATTGGGGCCAGCCGCTTAAGAAGAAGCGCCGCCACCGCGGCCTGAAGATCTTCCTGATCTTCCTGATCATCATCGTCATCATCCTTGGCGGCGGGGCGTTCGCCTACACCCAGGGCCTGGGCATCCCCTCCAAGCAGGACCAGGTGAACGCGCTGTTCGCCGACCCGACCAGCGATGTGTACGCTTCCACCATCGATGACTCGAAGAAGGAGCGCATCGCCGACACGGTCGTGTCCGGCGCATCCGTCGAGATCGTCGGCCAGGAAAACAACCTGACCAGCGCCGAGGTGTACGTGAAGGCCACCACCCAGCAGGGTGGGGAAGTGCCCTACCAGATCTCGCTGGTGCGCGACGGCATCGGCTGGAAGGTATCGGCCGTATCGCTTTCCTTCGCCAGCCAGCAGTAACGGCGATTACGGGGCATAGCCCCAGATCATAGAAGAGTTAGAACCCCTTCATTCGAAAGGAACCAGAACATGGCAATCGAAAAGACCTACAGCATGATCAAGCCCGACGGTGTGCGCAACGGCCACATCGGCGAGATCGTCAACCGCTTCGAGCGCGCCGGCCTGAAGGTTGAGAAGCTGGAAATGGGCATGGTTACCCCCGAGCAGGCAGCTGCCAACTACGCAGAGCACGAGGGCAAGCCCTTCTACGACGGTCTTATCTCCTACATCACCTCCGGCCCGGTTGTTAAGATGGTCATCTCCGGCGAGGGCGCTGTTGCCAAGGTTCGCTCCCTCATGGGCGCCACCAACCCTGCCGAGGCTGCCCCCGGAACCATCCGCGGCGATTTCGGCCTGATCATGGACGAGAACGTTATCCACGGCTCTGACTCCACCGCTTCCGCTGAGCGCGAGATCGGCATCTTCTTCGCATAAGCCCAAGAATCTATCTTGCGTTATGCTCGGGTCCCGCAAGGGACCCGTTTTTTGTGGCTCCGGCACTTGCGTGCAGCGCCTATGGATTCCCTATAGGCGCTGTGGCCGTGTGATATTATCTTTGATTACGATTGCACGATACTGCTTAAGGACAATGCATGTCTTTCCTTGATTATATTCAGAACGCCACTCAGTCGTCTTCGTACGACATGGCTATCGACCTCGGCACGGCCAATACGCTGGTCGCCATCACCGGTCAGGGCATCGTCATCAACGAGCCTTCCGTTGTGGCTATCGAGCGCAGCACCCATCGCGTGCTCGCCGTCGGCCACGAGGCAAAGAACATGATCAACCACACGCCCGACACGTTCTCTGCAGAGCACCCTCTCCATGACGGAGTTATCGCAGACTACGACGTTACCGAGGCCATGATCTCTGCGTTCATCAACAAGGCGGCTCCGCGTCGTTACCCTTGGCAGCCCAAGCCCCGCATCGTGGTATGCATTCCCTGCGGCGCCACTTCGGTAGAGAAGCGCGCCGTGTTCGAGGCCACCATCCAGGCCGGTGCACGCCAGGCGTACCTCATCGAAGAGCCCATGGCTGCGGCTATGGGTGCCGACCTGCCCGTTACCGAGCCCACCGGTTCCATGGTGGTGGACATCGGCGGCGGCACCACAGAAGTCGCCGTCATCTCCTTGGGCGGCATCGTCACCTCTTCCTCGCTTCGCCTGGCCGGCAATCGCCTGGATGAAGCAATTGCGGTTCATTTGCGCGATCTTCTTGGAATCAAGATCGGCGAGCGCACCGCAGAGGTCATCAAGATTAAGATTGGCTCCATCCTGCCCTTCGAAGACGGTCGCGAACGCGACATGATCATTTCCGGTCAGGACGTGCTTACCGAGCAGCCGAAGGAAGTTACCATCCAGTCCGAGGATGTCCGCGATGCCCTGCAGGCTCCCATCGACGAGATGGTTGTCCACATCAAGGAAACGTTCAAGAAAACCAACCCTGACCTGGCCTCCGACATCATCTCGAACGGTATCTTGCTTACGGGTGGCGGCGGCTTGCTTTCCGGCTTGGACCGCTACTTCTCCCAGCAGCTGGAGATCCCGGTTTGGACAAGCGAAACGGCGCTGACCAACGTTGTCTCGGGTTGCTTGAAGGTTCTTGAGACCCCGACGGCGCTCAAGCAGATTCTGATGAGATCGAAGTAGGAGACCCTTTCACGATATGGCCCTGAATATGAACGATAAGAAGATCCCATTCGGTGGCCACCTTGGGGGAACGGGACTGTTGGCTATTCTGCTGGTGGTTTCCCTTGTCCTTGTTATCGTGTATGCCCGCGAAGACCAGGAGGGTCCCCTCCATTCGCTTCAGTCCACCACGGCTGCAGTGTCTTCGCCCCTCACTTCCATCGGTGCCGCAACCGGCTCGCTTGCCGCTTCGGCCTCAACCTCGATCGAAGACCTTACGGCCGATGGCCAAACCATGAGCCAGCTGAAGGAAAGCAACGCAACGCTTTCCCAGATGGTGGTGGAACTTGAAGAGTACCGTCAGGAGGCTACGCGCCTCGAGTCCCTTCTGGGACTGCACGATGCCTACGGCTTCTCTTCCATCGCCGCCCATGTGACGGGCTATTCCTCCGATTCGTACAACCGCATCATCACCATCGACGTGGGCGAGGCGTCCGGCGCGAAGGCCGGTTTGCCGGTGATGGGCTCTACCGGTGTGGTCGGCCAGATAATCTCGGTTTCCGCCTATTCTTCCCAGGTCCGTCTGCTCAACGATGCGCAGAGCGGTGTGGCGGTGATGCTGCAGAACTCCCGCGCGGAAGGCATCCTCAACGGCTCGGTAGAGGGAACGCTCTACCTCAAGGGCGTCGACGAGGGCACCGAGGTGAAGGAAGGCGAGGCCGTCATCACCACCGGTTTGGGCGGCGGCTACTTCCGCGGCCTGGTGGTCGGCGTGGTTTCCAAGGTAGAGCAGCGCCAGGGCGATGCAACGCGCACCATCGTCGTTTCCCCCAACGCGTCGTTCTCGAACGTCAGCGAGGTGCTGGTGGTCCTCGGCATGGGCGGCGAGGCTGCGGCTTCCTCCGATGCCAATGCGGCGAACACGGTTGTCAACGCGGTGAGCCCCAGTACGCTGAGTTCTTCCTCTTCCCAGTCGAGCTCGACTGATTCCAGCTCCAGCACGGATAGCTCTTCGAACGGAGGCCAGTAGTCCCGATGCGTGAATGGTTGTTGCCCCTGATCTTCTCTGCCGTCATCGTTGTGCTGCAGGTGGTGTTCGCTCCGATCCTTGCGGTGTTCTCGGTTGTTCCCAGCTTCATCGTCCCGTTCGTGCTGGTGCTCTCCATCATGCGGCGCGCCGACACCACGTATGTCTATGCGTTTGTTCTGGGCCTTATCGCCGACCTGCTCCTGTACACGCCGATCGGGCTGACCTCGCTGCTTCTGCTTGTAGCGGTGTTCTGCCTTTCCCGTGCCTTCGAGGTGCTTGACGACACCACCATGTCCATGCCCGTTATCGCCTTGGCGGTTACCATCTTCGCGTTCGAGCTCGTGTTCGTCATTGCGCTCATGGTGCTGGGGTACCAGGGGTCGTTCTTCGAGCTGCTGGTGCAGCGCGTCATCCCCTCCACGGTGCTGAACTCCCTTATCGCGATCCTACTTTTCGTCATCATGCGCCGTTTGCCGTTCACCCAGGCTTCCAACGATGCGTGGCAGGTGCCTACCGCTGGGCGTTTCCGCTAGGTCGGTGAGCTAGCAGTGCTCTCTGCCATACTCACTACCATTGCCGCCCTTCTGGTCTTGGGCGTTATCATCGCGGTCGTGTTCCGCGTGCGCGCCAACTCCGCGCAGTCGCGCGCCCGTGAGCGCATGCGCGTGCGCTCGGTTACTTCGGTGGGCATTGCTGCTGAAACGCCGAAAGTCTCGCAGGGCGGTGCGCCCAATATGGTCGGCTCGTCGGGCGGCCCTGCCGTCTCGGCCAACCTGCGCAGCCGCTTCGTGGCCGTCGGCGTGCTCATCGGCGGTGTGTTCGCGGCCCTTACCGCCAAGCTCTTCGGCTTGCAGGTGATCGATGCCGCAAGCTACAGCGAAGAGGCGGATGCCAACCTGTACACCACGGTCGCCACGCCCGCTCCGCGCGGCATCATCTACGACCGCAACGGCATCGCCCTGGTTTCAAACCGCCAGGTGCAGACGGTGCTTGCCGACGCCGACGTAGTGAAGGACCACGATGTTCTCCTGCGGCTTTCCTCGCTTCTGGGCATCCCCTACGAGGTCGTCCATGCGCGCATCTCCGATTCCACTTCCGGCGCGCAGAGCCAGCGCGTGGTGGCGAGCGACGTGAAGCTGCGCGACATCGCCTTCATCTCGGAGCACCGCGATGCGTTCCCCGGCGTTACCACGCAGGTGCGCACTACCCGCTCGTACCCCTATGGCGCCCTTGCCGCGCATCTTCTGGGGTACACCGGCACCGCTTCCCAGGACGATTTGAACAACGCCGCCGAAGGACGCGACATCCAATCGGGCGATGCGGTGGGCAAGAGCGGCATCGAGCAGACCTACGATTCCCTGCTTGCGGGCGACCACGGCCAGCGCGTGCTGGTTACCAACGCCTCGGGCGTTATCCAGCAGGTGGTGGGGGAGACCGACCCCACCAAGGGCAACGACGTGTACCTGACCATCGATGCGAAGGTGCAGCACGTAGCCGACCGCCTGCTGGCCGATGCGGTGCAGAACGGCACCGGCACCGCCGCCTCCTGCGTGTGCATCGACGTGAAGACGGGCGGCATCGTGGCCATGGCAAGCTACCCCACCTACGAGCCCGAGCACTTCATCGGCGGCATCTCGCAGGACGCCTGGGATTCCTACCAGACCGAGGAATCGCATTACCCGCTCATGAACCGCACCATCGCCGGTACCTATCCTGCAGCATCGTGCTTCAAGGCCTTCACGGGCCTGGCCGGCCTTACCTACGGGTTCGCCGACAGCAACAAATCGTGGGATTGCCAGGGCACGTGGACGGGCTTCGGCACCGAATATGCGCAGAAGTGCTGGCAGAAATCGGGCCATGGCTGGCTTGGTCTTCGCCAGGGTATCGTGGTCTCTTGCGACGTGGTGTTCTACGAGATCGCTAAGAGCTTCTACGATGCGCGTGCCTCCATCGGCGAAGAGGCCATGCAGGACTTCATCAAGGAGTTCGGCTACTCGGCTGCCACCAAGGTTGACCTTGCGGGCGAGTCGACGGGCCGCATCCCCACGCCGGCTTGGAAGAAGGAGTACTTCAAGGACGTGCCCGAGGAAGCCCAGTGGCTTCCGGGCGACTACTCGAACATGGTTATCGGCCAGGGCTACGTCCTGGTTACGCCGATCCAGGTGGCGCGTGCGTACGCCGCCGTTGCCACGGGCAAGCTCATGCGCCCCCACCTGCTGAAGGAAGCGCGCAATTCCCTGGGTGACACGGTGCTCAGCTTCGATGCGGTCGAAGACGCGAAGCCCGACGTGACCGAGGCCAACTACAAGATCATCCGCGACGCCCTGCACGGCGTGTCCACCGAGAACTCCAGCATCTCTTCCGCCCTTTCCGGGTATTCGTGGAGCTCTGCTTCCAAGACCGGTACCGCAGAGGTTGCCGGCAAGGAGGACATGGCATGGTTCTCCATGTACGCCCCGTACGAAGACCCGCAGTTCGCCCTTACCGTCTGCGTTGAGGAAGGCGGCTCGGGCGGCACGGTAGGCGCTCCGGTTGCCATCCAGGTCATGGATGCGGCCATCCAGTCGGCAGCGGGCAGCTTCGAAGAGGATATGACGGCTATCAGCGGAACGGCGGTGAGCGGCAGTGCCTCAAATGAATGAGATCAGTTCGCTGAGGGGGCAAGACCCCGCCGTTGCCAGGGCAACGAAGCCGCGAAGGTTCAAGTACCTGAACTTCCCCTTCATCGCCTTCGCCGCGCTGCTCGTCCTGTACGGCTTGGTGGTCCAGTTCTCGGTTACCGCCACCGATTCGGACTACAGCTTCGCCAGGCAGCTTTCCGGCGTTGCCATCGGCCTTGTGCTTGCGGCCCTGGTGAGCCGCTTGGATTACCACGTGCTCTCCGGGTACACCGTGGTGTTCCTGGTGATAAACGTCGTGCTGCTGCTTTCCCCGCTGTTGCCGGGCATCGGCGTGGAAGTGAACGGCGGCAGATCGTGGATCAACGTGGGCATCCAGCTGCAACCGGGCGAATTCGCCAAGGTGACGGTGGTGCTGCTGGCGGCATCGGTGGTTTCCCGCTACGGCGGGCGCATGGACGACCTGCGCGAGTACTTGAAGGCGCTGCTCATCATGGCGGTTCCCTTCGTCTGCGTCATGATGCAGCCCGACTTGGGCACCGGCCTGGTGTACCTGATGATAGGCGCCTTCGCCCTTATCATGGGCGGTGCCAACTGGCGCTTCCTCTTGGGCACCATCGGCGTGATGGTGGTCCTGGTAGTGGGCGTGCTCGTCCTTGACCCCATCTTCGACCAGATCGCCGGCCACGACGTGCTTCTGAAGGAATACCAGAAGAAGCGCCTGCTGGTGTTCATGGACTCGACGTACGACACCTCCGGCGACGGCTACAACCTGCAGCAGGCGAAGATCGCCATCGGCAGCGGCGGTTTCTTGGGCAAGGGCTTCATGCAGGCAACCCAGTCGTCGCTCGGCTTCCTGCCCGAAGCCGCCACCGACTTCGTGTTCTGCGTCTTGGCCGAGGAGTTCGGCTTCGTGGGCGCCGTGGTGCTGCTCGCCCTCTACATCGGCCTGATGGTGGTGGCCATCAGCGTTGCGCGCAACTCCAACGATCTGTTCGGAACGGTGATCGTCGTCTGCATCGTGGGCATGTGGCTGTTCCATATCTTGGAGAACATCGGCATGGACTGCGGCCTGATGCCCATCACCGGCATTCCCTTGCCGTTTATCAGCTACGGAACATCGTTCATGATCGTGAACTTCATCATGCTCGGTTTGATAAACTCGGTATGGGCCCATAACGGCCGCTGAGCGAAAGGTCATTGCCATGAACCTGCCAATAGATATCCCCGCCTTGCTTACGGCGGCTATCGACATCAACAAAGCGTGCTCGATCCCGGTTTCCGTCGATATCCTCATCGACGAGTCCGCCTCGAGTGAGTTCCAGGTGTTCGTCCGCAGCGGCTTCAACAGCGAATCGGCCAATTCGCGCATGATGGTCAGCTACTTCCCCACGCAAAGCCCCGATGCCTCGGTTGAAACCGACATCGTCGTTATCGCAGCCGGCTCCAGCCCGCAAGTGGGCAGCATCGCGGCCGCCTTCAGGGAGCGGGGGACGGCCGTCCTGGTTGTCGCCGAAGACGGCGAAGCGGTGGCGCAGAGCGCTGAGGCCGCAGGGTTCCCCATTCCCGCAGAGGACCTTATTGCCTTGGAACCGGGGTGCGGCTTGGAAGAGGGGCTGCGCGAATCGCTTGCCGACAGGATCGGCACCTGGATCGTGCGCTCCGACGCCGAGAAGCGCCTTGCGTTCTCCATCGCCTATCCCTTCGTACGGCGCCCGCTGGCCTACGAGGCCATCCGCAACACCTCGCTCCAGAACGCCGGCATCGGCGTGGTGGTGTTCGTGCCCGGTGCCGATATGCCCATCATGACCGCCAACCAGGCGAAGATGGTGTTGCAGATTGCCGCCGCCTACGGCCATGAGCTTTCCGCCGACAGGGTGAAGGAGCTCGCCGCGGTGTTGGCGAACGGCTTCTTCTTCCGCAGCGTGTCGCGTCAGATCTCCGGCGCGGTCCCGGTTTTGGGCTGGGCTGTGAAGGGCACTATGGGCTACGTGGGAACGCAGGCCATCGGCCGTGCCGCCATCGAGTACTTCGAGGGCGGTGGCGACATCGCCGGCTTGGCCGCCTTGGCGGGCAAAGTCGGGGAGAAGGCGGCCGAGGTCATCGAAGAGCTTGCCAGCAAGCCCGCGGTGCGCTCTGCTGCGGTTGTCGTCGTCCCTAAGGCAAAGAAGGTGGCGCTGTTCGTCCTGGACGCCGCGACGCCCGTTGCCAAGCAGGCCGCGAAGATCGCCTGGAATGCCGCCAAACCGGGCGGAAGGAAGAAGGGCAAGTGCCTGTAGCTCTTCCTTCGCCATATTGTTCCCCTCTGACCTGCGGAAACAATATGACGAAAATTTTTTCAGATTTCTTCTTGCCAAGATTTCTGCTTCCTGTATACTAGCTATCGCTGTCGCAGCAAGGGGTGTTAGCTCAGCTGGTTAGAGCGCCGGCCTGTCACGTCGGAGGTCGCGGGTTCGAGTCCCGTACATCCCGCCATCAGCAACTTAGAAGGTTCGCCAAAGGCGAGCCTTTTTTGTTTGTCCCGAAGGCCCTTGCCTTCGATTCGCGCCGCATCGCCCAAGTTGCGCATGCGGTATAGTGGCACTACTGTTCAGAAGCCTACTGGGAGGAATGTGGCGATGGGGGAAGCTCCTCATAACAAGCCTGTGGAAATCGCGGTATTCGATTTCGATGGAACCTGCATCTCGGGCAACTCGCCGGTCATCCTGGTTACCTCTTTGATGAGGCAGGGGCTTCTGGGCAAGGGCATCTCCCTGAAAATCGGCCTCTGGGGCATCGCGTACAAGCTCCGCCTTCCCCAGAACGAGAGCTGGGTTCGCGGTGCGGTGTTCACTGCGTTCGAGGGCAAGCCCCGCGAAGAGGTCGACGCGTTCCTGCGCCGGTTCTACAACGAGCGCCTTGAGTGCATCTTCCGCGCCCAGGCCGATGCCGAGATCCGCAGGCACCGCGAAGAAGGCCGGGAGGTCTGGGTCGTCTCGGCAACCTTCGAGCCCATTGTTTTGGAGGCCATGGATCATCACGGCTTCACGCATGCCATCTCTACCCGCATGGCAACCGATTCCAACGGCCTTTACACGCGCAAGGTGGAAGGGCTGCCGGTAGAGGGAAGCCAGAAGCTCGCGCTGCTGACCCAGTGCGCGAACGAGCGCTATGGGGCTGGCGGCTGGGTGCTTTCCCATGCCTACGGCGACCATCACTCCGACCGCGCCCTGCTCGGCGCCGCGCAACAGGCGTACGCCGTCTGTCCCGACCGCCCGCTGCGCCGCAGCGCCGTCGAGCATGGTTGGAAAACCCTCGACTGGAACTAGCTTCACGTGCCGGCCCGCACGGCGAAGTGCCGCTCGCGGAGCGCTATGGGGTTTTGGCGAAAGCTGCCGCGGTGTTTTTGCAGTGGGGGATGCAGCGCTATAGAATCAGCTTCTATAAGCAAGCGAGATTCCCCTTCGGTAGGAATCAATGTGCCTAGGAGGTGCACCACGATGAGCGAAGGATCCTCTTTCGGCAATGCCCCGTCTCAGGACAGCCGTTCCAATTCGTCCCAGGCGTACCTGAACCGTGCCGCCTTGGCGGTGGAGCAGGGCGACAACATCCTTGGCATCCATCTCTACCTCGCTGCCTACGAGCGCGCTTTGAGCGAGAACCTTGTTCCCGGCGAAGAGGTGCTCAAGGGAATGGGCAAGGCGTGGGATCTGGCGCTGCGCACCAAGCAGCGTTCCCTTGCTGAATACATCTTCGAGAAGCTCGAGCCCTACTGGAGCGCCGATGAGGTTACCGAGCACGCCGACGAGCTCCAGCGCTTGGCCTTCGACAAGCTTGAGGAGTACGGCTTCGACCGTGAGGCGATAGAGGATATGGCCGACATGGTGAACCAGGACCTGCTCGATGCCGCCCCCGATGTTCTGTGCGAGTTCCAGGAAAGCGAGGCTCCTGCCCCCGCTCCTGCGTCGGCACCGGCCCCTGCGCCTGCTCCGCAACCTGCCGCTGAAAGCGATGCCTCCAAGGACGAGCCGGACGCCGATGCGTCCCAGATGCAGCTGCCCAACCTGCCGGGCCTTTCCGCCTTCCTTGGTCAGTTCGCCCCCTCGAAATCGGAGGCGGCGCCCGAGCAGCGGCTCGATTACCGTAACCTGGTGGGCTTCGACGGCGTCATCCGCGTTATGAACGAGATGGGCATCGGCCGTTCCCGCGACCCTGAGTTCGCCAAGTTCTTGGAGATGCTCAACCGCCGCCACGGCCTTTCCGGCATGCCGGGCGTGGGAACGCTCATGTTCCGCTGCCCCGCGCGCGAAGATGCCAATTACTTCATGGTCGCCACTGCCGGCGAGCTGGACATGCCCGCCGTGCGCATGCGCCTGGACCACAACGCCCAGGGGCAGGTGGTGCTGTGCGTTATGGCTTCGCCTGATTTCAAGCCGCGCCTGCAGGGCTTGCAGCGCACGGGATTCGACGAGCCCACCACGGTTATCTTGGAAGACCTTGACCTGTGGGATTTCCCTGCGGTGGATACCTCCACGCCCGAATCCGCCGTGCAGGGGCTTATCCAGATGCAGCTTTCCCGCGGCGCCCGCGAGGCGCTTGCCCTTATTCAGACCGCGCTCGACAGCCCCGAGGCAACCGTTTTGATATCGGCCGCCGAGCCCAAGGACATCGACCCGTTCTTCTGGGAGCTTATCGGTCCCTACCGTATGATCGATGTCGAGCTTCCCAGCGCCGAAGAGCGCCGTGCCATTTGGCGCGAGGTGCAGTCGCAGCATCCTTCCACCCGCGGCCTTGATGTTTCGCGCATGGTGGAGTTCTCGCATACCCTTTCGCGCTTCGAGATCATCATGGTGGCCAACGAGGCGGTGGAAGAGGCCTATCGCACCAGCGTGGCGAAGGGCAGATTCTGCGCCGTTCCCTCCGACGACGTTATGGCGCGCCTTGCCAGCTTCCAGCCGCTCGATTCCCATGAGTACCAAACCATGGAAGACATCGCGGTGGCCGAGCTTCGCCGGGAAACGTCCGATTTCGACGACCTGCTGAAGGGTTAGCCCTCCATGTCGGTATCCTGGGCCATGCCCTTTTCCGCCACGGGCGTGCCCGCCGGATTCCTTTCGGCAGCGGCCGGAGCGACAGGTGCGCCCCGATGCCGATGAGCGGTGGCCGCACCTGCTCGGGCGACCTTACGCAACAGGAGCAGGCGCTCGTTTCCAAGGTATGGGAAGAGGGGGAGCGGCTGTACCGCGATCTTCCCTGGCGGAACACGCGCGACCCGTATGCGGTCATGCTCTCCGAGATCATGCTGCAGCAAACCCAGGTGGCACGCGTGCAGAGGTACTGGGAGCGGTTCCTGGACCTGTTTCCCACCATCGACGCGCTCGCAAGCGCTGAAACCTCTTTGGTGCTGGAGATATGGCAGGGTTTGGGCTACAACCGCCGTGCCCTTGCCCTGAAGCGCTGCGCGGAGCTCTGTTCGCAAGAGTATGGCGGCGCTCTGCCGCGCTCGCTGGAAAGCCTGCTTGCCCTTCCCGGCATCGGGCCTGCCACGGCGGGCGGCATCCGCGCCTTCGCCTACAGCGAGCCGGGGGTGTACCTGGAAACCAATGTGCGCACGGTGTTCCTGCACGAGCTGTTCCCCGAAAGGGATCAGGTTTCCGACAAGGAGATAGCCCACCACGTAGAGCGCACGTGCAGCCTGGAAAACCCTCGGGGTTGGTACTACGCCCTGCTCGATTACGGCAATTTCTTGAAGTCCACGGTGCCCAACCCCAGCAGACGGTCGAAGCACCATTCGCGGCAGAGCACGTTCGAGGGCTCGCGCCGTCAGAAGCGTGCAGAGCTGGTACGCGTGGTGTTGGCGCAGCGCAGCGTTTCCCTCGATGGCCTGCAGCAGGCGCTGGCTGAGTTCGAGGCTGCCCATGGCCGGCCCGAACCCGAGTTTGAGCTTACCCTCTCGATTGCCGATGACTTGGTGAAGGAAGGATTCTTCGCGAAAGGCGAGGATCGATATTTCGCCAATTAGGCTTGCACAAACGAAAGCGCCCCGGTTGTTGCCGCATCAGGCGGCAACAACCGGGGCGCAGGTGCGTCTAGGGCCTTGAGCGCGGCATGACGCCGATGGACGGCGCGCTACTCGGCGGGGTAGGAGCCGAGCACCTTCACTTCGCGCAGCTTCAGGCGCAGGCAGTCGAGCGCCGTCTTGATGGCCGGGTCGTCCGGCGTGCCTTCGATGTCCAGGAAGAACAGGTAGTCGCCCATGCCCTGCTTGGTGGGGCGGGACTGGATCATGGTGATGTTCACGTTGGCGTAGTTCAGCTCGGAAAGGATCATCAGCAGGGAGCCGGGCTTGTCCTCGGCGAGCGAAAGGGCGAGCGTCGTCTTCATGCGCTCGCTGTGAAGCACGGGCTCGTGGCCCTGGCGGGCGATGAGCACGAAGCGCGTCTGGTTGCCGTAGTGGTCCTCGATGCCCTCTTCAACCACCTTGCATGCGAACAGCTCGCTGGCGAACTTGCTGGAGATGCCGGCGACGGTCTTGTCGTCCGATGCCTTGCGGGCGCCTTCTGCGGTAGAGGAAACGGCCAAGCGCGGCACGGCGGGGAAGTGGGCGTCCAGCCAGCGGCGGCACTGGGCAAGCGCCTGGGGGTGGCTGGCGATGGTCTCGATCTGGTCGATGGAGGACTCGGGGTGCACCATCAGGTAATGATGGATGTCGAGCACGGTGGAGCCCATGATGTTCACGCCGCCCTTGAACGCCAGGGTGTCGAGCGTTGCGGTTACCACGCCTTCAAGCGAGTTCTCGATGGGCATCACGCCGAACTCGCACCGGCCGCGGTCCACCGCCTCGTGCACCTCGTTGAACGAAGGGCACTCCACGAACTCCGCGTCGTTGCATCCCATCTTCGCGGCGAACAGACGGGCCGCCTCGTCGGAATAGGTTCCCTGTGGGCCGAGGTATGCAATGGTTGCGGTGGGCATGAAGCGTCCTTTCTTGCGGATGTTTGCGCCCAATGATACCGCCTTCGCGCAGCGGTTGCAGGAAGGTGCCCGCAGCCCCTGCAAAACCCCCTCATGCGTCATCGGAAGGGCTGAATTCGAATGGTCATAATCCCAATAATGTGGGGATATAAAAAATCTAAGGCCGAAAATAGCGATAGGACGAACGGTCGAATATGACCGTTATTTGAAGATAGGGTGGTGAACCGCGCTGCCGTTCGCGGAAACGGGACGGTAACGAATTCGAAAATGAATGGTCAAACAAACAGATCTGTCCAAAAGCAAAGCTGATTCCAGATGCTTTCACCGAAAAATGAAGAAAAAGTGTGTTACCGCAAAAACACCACGTAACATTTTCTGACCACTGGCGGGAATTACTCGATATTCGGCAATTAACCAGTCATTTTCGCGAAGAAATCGTTGAGAATATGCAACAGAAGTTTTATAGGACAAAGACACCCTTAAAGGAGGTGTGCAATGGTAACAGAGGCTATCAGTCCGGAGTTTCTGAGGAAGCTGGAGGCGCGCGGCGTTTCCCGTCGTAGCTTCATGAAGCTCTGTGGCTCTCTTGCCGTGGCTGCAGGCTTGTCCGAGCTCGCAGCTCCTCGCGTCGCAAAGGCGATCGAGGATTCCGTTATCGGCGCAGAATCTGGCGGCCTGTATCCTGCAATCTGGATCGAGGGCGCATCTTGCACCGGTTGTACGGAATCGTTCGCACAGGTGGACGCTCCCGACCCGGCAACCGTAGTGTTGGAAATGGTTTCCCTGAACTACTGCGAAACCCTTTCTGCTGCTGCAGGTTGGTCGATGGAAGAAGCCAAGGCACAGACGATCGAGGCCGGCAACTACATCCTTATCTATGAGGGTGCGGTTCTGGAAGGCTGGGGCGGCCAGGCACTTCGCGTGGCGAACGAGCCCGGCACCGAGCATCTGATCCATGCAGCTAAGAACGCGAACGCCGTTGTGGCACTGGGCTCCTGCGCAGTGAACGGCGGCTGGATGGGCGCCAACCCCAACACGTCCGGCGCCCTGGGCGTTCAGCAGTACCTGAAGAAGCAGGGCATCGACACCCCGGTCGTCAACATCCCCGGCTGCCCCGCCAACCCCGAGTGGCTCGAGGCCGTCCTGGTCGACGCCATCCTGGTGGGCAAGCTCCCCGAGCTCACTGCCGACAACAAGCCCAAGGTCATCTTCAACGAGACCATCCATGACAACTGCGAGCGTCGCGGCCACTTCGAGAACGGCGAGTTCGTCTACGCCTTCGGCACCGAGGAAGAGGCAAAGGGCTACTGCCTGTACCCCATGGGCTGCCGCGGTCCTCAGACCAAGGCGAACTGCGGCGTTGTCCGCTGGAACCACCGTCGCTCCTGGTGCGTCGCTGCCGGCGGCCCCTGCATCGGCTGCTGCACGGCCAACCCGAACGACCCCGGCGAGAACTGGGTCGAGACCAACGCTCCGTTCCGCGCCCGCTTCCGCGACCTGCGCATCGGCGGCCTCTCGGTTCAGCCCGAGGCAATCGCCTGGACGGTTACCGGCGTTGTTGCCGCTGCCCTGGTTATCCACGGCTTCGGCATGAAGGCCATGGGCCGCACCGACGGCGGCGCCGACTTCGAGCCGATCCGTGCTTGGGACGCAAAGCATCCTGAGCAGTCCATCGGCAAGTATGACGAAGAAGTTCTGAAGGGAGGCAAGTAAGCAATGGCTCGTTCCGTAATCGATCCCATTACCCGTATCGAGGGTCATCTCCGCGCAGAGATGGAGGTTGAGAACGGCGTTGTAACCAACGCTTGGGTATCCGGTGGCTGCTTCCGCGGCATGGAGCTCGTGGTTCAGAACCGCACCCCCGAAGATGCTGCCCACATCGTGCAGCGCATCTGCGGCGTTTGCCCCGTTTCCCACTCCCACGCTTCCACCATCGCGGCTGAGCGTGCATACGGCATCACCATTTCCAACAATGCCCGTATCATCCGCAACCTCATCGAGGGCGCACAGTTCCTGCACAGCCATATCCTGTGGTTCTACACCCTGGCTGCGCTCGACTACGTAAACCCCTTGAACGCGCTGAAGGCCAACATCGGCAGCGCCTACGACCTGATTGAGGCCGCCGGCACCGGCTGCCAGTCCGACCTGAAGACACTCGCCGAGCGCCTTACCAAGTTCGCTGAGAACGGCCAGATGTCCATCTTCTCCGGCAACTGGTGGAAGAACGGCCAGTCCGACACCGAGTTCAAGCTCCCTGCCGAGCTTGACCTCATCGCTACCGCGCACTACATCGAGGCCCTCACCATGCAGTCGAAGGCTTCCGAGATCTGCGCTCTGCTCGGCGGCAAGATGCCCCACGTCATGACCATCGTCCCTGGCGGCACCTCCTTCGTTCCCACCGAGGAGAAGCTCGACGATCTGTGGTCCCTCGTTCGCGAGCTGCGCGACTGGATCAAGACCACCATCATCCCCGACACCAAGGCCATCGCTCCTTACTACACGGATGCGCTCGGCTTCGGCAAGGGCTGCGGCCGCTACGTTGCATGGGGCGTTTTCGAGGATCCTTCCTTCGAACTCTCCAACCGCTACCTGCCCTCCGGCGTCATCAACGAGAAGCTTGAGCTTTCCGAGGTCAACCCCGACTACATCAAGGAGTACATCGGTCACTCCTGGTACAAGGGGGATTCCGACCTCGACCCGCGCGAAGGCGTTACCGAGCCTGAGTACACCGAGTACTACAAGTCCGGCACCCTGCGCGAGGAGAACGGTCACGAGATCGGCGAGATCAACGACCGCTACACCTGGTCGAAGGCTCCTTCCTACGACGGCAAGTGCATGGAAGCCGGTCCGTTCTCCCGTGTTCTTGCTGCTTACCTGCGCGGCAACAAGTCCATCAAGTCCTCCGTCGACGGCCTGCTCGGCGACCTGGGCCTGCAGCTTCCGCACCTCCAGTCCACGCTCGGCCGTGTTGCCGGCCGCAACTGCGAGACGCTCTACATCGCCGACCTGATGGTCGAGTGGGTGGACGAGCTCATCGCAGCTGTCAAGGAGGGCGACTCCGAGTACTTCCGCGCACCTGAGACCATCACCGGTCAGGGCCTTGGCCTGTGGGAGGCACCGCGCGGCGCCCTCCTGCACACCGAGAAGGTCGACAACGGCAAGATCACCGATTACCAGATCATCATCCCCACCACCTGGAACATCGCTCCCCGCAACGCCGACGGCGTTCCCGGTCCTATGGAGCAGGCCCTTATCGGCTGCCCTGTCGAGGATGTTGACATGCCTATCAACGCTCTGCGCACGGTTCACAGCTTCGACCCCTGCACCGCTTGCGCCGTGCATGTGACCGAGCCTTCTACCGGCAAGCATTTCGAAACCGTAACCAGCCCTTGGGGGGTGAAGTAAATGGCACATTTGGCACACTACCGTGAGGCGCATCCCATGCCGATGCGTATCACCCACTGGATCAACCTTTCCTGCATGATCCTGCTGATCTTCTCCGGCTTCCTGATCCACTTCCCGTTCTGGGCAGCGCTCACCGGCGTGGCACGCGGTCTGCACGTGTTCTGCGGCATCGTTCTTCTGGTGAACTGCATCGTCCGCATCGTGCTCGCATTCCTGGTTACCTCCGCTCCTACCGGCGGTACCCGCAACCGCGTACGCGACTTCAAGACCTGGCTTCCCCAGCAGGACAACAGGCATCAGGCTGGCGCTTGGATCAAGTACTACCTGTTCCTGAAGAAGGATCATCCGCTGTCCGCTAAGCTCGGTGTTCCTCAGAAGATCTCCTACCTGGCAGTATCTGTCCTGATCCTGATCATGGCTTACACCGGCTTCTGCCTGTGGATCCCCACCTCCGAGTGGACCTTCTTCGCAGCCGGCACTTCCTTGGTCGGCGGCGCGATGAGCATGCGCATCATCCACTACTTCATGATGTTCGTCTTCATCATCTTCACCATGCTGCATGGCTACCTTGTGTTCATCGAAGGCACGGCAAACGCCAACCTCATGTTCTTCGGCAAGGAGCACGGCGGCCTGGTATACGATCCCAACCGTCACGTCATCGTTGGCGAGGATCACTCGGTCGACAAGCACTAGGCCCTTCGGCTTAGCCGCACATACGATCGCTCAAGGAGCCCGGGTTAGCCCGGGCTCCTTTTTTGTGCATGGAGCGGCTCCGTTCGATGCTTCGAGGGTCGCGTTGGGCCATGAGATGGAAGGGGTCGGCTCGTCCTAGTGGGTTGTGCAGGCGGGCTATAAGGGCCCCATCGTTCCCGGCGAGCTGGTAATTCTTTGCAAAGACGGTTTAGGGGAGTGGTTTTGCTTTCTGCGAGGGCTTTCGTGAGGTAAAGTACCTACTTTGGAAGTACTAGTAGGTAAATATGCGGCGTTGCGGCATCTGTGTTGCATTTGCATCGGTGGGCAAGCGCTGCAGTAAGACCAAGAAGGCAAATCAAGAAGGAACAGCATGGCTGACGAAGCTAGTAATAAGGAAGAGAAGGGCAAGGAAGCCTCCAAGGAGGCTGCAAAGCTCACGCCCGAGCAGAAGAAGCGCGAAAAAGAGCGCGAGAAGCGTCGCAAGGAACGCGAGAAGGCGGCTAAGAAGCACACTGCCCAGCGACAGAAAGACCGCGCGAAGCTGACGGGCGGCAACCGCAACCGCCGCAACGTTTGGCTGCTCGTTATCACCACCCTTATCGTTATCGGCTCGGTGTTCATGTTCACGCCCCCGAGCGAGAAGATCAATCAGGGCCTGGATATCCAGGGCGGCCTTTCGGTTGTTCTTTCGGCGCAAAGCACCGATGGGGAAGACGTCACCAAGGAAGACATGGAGAAGTCCCGCTCCATCATCGAGTCGCGCGTCAACGCCCTTGGTGCATCCGAGGCTACCGTAGCGGTTCAGGGCAACGACCAGATCCTGGTCCAGATCCCTGGCGCAACCGACACGGAGAAGGCCCTGAGCACCATCGGCAAAACCGGTAAGCTCGAGTTCGCCCGTGCCGATTCGTTCACCAACGAAAGCGACCAGACGGCCATCACCAACGGGACGTACATCCAGCAGAGCACCGTCACCGACGACTTCGGCAATTCGTTCAAGACCGGCCAGACCACGTACCGCAGCGTGACCTCGGGCACCTACACCCCGCTGATCACGGGCGAGAACATCACCCGCGTCACGGTAGACAAGGCATCCGACACCAGCCAGTACTATGCGGTGAACATCACGCTCGACTCCGCAGGCACCCAGGCGTTCGCCGAGGCTACGCGCGATCTTGCCCCCGACAACGGCCAGATCGTCATCATCCTGGACAACCAGATCCAGTCTGCCCCCGCGGTGCAGTCCGAGATCACTGGCGGCCAGGTCTCCATCACCGGCAACTACACGCTTGAAGAGGCTCAGTCTCTGCAGACCGTTCTCGAGTCCGGCTCGCTGCCGGTGAGCTTCCACTACGAGCAGAGCCAGGTCGTTGGCCCGACGCTGGGTCAGGACGCCCTGTACAGCGGCCTTATCGTCGCCATCCTGGGCCTGGTGCTGGTAATGCTCTACCTGCTGTGCTTCTACCACGGCCTGGGCCTGCTTACCGCTGCCGCCATGGGCGTGTTCGCCGTGTTCTACCTGGGCCTGCTCGCAACGCTCTCCGCGTTCGGCATGTTCTCCCTTTCCCTGGCGGGCATCGCCGGCATCGTACTTACCATCGGTATGGCGGCCGACTCGTCCATTCTGGTATTGGAGCGTTTCCGCGAAGAGATCCGCATGGGCAGAAGCGTGCGCGCCGCGTCCATCACTGGCGTGCGCCACGGCATCGAGACCTCCATCGACGCCGACCTGGTTTCGCTGGTCTCCGCGCTCACGCTGTTCTTCCTGGCTTCCGCTTCGGTAAAGGGCTTCGGCCTTACCTTGGCTCTGGGTATCTGCTGCGACATCGTGATGATGCTCCTGCTGAAGGCTCCCCTTATCCGCTTGCTGGCGCCGCGCTCCATCGCGCACCATCCCGGTTTCTGGGGTATCAAGGACAGCCAGCAGGCTGCGCCGGTCTATGCCGAGCTTCGCAGTGAGTTCACCGGCACGGACGTCCATCCTTCCGCCGAGGCCGAGGAGGAGAAGAAGTCCGTTGCGCACAAGACCTTCGACCAGCTGAAGGGCCGCTTCATCAAGCGCGACATCAACTTCCTGGGTATCCGCAAGGTGTTCCTTACCATCTCTGCGGTTCTGGTTGTCGCCTCTATCGCCACGGTTGCCGTGAAGGGCCTTGAGTTCGGCATCGAGTTCGTGGGCGGCACCTCCATCACGTTCAACGATGCCGAGGGCGTTTCCATCGAGGATATGCGTCAGGCGTTCAGCGACGCCGGCGAGCCGGATGCGGTTGTTCAGACCACCACTTCCAACGGCTCCGAGGGCTTCCTGGTGCGCACGGGCACCACTTCGGCCGAGGACGCAAGTGCCATGGCCAACAGCGTTGTGTCCTCGCTGGGCCTGAGCACCGAAAGCTATGAGGTTTCCACCGTCGGTCCCGACTGGGGCCAGAGCGTCATCGAGTCTTCCGCCATCGCGTTCGCCGTATCGCTGCTGCTGATCATCGCCTACATCGCCATCCGCTTCGAGTACAAGATGGGCATCATTGCCGTTGTGGCCCTGCTGCACGACCTCATCATCGTGGTGGGCGTGTACGCTCTCGTCGGCCGCGAGGTAACGCCCAACACCATCGCGGCGTTGCTCACCATCCTGGGCTACTCGCTCTACGACACGGTCGTCGTGTTCCACCGCATCAGCGACAACATGAAGAACTCCGAGGCGAAGTGGACGTTCATGTCCATGGCGAACCATTCGCTCAACCAGGTGTTCATCCGCTCAGTGAACACCACCATCACCTCGTTCGTCCCGGTTCTGGGCATGCTGCTGTTCGGCGGCGAGACGCTGAAGGACTTCGCGTTCGCCATGTCGGTCGGCTTGATCGCCGGCGCGTACTCCTCCATCGGCGTGGCAACCCCGCTGTTCGCCATGTGGAAGTCGCGTGAGCCGAAGAACGCCAAGCTTACCAAGAAGTACGGAACCGCCATCACGCGCTTCACCTTCGCTTCCACCCCGCTGCTTCCCGCTGCCGATGGCGCTGCGGTTGCCACCGCTCCCGTTGCCGCCGTCGAGCCTGAGGCCAACGAGGCCGAGGCCGCCAAGGGCAGCAAAGAAGCCGCTTCGAAGCCGAAGAGCAAGAAGCCCGCGAAGAGCGAGCCCATCCACTACAGGAGGAAGAAGAAATAATGAGAGAAGGCAGTGCACCGAATTTCGCCCCGCCGGTAGAGGAGGGCACCGTATTCACCTTCCAGGACGAGTCGGGCGATACCGTCAACCTCGAGTTCCTGGGGCTGATCATCCACAACGACCGCCGCTACGGGTTCTTCTACGCCATCGCCGATGGGGAAGAGGCCGGTGGGTCGGGCGAGGTTACCATCCTCGAGGTGACCGAGTTCGACGAGGAGGGCCAGCCATCTGCGTTCGAGCTGGTGCTCGACGATGCGATTGCCGCTGAGGTCTACGAGGACTTCAAGGTGGCCACCAAGGACCTCTACGATTTCCAGTAGGCCTTAGCTGAAATCGCCAACTGAAACCCAAGAAGCCGTTCCGAAATGGAGCGGCTTCTTTGTTTCTGAATCAACACATTAAACTCATAGTTGAAGAAATTTTCCCTTGACGGCGAGGGTAGGGGAAAGTATTTTATTAGATTGTGTCTTTTTGCAAATCAACCGGTTGCAACGAAGGAGGAAATGACTCGTGGTTCAGTCTAACAACCCCGATTCCACCAGCCGTTATAGGACTCGTCGCAGCTTCGCGAAGATCCCTGCCGTCATGGATGTGCCCAATCTTATCGCCATCCAGACGGAGAGCTTCAAGAAGTTCATGGAAGATGGTCTGACGAATGCGTTCGCAGACATCAGCCCCATCGAATCCAACACCAAGGATATGTGTGTTGAGTTCGGCAAGCATGAATTCGGCGAGCCGAAGTACAGCGTAGACGAATGCAAAGAGCGCGATGTGTCGTACCAGGCACCGCTCTTCGCAGAGATCCGCTTCATCAATCGTGAAACGGGCGAGATCAAGGAGCAGGACGTCTTCATGGGCGACTTCCCGCTCATGACCCCGCGCGGCACCTTCATCATCAACGGCACCGAGCGTGTTGTTGTGTCCCAGTTGGTGCGCAGCCCCGGCGTCTACTTCTCGTCCGAGCGCGACAAGACGTCCGACAAGACCATCTACAACGCGAAGGTCATCCCTTCCCGCGGTGCATGGCTCGAGTTCGAGACGGACAAGCGCGACATCCTTTCGGTCCGCATCGACCGCAAGCGCAAGCAGCCCGCAACGCTTCTTCTTCGCGCCCTCGGCATCGCCGAGACCCGCGAGGAGATCATCGAGGTGCTCGGCGACTCCGAGATGGTGATCCGCACCCTCGACCGCGACCCCGCCACCACCAAGGAGGAGTCGCTCATCGAGCTGTACCGTCGCTTCCGTCCCGGCGAGCCCCCTACGATCGACTCCGCCCGTACGCTGCTCGACGGCCTGTTCTTCAACCCGCAGCGCTATGACCTGGCGAAGGTCGGCCGTTACAAGATCAACAAGAAGCTCGGTTTCGATGCCGAGAACGACGCCTCCACCCTCACGCAGGAAGACATCATCGCAACCATGCGCTACATCGTGGGCCTCCATGATGGCGCCGAGGGCGTTCAGGTAGACGACATCGACCACTTCGGCAACCGCCGCATCCGCACGGTCGGCGAGCTGATCCAGAACCAGTTCCGCATCGGCCTCTCCCGTATGGAGCGCGTCGTGCGCGAGCGCATGAGCATGCAGGAGCCTGACGACATCACGCCGCAGTCTCTGGTGAACATCCGCCCCATCGTGGCAGCCATCAAGGAGTTCTTCGGCTCCTCCCAGCTGTCCCAGTTCATGGACCAGTCCAACATCGCCGCCGGTGTAACGCACAAGCGCCGTCTTTCCGCTCTGGGCCCTGGCGGCCTTTCGCGTGAGCGCGCCGGCTTCGAGGTTCGCGACGTCCACAACTCGCACTACAGCCGCATGTGCCCGATCGAGACCCCTGAAGGTCCGAACATCGGCCTTATCGGCTCGCTGGCAACCTTCGCCCGCGTGAACGACTACGGCTTCATCGAGGCACCGTACCGCCGCGTTGTCGACGGCAAGGTGACCGACGAGGTCGACTACCTCACCGCAGACGAGGAAGAGAAGCACACCATCGCCCAGGCGAACGAGCGCTTCGACCCCGAGACGCGCATCTTCGGCTACACCGATGAAGAGGGCAACTTCGTTGCCTCCCAGCGCCTGCTGTGCCGCACTCGTGACTCCAAGGGCGTATTCGGCGAGCCCGAGGAAGTAACCGTCGACCGCGTGGACTACATGGACGTTTCCCCGCGCCAGATGACCTCCGTCGCTACCTCGCTCATCCCGTTCCTCGAGCACGACGACGCAAACCGCGCACTGATGGGCTCCAACATGCAGCGTCAGGCTGTGCCGCTGCTCAAGCCCCACGCTCCCTTGGTCGGCACGGGCATCGAGCACCGCATCGCCGTTGACTCCGGCGAGGTCCTGGTTGCCCAGAACGCCGGCGTGGTCGACTACGTTGATGGCCAGACCATCATCATCGAGCGCGAAGACGGCGAGTACGACGAGTACCTCATCCCCAAGTTCCAGCGCTCCAACCAGTCGGGTTGCATGAACCACAAGCCCATCGTCCGCAAGGGCGACAAGGTATATGCCGGCGACGTGCTGGCCGACGGCCCCTCGTGCGACAACGCCGAGCTCTCCCTTGGCCAGAACCTCATGGTCGCCTACATGCCGTGGGAAGGCTACAACTACGAGGACGCAATCATCGTGTCCGAGCGCGTTGTGGCAGAGGACCTGCTTACCTCCATCCATATCTCCGAGTACGAGATCGATGCCCGCGACACCAAGCTCGGACCTGAGGAGATCACCCGCGAGGTGCCCAACATCTCCGAGGACATGATCTCCGACCTGGACGCCGACGGCATCATCCGCATCGGCGCTGAGGTGTTCCCGAACGACGTCCTGGTAGGCAAGGTAACCCCGAAGGGCGAAACCGAGCTCACCGCAGAAGAGCGCCTGCTGCGCGCCATCTTCGGCGAGAAGGCCCGTGAGGTCCGCGACACATCCCTGAAGGTGCCCCATGGCTCCGGTGGCCGCGTTATCAACGTGGTCCGCTCCTCTCGTGCAAACGGCGATGAGCTTGCGCCGGGCGTCAACGAGCTCGTCCGCGTGTTCGTTGCGCAGAAGCGCAAGATCCAGCAGGGCGACAAGCTTTCCGGCCGCCACGGCAACAAGGGTGTTATCTCGCGCGTCCTTCCTGTTGAGGACATGCCCTACCTGGCCGACGGCACCCCGATCGACGTCATGCTGAACCCGCTGGGCGTACCTTCCCGTATGAACGTCGGTCAGCTGCTTGAGAACCACCTTGGCTGGGCTGCCAAGTGGGGCTGGTCCGACGATCCCGAGTCCACCGAGCCTGTAGAGGGCCCGCAGTTCGTTGCCACCCCGGTATTCGACGGCGCAACCGAGGAAGAGATCTCCAACGCCATCGAGGCCGCCAACCGCAACCTCATCAACATCAATCATGCCAAGTACGGCGACAAGGCGCGCGACGAGTTCGTCCCGCAGCTTTCCCGCACCGGCAAGGCCTGGCTCTACGACGGCCGCACCGGCGAGCGCTTCCGCGAGCCCATCACCTGCGGTCAGACCTACATCCTGAAGCTGGGCCACATGGTCGACGACAAGATCCATGCCCGCTCAACCGGCCCCTACAGCCTCATCACCCAGCAGCCGCTGGGCGGCAAGGCCCAGTTCGGCGGCCAGCGCTTCGGCGAGATGGAGGTTTGGGCCCTGTACTCCTACGGCGCTTCCAACGTGCTGCAGGAGATCCTCACCATCAAGTCCGACGACACCTCCGGCCGCGTCAAATCCTACGAGGCCATCGTCAAGGGCGAGAGCATCCCGGCACCTGAGGTCCCCGAGTCCTTCAAGGTCCTTATCAAGGAAATGCGCTCGCTGTGCCTGAACGTCGAGCTTGAGGGCCACCAGCATCAGACCATCGACGTCACGCACGACCCCGATGAGGACGAGCTGCTGGGCGCACCGCTCGACTTGGGCGAGACGCCGCAGAAAGAGGAGGACGACCTCCTTGGTTCCATCACTGCCGAGCTCGGCAACCTGATGGGCGAGAACAACGAAGACAACGACTTTATCGGTAAGGGAGAGGAGAACTAAATGAGCGAATTCGACGTTAACAATTTCGACGCGATCCGCATCTCTCTTGCGTCTGCGGAGGATATCCGCGGCTGGTCCCGCGGCGAGGTTAAGAAGCCCGAGACCATCAACTACCGTACGCTCAAGCCCGAGAAGGACGGCCTGTTCTGCGAGAAGATCTTCGGTCCCACCAAGGACTGGGAGTGCGCCTGCGGCAAGTACAAGCGCATCCGCTTCAAGGGCATCGTCTGCGAGCGCTGCGGCGTCGAGGTAACCCGTTCCAAGGTCCGCCGCGAGCGCATGGGCCATATCGAGCTCGCCGCCCCGGTCAGCCATATCTGGTACTTCAAGGGCTCTCCCTCGCGTCTGGGCTATCTGCTCGACATCCCGCCGAAGGAGCTCGAGAAGGTCCTGTACTTCGCTTCCTCCATCATCACCATGGTGGACAAGGAGGCTCGTGAAGAGGACGTAGAGGAGCTGCGCGACGAGCTGTCCGCAGACCTCGAGGAACTCGACGCCGAGCGCGACCGCCTCATCGAGGCCACGCGCCGTCTTTCCGTGGAATACGTTCCCGAGGAAGACGAGTTCGTCGACGACATCGACGAAGACGAGCGCATGACCCCCGAGGAAGTCGAAGACGAGATCGCCGACATCTACGAGGAGTTCAACGAGCGCAAGACCCTGCGCTCCGAGGCTTTGGAGGCCTTCCTGAAGATCGAGCCCAAGCAGCTCATCTCCGACGAGGCCCTCTACCGCGAGATGCGCCTGAACTACTCCGACTACTTCAAGGGCGGCATGGGCGCAGAGGCCATCCGCGACCTGCTCGACAGCATCGACCTCGAGGCCACCGCTGAAGAGCTGAGCGAGACCGTTGCCACCGGCAAGGGCCAGAAGCGCACCAAGGCCATCAAGCGCCTGAAGGTCGTGGACTCGTTCCTGCACTCCGACAACAAGCCCTCCGACATGATCCTGGACGTCGTTCCGGTTATCCCGCCGGATCTGCGCCCGATGGTCCAGCTCGACGGCGGCCGTTTCGCAACGTCCGACCTGAACGACCTGTACCGCCGTGTGATCAACCGCAACAACCGCCTGAAGCGCCTGCTCGACCTCGGTGCCCCCGAGATCATCGTGAACAACGAGAAGCGCATGCTGCAGGAAGCGGTGGACTCCCTGTTCGACAACGGCCGCCGCGGCCGCCCCGTAACGGGTCCTGGCAACCGTCCGCTGAAGAGCCTTTCCGACATGCTGAAGGGCAAGCAGGGCCGCTTCCGCCAGAACCTGCTGGGCAAGCGCGTCGACTACTCCGGCCGTTCGGTAATCGTCGTCGGCCCGACCCTGAAGCTGCATCAGTGCGGCCTGCCTTCCCAGATGGCGCTCGAGCTGTTCAAGCCCTTCGTTATGAAGCGCCTGGTAGAGCTTGAGTACGCTGCCAACATCAAGGCTGCCAAGCGCGCGGTGGACCGCGGCGCCACCTACGTTTGGGACGTGCTGGAAGAGGTCATCACCGAGCATCCGGTGCTGCTTAACCGCGCACCTACCCTGCACCGCTTGGGCATCCAGGCTTTCGAGCCGGTGCTGGTAGAGGGCAAGGCCATCAAGCTGCACCCGCTGGTATGCACCGCCTTCAACGCCGACTTCGACGGCGACCAGATGGCTGTGCATGTGCCGCTGGGCGCTGAAGCCCAGGCCGAGGCCCGCGTGCTGATGCTCTCCGCAAACAACATCAAGTCGCCTGCACATGGCCGTCCGCTGACCGTTCCCACCCAGGACATGATCATCGGCATGTACTACCTCACCGCAGCCCGCGATGGCTTCCCGGGTGAGGGCCGTGCATTCGTCGACTTCGCCGACGCCCGCAACGCCTACGATGCGCGTACCGGCGTTGACCTGCAGGCCAAGATCTGGGTTCGCCTTGCCGAGGACACCCAGGTGGCCAATGCGTTCGACGAGTTCGAGGAGCATGCAGCAGGCACGCGCCTGCAGACCACCATCGGCCGCATCATCTTCAACAGCGTGTTCCCGGACGACTACCCGTTCCTGAACTACCAGATGAACAAGAAGGAGATCGGCCGCATCGTAGAGGACGTGTGCAACCGCTACACCCTTTCCGAGGTCGAGCCTATCCTCGACGGCCTGAAGAACACCGGCTTCCACTACGCCACCATCGCCGGCATCACCGTTTCCGTCTACGACGCTACGGTTCCGCCGAGCAAGGGCGAGATCCTGGCTGCTGCCGACAACAAGGTCGCTGCCATCGAGGAAGACTACGAGATGGGCCTCATGAGCGCTGAAGAGCGCCATAAGCAGGTCGTTGACATCTGGACCGAGGCGAACGAGGAAGTCGGCGACGCCATGGCAGCCAACTTCGATGCGTTCAACCCGATCTTCATGATGGCCGACTCCGGTGCTCGAGGTAACATCAAGCAGATCCGCCAGCTGGCCGGTATGCGTGGCCTGATGGCAGACACCAAGGGCGGCACGATCGATATTCCGGTTAAGTCGAACTTCCGCGAGGGCCTTTCCGTGTTGGAGTACTTCATCTCCACGCACGGCACTCGAAAGGGCATGGCCGACACCGCGCTGCGTACCGCTGACTCCGGTTACCTTACCCGCCGTCTGGTCGACGTCGCCCAGGACGTTATCGTCCGCGAGATCGACTGCGGCAGCGCCGACGGCGTTCCGTACCCGCTGCACAACGACAAGGGCGAGCTGGACGAGAACCTTATCGGCCGCTGCATGCTCGATGCCGTTGCCGATGCCAACGGCGAGGTCATCGTCGACGCGGGCGAGTTCATCTCCTCGATGGACCAGCTCAAGGCGATGGACGCTGCCGGCGTCGAGTCGCTGAACATCCGCACGGTAATGACCTGCCATGCAGAGCACGGCGTTTGCCAGAAGTGCTACGGCTGGGACCTTGCCACCGCCCGTCCGGTGAACATCGGCACTGCCGTCGGCATCATCGCCGCACAGTCCATCGGCGAGCCCGGCACGCAGCTGACCATGCGTACGTTCCACGCCGGCGGCGTCGCTGGTGAGGACATCACTCACGGCCTTCCCCGTGTTACCGAGCTTTTCGAGGCTCGCAAGCCGAAGGGCCAGGCCGTCCTGGCAGAGATCTCCGGTACCCTGCAGGTCACCGCCGACAAGGTGAACAAGACCCTTACCGTGCACGACCAGGAGGGCAACATCCGCGAGTACGTGGTTTCCGCCCGCGCAACGCTGCTTCCCGGCGTTACCGACGGTTGCGAGGTAGAGGTTGGCCAGCAGCTCACCAAGGGTTCCGTGAACCCCCACGACCTGCTTCGCCTTACCGACCCGAACACCACGCTTCGCTACATCGTTGCCCAGGTCCAGGACGTGTACGTATCCCAGGGCGTAGACATCAACGACAAGCACATCGAGGTCATCGCACGTCAGATGCTGCGCAAGGTTGCCGTCATCGATCCCGGCGATTCCGACTACCTGCCGGGCCGCCAGGTGAACCGCTTCGAGTTCGAGGACACGGCCAACGAGCTGGTGCTCGAGGGCAAGGAGCCCCCGGTGGGCCAGCCCCTGCTGCTGGGCATCACCAAGGCATCCTTGGCTACCGACTCGTTCCTGTCGGCCGCATCGTTCCAGGAGACCACGAAGGTCCTCACCGATGCCGCCATCGAGGGCAAGGTAGACACCCTGCAGGGCCTGAAGGAGAACGTCATCATCGGCAAGCCCATCCCGGCTGGCACCGGCCTGAAGCGTTACCACGACGTGGGGCTCACCTACCGTGGCGTGCCGGTGGACCGCGTGGACTCCGAGCGCCTGCCCGACTCCGCTCCCGAAGCGCTGCGTGAGATCGAGGAGCTGCTGCCGCAGCCGCAGGATTGGTCGCTCGACGGCGACGGCTACCTTGGCGCCGGTTCCGACTACTCCAGCTACTTCGCGTCCATCGCCGCAGGCTACCGTGCGAACAACCTCTCCGACGAGGATGCTCGCCTGTACGTCTACGACGACCTCGGCGTGTCGCAGCGTTGGGCCAACAAGTTCTCTGAGGCGGGCATCGAAACCGTTGCCGACCTGGTCGGTCACAATGAGGACGACCTGCTCCGCATCGAGGGCATTGGCACCAAGGCCATCGAAGAGCTGAAGGAAGGCCTGGAGAAGCACGGTCTTTCGCACGTGATCGAAGACGACCTGTCTGCATCGCGCGACGACATGAGCCAGCTTCTGGATATGGTGTTCTCTCCGGACGACACCGTGCTCATCGGCGGCGACCAGCCCGCAACCTTCAACACCGAAGGCGAGGACATGCTGGGCGAGGCCCTGCCCCCGCGCTCCTACCAGCGCAACCTTGAAGAGCTCGATGCCCTTCTCGGTTCCTCCGACCTGGGCTTCCACAGCACCAGTGCTGCCGAGGAATCTGCCAGCGACGAAGAGGAGTAATCCCTCTTCCGCATAGTCGGATCCAAGGTGCGCCCCCTCAGTGGGGGCGCACCTTTTTCGTTGTTGGAGGCGCTTTTCCGGGTTGTCCCTATTGCACGGGGAAGGCATGGTTGCGCCGGTGGGACAGGGTGGCACTGGTGCCTGTTGTCCCCTTGCGGGGCAAGGGGCTGTTGGGTGCTGGCTGATCCGGTGTGCCGCAGGATGGGAGCCCGCCTGCTGGCTGGTCCGGTGGGTCGCAGCGGGGGAGCCCTGGTTGCCGCCGAGGCCCCAATGCCTTGGCATGCTATCCTGTTAGCCGTACGAAAACGAAAGGCTGCAATCCATGTCCAACGGCAAAACCTATCTCTCCGATAACCGCCCGGCACCCGAGAGCCAGATCGGCGCCTCGCTCGAATCCCTGGCGCATACCATCCACGAGCGCCGCAATGCGGGGGAGGAAAGCTACACCTATCGCCTGCTTACCGGTGACATCGATACCCTTCTGAAGAAGGTTGCCGAAGAAGCGCACGAGGCCACCCTCGCTGCCAAGGACGTTGTGTACAACGAGGGCGACGATGCCCAGGTGAACCACCTTCGCTACGAGGCGGCCGATGTGGTGTACCACCTCATGGTCCTGTTGGAGCGCTGCGGCATCGGCCTGGACGAGTTCGCTGCCGAGCTGAACACGCGCATGACCGAAGAGGAGATCGCCGAGCGTGGGGGCGTGGTACTGCTGAAGCCCGAATACGTGAACCGTGGCAACCATGTAGAGAAGTAGGATCTGCGAATCACCCTTGAAAACCTGTGTGGTTGCGGTATATTAAACAAGCTTGTCTCGCCTTGGTCGGAAACCAAGGCACAGAAGGAGAACCAATGAAGAACGACATCCATCCCGAATACGTTGATTGCACGGTCACCTGCACCTGCGGCAACACCTTCCAGACCCGCTCCACGAAGTCGGAGATCCGCGTTGACATCTGCAACGCATGCCATCCCTTCTTCACCGGCACCCAGAAGCTGATCGACTCCGGCGGACGCGTACAGCGCTTCGCTGACAAGTTCGGCGCTGCTACCGAGACCGTTGCTGCGCGTCAGGCCGCCAAGAAGGCCGAGCGCGCTGCTGCTGTCGAGGCTGCAGAGGCTGCCAAGAAGGCCGAGCGCGAGGCTAAGGCTGCTGCCAAGGCCGCTCGTGCTGCTGAGTACGCCAAGAAGGCCGAGGAAGAGGCCGCTAAGGCTGCTGCAGAGGCAGAGGCTGCCGCTGCCGAGGCTCCTGCTGCAGAGGCTGCAGAGGAAGCTGCCGCCGAGGCCGCTGAGGCAACCGAGGCTCCTGCCGAGGAGACCGCTGCTGAGTAGGTCATAAAACCCTGCACAAGCATTCAGGTTGGGCGCCCTTCGGGGCGCCTTTTTTTTCTGCCTGCATATGCTCGGATTTTGAAGGAGGTGAGGGCTATGTCGAAGAAACGCAACCGAAAGAAGCCGCCTGCTGGCACCGCTGCCGTTTGGCGTCAGAGCGCCGAAGAGGCAACGCTCGCTGCAAAGCCGCTGTACAACGGCTTCGCCTGTGGCCACGGTGCCCACGGCAGCAAGAAGTACCAGCGTTGCAAAGCCAAGCAGGCTTGGCAAAAGCAGATTCGACAAGAAGGAGCCCCACGGGGCTCCTTTCTTTTCTCGGAAGATCCGGGCGTTTGCTCGGGCGTCTGGCTTCCGTGGCCGGCTGCCGCTGGGATGTTCTTTCCATCAAGCGGCCTTATCCGCTCAGCTTGGTCGGTGCGTTTCGCTATCATGGCGCTTGAAGAGAAAGGACGAGCCCTATGAACGTAGAGCTTTTGCAATATCCCGAAGACCCTGAGCGCGCCGTGGCAACCGCTGCGCGCCTGTGCTATGCGCCGGTGGGGGCCAAAGAGCTGATGGAAACCATGCCGCCCGAGCGTGTGCAGAGCGTACTTTCCACCATCATGAAGTCGGGGCATTTCTCCACGTTGGAGCACGTGAGCTACACCTTCGCGGTGGACGGCGTTTCGCGCGCGCTTACCCATCAGCTGGTTCGCCACCGCCTGGCAAGCTTCAACCAGCAGTCGCAGCGCTACGTGAAGTTCGCGGGCGACGTGCAGGTGGTGAAGCCGCCAACGGTTTCCGCCGATGAGCAGGCCGAGAAAACCTTCGACGAGGCCATTGAGGCCGTGGTCGACGCCTACCATAAGCTGCTCGAAGCCGGCATCCCTGCAGAAGATGCGCGCTACCTGCTGCCCAACGCGGCGGAAACGAAGATCGTCATCACCATGAACATCCGCGAGCTGTTGCATTTCCTGAGCCTGCGTTGCTGCAACCGTGCGCAGTGGGAGATCCGCGAGATGGCCCATCGCATGCTGGAACTGGTGCGCCCTACGGCCCCTTACATCTTCATGGATGCCGGCGCCCCCTGTGTGCGCGGCAACTGCCCTGAAGGGAAGATGAGCTGCGGCAAGCCGTACCCCAAGGTAGAAAGGAACTAGCGGTTCTCTATGGCGAAGGGCAGCGACCTTAAACGGGCATTCTCTGAAGACGGCAGCCAGCGTACCCATATCGGAGGGCAGGCGCTTATCGAAGGTGTGATGATGCGCGGCAAACTGAACTGGGCGGTTGCGGTGCGCGAGCCCGATGGCGGCATGCATTCCGAAGAGCATCCTCTTTCCAAAAAGGGCACGCGCCCCCAATGCTTCTCGTGGCCGTTGATCCGCGGCTGCGTGGCGCTGGTGGATTCGCTGGTGCTGGGCTTCAAGGCGCTCGAGATCGCCGCAAACCACGCCTTCGCCGATGAAGAGGAGGAAGCCTCCGCCACGGTAGAGGAAACCCTCGCGGGCGGTCTTTGCATCGATGGCGATGCCGAGTTTGCCCAGGATGCTGTGGTTCCTGCCGACGCGAAGGGCAGCGGCGATAGCACGCCTGCCGATTCCTCCGACAGCTCCTTTTCCTGGAAACGCGACTTCGGCCGCCCCGACACGATGATCGATGCCCTGGGCGCCCAATCGAAGCTCGAGGTGGTGAACGAGCCTGAACCCAAGGCGGCAGCCGAGCCGAAGGGCAAGGAGTCGTCGAAGGAAGAGGACGAGCCGTTCTTCGGCAAGGGCGAGATGACCCTTTCGCTGGTGCTGGGGCTCGTTCTGGGCGTTGGCTTGTTCATCCTGTTGCCGGCCTTCGCCTCGAACCTGCTGGTGGGCGAATACGAGCAGAGCCCCTTGGCCTGGAACATCGTCGACGGCATCATGCGCGTTGCCATCTTCGTGTTCTACGTGTGGCTTATCGGGCGCATGTCCGACATAAAGCGGATGTTCTCGTACCACGGCGCCGAGCACAAAACCATCCATTGCTACGAACACGGGTTGGAGCTAACGCCGGAAAATGCGCGCCAGTTCCCGCGCTTGCATGTGCGCTGCGGCACGGCCTTCCTCATCATGGTGATGGTCATCGCCATCTTGGTGTACACCATCATCCCGCTGAACCTGCTCATTGCCAGCTGGGGCATCAGCGGCCCGGCAGCGTTTACCCTGCTCATTGCCGTGCGCATTTTGTTCATGCCGCTTATTGCCGGCATCTCGTACGAGATTACGGTGAAGTGGGCAGGCAGCCGCCCCAACAACCCGTTGGTCCGTGTGGTGCTGTGGCCGGGCATGCAGATGCAGCGGCTCACCACCAACGAGCCCGACGACTCCATGCTCGAGTGCGCCATCGAGGCCATGCGCCTGGTGGTGCAGCGCGAAGAAGCCGAGGCAGCGAAGCAGGCCGAGCCCGTGGCTTAGTCAAAAGCCTGAACCGAAGGCTAGAATTACAGCATCGGATCATACCAACTGGGGGGTTCCATGGTTCAAACAATTGAGGCGGTACCGGCAGCCGATCAGGCACTTGGCGATACGCCTATTCTTACCGAAAAGCTGCTGGAACGGCTTTTGGCCAGCTCCAGCATGGACGACTACCTGCAGGAAACCGAGCCCGCAGATCGTTCCTTGGCGGAATACCTCCACGAGCTCCTTGCGGCGCATGGCCTAAAGCGTGCCGAAGTGGTACGTGCATCGGGCATCAATGCCACCGTGGTCTATGACATTTTCGCTGGCAAGAGCAAGCCCGGCCACGATCATGCGGTGATGCTGGCATTTGGTCTTGGCTGCAACCTTCGCGAAACCCAGCGTTTGCTGCGACAGGCGGGTGTTTCTGAGCTTTATTGCAAAATTCGCCGTGATGCCATTCTCATCTGGTGCATTGAAAACGGCTTGAACCGTGCCGAGGCCGACGATGAGTTGTATCGCTTGGGCGAGAAAACGCTTCTGGGAACAGGGAAACTGCGCTAGGAACCCGGCTGCCAGCTGAATGGCCTTAACCCGCCGTCAAGCACTTCGCTGTCCTTCGGTAACCACTTTCATACTGGCAATTCAGTTGGCAACCAAAAATTCAGTTCGCAACTGAAGAATCGTTCGATTAGCGGGGATTACAATAGCAGCCACATTCAACTTGTCTGTACTGCAAGTTTGCTGGCTCCCTATTACTCATGCGTGAGCCTTTGCGGTCCATGAAGCAGGAGCTGTTTTGAACGATAACCAGGTTATGCTTGCCATGCATATCGACGACACCTACAAGGTGGAGCGCGTTTTGTCGCAGAGCGTGGGCGGCATCACCGAACTGGTTACTATAACGGGTGCTGGTCCGTTTGTCCGTAAGAAGGTTCCAGCCGAGATGGCACGCCGTCGCGTATGGTCGGCACTTGCGGAATGCTCTTGCAAGCGTTTGCCGCATGTTGCCGCAACTTACGAGCTACCCGAAGAGTTTGTTGTGGTGTACGACTTCATCCCTGGTGAGTCCCTGGAAAAGCACGTGCAGCAGCAAGGGCCTATGGGCTATACGGAAGCCGCCAAAGCGATCTGCGAGCTTTGCGAAGCGGTGGCTGCCCTGCATCAGCGCTCGGTTATCCATCGCGACATCACTCCTGCAAACATCATCCTCTCTACCGATGGCGCGCATCTGATTGATTTCGGCATAGCGCGCTTGCGTGTGGATGGCGTAACCCACGACACCGCTTCGCTGGGTACATGGGGCTTTGCCTCGCCCGAGCAGTTCGGGTTTGCGCAGACCGATGCCCGGTCCGATGTGTATTCGCTTGGGCGTGTGTTGAGCTTTGCTCTGACGGGTGTCCGTCCAGACGATGAGGCGTTCGAGACTGCGCTTACCGATGCGGCGCTTGTGCCGCAGGCGATTCTTGCGGTCATCCAGAAAGCTTGTGCTTTCGAGCCCAGCGGCCGCTATCAAAGTGCCGAAGAGCTTTCCTCTGCATTGCAAACCGCATTGGACGGCGACAGTGGTGCTGTCGCCTCCTTTGATGATGCGGGGGCGAAGCCCTTGGAGGGCGGAGCTGCGGTTGCATCGGCCTCCAGTTCGTTCGCGCCTGCCGATAGCGATCTTTCCGCAGCGGCTTCCGCATCATCCGTGAAGACACCGGTTAAACCGGGCTTTTCTTTGAAACGAAAGGTTTTGCTGGGTTGCGGCATCGGTGTCGCCGTAGCTGCCCTTGCGATCCTTGCCCTGTTTGCGAACGCCCAGGCGCAGCAGCCACAGGCCGTCGATAGCCAGGGACCAAGCTCTTCGCAAACGGCGGATACTTCCAGCGCTTCTTCAGGCTTGGTTTCGGAAAGCTCATCGGAAACCGCTCTGGAGATCGTCGATTCCGGCTGGAGCACAGGGGAGTCGGGCTACGTGCATTACGGCATTCAGCTGCGAAACAACGAAAGCGCAACCATCGATTTCCCAGAGGTCAAGATCACCGGATACGCTGCTGATGGCAGCATGCTGTTTTCGGAGTCGGAGGTTTTGTCGAAGATCGGCGGCGGGCAAACTGTGTCTGTCGGCAGCCAGGCGGGCAATGGCGTTGCGCCTACGAGCGTGACGTTTGAGGCTATTGCGCCAGAGAGCAGCAATCTGAACCCCAATGAACAGGTGGCTTCTTTCTCGGTTTCCGGATTGAGCCGGTCGACCTCGTCGCTTGGCAACGAGGTTTTGACGGGCAAGGTTAAGACCGAGTCGGAAGGAACGGGCGGCTTGGAGTCCGACCAGGTGCGCCTTTCGGCTATCTTGAGGAACGGCTCTGGCGAAATAGTAGGCGGTACCCTGCAATTCGTGAGCATGCCCGCTCTCGGCAAGGAGACCTCGTTCCAGATCGTTATCCCCAGTGGCCTTCAATACTCTTCCTATGAGGTGAGCGGAATCTGCTGGTAGCGCAGCGGGCATTCCTTTACGGTTCCAGTTTGCCTTGCCTGTACGATGCGAGCAGGGGTGCATCCGGATGGATACTCACCCCCGCTTTTACCCCTCATGTTCGTTTGACGCTATAGGCCCAGGATGTCCTTTTTCTTGGCGTCGAACTCTTCTTGGGTAAGCACGCCTACGTCGACCAGTTCCTTCATCTTCTTCAACGTTTCGATCTGATCATCGAGCGAGGCCGTAGAAACGCCACTCGCATGCTCGTTGCTAGGCGTTTCTGCGTGGGGAATGCTTTCCTCATGTTGGCTTTCCGTGCCGAAGGTTGCGGCTCCGCCAACAGCTGAGTGCTTTCCCGTGATCGGCGTGCGCATGCCTGCGTTCATGGGATCCAGCCCTGCGGCCAGGCCCATGCCGAACAGCATTCCGCCGCCATCGCCCAGGCCGTTATCGCGTACGCCTTCTGCGATGAGCTGCTGGGCTGCAACGTTGGCTGCATGCTCGGAAACCTCTTCGTAAGCAGCAACATTCATGCGCTTCTCGGAGTACTGACGAACCAGTTCGCGCGATTCGTCGGAAAACTCGATATTCTCGATCGCGATGCTGACGAGCTTCAGGCCGAAGCGCTCTTCCCAGCTACCGGCATTGGTTCCCTCTGCGGAAACGGCGGCAGCGATATCGTTGGCATGCGCCGGCAAGCTCGAGATACGGTGCTTCTCAGAAAGCGCGTTCACTGCCGCGATGAACGAATGCAGGAACTCGGAAGTGAGCTGCCGGCGAGCATTTAGGTCATCGGCGCTGTAATTCCAATTGTTGGCCGGCAGGAAATTCTGCACGAACCTTACCGGGTCGACGACCTTGATGCTGATGGCTCCGTAGGAATAGATTTCCAGGTCGGTTTTGTAGAACAGGTCGTGATATACCAGCGGCCCACGCGTACCGAACTTGATGCCGCGGATCTCGCGTAGGTTTACGAATGCCACACGCTTCTCATCGGGAGACATGCCCGAAAACCCAAAGCGCTCGACGGCCTGTCCTACGATGCTGTGCACGATGCCGGTATCGGCGCGGCTCTGCGCATCGAACACGCTGGCTTGGCCGTCATGGTACTCATAGCTGCCCGGGCGGGTGATCATCTGCTCGATGCCCGACTGGCTGAAGATGAACGCCGCAGTGTTCTCCGGCACGAATATCTGCGACCCGTTGGAAAGGATGTCTTCCGCGCCCATGTTCATGCCGCGCTGGTTCTGGCTGCGTTTGCGAATGCCGGACGCCACCCAGGTATGCTCATCGAACGGTCCGGCAGTTACTACGTCTTTCCATTGGTCTTGCAGGGTTCCGCCGACAGAATCGAACAGCGAGTCTACGATTCCCATTTCACGCTCCTAAAGTGCGCAATGCGCGTTCTGCTAGAGGGTTTGCTTCATGTCGCAGTACGCGCACGTTACGGTTTGCGTCTTCCGTCCGGAAAGGGGAGCGTGGCACCCCTTGCATTTGATGCTTACCAGCGGATTCCCCACCGACTTGCTTGCTGCCTGCGAGAGCGCCGGCTTCTTCCCGAACAGGCCGCCGAGGACCTCTTTCATCTCGTCTACCATATCGGCCACCTCGGATGCCGCGGGCTGCTCGGCGCTGATGTCCGAAAAGTTGCCCAATGCCGCATTCGTCAGGTCGGTTGCCCATTTCTGCGAATAGCGCTTAGGCGCATCGGGGAAGAAGAGCGAGATGTTCTCGTTCCCGAAAACGGCCTGCAGGAAGTAGTCGTCACGAAGCTTGGTGGCGATAACCCGGGGTGTGCCCTGGGCATCCAAGAGCAAGGAAAGAGGGCAGCGCTTCACATAGGTTTTGGTCGAGAACAACCCTGAGCTTACCTCGTTTACCAAGATGAGGTTCTTGCTCGAAAGCACTGCCTCTTTAAGGGATTCGCCGCTTCCATCGCATCCAAGCCGTACCGGGGAAGCCTGGGCAAGCACTATCTCGCCAGGTTCCAAGTTGTAGTTGTCCATTCCATGCTCCTTGAACGAGCTTTATTCAAATGGTATGCATCGGCCCCTCGCTTTTCCTCAGTTGCCAACTGAGGAAAAGCGCATATCGAATGCCTAAAGTCGCCGGTATATCTTTTATCCCGATGAACAGGAGAAACAAATGGATTGGGAAGAAGCAGGCAAACCGAGCGGTCATCGCGCGGACAGCACCGTGCGGACTGCGTCACAGCAAGGCCCCTTGCATGGAGCGTCAAGCTCGCCCGCTCCTTCGAAGGGCAAGAAAAGCAAGCGCAAAGTGATCGTCATCGTGGTGGTAGTGCTTTTGGTTCTATTCGGCATCTCGCGTTGTGCATCTGGTAGCTCGAAGGATTATGTGAGCTGGCCCACGAGCGGCTTGGCCACGCAGTTGCCCAAGCCCGATAGCTCCAAGATCTCCATTAGCACGAACTCGGACGCCAAGCTTTCTGCGAACGTGGACGACTTCAGCCAGGACGCGTACAGCAAGTACGTTGATTCCTGCAAGGAAAAGGGCTTCACGGTAGATGCCGAAACGAATACTACCAGCTTCAAGGCATACAACGCCGAGGGCTACTACGTGAGCCTCATCTATTTTGGGAGCTCCGGGGGTATGAGCATCTCTCTTGACGCCCCTCTGAGAGCCGAGATTGTTTCATGGCCTACTTCCGGCCCGGGTTCACTGTTGCCCAAGCCGGCATCCGATAGGGGCGTGGTGAACTCGAACACTTCTTCGCGTTTCAGCGTTACTTTGGCCGATACCGACAAGGCTGCCTTCGAGGCGTATGTCAATGAGGTCTCCGCGGCGGGCTTCAACGTTGACTTCAGCAAGCAGGACAAGTCGTTCGGCGCCAAGGATGCCAGCGGCAACAAGGTCAGCGTAAGGTACGAAGGCAACAACCAGATGGAAGTTTCGATCGACGCTGCTGGGGATAACTCCAGCTCTTCGTCGAGCACTTCCACTGGAGGCTCATCCGGTGCTTCTGCCAGTGCCGATTCGACAGGCTCCTCTGGTTCTTCCGCAACCGACGCGAACGGCGTAACCGCTTCCTTCAAGAAGACCATGGACGATTACGAGGCCGGCATGAACAGCTACTGCGACTTCATGGAGAAGTACATCAATGATGGCTCCCCAGCTTCTATGGCTGCCGACTACGCGAAATACGCCAACAAACTCATCGAGTTGGAAAAGGATTTTGATGCGATCGATGAGGGCTCGCTTACTGCGGCGGATAATGCATATTACATCGAGGTTCAGAGTCGAGTTAACCAGCGTTTGGCTGCTGTGGCTCAGTAGGCCGGGAGGCAGCCAGGTCTATTCGTGCTAGACGGCCAGACGGTCCAACCAGTGCGAGATGCTCGGCTCGGCGTTGTTCGCTGTGTCGGGCATCCTGCGAACCGAAGGCCCGCTAGTCCAGCTCGATGTGCCGGAAGGTTCCGTTCTCGTAGATGCCGAAGCTGTGCGAGCCGTCTTTCGGCAGTCCCAGCGACCCCGGGTTGAAGACGGTAACGCCCGGGTGCCCCTCAGCCTGCTGCAGCACCTTCTGGTGGGTATGGCCGTATATCAGGGCCGAATTCGGCGCAAGGGTAGGCCAGGCGTCCACGCTGTTGTGCAGGCCCGGGCCGTAGATGTGCCCATGGGTGAAGAACAGCGTTTTGCTGTCTGCCTCGGGGTCTACAAGGATGTTGTGGTCGGCCATGCAGGGGAAGTCCAGTACCATCTGGTCCACCTCCGCATCGCAGTTGCCGCGCACCGCGATGATCTTGCTTGCCATGCCGTTCAGCATCTCGATAACGCGCTTCGGCTCGTAGTCTGCCGGCAGGTTGTTCCGCGGCCCGTGATAGAGGAGGTCTCCTAGAAGGACCACGCGGTCGGGCTGCTCTTCGCGCACGGCATCTACCAGCTTCTGGCACCAATCGGCAGCGCCGTGGATATCGGATGCGATAACGAGCTTCATGGGATTCCTCTCTCTATGCCGATCTTCGGGCGGGCCGTCGGTTTGCCCGGTCTGGGTCCAGCTTATAGGAATTGGCCGCGAACCTGCCAGAAGGCCACGGCGCTGGCGGCCGCCACGTTCAGCGAGTCCACGCTGTGCGCCATGGGGATCTTAACGGTGCAGTCGCAGGCGGCGATGGTGCTGTGCGCCAGCCCGTCGCCTTCCGTTCCCAGCACCAGGGCCAGCTTCCCTGCGCCGGAAACCTTCGGGTCTTGCAGTGTTAAGGATTCGTCTTCAAGCGCCAGGGCGGCCACGGTGAATCCCAGCGAGTTCAGCAGCGGCACGCCTTCGGCAGCCCAGTCGCGGCATTCGCCGATGCGCGTCCAGGGAACCTGGAACACGGCGCCCATGGAAACGCGGTTGGCGCGACGGTAGAACGGGTCGTGGCAGCCGGGGGTAACCAGCACCGCATCCATCCCCAAGGCGGCGGCGCTGCGGAATATCGCGCCGATGTTGGTGAAGTTGGTTATGTCCTCCAGCACGGCGATACGGGTTGCTGTTCCCAGCAGTTCGCGCACCGAGGGCATCTTCGGCCGGTGGAACGCGGCCAAGGGCCCGCGGGTGCGCTCGTAGCCGGTAAGCTCGCGCACTTGGGCGTGCGAGCCTATGAACAGGGGAGCGTCGGGCACGGTGGCCTCGATGCGCGCGAACAGCTCCGCGCTCGGCTCTGTCCAGCGCTCTTCGGCAAGAAGCGCGAATGGCGCAAGCCCGGCATCCATCGCGCGCTCGATGACGTTCTTGCTCTCGGCTATGAACAGCCCCTCGTCCGATATCTCGGCGCCCGTGGCGCGTCGAAGGCCCACCAGCTGCTTCGGGTCGCGAAGCTCTGCATCGGTCATGGCGGAGAACACGCGCAGGCGCGCATCGGTTAGGTTCTCGAGCTTGATCTGCGCCATTGCTTCCTCCTGCCGTAAAGGGTGAATGAGCTGGTGTTGTGGGCGTTGACGGCCGCGGATACCGCATGTGTTAGAATAACGGGTCGGAATACAACCATCGGAAAGGTAACTATATGTCAGGGCATTCAAAATGGGCAACCACCAAGCACCGCAAGGCAGCTCAGGACGCAAAGCGTTCCGCGCTGTTCTCCAAGCTTTCCCGCAACATCACCGTTGCTGCCAAGGAAGGCGGCGACCCCAACCCTGAGAACAACGCCTCCCTGGCAGCCGCCATCGACAAGGCGAAGAGCTACTCTCTTCCGAAGGACAAGATCAAGACCGCTATCGACAAGGCCTTCGGTTCCGGCAAGGATGCCGCCAACTACGAGACCGTCGTCTACGAAGGCTATGGCCCCTGCGGCGTTGCCATCTACTGCGAGGCCCTTACCGACAACCGCAACCGCACCGCTGCCGACGTTCGCGCTGCCTTCAACCACCATGGCGGCAACCTGGGCACCTCCGGCTCCGTTGCCTTCCAGTTCGAGAAGAAGGGCCAGATCCTGGTAGAGAAGGTCATCAAGTCCGAGCAGAAGAAAGTCGCCGACAAGGAAAACGCCGTCGACGAGGACGAGTTCATGATGGCCGTTGCCGAAGCCGGCGGCTCCGACTACGAGGACGGCGGCGAGGAGTGGATCGTCTACACCGCTCCTACCGACCTCATCGCAGTGAAGAAGGGCCTGGAAGAGCAGGGCATCGAAACCAAGGGCGCTGAGTTCATCATGGAGCCCACCACCCCCACCGAGGTCACCGCTTCCGACGCCAAGAAGGTCATGCGCCTGGTAGACCGTCTGGAAGAGCTCGAGGATCTTCAGAGCGTTTACCACACCATGGACATCACCGACGAGATCGCCGCTGCCCTGGAAGAGGAGTAGGCGTTTCGCCCTGCATTCGCGAAGTGTTGTCGCGAATGTATAATTCTTAATATGACCTGGGGTTTTATTGAGAATCCCAATCCGAAACAAGGCCGTTTTTGACGGCCTTGTTTCTTTTTTCAGCGAGCCGTCGAGGGCAGGTTGCTGTGGTATAGTGGTTGAACTCAAAGCATTACCTGTACCACTTAATCAAACCACGATGCTCAAGGGGATCATCTTTCAGTGACGCGCCAGGCGAACATTCTCTCGTTCGACGAGGTCAAGGCCCGTGAGGCCTCATCTCCGCGTACCGTTTCCCCCTCATCTTCCTCCCGCCGCGAATACGATCGCTATGCCGCCGCTTTGGGCGAAGGCGAAAGCCGCCCGTTCCGCGGTGCTCCCTCGGGCGGTCAAGGAAGAGGCACGCATTATTCCCGCCAGGGTTATGCGCCGGCTTACGGCAACAATCCCGCAAACCAGCGGGCAGGCCACGGCCGCTTCAGCCAGAGCGCCCATCAGCCAAGCCGGCACGGGCGCGCTTCGCGTCAGGACAGCCCTTCTTTCGGCGAGCCTGACCACGCCGGTCGCAGCCGTCGTTTCCAGGAAGACCAGAGCGCTCGCCGTCACGACCCTGCTCGCGACGCAGGGCATGATGGGCAACGCAGGCACGCCAGCCACGAAGGTTTCCTGGAAAGCACCCGCAAGAAGCTCCGTTCCGCCAAGGCCGACCGCCAGTTCGACCGTACGGTCGGTGCGCGCGAGCGTGCTGCCGCCCAGCGCGAGCAGGCGCAGGGAAGCCGCGCGGCGGTCTACGACATGCGCATGGGGTCGACCCATCGCAAAAGCGCGCGCATGGCTGAGGAAGAAGGCGCCAAGCGCCGCGGCGTAAGCCTGCCGGTTTCGTTCGGCCGCTCCATTTCCGCATGGGGCATGCGCTGCGTGGTGGGCGTTGCCGCGTTCGTTTTCGCAGCCGTCATGCTGTACCCGTCTTGCCAGAGCCTCTACAACGAAACGCGCTCGCTTCAGCAGCTCGAAGCCGAGTACGATGCGCTCCAAACCTACAACACCAAGGTCCAAGCCCAGGTCGATTACCTCAGCTCCGACGAGGGCATCGAGGACTACGCCCGTTCCGAGCTTGGCTGGGTGCGCCCCGACGAGCACGTGGTAACGGTCGAAGGCGTTACCTCCAGTGAGGACAGCACCCATTCGGGCAAGCGCCTGTATGCGATAACCTCGGGAAGCATCAAGGCTCCCGAGACGTGGTATTCCGGCTTCTTGGATGTGTTCTTCGGTTATGGCAGTTAAACCAATGCGCATTGCTGCGCTCGATATCGGCACGGTGACGTGCCGTTTGCTTTTGGCCCAGGTTGAAAATGGCGAGCTTTCCGAGCTCGAGCGCCGCTGCGCCATCACCGACCTCGGCATCGGGGTGGACAAGACGGGCGTTCTGCGGGAAGACGCCATCGAACGGGTGGTTGCCCAGATAGCCGAATACCTTCAAGTGGTGGAAGCCTACCGAACCCCGCAGTTCCCTGAGATCCCCGTGGTGGCGATGGCCACCAGCGCCTCGCGCGATGCGAAGAACGCCGATGTCCTGATAGGCAAGCTGCGCGCGTTGGGCGTGGAGCTCTCGGTTATCGAAGGGTCGCGGGAAGCCGCGCTTTCCTTCCGCGGCGCGTCGTGCGGCTTCGAGGACGAGAACCTTCTGGTGGCCGATATCGGCGGCGGTTCCACGGAGATCGTGCTGGGCGTCGGCGGGCAGGCGCCCAAGCTGGCCCATTCCTTCAACATAGGCTGCCGCCGCGTTACCGAGCGCTTCCTGGCGTCGGACCCGCCGGCTGCCGGGGAATGCGAGCAGGCACGGCAATGGGTGCGCCAGCAGTTCGAGCCGTTCTTCGCCCAGGCCAAGCAGCAGGGCATCGCCATAGACCGGATTGTCGCCGTGGCGGGCACCGCCACCAGCGTGGTCTCGGTAAGCAAGCAGATGGCCGTCTACGATTCGGCCGAAGTGCACGGCACCTCTGTTCCCGCCTCCACGCTGCGGGGCATCTATGACCGCCTTCGCCTGCTCCCTTTGGAAGAGCGCAAGCAGGTGGTCGGGCTCGAGCCGGCGCGTGCCGGAGTGATAGTGGCCGGCATGGGAATCCTGCTCGAGGTCCTTGCCGCAGCAGGCTGCGAAAGCTTCACGGTAAGCGAGTCCGATATACTTCAGGGCATCATCCTTGGAGCCTGCGAATAGCCCATGTCTTTTTGCTATGATGGTAGCGCTGTCCTGAATGGGTTGTACGGGAGCGTGGCGGAATTGGCATACGCAGCGGACTTAAAATCCGCCGCCCTTGGGCTTGTGGGTTCGAACCCCACCGCTCCTACCAGTTCTCCCGTCGGGGCGCACCGCATGTGCCCTTCAGGGGCTCATCCAAATACGAACATCACGGAAAGCGTTGATTGATGATAGACATCGAACCTTACATGCAGATTCCCGAGATCGCGAACTCCATCGCCGAGTTCGAGGAGTACTGCAAAGCGCAGGAGCCTGCTGAAGAGGTCGGCTCGCCCAAACTGTTCGAGTCGTACCTGAACCGCTACGCCCCCAAGGTGGGCATGATCGTCAACGCGTTCATCCCCAGCGGCACCCATCCCGATATGGACAAGTACCTGTACACCCCGCTGGTGAAGTACAGCGCCAACGGCGGCAAGCGCCACCGCCCGCTTATCTGCGTGGCGGCCTGCGCGGCGGTGGGCGGCGATATCCGCAAGTCGTTCTCCGCCTCGGCCGCAATCGAGCATTTCCACACGGCGGCGCTCATCCACGACGACATCGCCGACGAGGCAACGCTGCGCCGCGGCGAGCCCTGCATGCACCTCACCGAGGGCGAAGGCCTTGCCATCAACGCCGGCGACCTGGCCCTTTCAATCGTGAACGGCATCGTCATGCGCGACAACCTCTTGGACGACTCCATGAAGGTGAAGGTTGCCATCGAGCTGGTTTCCATGGCTCAGAGCACCGTGGAAGGCCAGGCTTTGGATATCGGCTGGGCGCGCGATGGCCGCTACGACATCACACCCGAAGACTACCTGATCATGGCCACGCACAAGACGGCCCATTACTCCGGTGCCATCCCGCTTGCCGTGGGTGCCATGGTGGGCGGCGGCACGCCCGAGCAGGTAGAGGCGCTGCGCTCGTACGGCCTCGATACCGGCCTTGCCTTCCAGATCCAGGACGACCTGCTGAACCTGGTGGGCACCAAAGAGGCCAAGGAAAAGGACTACCGAAGCGACATCACCGAAGGCAAGCGCACGCTGGTGGTGGTGCACGCCCTGCAGAATACCCCCAAGCGCGAGCGCTTGATTCAGATCCTCTCTTCCAAGGAAACCGATCCGGCTGTGCTCGAAGAAGCCGTTTCCATCATGCGCGAGGCGGGCTCCATCGACTACGCCCGTTCCTACGCGGAAAAGCTCACCGCCGACGCCAAGGCCCGCCTGGAAGGCGTGCTTGCCCCGTCGCGTGCCCGTGACCTGCTGGTTTCCATGGCAGACTGGTTCGTAGACCGACTTAAGTAGTGATACCTATGGAAACTATCAAGAGAAACGATACCGGCGCGCCGGTAGAAGACGTGCAGCGCAGGCTGGCCAAGGCCGGCTACCTGAGCGAAGGCCAGCTTACCGGCTGCTTCGACGACGCCACGGCCGCAGCCGTTGCCGCGCTGTGCCGCGATACCGGCATCGAGGTGCGCGAAGAGGTCGACGAAACGGTGTGGACCAGGCTGGTCGACGCCTCGTTCGAGCTGGGCGACCGCAACCTGTTCCTGCGCGTTCCCTTCTTCCACGGCGCCGATGTGCGCACGCTGCAGGAAGCGCTTTCGGCCTTGGGCTTCACCTGCGGTGCAGCCGATGGCATCTTCGGAGCCCACACGGAAGACGCCCTGCGCCGTTTCCAGCTGAACATGGGCCTGCCCAACGACGGCATCGCCGGCGCCTTCACGTTCCGCGCGCTTCTGCACCTGCAGCATTCCTGGAAGGGCAAGGACTCGTTCAACCCCATTCCGCGCTTGGGCTTCGCCCGCGCGTCCGAAGTGCTGGAGTCGAACCTGATCTGCCTGTTCGGCCTGACGGAGTTCACCCGCTCGGTGGCGGCGCGCATGTCGAACCTTGCCCTTGCAACCAACCCGGCATCCAAGGTGACCAGCGCCGAGTCGCTGCTGGTTACCCCCGACCCCAGCATGTGCTTCGTGCAGATCCTGGCCGGCTCCGAGAAGCCCGCAACGCGCGTCCCGGTGGTCGACTTCGAAGACGAGGACAGCCTGGCCGACCGCATTTCCCAGGCGTTTGCGGCAACCCCGGTGAAGGGCGGCCGTATCGCCGTCCGCCTGCCCGGCGAAGGCTGGGAGGATGCGGGCGAGGCGCGCTCCGCGCAGCATTACGCCATCGTCTTGCTGGACGCGCTGTGCTCTGGTCTTGCTGCGGCGAAGCAGTGATGGTGCTTCGCGGGGCTGCTATACTTAGGACGCTATAGGCAAATTGAGCAGAAAGGCGTCCATGGAAGCATCAGCTCTCATTCTTGCTGCGGGTGCAGGTACCCGCATGAAATCATCCAAGCCGAAGGTGACCCACGAGATCTTCGGCAAGCCGCTGGTCCGCTGGGTCGTCGATGCCGCGCACGCCGCGGGCATCGAATCCGTCGTAGGCGTTGTCGGCCATGGGCGCGAACAGGTAGAGCCCCTTCTTGAAGACGTGGCCTGCGTGGTGCAGGAACAGCAGCTGGGAACCGCCCATGCCGTCCTGGCCGCCAAAGAGGCACTGGCCGGCCGAACCGGTTCGCTGGTCGTGCTCACGGGCGACTCCCCGCTGGTCCGCCCTGAGACCATCGCCAGCCTTGTCAGCGCGCGTGAAGAGGCAAGCGCTGCGGTAGTGGTCCTTACCATGGAAGCGGAAGACCCAACCGGCTACGGCCGCATCATCCGCGACGCACAGGGCGATGTGCAGGAAATCGTCGAGCAGAAGGACTGCACGCCCGAGCAGGCGGCGGTAACGGAGTGCAACTCCGGCTTCTATTGCTTCGACATCGAAACCCTTTTCGCCGCGCTGGAGGAGGTTTCCACCGACAACGCGCAGGGCGAGTACTACCTCACCGACGTGCTGGGCATCGCCCGCAGCCAGGGCAAGCGCGTTCTGGGCCTGAAGGCCGCCGACGCCTGCGAGTGCCTGGGCGTGAACTCCCGCCGCCAGCTGGCCGAGGCCACCAAGGTGCTGCAGAAGCGCATCAACGGCATGCATATGGACAACGGCGTCACCATCATGGACCCCGATGCCACCTACATCGGCCCCGATGTCACCATCGAGCCCGATGTGGAGCTGCTTCCCATGACGTTTTTGATGGGTGCCACCCATGTTTCCACCGGCAGCGTCATCGGCCCGAACTCCCGCCTTACCGATACCACGGTCGGTCCGAACTGCAAGGTCGAGGAAACCGTCGCCATCGAAACCGTGCTCGACGCCGAGGTGGATTGCGGCCCGCGCGCCTACCTGCGCCCGGGCACGCACATGTGCGACGGCTCGAAGGCCGGCACCCACGTGGAGATCAAGAAATCCACCATCGGCAAGGGCAGCAAGGTTCCGCACCTCAGCTACATCGGCGACACCACCATGGGCGAGGGCGTGAACATCGGCGCCGGCAGCATCACCTGCAACTACGACGGCAAGAAGAAATGGCCCACCACCATCGGCGACAACTGCTTCGTCGGCAGCGACGTGATGATGGTGGCCCCCGTTAAGCTGGGCGAGAACTCGCTTATCGGAGCCGGGTCGGTTATCACCAAAGACGTTTCCGCGGGGGCCCTTGGCTTGGGCCGCGCGCGCCAAACCGAGATCGAGCATTGGAACGAGAGGAACAACTAATGAGCAACATGACCAAGACCATGGCGATCTTCGCCGGGTCAACCTGTCCTGAACTTGCCGAGGAGATTGCCACGCAGCTGGGCACCACGCTTGGCAACGTGAAGCTCGAGAAGTTCTCGAACGGCGAGATCTACGCGCGCTACCTTGAGAGCGTCCGCGGCGCCGACGTGTTCATCGTGCAGTCCACCTCCACGCCCAACGTGAACGAGGCCATCATGGAGCTGCTGATCATGGCCGATGCGGCCAAGCGCGCTTCCGCCCGCACCATCAACGCGGTTGTCCCGTGCTACGGCTATGCCCGCCAGGACCGCAAGGCTGCAGCCCGCGAGCCCATCACGGCCAAGCTGGTTGCCAACCTCATGAGCGTTGCCGGCATCACGCGCACCATTACCATCGACCTGCACCAGGGTCAGATCCAGGGCTTCTTCGACACCCCGGTAGACCACCTTACCGCGCTTCCCATCTTCGCCGACTACTTCAAGAAGAAGGACATCGACCCCGAGAAGCTGTGCGTGGTAAGCCCCGACGTCGGCCGCGCGAAGGCCGCCAAGAAGCTCTCCGACATGATGCATGCCGACCTGGCCATCATGCACAAGGGCCGTCCTGGCCACAACAAGGCCGAGATCACGGCGCTGATCGGCGACGTCAAGGGCAAGATCTGCATCGTCAACGACGACATGATCGACACCGCAGGCACCCTGTGCGCCGCGGTTGCCACCCTGAAGGAAAAGGGCGCCGAAAAGGTGTTCGTGTGCGCAAGCCACCCCATCTTCTCGGGCCCTGCCTACGAGCGCATCGAGAAGTCCCAGATCGACGAGGTCGTGGTGTGCAACACCGTCGCCGTTCCGCAGGACAAGCAGACCGGCAAGATCCGCGTTATCTCGGTTGCCCCGCTTCTGGCCCATGCCATCAGCAACGTCTACGACAACAAGTCGGTGGCTTCGCTGTTCGACCCCGAATTCGCGCTGTAGCCGATGCGCGTAGTTGTTGGGCTGGGCAACCCTGGCGAAGAATACGCCCACACGCGCCACAATGCCGGCTTCGACACCATCGATGCCTTGGCGGCAGAGTGGGGCGTGAGCTACTGGAAGAACACCTGCGGCTCGCTGGTGGGCGAGGCCAAGGTGCGCCTGAACGGCGAGCTTGCCAAGGTTGTCCTGGCCAAGCCGCAGAGCTTCATGAACCTCTCGGGTGGGCCGGTTTCCAAGCTGCTGAAGGAATACGATTGCCCGGTTGGGGAGCTTATCGTGATCCACGACGAGCTGGACATCGACCCCGGCACCGTGAAGGTGAAGAAGGGCGGTGGGCATGCCGGCCACAACGGCCTGAGGTCCATCATCGAGAAGTGCGGTTCCCGTGAGTTCATGCGCGTGCGCTGCGGCATCGGCCGCCCGCCGGGGCGCATGAGCGTGGTCGATTTCGTGCTGGGCGCTCCCAAGAAGGATGCCAAGGACGACTTCGAGGCAGCGGTGCAGCGCTCGGCCGAAGCGGTTGAGTCGCTCTTGGAAAAGGGCCTGGCGCGCACGCAGGACGTGTTCAACCAGAAATAGCCGCAGGCGCTTGCTGCGTTTGCGTACGATAGATGCTCCAATGCGGGCCTGGGATGAAGCTCATCTCGGGCCCGCATTGCGTTCGGGGGATTGGTGCGGGGCGCCGCTTTCATGGTTTCGCGCCTGATGCGCTCATTTGGCCGGGGAACGCCAAGGCCGGCACCGATCCTGCAGGTTCGGTGCCGGCCTTGTTGGGATGCCTGTTGGCGGTTGATGTTTATGCCAGCCAGGCCTTGAAGGAGCCGAATCCGGTTATCTCCTCTACGCCGCCTTCTTCGAGGGCGCAGGGCTCAACCAGGAAGCCCTTCACTTCACGGCCGTCTTCCAGCTCGATGGTGCCGAAGCCGAGCGGGGCGGGGGTTGTGGCAACCAGCTTGCCGAACGCCTCTGCGGTCAGCAGATAGGTCTCCACCTCAATCGAGCTGCCCTTTTCCGGAGCCTTCACCAGCCCCGGCTTCACCGGGGTAGTGGGCAGGGCGAACAGCTGGTAGCTTGCTGCGGTGCGGGTTGCCTGAAGGAACACCGCACCTAGCTCTTCCAGCTGACCATGGAGCGCGAGCCCGCGCATATGCTGCCCGCATACCGCTACTTCCACCGGCTCTTGCGTCAGGAACGCCTGGGCGAACCCGTCGGTGAGGCACTGGCGCTTGGCGGTTGTGAAGGCGGTGATGCCGAAGGGCACGGCTTCGGCTGCCCACCCGGCGGGCACCGCGATGGCCCCAAGATCGCTCAGGTTGCAATGGTTGGTGTAGAGCCCCATCTGCGAATTGGTGGCGATGGGGTCGGCATCGACCTGTTCGCGCGTGAAGGTGCCGCCGGCGGTGGGCATGATCATCACGGCGTCGTCGAACAGCTGGGCGCATTTGGCGCGCATGGCGGTTACCTGGTGCAGGGTTTGGAACATATCCGCCGCGGTAAGGTCGGGGCGGTTGCCGCTTTCCAGGATCTGCTTGGTAACAGGGAACACCGCTTCGCCGTGCTGCTCCACGAAGCTGCCCAGGTCGCTCCAGCGCTCGGCCACCCAGGGGCCGTCGTAGAGGATGGATGCGATGCGGGAGAACTCCGCCGTGTCGATGGGCTCGACCTTGGCTCCCTGCGCCTGTGCCACACAGGAAATGCGGGCAAGGGCCTTGTGCCACGACTTGCGGTACTCGTCTTCGTAGGGGCCGTAGAACTGGGGCTCTTCGGCCGGCACGTACACGGTTCGGGGGAAGCGCGGCTCTTCTGCGCCGTAGGCCTTGCTCCAGGCGCATTCGGCATCCGGCTTGGTTGTCACGGCGTCCACGGCAAGCGCATCGGCCAGGGTGTTGGCGAACACGGTAACGCAGTCCAGGCTGGCGCAGGCGGGCACCACGCCCTTGGTGCTCCATTTGCCCAACGCGGGCTTGAAGCCCACCAGGTTGTTCAGTGCCGCCGGCACACGTCCCGACCCGGCGGTGTCGGTGCCCAGCGCGAATGCGGCCATGCCAAGGGCCACGCTCACGGCCGAACCGGAAGACGAGCCGCCGCTGATGAGCTCGGGCTTCAGCGCGTTATGGCATTCGCCGTACGGGCTGCGGGTTCCCACCAAACCGGTGGCGAACTGGTCCAGGTTGGTTTTCCCGACCGGGAAGGCGCCGGCCTCCGCCAGCAGGCGCACCACGGTGGCGCTTTCGGCGGGCGTGTAGGCGTATTCGGGGCAGGCGGCGGTGGTGGGCACGCCGGCAAGGTCGATGTTGTCCTTGACTGCGAAGGGGATGCCCCAAAGCGGTGCAGCGGCGCGCTCCTCTTCGCTCATGCCCTCCAGGCGTGCCAGGTAGGGCTCCACCAGGTCCATCGACGGCGGGGTGATCCATATGTTGCTCGCCGCATGCTGCGCGGCACGGGCCACGATTGCCTCCGCGACGGCGCGCGGGGTGGTTTTGCCGGCCGTGTAGGCTGCGGCAAGCGCTTCTATCGTTAGGGTTTCGGTGCTCATGGCGCCTTACTCACCTTCCTGTTCTTGGCTGCCGTCGGTGCGCACGAACGCAACGGCTTGGCCGGGCGTTACCAGATCGCCGGGGTTCACCAGCAGCTTTTCCAGTGTTCCCGCGCAGGGGGAGGCGATGGGGAACTCCATCTTCATGCTCTCGAGGGTGATCAGGGTCTGCCCCTTCTCTACCTGGCTGCCTACCTCGGCGTTTGTCTTCCATACCGCGCCGGCCATGGTGCTGGGCACGGTCTCGCAGCCTTCGGGCGCCTCTTCCTCGGTGAAGGCGGCGGTGGGCTCGTCGGGAACGAACACGTCGAGCCCCTGCTCGACCCAGCGCTGGTGCTCAGCCTCGAACGAGGCCTCCTGATGCTGCTTGAAGGCGGCGATGCCCTCGGCGTTTTCCTTCAGGAAGCGCTGGTACTCGCCCAGGCTGAAGGTGGTTTCCTCGATCTCGGGGCAGAAGGTGCCGCGAAGGCACTGCTCACGAAGCTCCAGAATCTCGTCGGCGCTTACAGGGTAGAACTGCAGCTGGTCGAAGAAGTCCAGCAGCCAGGGCTTGCCCTCCTTGAACACCGGGGTGGCGCGCAGGGGGTTCCACATCTGCGTGGTGCGTCCCGTGAACTGGTAGCCGCCGGGGCCTTCCATGCCGTACACGCACAGGTAGGCACCGCCGATGCCCACGGCGTTCTCGGGTGTCCAGGGGCGGGCGGGGTTGTACTTGGTGGTCACCATCCGGTGGCGCGGGTCCACCGGCGTTGCCACGGGTGCGCCCAGGTACACGTCGCCCAGGCCCAGCACCAGGTAGCTGGCGTCGAAGAAGATGTCGTAGACGTCCTGGATGCTGTCAAGCCCGTTGATGCGGCGGATGAACTCCAGGTTGGAGGGGCACCAGGGCGCATCGGGGCGGGTGGTTTCCATGTAGCGGCGCGCCGCAAGCTGTGTTTGCGGGTCGTCCCAGGAAAGGGGCAGGTGGACGATGCGGCTGGGAACGGTGATGTCCTCAAGCGGCGGAAGCGCGGCATCGGTTGCGAGCGCCTGCGCCAGCACCTCCTGCTGGGTTGCCGCCAGCGGGTCGTAGTGCACCTGCAGGCTGCGGATGCCCGGGGTCAGGTCGACGATATAGGGCAGCTTCTGCTCCTCGAGCTTCATCATCAGCACATGCACCTTGAAGCGCAGGGCGATGTCGAGCTTCATGGGGCCGTACTCGATGAGCAGCGCGTCCA
>CAVAFY010000005.1:0-17490 GCA_963588035.1 Alloprevotella sp. | reverse complement strand
AGCTTCCAGCGCTCGCTCACGGCTACCACCACCGGGCATACGAAGCCGCCCAGGCTGGGGCCGTCGGGACCCAGAAGGATGGGCTGGTCGCCGGTAAGGTCAAGCGCGCAGATGGAGTACGGGTTGTCGTGGATGTTGGAGGGGTGCAGGCCGGCCTCGCCGCCGTCTTCGCGCGTCCATTGCGGGGTGGGGCCGTTCAAGCGCACGCCGGTTCGGGCGGAATCGTAGTTCACGGTGTAGCTGGTGGTGGTCAGCGTTTCCAGGAACTCGGGCGCCAGGAACTCGTCGTCGCTCAGGGGGCCCACCAGCACGCCGATGGTCCACTCGTTGGTCCAGGCAGGCTGCGCGGTTTCGGGAAGCTGGGCAGCGGGCTGCTCGGTTGCGCTGCCCTGGAAGATGCGCACCAGGTCGCCGGTGCGCAGTGCCCTTCCGCCGTGGCCGCCCATCTTGCCGTCCACGAAGGTGGAGCGGGAACCCAGAACCGGGGCCACGTCCAAGCCGCCCGCGATGCACAGGTAGGCGCGCATGCCGGTGGTGCACGTGCCCAGTTCCAGCACGTCGCCGGCATTCGCCTGCACGGCAGCGAACTGCGGGCAGGGTTGCCCGTTCAGCTTCGCGTCCATGTCGGCGCCGGTAAGGGCGAAAGCGGTGTTCGTGCGGAACCGGTACTTGCCGCCGCGCAGGGTCAGCTCAAGGCCGGCCGCGTCGACGGGGTTGCCCAGCAGTGCATTGCCCAGGCGGAAGCTCAGCGAATCCATGGGGCCGCACGGGGGCACGCCCACGGCCCAGTAGCCCACGATGCCGGGGTAGCTCTGCACGGTGGTCTGCACGCCGCCGTCGAGCACTTCCAAGGTGGGCTCGACGGGCGCGAAGCCGTCCAGCATGCGCGTGCTCAGCTGGGCCTGCTGGTAGCTCTGCGTGCCCAACAGGCTTTCCAGGTACATGAGGTTGGTGGTAAGGCCGTACACGCGGGTTTCGGCCAGCACCTTCTGCATGGCGGCAACGGCTTCCTCGCGGGTTCCGGCGTGCACGATTACCTTCGCCAGCATGGGGTCGAACAAGCTGGTCACCTCGATGCCCTTGGCAATCCAGGTCTCAACGCGGGCGCCCTCGCCGAACTGCACGGCGTCGATCTTGCCCGTGGCGGGCAGGAAGTTGTTGCCGCAGTCCTCTGCGTACAGGCGAACCTCGATGGAATGGCCCTGCTGAGCGTGTGCCTGGGTGAAGTCGACCGGCTCGCCGGCGGCTTCGCGGATCATCCACTCAACCAGGTCCACCCCGCAGCATTCCTCGGTGATGCCGTGCTCAACCTGCAGGCGGGTGTTCACTTCCAGGAAGTAGAACTCGTCGCGGGCCTCGTCGTAGAGGAACTCCACGGTGCCGGCGTTGTTGTACCCGATGGAAAGCGCAAGCTTCTGGGCGCTTTCCATCATCGCCTCGCGCGTTGCCTGCGGAAGGTTGGGGGCGGGGCACTCCTCAACCACCTTCTGGTTGCGGCGCTGCACGGAGCAGTCGCGCTCGCCAAGGGCCGCAACCTGGCCGTTTGCGCCGAAGATCTGCACTTCCACGTGGCGACCGCGCTCAACGAAGCGCTCCAGGAACACGCCGCCGTTGCCGAAGTTCGCTTCGGCAAGGTGACGGGCGCTCTCGAACGCCTCTTCGAGCTCGCTCCCGTTTCGGCAGATGCGGATGCCGATGCCGCCACCGCCTGCGGTGCTCTTCAGCATCAGCGGGAAGCCAACGGCCTCTGCTGCCGCGCGTGCTTCCTCCAGGGTTTCCAGAAGGCCGCTGCCGGGGGCAAGCGGCACGCCGGCCTTCGTGGCCAGGTCGCGCGCAACGTGCTTCAGGCCGAAGCGCTCGATCTGCTCGGGCGAAGGACCGATGAAGGCAATGCCCTCTTGGGCGCAGCGGCGGGCGAAATCGGCGTTCTCGCTGAGGAAGCCATAGCCGGGAAAGATGGCCTGGGCGCCGGTTTCCTTGGCGGCGGCCAGCACCTTGTCCTGGTCAAGATAGGTGAGCGCCGCCGGGCCCTCGCCCAGGAACACCGCCTCGTCGGCGCCGGAGACATGCAGGCTGTCCTTGTCGGCCGCGGCGTAGAGCGCCACGCTCTTCAAGCCCATCTTCGCGATGGTGCGCTCTGCGCGCACGGCGATGGCGCCGCGGTTGGCTATGAGGATCTTGGTGAACATGGCTGCTACTCCGCATCCCAGATGATCATGCGGACCGGGGTGGGGTTGTACGCGTTGCAGGGGTTGTTCAGCTGCGGGCAGTTGCTTACCAGCACCTCCACGTTGGCCAGGGCCTTCATTTCCACGTACTTGCCCGGAGCGCTCACGCCGTCGTCGAACTTGTAGTAGCCGTCTTCGGTGATGGGCACGTTCATGAAGAAGTTGATGTTGGGTGCCAGGTCGCGCTTCAGGAAGCGGTCCTCGTCGTCCTGCGACATTTCCAGCATGAAGCTGTCGCGGCAGTTGTGCATGTACTCCTTCTCGCGGGCATAGCGCACGGTGTTGCTCTGGCTGGAGCAACAGCCGCCCAGGGTGTCGTGGCGCCCGGTAAGGTCGGCGGTGATCTCCAGCAGGGGCTTGTAGCTCTCGCTGCGCAGGATGGTGCCGGTGGTCAGGTAGATGTTCTGCTGGCCCACGATGGTGGCAACCGCAGAGTAGTGGTCGGCCGGGTCTTCCAAGTTGAAGAAGGTGGTGTCGACGGCCTGGTTGCCGCAGACGTCCAGTATGCGCAGGGTCTGGCCCGGCTTCAGCTCGTGCGACCAGGCACGGCCTGCCTCCACGGTCTCGTCGTAAATCGCGTTCGCGGGGTCCAGCTCGCTGGCCTTTTCGATGAATCCAAACATGGTGTCTCCTTGGTTAGTGCTCTCTTACTTGCCCAGCAGGTTGTGGTAGTCCCAGGTGTTCTGGAACGCGCGGAAGTTCTCGGTGCGGAACTGCACGCATTCGTCGTTGAGGTCTACCGGCGGGGCGTCGTAGACGGTTACCTCTACGGGGACGGAGGGGTAGGTGGGGGAAGGATCGAGCGGGTTGGGGGTGTTGGAGAGGATGACCACGCTGTCCATCTCGGTGCGCAGGGTCACGGTGCTGCCTTCCTGGCACCAGTCCTCGGCGAAGTGCAGGCCGCCGTCCTCGGTGACGTACACCTTGGTGAAGAGGTTCACGCAGGGCACCAGGTCGCGCATGCTCAGGCCGTTGCGCACCAGCTCCATGGCCACGTTGTCCATGCCGTTGCGGTTCCACTCGTTGTGCTGTTCCTGGTAGGTGCTCGCGCCGTACTTCTCCTCGGTCATCTCGCGGGTGGTAAGGCCGGTGATGCTGTCGTGCCAGCCAAGGCTGTCCTCGACGATGCTCGCCAGCACGCGGCCGTTGTCGCTCATCAGCACGTTGCCGCGCGTGAGGTGCTGGGTGTACTGGGCCTTCAGGGTGTCGGGCATGTTGTAGCGCTCGGTCTTGTCGTAGAGGTTGTACATCAGGAGGGCAACGTTGGCGCCTTTGCCCAGGGCCTTGAAGTGCACGTACTTGCCGGTGCCGATTGCGCCGGACCATTTCTCGCCGGGCTTCAGGACTTTCTTCCAGATACACTGCATGGTTTTCTCCTTACTGTCAGTTGCTTGCTAGGTTGGTGCGCCGGTGCCGAACCGTCGGCACCGGCCGGGTGGTTGTTGGGTGGATGGCCTAGGCGTTCTTCGCCCATACGATGGGGGCGTGCAGGTCGGCTTCGGCCTTGGCGATCTGCTCTTCCACCGGGAAGCCCGCTTCCTTGGCCTCCTTGTAGAAGCTCAGGGTGTCCTCGCGCTGCTCGGTGACGGCGCGGATGTAGAGGATCTCGCTTTCCACGGTGCGCTCTTCGTGCAGCTCGGCCAGCTCGGCTTTCTCGGCTTCCTCATCTGCAGCGGTGCGCGGGCAGAAGGCTGCCACGGCGAAGTAGGTGACGAGCGAGGCGCCGAAGCAGATGAAGGTGTTCCAGCCGTCGATGTCTGCGGTGAGCCAGGGGTTGTCGATGTAGAGCAGCGTGTTCTCGGCGCCGTAGATGGTGGGGGTCAGCACGAAGAACGCGATGCGCAGCACCAGGCCCACGGAGCAGGATGCGAACACCGCCGCCTTGCTGCTGCGCTTCCAGAACAGGCCGCCGAACAGCGCGGGGATAAGGCAGCACAGCATAAGGTCGAAGGCCAGGGTGAGCAGGATGCCGGTTGCGGAGAGGCGGGCGGCGATGAGGATGCCAGCCAGTGCCAGCGGGATCATGCACAGGCGAACCCACAGCAGCTGGGGATCCTTGCGGTTCACGTTCACGTTGCGGCGGAAGCCCCCGATGTTGCGGACGATCATCTCGGAAACGCTGAGGATGGCGCCCGATGCGGTGGAGAACGAGGCGGCTACCAGGCCCGAAAGGACGATGACGGCGATGAAGGAGGGAGCGTAGTTGTCCAGGAACTCGTAGAGCACCGAGGTTTCCTCGCCGGTGATGCCGAGGGTATTGGCGCAGGTGCCGGCGATCAGGCCGTACACAACGCCGACGATCATCACCAGAACCGCGCTGATATAGCAGGCCTTCTGCGCCGTCTTGGGGCTGCGGGCGCTGTAGATGCGCTGCTGGAAGTCCAGGGCCACGATGTCTCCTATGCCCAGGGAGATGATGGTTGCCCAGTTGATGGCTGCGCCCTGCGATGAATCGGTAAGCTGGCCGAAGTCGAAGATGCCGAAGCCCTCAGGTGCGGAAAAGCCCCAGTTGGTGAACACGAACACGCCGATGACCACGGTGGCAACCAGGGTGATGACCATCTGGATGGCCGCGGTGTAGGCATCGGAGAGCAGGCCGCCGCACAGGGTGTACAGCAGCACCAGGCCGGCCATGATGAACAGGCCTGCAAGGTAGGGGATACCCAGGAAGTACTCGAACAGGAGGCCGATGGCTACCAGGTTGCCTGCCAGCAGGATGACGTAGGCCAGGATCATCACGCAGGCGGCAAGAACCTCGAACTTGTGGCCGTACTTGATGCGGAAGAAGTCGCCCAGCGAGAACAAGCCCATCTCGTTCATTGGCTTTGCCACGAAGATGCCCGAGAGCAGAAGGGCGATGCCCAGGCCGATGGCCAGAAGGGCGCCTGCCCAGAAGCCCGAGGCAACGCCCAGGTCCATGTTGCCTACGGTGGCGTTCGAGTCTACTGCGGCAACCATAAGCGCAGGTGCCACCAGGTAGATAGGCATGTTGCGGCCGGCTACCAGGAAGTTCTGCGAGTCGCCTTCCACTTTGCGGCCGACAAGCATGCCGACCACGATCACGAGGAGCACGGTGGCCCCTACGCCTATTATCAGAAGTGAATTCATCGGTCCTCCAATACGGTTTCGATAACGTATCGAATTCTAGGGAGGCCATGTTAACCATACGTTACAGCGCAGTTGCCCGCTCATTAACATTTCGATAGAGTATCGAATAATCTGCAATCCTATAACTGCAGATAGGAGTAGGGATGCCACAGAAACATGCAGCTCAGAAAGGTGCGCCTGGCAGGCCGCGCCGCAACGGTTCGAAGAGCAAGAACCAGCGCGCAGAGATATTGGAGGCCGCTGTGCGGCTGTTCAAGGAGAACGGTTTCGCCGAAACCAGCATGAGCGCCATAGCGCGCGAGTCGGGGTTGGGCCAAAGCTCTTTGTACTACTGGTTCAAAAGCAAGGAAGACATCCTGAAGGACCTTCTGGCCACGAACCGCAATCCGCTCGATGCCGCCAAGGAGGCCGAGGCGGCAGGCGAAGGGGTTGCGGGGCAGCTGCGCGCGCTGCTGTACCACGACACGTTGGCGCTGTGCCGGCTGCCGTTCGATTACCGCTTGCTGGAAACGGTTGCCCGCAAGGGCGGCGAGGAGTTCGCCGAGTTCTTTGACGACTACCGGGCCTTGGTTTGCAAGGTGGAGGAGCTTCTTCGCCGGGGGCTGGATGAAGGCGTGTTCGAGTGCCCCGATCCGGCGGCGTACGCCGTTGCCATCGTTGCCGCCGACGAGGGGGTGCAGCATCGCTACCACAACCAGGCGTGGATGCCCAGCGAAGGAAATGTGGCGTTGGACGTGGAAGCCCTTGCCGCCGCCACCGCCGACCTTTCGGTGCGGGGGCTGCTGAAGTAGGGGCTGCCCTTAGTAGTAGGCCAGCACCCTGGTCCAGACGCCGGTGCTGCCCTGCACGTTGGCGAAGGTCGCTATCACGTAACACCGGTCGGCTTCCACTTTGTCGAGGTTGCACAGGTTCTCTACCACCTCAACGCCGCCGCCGAGGAGGATCTTGTGGCAGATCGGCTCGGATGTGTCGGGCGATATGGCCTCGCAGCCCACGAACCGCGCCCCCTTCTGCACCAGGTACTCTGCGGTTTCGGCCGCCAGGTGGGGGTAGCTGCTTATATAGGCCTGTCGGTCGCTTTCCCAAAGCTTGTCCTGGTTGGTGTCGAACATCACGGCTTCGCCTTGCTGGATATCGCCGTGCGCGGCCTCCCAGTCCTTCACGTCCTGCGCAGTAATCTCGTAATCACCGCTCACGTCCAAGCGGATGATGCACGCCGGGCCGATGAGCACGGTTGGGTCCACCGATTCGATGGTGCCCTGTTGCTCCAGAACGTGGAAAGGCGCGTCCATATGGGTTCCCGTATGCGGGCAGTAGCTTATGGTTTCCAGGTTGTAGTCGGAACTGCCGCTCGATATCTGCGCGAAGTACTCTATCTCGGGAAGCTTCAGCGAAGGGTCGGCAGGCATCTCGCTTTCCACCAAATGCGATATGTCGACGCATTTGTAATTGGACAGGTTTATGTCCGAGAATCGCGATTCGCTGTTTGCGGCGGATTGGTTGGATCCGGCGCTTGAGCATCCTGCAAGCACAGCAGCCGAGAGGCAGCCCAAAATAACGGCGGTAAGTTTCTTCATGTTGTCCCCGTTTCCCCATAAGCGCCCTCGCCTGAGGGCTTTCCCTTATTCTAGCCGCTTGTTGGGAGTTGGGTTTCGCCTTCTTGGGAACCATGCGAATCAACCCCGATGCCTTCGGCCTTGGGTGCCGCCACCGCCGAGCTCTCGGTGCGGGGACTTGCTGAATCAGGATGGGCCTTATCCCTCCAGGGATTCGTTCTTGGTTTGAGGGCTGTTTTCTGCGTCGTCGGCGGTACGGGCCAGGATGTTGGCATAGATCGCGCCCGAGATGTTGTGCCATACGCTGAATACGGCACCAGGCACAGCTGCCAGAGGGTAGTTGGCGAAATGCACCGTTGCGAGCGAGGTTGCCAAACCGGAATTCTGCATGCCGACTCCGATGGAAATGGTGCGGATCTGCGCACGCGAAAGGCCAAGTGCCCGCGCTGCTCCATAGCCGAGCGCGTAACCGCCGATGTTGTGCAGTATCACCACGACGATGATGAGCCAGCCGACGGTCATGAGCTTTGCTGCGCTGACGGAAACCACGGCCATGATGATGAGCGATATGGCGATCACGGAAACGAGGGGCAGTACCTTGACGCATCTTTCGGCAAACTTCGAGAAAACGGCGTTGACGATGAACCCTAAAACAATGGGGGCGAGCACCACTTGCACAATGGAGATAAGGATTTTGGCGTAGGAGACATCCACGGTTTCGCCCGCAAGCAGGAGTACCAGAGCGGGCGTTATGATGGGGGACATGATGGTGGTGAAGGCGGTTATGCCAACGGAAAGGGCCACATCTCCTTTTGCGAGGTACGTCATCACATTCGCGGATGCGCTTCCGGTGCAGCATCCAACGAGTATCACGCCCATGGTCAATTCGGCGGGAAGCTGGAATGCCAGGCACAGGACCCATGCCAGAAGGGGCATGATGGTGAACTGGGTGAGGACGCCGAGAATCATTGCCTTCGGTTTGGCGAGCACTACCTTGAAGTCGTTTGCCGTGAGCGTCATGCCCATGCCGAACATCATGATGCCAAGAAGCGGCTTCACCCATCTGACGTGGACTGCCTCGTGCACGGCATCGGGGGCCGCAAGGGCAACAACGGTGGCGAGCAAAGCTACGGCGGCCATCCATTTCCCCGCAAAAGCGCTGATCTTCTCAAGAACCTTCATGGCTTCAATCTTCTTTCTTTCATGCGGGGTCTACTCGGTTGCCCTTGCCGATTCAGCCTCACTGCCGCAGGGAACCACGGCAGCGAAGGCACCGGGAAGGGCTTCTTGGCCTGCTGTCGAGTGACGGGAATCGAACACAAATGGTACACCGAAAGAGGGAAGGAGGTCGCAGCGTCGTTCCAAGGGGCCTCTAGGGGATGGCCGAAAGGGTAGCTGTTACAGGCCCATGTGTGCGGTTGGGGCGTTTGCCGGTAACAAGACCGCAACAACGGCACTTGGAGTGGGAGTCGGATAATGGAGAAGTTGTGAACCTGATATACTGATTGTGTTTTATCTGATCTGAAGTATGAAGGGGTGCTTGGAGAGATGACACAGATTGCAGACGTGGTTGTTTACGGGAAGGCATACACCGCAAACTCGAACCAGGAATACGCTTCGGCGTTTGCCGTGAAAGACGGCAAGTATGTCTACGTTGGCACCGAAGACGGCGCGCAACAATATGTAGGGGACGGCACAACGCAGATTATCGACTACCGCGATAAGGGACTGGTAATGCCGGGCGCAACCGAGGGCCACGGCCATTACATCGGCTATGGCGCAATCGCCCATCTCGGCATCGTGGTCCCCGGCACAACGCAAGACGAGCTCCTTGCCAACGTCAAAGCGTACGTCGAAAGCCACCCGGACTACAACGTGTACTACACCTTTGGCTGGGACAACGTTGCCATGCACACCGTCAAAGATCACATCGACATGAAAAGCAAGCTCGATGAGATCTGCGGCGACAAGGTTCTGCTTATCGGCGACGACACCGGCCACAACGCGTTCTTCAACAGCAAGGCGGCGGAAGTCGCGGGAGTCACCGCGGACACGAAGATCGTCGGCGGGGTTTTGTCCAAGGGAGAGGACGGCGAGCTTCTGGGCTTGGCTTCCGACATGGCGATGAACTACTTCCTGAAATACGCCGTCTCAACCGAGACGATCGTCCACGACTACGACTACGAGGGCGTCGTCAAGATGACGGAGGCAGCGCTTCATAGCAGCGGCTACACCAGCTACCAGGATGGCTGGACGAACTACCTGGGCATTCAGTTCATGAATGCCTTGAGCGAATATGACAAGAAGTGCGGGCTCTCGGTTTTTGTCAGCGGGTCTTACAAGATCGACTCGTACGACGATTGGAAAACCGAGCTGGCAAAGATGCAGGAGTACACGAAGAAGTATCCTACGGACCATTTCAAATTCGACATCGTGAAGCTCTTCGCCGATGGCGAGGCAGTCGAAAGCGGAAGCGGCTGGCTGATCGGCGGGTATGCGGACGGCTCTCACGGCTCGCAGGTGTGGGAAGACGATACGATGAACGCGATCGTGAAAGCATCGAACGAGTCCGGCCTCTCCATGCACGTCCATACGCAGGGCGACGGCGCTTCACAGCAGGTTGTCAACGCATACCTCAACGCGGAAAGCTCGCAAAAGGGCAGGATCTTCAACGGCATTGTCCACGGCAGGAACATCACGGACGATATCAAGAAGAAGATGGGGCAGCACCACGTCTATTCTGCCCAGAACATCAATTGGCGAGTGCTTGTTCCGAAGGACTGCGATACGGCAGAGCTCGAGGCCCTCTACCCCGACCAGGCTACCTTCACGGCGGGCTACCCCATCAAGTCGCTTATTGACGAGGGCGTGCTGGTCACCTCTTCGACGGACGTTCCCGCCGCTTCGGGGGCGCCGACCACGGTTCCCGGCATCATCGAGGTTGCCGTAAACGACACCCGAGGCGATTTCGAGGTTATCCAGCACAACGAGTCCGAGCGCGTTTCTGTTGAACAGGCCATGGACATCATGACGATCAACGGAGCCAAGCAGCTTCAGGTGGAAGACGAGCGCGGTTCGATCGAGGTTGGCAAGTTCGCCGACTTCATCTTCGTCAACAAGGACATCTCGAGCTGCCCGAAGGATCAGATCCACGAAGGCATTGTCGAGACGGTCTATTTCGAAGGCAAGCAGGTATACACCGCGTAAAGCAAAGCCTGTTTGCTTGCCGGCATGCATATGAAAGCAAATCAGCCAGGGACGTTGACCATACGTCCCTGGCTGAATCTTTTTAGGGGAAAGTTGAAACCCTGGTCGGGGGAAAGCGAGCGCGGTGAAGCCGTTGCATTCGAGCGGCCGTCGCTGCTTCGGGCCGTTACGACCTGATCTCAATCAGGCACATGTTGTAGAGCTCCACGTAGGTACCCTCTTCCAGCGTGATCTCCGTGCCGGTGTCGCCGGAAACGAAGTAGTCGCTTTCCAGATAGCTGTCATCGCTGTAGTTCAGGTCGCTCATCACGTAGTAGGCGCTGTAGGTGTTGGCGCCGTCGCCCACGATAACGCGGTACGAGCCCGCAGGGATATCGGTGCCCACGCGGTACACGCCGCTGCCGTAGGGCGAGGTGAACTGCTCGGTCATCTTCGAGAGCGGCGTCATGGTGCCGCTGTTCGCCAGGATAAGCACCTCGCCGTCTTCCAGGTTCATGAGGTTGTGCCCGTAGTAGCTGTTCACGTGAACGGTGTTGTACGTGTTGGCACCGTCGGACGTGGGCTGCAGGATGAAGAAGTACGAGAGGGCGGAATTGCTGCCGCTGAACCAGTAGCTCCCGGCGGGCAGGTCGGTGCCCACATGGAACACCCCTTGCGGATAGATGCCCTCGCTGTTCGGGGCGATGGAACCGCCCTCGAAGTAGCCCGCCTGCACTTGCGAGAGCTCTTCTTCGGTCAGGGCGGAAGAGCCCTGCAGGTCGAATGCGCTGCGCGTTTGGGCGTTCAGGTACGCCTGATCGGTCTCGGTGCTGGAGGATCTGCCGTTATGGTCGTTGTCGTGCGAGGGGATGTTCTGGGGGCTGCCGTACGTGCTTCCCAGGTAGCTGTCGGCACCGCTGCTGAGCGCCACCGTGCAGGCGGAGCACCCTGCCATCCCCAGGAGCAGCACCACGATGGCCGCGATGATGGCGATGACAACGCCCTTGTTGCCCTTCTTGGGGCCTGAAGGGGGCACCGGGGGCGCAGCCGGGGTGCTCGGTTGGGTGCTGAAGCCGGCTGCGGCGTTTGGCTGCTGGCCAGGTTCGCCTTGGGCGGCAGCCTGCTGGGAATCAGGCTGCTGCTGGTATCCCGCTTGGGTTTGGGCAGCCTGCTGCTGGTCGGGCTGCGGCGTGGCAGCAGCGCTGTTGGGCTGTTCGGCCGGGGTGGGCGGAACAGGGGGCTGGTTGCCGTTCGCTTGGTTGCCCGCTTGCTGCGGGGCGTGCTTCGATACCGGCGTCTGCGGTGGGTTTCCCCAGTAAGAAGGGTCGGGTGTGCTGGGCATGGTGTTCCTTTCGACGCAGATGCCGGGTGCTGTTGCTGGGCAAGATACTACCGCCGCGAAGCGCAGGCGCGCCCAATGGTTACGGATGCGTAAGAGTAAGGCCGCCCGCGGCAGCGCCCAAACGGTTATTCGGTGCAGTAGGCCTGCGCGGTTATGGCGGTGAAGTCGCAGGCGCCGGAAGGACAGGCGCCGATGCAGGCTCCGCAGGCGATGCAGAGTTTGGGGTCTGTTTCGGGGCAGTCTGCTTCGGTTGCCGCGGTGCGGGCGCCGGTGGGGCAGGCGCCGATGCATTCATGCGCGCCGGAGCATCTCTGGCAATCGGTGGTGGAGCAGTAGCGCTCTATGAGCGCAGCGCGAACGGGGGTGGCGTTTGCCGCCTGCACCATAAGCTCTTGGCGGGGCCATGGCTGCTTGCTGGGCATCCAGGCGGATCCGGCCGATCCTTCGCTGGTTATGCGGGCCTTCGCATGCATACGCTCCTGCTTTTCGCGGAAATCGCTCACCGCTGCCGCATTCCGCTTGCGATGCGTTCCGTCGGCCACTTCCTTGCTCTCGTGGAACAAGGCGGAAAGCATGCCGCGGCGGTCCTGTCCGTCGGCGTGCGACCATGCGGTAAGCAGCAGCTCGCGCTCGGGCAGCTGACGCACGCGCTTGACGGTGCATCCGGTCCAATCCTGAGCCGACTCCAGCGCATGCGTGAACAGGGCGGGCCCCAAAGCGCCTGCGGTGGGGCAGCCTTCGCAGTACGCTTCATCCAGGTACAGGCTTACGGGAACGCCCGCGGCTAAAAGCGCCGTCCAGAACTCCGGCGGCACGGCGGCAAGGCACGGCAGCACGAACACGTTGCTGCGCGGGACCACTCCGGCAAACAGATGGTCGTTGCAGGTGAAGCAGGCTTGGCCTTCCTCGTCGGCTTCGGTGCGTGCGCGCTCGAACAAGTCCTTCAGGGTGAAGCGCTCCCAGGCGAAGGCATCGCATACTCCCGCGCAGATGCCGCAGCGCGTGCACAGTTCCTCGTTTATGACGGGCGTTCCGCCGGCAAGCGAGATGGCGCCGGTAGGGCAGGCCGCAGCGCAACGCGAGCAGCCCGAACCGCGGGGCGCGGTGCACCAGGAGGGCAGGGCGGCGATGCGCTCGCGCGGGAACGGGTCGGGTTCCTCTTCGGGGGCGTCCGCGTTGTTACCGGCTGTGGTTCCGTCAATGCAGGCATCTGCTTCGGAATCGGCCTCTGAAGAGGTATTTGACATGCTAGAGTCATACGTCACGCCCGTGGCATTGCCGGTATCGGCGCCTTTGCCAGCCGCTTCGGCCTCTTCCATCTGCTTTGCCGCGGCGACGATCTGCTCGATAAGCTCGTCTTCCGTTTGAGCATCGAGCGCCAGCCCGTTTTCGGGCGCAAGCGAATCAACGCCGCTTGCGCGGGTGGCGCAGGCGGCGTTGGGAGAAGCGTTTTGCTCGGGTGCGTTAGGCACCGAACACCTTTGCGATGGAGTTGTCCAGACGGGCAACCACGGTGGCGCGGTCCATCAGCTCGATGGACTCGAACAGCGGCGGCGAAACCTGCGAACCGGTGATGGCAACGCGGATGGGCTGGAAGATGAGCTTCTTCTTCAGGTCCAGCTTCTCGGCCAGCTCGGCAACGGTGTCTTGCAGCGGGTCGCACTCCCACGGAATGCTCTCGTCGGCCAAGATGGCGCGCACTTCCGCCAATACCTCGTCGGCGCGGCAGCCTTCCTTCAACAGGTTCTTCTGCACCGACTTCTCGTCCAGCTCGACGGTGTCGCCGGCGAAGATGAACGCCAGCTTCTCGGGTGCCTCGGTAAGGCGCTTCATGCGCTCGGCAACCAGCGGGTACATCTTCTCGAACCACTCGTGGCGTTGCTCGATATCGGCCTGCGTGGTAAGGCCGGCCTCGATCAGGAACGGTGCCACGGCATCCACCCAGGCGCTGGCGCCCATGGCCTTGATGTACTCGCCGTTCATCCAGTCCAGCTTGGTTTCGTCCAGGATGGCGTCCTTCTTGGTGATGCGGTCCAGGCTGAAGTTCTGGCACAGCACGTCACGCGGGATGATGGTGGTGTCGCCGTCCAGGCTCCAACCCAGAAGGGCAAGGAAGTTCACCAGCGCATCGGGCAGGTAGCCCATCTTCAGGTACTGCTCCACGCTGGTGGCGTTGCGGCGCTTGGAGAGCTTGCGCCCGTCGGAGCCCAAGATCATGGAAAGGTGCGCGAACGTGGGCACCTCGTAGCCCAGCGCCTCGTAGATGAGGATCTGGCGCGGGGTGTTGGAAAGATGGTCGTCGCCGCGGATAACGTGGGTGATGGCCATGTTGGTGTCGTCGCACACCACCGCGAAGTTGTAGGTGGGGGTGCCGTCGGTGCGCACCAGGATCATATCGTCCATGACATCGGCGGGGAAGCTCATGTGGCCGTACACCGCGTCGTCGAACTCGATGGGCCCGTGGTTCTCGGGGACCTTCAGGCGCCACACGTGCGGCTCGCCGGCATCGATACGGCGCTGCGCCTCGTCGGCTGGGATGCAGCGGCAGGTGCGGTCGTAGCCGGAATAGCCGCCTTCGCTTTCCTCTGCCGCGGCGCGCTTGGCGTCGATTTCCTCCTTCGTGCAGAAGCAGGGGTACACTGCGCCCTTTTCCTTCAGGCGCTCAAGCGCGGCGGTGTAGGTGTCGAAGCGCTGCGTTTGCAGGTAGGGGCCGAATTCGCCGCCCACTTCCGGGCCCTCGTCCCAGTTCAGGCCAAGGCCGCGCATGCCGCGAAGGATAACCTGCTTGTTCTCTTCGGTGGAGCGCTCGGGGTCGGTGTCCTCGATGCGCAGGATGAAGGTGCCGCCCGTTGCGCGGGCGAACGCCCAGTTGAAGATTGCGGTGCGTGCGCCGCCGATGTGCAGCTCGCCGGTGGGCGAGGGGGCGAAGCGTACGCGGACGGGCTTTTGCTGGTCGGTCATCTTTCGCGTTCCTTTCGTTTCGTTCGGCTCTGATGATATACGAAGCGACCTTCGTTGCGGGCAGGCTGCGTGGGGTTATCGCGAAAAGCCTTCAGGGCGCGCTTGGGCGCAGCGGTCGGTTCGGTGGGCTGGTGTGCTGGCCCGGCTACGGTGGATGCGGCAACCCGGCGGCGGCAATGTCTGCGGCCGCGCGAAACGGCTTCGCGCCCCTTCGCTACTTGGCCTTCGGCTTTTCCGGGTTGGGCGTGAGCGGGGCGTTGGGGAACGCCTTGCGCGCCAGGTTCGCGATGAGCTTCGCGTTATCGGCGGCGGGCTGGAACGAGGAGTCGAGCGAAAGCTGGTAGTTCTCCGAGCTGCCCCATTCCTTGCCGGCGAAGCGGCGGCAGTGCTCTGCGCGCTCGGCGTCGATGCGCTCGATGGTCTCGGCGGCCTTCATGTGGTCCACGTTCTCGCGCTCCATGACGCGGCCGATGCGCGGCACCAGGGGCGCATGGACGAACACGTCGAACACGTTGCTGCGGCCCTTCAGGATGAAGTTGGCGCAGCGGCCCACGATAACGCAGCTGCCCGTGTCGGCCAGCTTGGTGATGGCGCGCGCCTGGGCCAGCCAGATGGGATCCATCTCCTGGACGTCGGATACGAAGCGGTCCTTCATGCTCTGCATGTACAGGTTGTACAGCAGGCCGCCGCGCACCTCCTGCTCATGTGCGGCGATGTAGCTGCGCGTAAGGCCCGATTCCTCGGCGGTGAGCTCGATGAGCGTGTGGTCGAACACGGGGATGCCCAGCTCCTTGCCAACGGCCTGGCCGATCTCGCGCCCGCCCGAGCCGAACTGGCGGCCGATGGTGATGACCAGCGGCGTGCTCTCGCCCTCGGTCTTCGGCTCGCCGGTTTCGCCGGGTGCATCCATGCCGGCGGCGGTGAGGGTGATGTGCCCCTGAACCGGGCAGAACTTATCGAACCGGGGCAGGGCCTTGTTGAACAGCCCCACGATGGTCCCTACGGCAAGCGCGGCCAGGATGGTGCCCTCTCGCACGCCGTACAGCCCGCCGGAGCATGCCAGGGAAACGACGGCCGCAACCACCACGTTGGTGCTGTCGAAGGCGACCTTGATCTTGGGGAACGCCATCTTGGTAACGCGCGATATGGCAAGGATGATGCCTTCGCCGGGAAGGGTAAGGAAGCTGGCCTTCACCTGCAGGAACACGCCGAATGCCGTCATCAGGCAGCCGACGATGCTCCACAGCACCTGAAGGCCGTAGTTGCTCATGGGGATGAGCTCGCACGCGGGCACGAACACGTCGATGAGCGCCGAGAACACGAACACGTAGGGTATCTGCAGCAGCTGCACGGGGTTGAAGTTGCGGCGCAGCAGGGCGATCTGGATGAACACGAACAGCACGTTCATGATGAAGGTCAGAACGCCGGTGGAAAGCGGGGTCAGGTACGAAAGCGTTGCCGGGAAGCACGAGACCGGCGAAGTGCCCAGGCCCGTTGCGCGCGTGAGCGCCACGGAGGCGGATACGATGGAGACGCCTGCCAGCATGATGATCAGGCGCAAAACGATGTTGGGGACGTTCCTGTTGGAGAATGCGTACCAGCGCTCAGTCGGCTTCAAGTTGCTCCTTCCCAACACCAAACGCACACCAGGAGGTGCGCGGTGATCCGTGTTTTTCGATTGAATGGCGAATATCCCCATTCTATGACTGCTGAACATGTTCATACCTATTTCTCTATGGGGTTGCTATGGATTCGCGTTGGCGCACCGCTGACCTGCGGATTTCACAACAGCGGCTTGACCGCTGGCTGCGCAGCCGCGTGATCGCTTCGGCTCCTGTGGCCACGGCTTCTGCGTTTGCCCGGCCCTCGGCCGCGTGGCTCTGCGCCCGCCCGTTCGGCCGTGCGGTTGCCATCGCCGCGCCGCTTTCGTCATCCGCACCCGTCCCACTCGGCCTTCAAGCCGGCTCCACGTGGGCGTGGTACGGTATCTTCGACAAACCGATCAACAACATGAAGGAGCTAACGTGAACTACGAAGAGCTGCGCGAAGAGATAAAGAACGCCATGAAGGCAAAGGACAAGCCCCGCCTGGGCATCCTTCGCCAGGTGCTGGGTGAAGTGAAGGACATCGAGGTGAACGAGCGCCGCGAGATCACCCCGGCCGATGTGGATGCCATGCTGAAGCGCACCATCAAGCAGACCAAGGAAACGCTGGACGGCTCCATCAAGGCCGGCACCGACCAGGAGCGCACCGACACGCTTGCCGCCCAGGTGGAGATCCTGGAAGGCTACCTTCCCAAGCAGGTTTCCGGTGAGGAGCTTTCCGCGCTTATCGATGCCGTGCTGGCGGAAACCGGCGCATCCACCAAGAAGGAGATGGGCAAGGTCATGGGCGCACTCACCCAGAAGACCGGCGGCAACTTCGACAAGGCCGCTGCCGCCAAGGAGCTGCAGGGCCGCCTGGCCTAGCGCAGCTGCCGCCGGTCGGCCCGGGTTCATCGTGCGCTGATCGTTGGGCTTGTGGGCCGATCCGGCGTCGCCCGGTTCGGCGCGCGCGGCGGGCAGGGCCGCTGGCACAGCAGGCTTGCCGGGTTCGCCAGTTCCGTTCGCCGCGGCCGTGCGGTTCAGCGTGGTAAACTATCGAACCGTATGCCCCAACCGCTGTTCGCGGGGCATGGCAATTAGATTCATCCATTCAACCGGCGGGCGATATCATCGGTCGTTTCCGCCAAGGAAGAGAGCATGAGCATGAGCAAGGGAACCTATTCCTTTACCACTCCCATCTACTACGTGAACGCGGCGCCGCACCTGGGCACCGCCTACACCACGGTTTCCGCCGACGCGGTTGCGCGCTACCAGCGCATGAACGGCTACGACGTGGCCTTCGTCACCGGCATGGACGAGCACGGCCAGAAAGTCGCCGACACCGCCGCCGCCAAGGGGATGACCCCGCAGGACTGGTGCGACTCCATGGAGCCCGCCTTCCGCGATTGCTGGGACATGCTCGACATCACCTATACCGACTTCGTGCGCACCACCGAGCCGCGCCATGCCCGCACGGTGAAGAAGTTCTGGCAGGACCTGTTCGACAAGGGCTACTGCTACAAGGG
>CAVAFY010000004.1:0-99829 GCA_963588035.1 Alloprevotella sp. | reverse complement strand
CCCTTATAATCCTTCTTGATTTTGATTAATGATTGGAGGGGTGCTGACGCTATGGCTGAATTGTCGTTGGTCTCAGAGTACTTGGCTTTGCTTATCACGGCTATCCTCGCGCTCTTCTTTTTCGATCCTGAGCAGCCGAGATCGCAGCGTCGCAGCATGTTCTGGGCCTGCCTGGGCCTTACCGCCCTCTCCATCCTGCTTGACATCGGCACGATCTTCGCCATAGAGAACGGCTCGCAATGCCCGATAGCCCTTAACTACGCGGTGAATACCGCATATTTCTGGGTAAGCGTTGCCATGTCGCTCGCCATCACCGACTTCCTTCTTTGCCGCATATTCGAGTTCGTGTACAACAAGAAGATCTTCAAAGCGTGCAGGATTATCCTGATCGTCGTCTTTGTAGTGTTCTCGCTTTCCCTGGTTGCGAACGTTTTCGAGGGATTCCTGTTCAGCTTGGACGAACGCGGCCAGTACTCCCGCGGCCCCTTGAATGCGGCGGTATATCTTGTACCCCTTTTCGGTGCATTCTTGGTTTGCGTCTGCTATGTGATCAACCGCAAGAGCGTTGGCACGGCGGTAACGCGCATTGCGCTTTGCGCTCCTGCCGTGGTGCTTCTATTGGTCCTGTTCCAGGTGACGTATAAAGACCAGCTGATGAATGGAACCATTGCCACGGTCGTCAACCTTATCTGCTTCATCAACTTCCAGAGCATCCGCGTGGAAACCGAGCCCCTTACCGGTGTCTTCAACAGGCGCAGCTTCGTGAGCGAGATGAGCCTTCGCGCTGGCGGCAAGCAGGATTTCCAGATCATCGTCGTGGCGCTTCGCCATTTCGCCCAGGTGAACCACATATTCGGTCACGATGGGGGCGACGCCCTGCTGTTCATCGTCGCCAACAGGCTTCGCGAGCTCATCCCCCATTCCCGCGTCTTCCGTTACAACAGCGTCGAGTTCCTCCTGCTCATGCCCTCTGCCTCCGCGGAGGTTCAGGAGCGGCGCATCGAGTCGGTGCGGGAATGCATGGACCGGAAGTGGCACCTGAACGGAGGGGCGGTTCACCTGCAGTACTGCATTGCCGAGGTTTGCAACAACGGCGAGCAGTGGACCACCGAAGAAGTTGTAGAGCACCTGGATTACACGGTTCAGCTTGCCAAGGACGAGCATCGCAGCCTTGTCCGCTTCGACGCCGCAACCATTCGCCGCTACGAGCGCGAGGAAGAGCTTTCGCACGCGATCAAGTACGCCCTGCACAACGATCTCATCGAGATCTGGTACCAGCCGGTGTTCTACCGCCGATCCCAGAGCTTCGAATCCTGCGAGGCGCTGATGCGCATGACCGATTCGCAGGGAAAACGGGTCTCGCCCAATGAGTTCATCCCCGTAGCCGAACGAAACGGCTTCATCGACCTGCTCACGTGGAGGGTGCTCGAAGATGCCTGCCGCGTCCTGGGCAGTGGGGAAGTCCCGGGGCTGAAGTCCGTATCGGTGAACCTCACCATGCGCCAGCTTCTGCAAGAAGGTCTCGTCGGACGCATCATGAAGGTGCTCGACCGCTACGGGGTAAGCCCTAGCGCCCTGAAATTCGAGATCACCGAGCGCATGGTAGCCGAAAGCGAGATTGCCGCCTGCGCGGCCATGGAGGAAATGTGCAAGCACGGCTTCTCGTTCCTGCTCGACGACTTCGGAACCGGGTACTCGAATTTCTCCATGGTGACCAACATGCCCTTCGAGGCCGTCAAGCTCGACCGGAGCCTTGTGCACGGTTTGCCCGACAACCCGAAGAGCAGGCTCATGGCGCAAACGCTCTCGCCGTTCTTCCACGAGCTTGGCCAAGACGTGCTTGCCGAAGGCATCGAAACCGCCGAGCAGGCGCGCACGGTTGCCTCTTACGGGGCCGACCGCATCCAGGGCTTCTACCTGGCAGAGCCCATACCGAGCGCCGAGCTTGGGCAGTGGTATCGAACTGAAGCGGAGGCGGCTGGTGGGAAAATGGGTCAGCCCCTGCCCGAGTGATCTTCACGGTTCGCACACATCGAAGATTCTCACCCTGCCCAGGAACTTCCTCGCGTATACTGAGCAGGTTGCAAAAAGCAACAGAAGGCTTCAGGCCTAGCCTGCATGCGCCACCCGCTTGCTCGCTCGGTTTGGAGGGTATTAGATGTAGAAAGGTGGAAAGATGCCCAGCAAGCTCAGCATCTCCAAAGAACGCACCGCAGAGCTCATCGCAGAGTTCGGCAAGAACGCCCAGGATTCCGGCAGCGCAGAGGTTCAGGTTGCAATCCTGTCCGAGCGCATCCGCAACCTCACCGAGCACCTCAAGGAGCACCCGAAGGACCATCACACCCGTCGTGGCCTGCTCATGCTCGTAGGTAAGCGTCGCCGCCTGCTCGTGTACATCAAGGATCGCGACATCCTCGAGTACCGCGAACTCATCAAGAAGCTCGGCATTCGCGACAACATCTAAGCAATCAGCCCGCACTAGCGGGCTTTTTGTATATAAAGCGGTCGGCAGTGGAGGCCATTGCTGCTCGCGCGCCTGAAAAGTGGGCGCAAAGAGGCTTTGCGCAATAGGGCGCAAGGGAAGTGAAAGAAAGAATGGAACAAATCACTGAATCGTTCGACCTCTACGGGAAGCACTACACGCTTTCCACCGGCGAGCTTGCGAAGCAGGCTTCCGGTGCGGTCAAGGTCACCTGCGGCGACACCACCGTTCTGGTTACCGCCGTCATCTCCGAGCAGGAGAAGGACTACGACTTCTTCCCGCTGACGGTCGACTTCATGGAGAAGATGTACGCCGTGGGCCGCATCCCCGGCGGCTACCTGAAGCGCGAGGGCAAGGCATCCGACAAGGGCATCCTCACCGCCCGTATGATCGACCGCCCCATCCGCCCCGGCTTCGTGGACGGCTTCAAGCAGGAAGTCCACATCGTTGCCACCACGTTCGTGGTAGACGGCGAGAACCCGCCTGACACCATTTCCGTCGCCGGCGCTTCCGCCGCCCTGATGGTTGCCAGCGCACCCTTCGACGGCCCTGCTGCCTGCGTGCGCATCGGCCGCGACATCGACACCGGCGAGTTCATCGTGAACCCCACCTATGAAGAGGAAGAGAACTCCGACCTGGAGCTCACCATCGCCGGCACCGCCGACTACATCTCCATGGTAGAGGCTGGCGCCCAGGAGATCAGCGAAGAGGACATGCTCGCCGCCATGACCTTCGGCCAGGAGGCCATCGCCGCCTTCTGCCAGAAGCAGTCCGAGTTCTTGGCCAAGGTGAACCCCCAGCCCAAGGAATGGCCCATCCACGTGGCCGATCCCTCCATCGCCGAGCGCGTCGATGCCCACTTCGACGAGATGTCCGCGGCCCTGAAGGACGCTGACAAGCTCTCCCGCATGGGCAAGGTCGAGGCCCTGAAGGCTTCCGTCAAGGAAAACGACTTCTCCGAAGAGGAGCGCTCTGCTTGGGGCAGCGATATCGCAGCAGCGTTGAAGTCCCTCGAGAAGCACGCGATGCGCGCCATGGTCATCGAGACCGGCGAGCGTGCCGACGGCCGCCGCAGCGACGAGATCCGTCCGCTCTACATCAAGGCCGGCTACCTGCCCCGCGTCCATGGCTCCGGCCTGTTCCAGCGCGGTCAGACCCAGGCGCTCTCCGTTGCCACCCTCGGCATGCTCAACGAATGGCAGCGCCTCGACACCATCGACCCGTGCGAGGGCAAGCGCTACATGCACCAGTACAACTTCCCGCCGTACTGCACCGGCGAGGTTGGCCGCATGGGCGCCCCCAAGCGCCGCGAGGTCGGTCATGGTGCGCTGGCCGAGCGCGCCCTTATCCCCGTTCTGCCCGATGAGGAAGAGTTCCCCTACGCAATCCGCGTTGTTTCCGAGATCCTGGAATCCAACGGCTCTTCTTCCATGGCTTCCACCTGCGGTTCCACGCTTGCCCTGATGGACGCCGGCGTGCCTATCAAGGCTCCGGTTGCGGGCATCGCCATGGGCCTTATCAAGGAAGGCGACGACATCGTCATCCTGTCCGACATCCAGGGCCTTGAAGACTTCCTGGGCGACATGGACTTCAAGGTCTGCGGCACCGAGCAGGGCATTACCGCGCTCCAGATGGACAACAAGGCCAAGGGCCTTTCGGTCGACATCCTTGCCCGCGCGCTGAAGCAGGCAAAGGAAGGCCGTTCCTTCATCATGCAGAACATGCTTCAGGCGATCGACGCTCCCCGCAGCGAGATCTCCCCGTATGCTCCGCATATCGAGACCATCCATATCCCCTCCGATAAGATCCGCGACGTCATCGGTTCCGGCGGCAAGGTTATCCGCGGCCTGCAGGAGGAAACGAACACCACCATCGAGATCGAGGAAGACGGCACGGTCCGCATCGCCTCCATCGACGAAGAGGGCGGTGCTGCTGCCAAGGCTGCGATCCTGGGCATCGTGAAGGTTCCCGAGGTCGGCGAGGTGTACGACGGCGAAGTCGTCGGCATCAAGGACTTCGGCGCATTCGTCCGCCTTACGCCCGGCAAGGACGGCCTGCTCCACATCTCCCGCATGGCCAACGGCCGCGTAGGCAAGGTGGAAGACGTCCTGAGCATCGGCGACATCGTGAAGGTTGAGGTAATCGAGGTCTCCGACAACGGCAAGATCAGCCTCGATCGCGTCGACAAGCCCGACGTTGTGAGCGCCGAGCGCCCGGCCCGTCATCACGACGACGACCGCAAGGGCGGCCGCGGCAACGGTGGCCGAAAGCCCCGTCGCCGTCACGGCAACAACGGCGAGCGCGCCGAACACTAGGCTATAATTGCATCGCTTTGCAGGATCGCTTTCCTGCGCAGAACCATAGAGCCCATGGTTCAAGCGAGCACGATATCAGCTGCAAAGCCTCCCGTCTTCTGGCGGGAGGCTTTCTTTGAAGAAAGAGGTGTGGAAGTGGCTACGTTTATCACTAAGGGAACCTGTTCGAAGGCCATCAACTTCGAAGTGGAAGACGGTATTGTCCGCAACGTTGCCTTCCAGGGCGGATGCAATGGCAACACCCAGGGCGTTGCCGCTTTGGTAGAGGGCATGCCCGCCGAGGAAGTCGTAGAGCGTCTTGAGGGCATCAAGTGCGGCCCGCGCCCAACGAGCTGCCCCGACCAGCTTGCCAAGGCCCTGAAGGAATCTTTGCAGCAATAACCGCACGATCAGAAAGGCGCAAAAGGTGCTATACCGTAGGTCCCAGCTCGACAATGGCATGACCGTAATCACGTACCCCATGCCGGGGGTCCGCTCCGTTTCACTGGGGCTTTGGTTCAATGTCGGATCCAGGGACGAGAACCCCGATCAGGCAGGACTTACCCATTTCATGGAGCATATGATGTTCAAGGGCACGCCCACAAAGGGGCCTTTGGAGATCTCCATGCACTTCGACCGCCTGGGTGCCGAGCTCAACGCGTTCACCTCCAAGGAGTACACCTGCTACTATTCGCGGTTCGTCGACGACAAGATGGAGCAGGCGCTTTCCGTGCTGGCCGAGATGGTTACCAAGAGCGTGTTCTCCCAGGAGGCCATCGACACCGAGCGTGAGGTGGTTATCGAGGAGATAGCGCGTTCCGAAGACGCTCCCGACGATTACGTGTTCGAGCTCTTCACCCAGAACAGCCTGAAAGGCCATGCGCTGGCCCTGCCGGTTCTGGGTACCCGCGAGCGCGTTGGAAGCTATGTCCACGAAGATTGCGCGGCCTTCCACGAACAGCACTACCATGCCGGCAACCTTACGGTTTCCGCTGCGGGAAACGTCGACCACGATGCGCTGGTTTCTCTTTGTGAGCGGTTGTTCGCGGGGATAAGGCCCGGCAGCAAGGCTGTCCGCAACCTTCAGCCTCCGGTGTTCAACAAGGGGCTGTTCTGCCAGAAGCGCGACATCGAGCAGGCCCATATCGTCTACGGCATTCCCTGGCTTCCGCTTGGCCACAAGGACCGCTATACGGCAAGCGTGCTCACCACCATCCTGGGCGGTTCCATGTCCTCCCGCCTTTTCCAGGAGGTTCGCGAGAAGCGAGGTCTTGCGTACTCCATATTCGCGTCCCAAGGTGGCAACCAGGGGTTGGGCCAGTGGTGCGTGTATGCCGGTACCCGACCCGACAATGCGGAGGAAGTGGTAGGCCTGATCAAAGAAGAGCTTCAGCGCATCGCCAACGACCTCGTTCCGGCCGACGAGCTGGAACGTAACGTCGAGCTCATGTGCGGGCAGCTGCTTTTGGGCCTTGAGTCCACCAACTCCCATATGGTGCGCATGGGCAAGCGCGAAACGCTGGGCCTTGTGCAGGCCAGCCCTGAGGAGCAGACCGAACGGTACCGTTCGGTCACGCCCGAGAACATCCTCGGGTTGGCCCAAAGGCTGCTCACGGTCGACCCCTGCATTGCGGTGGTTTCCCCATTCGACGAGGATCAGCTGCTACCCTTGGTGGGAATGCAATCGCCCAAGCTGTAAGCAAGATGAAACGCGCCCCCTTGGGGCATTGAGATAGGAGAGAACATGATTTCCGTTGCAGTAGCCGGTTATGCAGGCCGAATGGGCTCTGCGGTAGCAGACGCCGTAACCGCAGCCGCCGACATGGAGGTTGCCTGCGGCATCGACCCCTTCCAGAAGGATGCACCCTTCGCCACGTTCGAGTCCATTGAGCAGGCCCTTGATTCCTGCGAGTTCGACGTGCTCGTGGACTTCACCCAGCCTGCCGTCGTGGCCAAGACGCTTTCCGTTGCCCTGCCCGCTGGCGTTGACTGCGTAGTGGGCACCACCGGCATGAGCGATGACACCCTCAACGAGCTGGCCGCTTCCGCAAAGCCCGGGACCTGCCTGTTCTACGCCCCCAACTTCACGACCGGCGCTGTGCTGATGATGGAGTTCGCCAAGGCCGCCGCTCCCTATTTCCCGGAATCCGAGGTGCTCGAGTTCCATCACTGCAACAAGAAGGACGCACCCAGCGGCACCGCGGTCCGAACCGCCCAGATCATTGCCCGTGCCCGCGATTTCGAGAGCCAGGCTCCCGGCAGCGAGACCGAGATCGACGGCTGCCAGGGTGCGCGCGGTGCGCTGGTAGAGGGCGTGCCGGTGCATTCCGTTCGCTCCATGGGTTACGTTGCCAGCCAGGAAGTGGTGTTCGGCTCGATGGGGCAGACGCTCACCATCCGCCACGATTCGTGGGATCGCACTTCCTACATGCCCGGAGTGCTTCTTGGAATCCGTTCAGTGGGGAAATGCGACGGCTTGGTTGTTGGTTTGGAAAACTTCATGGCGCAGTAGCCTGCATCATGCCATAATGAGCCACGTAATTCCGCAATCGAAGGAGACAGAACATGACTGCTACCGAGCCGCGCTTTGGGCGCATGATTCCAGCAATGGTCACGCCATTCGACGAGAACCTCGAGCTCGATCTTAAGCAGGCAGCTGCGTTGGCCCGCCGCTTGGTAGATGGTGGCAGCGATGCCCTTATCATCAACGGCACAACCGGCGAAAGCCCCACGGTGTTCTATCCCCAGAAGATGCAGCTTTTCGAGGCCGTTGTTGCCGAGGTTGGGGGAGAGGTTCCCATCATCGCCAACGTCGGCGACAACTGCACCGCCGATACGGTGGATTTCGCGAAGGACGTTCAGAAGCTCGGCGTTGATGGCTTCATGCTGGTGGTTCCGTACTACAACAAGCCTCCGCAAGAGGGCCTGTACCAGCACTTCAAGACCATCGCCGACGCGGTTGATCTGCCCATAATCCTTTACAACATCCCCGGGCGCACGGGCATCAACATGCTGCCCGAAACCACGTTGCGCCTGGCGAACGACGTGGAGAACATCGTTGCCATCAAGGAGGCCTCCGGCAACCTCGACCAGGTCAAGCAGATCATCGACAACGCTCCTGCAGGTTTCGATGTGTACTCCGGCGACGACTCGCTCACCTACGACATGATGAAGATCGGTGCCGCTGGCGTCATCTCCACCACGGGCAATGTCGCTCCTGGCCGTATGAAGGAGATCACCACGCTTTGCGCCGAGGGCAAGTTCGAAGAGGCTGCCGTTGCCAATGAGAAGCTTCTGCCCTTGATGGACGAGTTGTTCGTCACGGCGAACCCCATCATGGTGAAGGAGGCGCTCAACCTCGTTGGCTTCAACGTCGGCGGCGTTCGCCTTCCCCTCGTCGATGCCACGCCCGAGCAGTCTGCGCATCTTGCACAGGTAATGCGCGAGGTGGGCGTGCTTGTCTAACCATTCACTGAATGGCCAAGGCGTAAATTGAATAATCTGCGCAACTACCTGCGCAGATGAACTAGGAACTACACCCTACGCGTTCGTTTTCGAGCGCGTAGGGTATTTGACGTATTAATGGACTACTAGCAAGGAAGTACATGACTGAAGAAACGAATAAGCCTAAAGATACCCGCGCAACCCGCCCCTCCGAATCGGTGAAGCACGTTCACCTTGATAGAGAGCGCCCCAAGCTTTCCAAATTCGACAATGCCGAGGGAAGCGCGAAGAACCCTGCGAAAAAGCAGCGCCGCGGCGGATCCGGCAAAGCTGCCGGCCGTTCTGCCGCAAGCAACAAGCAGCGTGACCCCAAGGCCAAGCTCCGCATCATCCCGCTCGGCGGCCTCGACGCCATCGGCAAGAACATGACCGCATTCGAATGCGGCAGCGACATGGTGCTCGACGACGCCGGCTTGATGTTCCCCGACGACAACCATCCGGGCGTGGACCTTATCCTGCCCGACTACTCGTATGTGCTGGAAAACGCCGATAAGCTGCGCGGTATCGTCGTGACGCACGGCCACGAAGACCATACCGGTACGCTGCCGTACCTGCTGAAGGACCTTGACCGCAAGGTGCCCATCTACGCTACCAAGCTCACCCTTGGCCTTATCGAGGGCAAGCTCAAGGAGCATAAGATCAAGAACGCCAAGCTCTGCGAGATCAAGGCCGGCCAGACCATCAAACTCGGTTGCATGACCGCGGAATTCTTCGCGGTGAACCATTCTATCCCCGGCGCCGTGGGCGTGTTCTTCCGCTCCCCGGCGGGCAATGTGCTGCACACCGGCGACTTCAAGCTCGACCAGAGCCCCATCGACGGTGTCCGCACCGACTTCGCTGCGCTTTCGCGCTTCAGCGAGGAAGGCGTCGACCTGATGATGTCGGACTCCACGAACGCCACCAACCCCAATTTCACCCCCTCCGAGCGCGAGGTGGGCAAGGCGCTGAACAGCATCATCTCCAACGCCAAGGGCCGCGTTATCGTTGCGTCGTTCGCATCGCACATCCATCGTATGCAGCAGATCTGCGACGCCGCTATCCGCAATGGCCGCAAAGTGGCTGTTACCGGCAGGTCCATGGTTCAGAACACCGACATCGCGCGTAGGCTGGGCTACCTGAAGATCGCCGACAAGGACATCATCGACGCCTACGACTTGAAGGGCATGCCGTCCGACTCGTACGTTGTCATGTGCACCGGTTCCCAGGGCGAGCCGCTTTCCGCCCTTGCGCGAATCGCGAGCGACAACCACAAGACCATCACCGTCGAAGAGGGCGATACCGTCATCATCTCCGCTACGCCGGTGCCCGGCAACGAAAAGGCCGTTACCAAGGTCACCAACGACCTGGCGAAGATCGGTGCGGACGTGTACGACAAGTCCCGTGCGCGCGTCCACGTGTCCGGCCATGCTTCCGCAGAAGAGCTGAAGCTCGTGCTCTCCATCGTTCAGCCGAAGTATTTCATGCCGGTTCATGGTGAGGCCACCCACCTTCGCGCGCATGCAGAGCTGGCCCAAGTCACCGGCGTTGCCAAGAAGAACATCTTCATCTGCGAAAACGGCGAAACGCTCGAGCTTACCGCTCGGGGGGTCAAGCACGGCAAGCCGGTGCAGAGCGGCATCATCCTGGTCGACGGCCTGAGCGTCGGCGATACCTCCGAGTTCGTCCTGAACGAGCGCACCAACCTCGGGTCCCAAGGTGTGGCCGTGATCGCCTGTGCCGTCAAGAAGGGCAGCCACGACCTTCAGGGCGAAGTCCAGGTAGAGATGCACGGCATCCCCGGCGGCGACGAGCCCCAGTTCGTCGATGCGGTTCGCAATGCGGTTTCGTCCGCGTTGAAGCGCTCCCTTTCCAAGGGGGAGGACAACCGTGCCGTCAAAAGGGCTGCTCGCAGCGCTCTTCTTTCCATCCTTTGGGAGCGCACCAACCAGCGCCCGCTCGTGGTCATGAACATCCTTGAGGTTTAAGCCCTCGTTACACCGTCGATCCTAAACGAACCACCTAAACACGCTATAAGGAACAAGATGGCAGCAAACAGGACAAACCGCGGTCAGAAGGCTGCGGAAAAAGCAGCATCGCAACCGGGGGGCCGCAGGCCCCTTTCGGGCGGCAAGGGCAGGCCTGCATCGGGGCAGGCGGCCCCTTCGCCCCAAGCGGGACGCATCCTCGACGATCGCTCGCGCCGGGACATCGCTGCCGTTTCCCTCATCGTCTTAGCCATCGCCCTGTTCGCTACCTCGTTCCTCAGCCCTGAAGGGGTGCTTACCGGCGCGCTTTCCCTTGGCCTCAAGCTCTTCCTTGGCATAGGCGCCTACGTGCTGCCTTTTCTGCTGGCCGGCCTTGCGGTTACGTTGCTGGTGCGCTTTGAGCGGCAGATGGTTCCGGCCCGCGTGGCCATCGGCTTCGCATTGCTGTTCGTCGCGTTCCTGGCAATCATGGCGCTGTTCACCCCGACTGCGCAGGACAACCCCAACAACCTCTTCATCCAGGTTTACCTGGTGAAGCAGGGTGGCTACCTCGGTGCCGGCATTGCTTGGGCCGGGCTCGAATTGCTTGGGTTCGAGGTCACCATGATCCTGATGGTGGGCCTGATCGTTATCGCGCTCATCATCATCGGCTTCTCAATTTCATCTGTTATCGAGAAGGTGCGAGGGCGTGGCTTGGCAACCGAGCTTTCCGATGAAGGGGAAGTCGATTCCGGCTTCTCGAAGATGCCGCGCTTCTCTATCGCCAGGATCAAGCGCGCGCCGAAGGAACGCGAGCGCAAGGCCGAAGCGGTGAAGGAAGCCGTATCGGTTCTACCTACCCAAGCCATCGACCCCGTTGAGAGCGTCGCCGAGCGCGAAACCCAGGTGATCGCCGAGGCGAAGAAGCCGACGCGCGTCCGCAAGACCAACGGGCAGCGAGCCTCCCAGGCGGCAGACAGGACCCTTGCCTTCGAGGAGCAGGGCAAGGACGTCGAGCCCCGGCAGATGACGCGAAAACTGGGTTCCCGTCCCGAACCGAAGCCAGAGAGCGCACCTAAGAAGGAGTCCGCTCCTACGACCACGCGGAAAAAGGCTTCGGAAGTGGCCACCCCTGAACCGCTTGAGGGCTTCGAGCTTCCCGACATGAGCCTGCTCAACACTGCGGAAAAAACCCCGGTAACCAAGGAAAGCGAGGCTTCCCTTCGCGCTACCGGCATGTTGTTGCAGGAAACCCTGGCCGATTTCGGCGTGGGCGCCGATGTGGTGGGGTGGGTTCATGGCCCGACCGTCACCTTGTTCAAGGTCGATCTGCCTTCGGGCGTTCGCGTGAACCGCGTTTCAAACCTTACCGACGACATCGCCCTGGCGCTGGCCGCCCCCGGTGTCCGCATCTTCGCGCCCATCCCCGGCACCAACTACGTCGGCATCGAGGTACCGAACAAGCAGCGCGAAACGGTGTTCCTGGGCGACGTGATCAAAGACGCCAAACCGGGCCCGTTGCAGATCGCCATCGGCAAGGACGTCGAGGGCCAGAGCATCGTCAGCGACTTGGCAACCATGCCGCATCTTCTTATCGGCGGCACCACAGGTTCGGGCAAGTCGGTTGCCATCAACGGCTTCATCATGTCCATCCTCATGCGTGCCACCCCTTCGGAAGTGCGCATGATCATGATCGACCCGAAGCGCGTTGAGTTCACTCCCTATAACGGCATCCCCCACCTGTACGTCCCGGTAGTTACCGAAGCTAGGGAGGCGGCGAGCGCCCTTTCTTGGGCGGTTGCCGAAATGGAGCGCAGGCTCAAGGTTTTCAGCGGCATCGGCGCCCGCAACATCGGCCAATACAACGCCAAAGTGCAGAAGGGCTTGGAAATCAACGATGCGCCCGCGTCGGAGATGCCTTATATCGTGATCATCATCGACGAGCTTGCCGACTTGATGATGAACGTCGGCAAGGAAGTGGAGTTCTCCATCTCGCGCTTGGCTCAGCTCGCCCGCGCGGCCGGCATCCACCTTATCGTTGCCACGCAGCGCCCCTCCACCAACGTGGTGACGGGCCTTATCAAGGCGAACATCACCAACCGTATCGCCTTCAACGTGGCATCCGGTATCGATTCGCGCGTTATCCTCGATACGCCGGGCGCGGAGAACCTCATCGGCTTGGGCGACCTGCTGCTTTCCAAGCCGGAGCTGGCCAAACCCCAGCGTATCCAGGGCTGCTTCGTCTCCGAGGACGAGATCTCCGCTGTCGTGGAGAAATTGAAGACCCAAGGTGAGCCCGAGTACCACAATGATATTCTGAAAACCAACCTGATAACCCTCGGTGATTCCATGCCCGATGGTTCCGGCGGGACCGCATCCGGGTCGGACGACCCGCTGGTGTGGGAGGCTGCCGAGATCGTCTGCTCTTCAGGCATGGGCTCCACCTCGAACCTTCAGCGCCGCCTCAGTGTGGGCTATTCCCGCGCAGGGAGGATCATGGATCTTCTGGAAGAGAAGGGGATCGTGGGGCCGCCCAACGGCTCGAAGCCCCGAGAGGTTCTGGTTGACCCGATGGAGTTGGAAACCATCAAGGCTTTCGAGCAAAATGACGAATAGCGTTCTCGTGAGGGAGAGGGGGAAATATGCACCAGATCAGCTTCGGTAACGTCTTGAAAGAGGCGCGCCTTGCCAAGGGCTGGGACCTGGCGTCTGTTTCCCGGGAACTCAGAATCCGACAGGACATCATCGTCGCAATCGAGAACAGCGACTTCCGCCGCATGCCTTCGCGCGGGTACGCCCGTAACATGATCATCGCGTATTCGCGGCTCTTGGGGCTGAATGCCCAAGACGTAAGCCGCATGTACCTGGATCAGGAGTACGCGTATCAGGTTGAGCAGGCGCATCAGAACGTCAGCGAGGCTATCCGAATGCACGATACCGGCAGGGAATCGCAGTCTCGGCGATCCTCTTCCACTTCGTCGTTCGATCGAGTTAGGGGCTCGTCGTCTCGTTCCGGCTCAGCGCGTTCAGCCGCCGATCGCAACCAATACGACGGCAGCAGCAACGGCTTCGGCCGCACGGTCTACTCCCAGAACCCTGATGTCTACCCAACCCTTCAGGGCGGTCAGCCAGCCACGCATAAGGCGCGAAGGTCGGCTATGGGCGAGGGCAAATACGGCAACATGTATTCTGCGCCGCGCAACATCCCCAATCCTCATCGCAACCGCAACATCATCATCGTTGTCGTTGCGGTTATCGTGGTGGTCGTTGCCTTGGTCATGGCCCTGACCATGTCCCATCAAACGCAGACGCAGGCCAATATCCCGGTAACGGGTGCCCAAAGCGTTGGCACCACCTCCGAAGAGGCAGCCAGCAAACAGCAGGAATCGGCTCAGCAGCAAACCACCGTGGTGGAAACGGCGCCGACCGAGTTCACGCTTAAGTACACGGTAGACAAGGGCAGCCAATCCTACATCGAGGTCTATGTCGACGACGCAGTTCAGGAATCCGCTACGGTCTCCGGTGCGGCCGAGAAGTCGTATACCAGCTCGTCAAAGATCCGTTTCGTCGCCACCGAGACCAAAGGCGTTACCGTCTACATCAACGACGAGGCCCAGCAGCTGGAAACCAACAGCTCGGGCATCGTGAACACGACGTACAACTTCAGTGACATCTTGGAGCAGTGGTATACCGCGCATCCCAATGTGAAGCGTGATTCCAGTACTGCCGCTTCTACTTCGACTGGCACAACTTCGAGCACGTCCAGCTCGTCTGCCTCAACCACGAAGTCGTCCTCGACGTCTTAGTTGCGAAAGCTCCCTGCTTTCCCTGCGGCCCAATCCCCAGCCAATCCAGCAAGTTGGTCTTGCTACGACCTTCGTTCTCTATCCAGAAAGGATCCTCATGGCAAAAGAAGCAAGCTTCGATGTGGTCTCCCAAGTCGACCTCCAAGAGGTAGACAACGCCTATGGCCAGGCAAAGAAGGAAATCGCCCAGCGTTACGACCTTAAGGGCTCTGGGGCAGAGGTCTCGTTCGACAAGAGCGCAAAGACCCTCACCGTTTCCGCACCGAGCGATTTCGTATGCTCCCAGGTGAAGGACATCCTTTCCTCGAAGCTTATCAAGCGCGGCGTGGAGCTGAATTCGCTCGACTGGGGAAAGCTCGAATCCGCAACGGGCGGCAGCGTCCGTCAAACGGCGAAGATCGTCGAGGGCATCGATCGCGAGACGGCCGGCAAGATCAACAAGGACATCAAGGGCACGAAGCTCAAGGTGAAGGTCACCATCGAAGGCGACAAGCTCCGCGTTTCCGGCCCTAAGCTCGATACGCTGCAGGAAGTTATCGCATTTCTCAAGGGGCGGGATTACGGTCAGCCCCTCCAGTTCAACAACTACCGCTAGGATTACCGCTCAACCATGACCAAGAACATCGCCTTCCTCACTATGGGCTGCGCCAAGAACGAGGCGGATTCGGCCCATATGCAGCAGGATCTGATCCGCGCTGGCTACAATATCGTGTCTTTGGAAGAACCCAGTGACTGCATCGTCGTCAACACCTGCTCGTTCATCCAATCGGCAACCGAGGAAAGCCTCGAAGCCATTTTCGAGGTTGCCGGATACGATTCGGTGAAGGCGGGAAACACCAAACTCGTGGTGTGCGGCTGCCTGCCCTCCCGTTACGGGGAAGACCTGGAGTCAGAGCTTTCTGAAGCGGATCGTATCATTCCTTGTTCGAAGGAAGACGACATCGTTCAGATCATGGACGGTCTTTTCGGACGTGCAGGCGATGGTGTGCGTTACGAGGTGGCGTTCGACTATTCACCGAGCGAGTACGTGAAGATCTCCGATGGCTGCAACCGCTTCTGCTCGTTCTGCACCATTCCCTCTATCCGCGGCAGGTATCACAGCTTCGAATACGAGGATATCTGTGCCGAGGTTGATGCAATGGTCGCCTCCGGCACGAAGGAGATCGTGCTTATTGCGCAGGACTCCGGCATCTGGGGCTTGGATCTGAAGCCGCGCCATACGCTGGCATGGCTTTTGGCCAACCTTGCCGAAGCCTATCCTTCCACCTGGTTCAGGGTCATGTACCTTCAGCCTGCGGGCCTTACCGATGAATTGCTCGATGTGGTGGCGTCCCATAGCAACATCTGCAAGTACTTCGACATCCCCTTGCAGCATTGCGATTCCGACATCCTTGCCTCCATGAACCGCCAAGGCTCGCGTCAAGAATACGAGCAGATGGTGCAGCGAATCCGAAGCCGCGTTCCCGGCGTTGCCATTCGCACCACGCTCATCGTGGGCTACCCCGGGGAAACCGAGGAGCAGTTCGAGGACCTGTGCGATTTCGTGGCCGAGGCCGAGTTCGACTATGTGGGCATCTTCGCCTATTCGCCCGAAGACGGAACGCCTGCTGCGACGATGCCGAACCAGATAGACGACGACACGAAGCAGGATCGCGTTATGCAGCTGCGCGACATCGCCGATTCCGTTTCGTCGCACTTGATCTCCCAACGAGCTGGGGAAACCATGGATATCTTGGTCCTCGGCGAGGAGGATGACGGCCAGCTGTACGGCAGGGCGCAGTGCCAGGCCCCCGACGTCGATGGCGTAACATACTTGAGCGCTGGCACGGTTGGCCAGTTCGAGCGGGTGACCATCGGCGACACGCTGATGTACGAGATGGAGGCTCTTGGTGAGTAGCCAGGATTTCGACGAAACAACCTTGTGGACGCCGGCAAATGTCGTCACGCTTATCCGTATCCTCCTTGTTCCGGTGTTCGTGGTTGTCATCATCAGCCCCTGGCCGGACTATATTCCCCAATGGCCCGATGCCGATATCTGGAAGCCATGGGTTGCCGCTTTGATCTTCGCGGTGCTTTCCTGCACCGATGCGCTTGATGGGTATCTGGCCCGCAGCAGGGGAGAGATCACCAATTTCGGCAAGTTCGTAGACCCGCTGGCAGACAAGATCCTGGTCGCCGCCGCGCTTTTGGCGCTGATCGAGCTTCAGGTGCTTCCTTCCTGGGTCGCATTGCTCATCATTGCCCGAGAGTTCATCGTCTCCGGTTTGCGCATGCTCGTTGCCACACACGGCGTTGTTGTGGCGGCCAGCTGGTACGGCAAGGCGAAAACGGTGTTCCAGATCATCGCCATTCTGCTGTTCATCGTGAAGGGATCCGACCTTCTTCTTTCACTGCATCCCGATATGGGCTCTGCGCTCTATGCCATCTCGTGGTTCTTCATGGCCATTGCCTTGGTACTCACCATCCTGTCCATGGTCGATTACTTCGTGAAGTGCGCTCCGATCCTCGGCTTCGGATCCATCGGAAGCGGTACGTCCAAGGGGGATGCCGCCGAAGCTGGCCCGAGTCAGCAGGAGATTCCCACCGAGAAGGACATCGAGGACGCGGCCAAGCTCGTCGTAGCGAAAGCCAAGGACAAGGGCCTGAAGCTCTCCACCGCTGAAAGCTGCACCGGTGGCTTGATCGGCGGGGCCCTTACCTCCGTTCCCGGAAGCTCAAGCGTGGTTGAGGGCGGCGTTATCAGCTACTCGAACGAGGTTAAGATGAATGTCCTTGGGGTTTCCCCGGACGATCTTCATCGGGTTGGGGCGGTCAGCTCGGAAGTTGCCTCCGCCATGGCCACAGGTTCGCGGCGAGTGGCCAACTCCGACATCGCCGTATCCGTTACGGGGATAGCCGGTCCTGGTGGCGCAGTGCCTGGGAAGCCGGTTGGAACGGTCTGGTTCGGCTTGGCGGATGCGAGTGGGGTGCACACCTATCTTCGCCATTTCAAGGGCGACCGAGGGCAGGTTCGCATGCAGACGGTCTTGTTTGCCCTTGAGCTGGTCTCGTATTCGCTTGATCCGTCAGAGCCCGAGCCCGTTTCCGATTAATTTCCCATCGCTTTCGCTTCTGCTTCGCATTTTCTTCGCATCCGCTTAAGATACGGCTCCTACTATGGGCAATAACGACAGTTGAGGTTGCGTTCGAACAGGTGTTCGTGTACTCTTGATGCTGTCCAAAATGCAGTACCTTCGTTTAGGAGATCAAATGAGCCAGGACAAGGCGAAAGCGCTGAAGATAACCACCGATCAGATCGAGCAGAAATTCGGCAAGGGCTCGATCATGAAATTGGGTGAGAGCACCAACATGCAGGTAGGGGTTATCCCCACCGGGGCTCTACCTCTTGATATCGCCCTCGGCATCGGGGGAGTTCCCCGCGGCCGTATCGTAGAGATCTACGGTCCAGAAGCAAGCGGCAAGACCACCCTCGCTTTGCATATCATCGCGGAGGCCCAAGCGGCTGGCGGCATCGTTGCGTTCATCGATGCCGAGCATGCGCTCGATCCGGTGTATGCGGCGAAGCTCGGCGTCGATGTTGACGAGATGCTTATCTCCCAGCCCGACACCGGCGAACAGGCCCTGGAAATCTGCGATATGCTCGTCCGAAGCGGCTCCATCGACTGCGTGGTGGTAGACTCCGTGGCCGCACTCGTTCCCCGCGCAGAGATCGAAGGCGAGATCGGTGACACCACCGTTGGCTTGCAGGCTCGTTTGATGAGCCAGGCTTTGCGAAAGCTCGCCGGCTCGCTTTCCCGCTCCAACACCACGTGTGTGTTCATCAACCAGCTGCGCGAGAAGATCGGCGTTATGTTCGGCAACCCCGAAACAACAACCGGCGGTCGTGCTCTTAAGTTCTACTCCAGTGTCCGCCTTGATGTGCGTCGCTTCGATTCAGTCAAGAAGGATGGCGACTTCATCGGCAACAGGGTTCGCGTCAAGGTTGTTAAGAACAAGGTTGCCCCGCCGTTCCGCCAGGCTGAGTTCGACATCATGTACGGCGAAGGCATCTCCAAAGAAGGCTGCGTGCTCGATATGGGCGTTGAAGCTGGACTGGTTAAGAAGAGCGGGTCGTGGTTCAACTACGGCGAAGAACGTTTGGGCCAGGGCAGGGAAGCCGCAAAAAGGACCCTGCACGAAAACCCCGACATTCGCAATGAGATCGAGGACAAGATCCGTGTCGAATACGGCTTGACCCCGCAGGGGGATGTCGAGACGCCCGCTTCTTCGGAGCAGCCGAAGGATTAATGTTCACCGATGCCAGTCGTGATAAATACGTTGCCAAATCTTTCTAGCGGAATGTCGTTAAGTGATTCAGGGGCCGAATCGAGTTCGCCTTTCACTGAAGACCTTGCCTTTAAAAAGATACTTCATTGGGTAAAAGTCAGGGACCGGTCCGTAAAGGAGACCAGAACCCGTCTTGAACGCGAAGGCTTTGAGCGCATGGTTGCGGAAAAGGCCATCGAGAAAGCGGTTGAATACCGCTTTCTCGATGATGAGCGCTTCGCCGACACCCTTGTTAGATCCCGCTTGAGGCAGGGCAAGGGGTTGGATGGGGTTGTGCGTGAGCTCAACGGTCACGGCATAGACGCCACTTCGATGCTTCCCGGGTTTCCCGAGGAATACCTGGAGGGCAGGCCCAGCGAACGAGACTGCGCCTATGCTCTGCTTTGCAGAAAGCCGCCACGCGCGAAGAATGTCCGGCAAGCCGCTTATTCCAAGCTTGTTCGAGCTGGATACTCCATGAGCCTCTCTGCCGAGGTTGCCAACACGTGGTTCCGCGCTTTCGGCAAAACCGAATAGCAAGGGCAACCTGGCTTCGGAAAAGGACCTTTACGCCTGAAGGGAAAAGATCTCGGCACACCATTGTTGCCTGAAACGTTTTTGGGATCTCCCCGAACCGACTGGATTCGTCTGGTCGGTTCGGGGATTCGAACCATATCGTTTTCGATTACATGAAGATGCCGGTGAGTAACGCACGCTAGTCAAGTAAGGGGTTTCAGGCTATTATTGTTTGGCTAGAGCTTACGCACCTGAATCGGTGCTTTTGTATATATGAATAACTTAATAGTGTTGCTTCATGCCAGCGTGTGCTCTTGCCCCGGTATACCAGGGCATTTTTTCTGCCCTTTTTGCCTTTTCACTATACGTTGCTTACACGAAAGGGAAACAGATGATCGAAATCGTAATTGCTGCGGTCGTCGCGATTGTCATCGGTTTTGCTATCGGCTACTTCCTTATGCAGAAGATGCTGAAAGACCGAAACGATGCCACCACGCGCGAAGCCGAAACCACCTTGTCAAACGCCAAGCAGGAAGCCGAGCGCCTTAAGCACGAAGCCCTCCTTGAGGCAAAAGACGAAGCCCTGAAGATGAAGCAGGATGCCGAACGCGAAAGCAAAGAACGCATGCGTGAGGTTCGTTCTTCTGAGAACCACCTGAACCAGCGTGAGCAGAGCCTTGATAAGCGCGTTGAGGCATTGGACCATCGCGAGCATCAGATCTCCTCCCTGCAGGGGCAGGTAGATCGTCGTGCCAAGGATGTTGAGCGTGCGGAATCCGAGGTTTACGCTCGTCTGGAGCAGGTAGCCGGCCTTACCGCCGAAGAGGCTAAGACCGAGCTCCTTGACGGCCTCAAAGAGGAATGCGTCCATGAGCAGGCTGCGATCATCCGCGACTCCGAGGCTCGCACCAAGGCCGAGGCGGACAAGAAGGCCCGTGAGATCCTGAGTGTTGCCATTCAGCGTTTGGCGGCAGACCATACGTCCCAGATCACGGTTTCCACCATCCATATTCCCTCCGACGACCTGAAGGGCAGGATCATCGGCCGCGAGGGACGCAACATCCGCTCCTTCGAGCAGATCACCGGCACCAGCCTCATCATCGACGACACCCCCGAAACTGTTACGGTTTCCACCCACGACCCTGTTCGCAGGGAGATTGCAGCCGTCACGATGCAGAACCTCATCAGCGATGGCCGCATCCATCCTGCACGCATCGAAGAGATGTACCACAAGGCGGAAAAGTACGTTAACCAGCAGATCAAGGAAGCTGCCGCTCAGGCGACCTTCGATACGGGCATCCACGATCTTCATCCGGATCTGGAGAAGATCCTGGGTCGCCTTCGCTATCGCACCTCGTACGGTCAGAACGTCCTGAACCACTCCCTGGAAGTCGCCTACATTTCCGGCATGATGGCCTCCGAGCTTGGCTTGGATCCCGTGCCCGCAAAGCGCGCTGGCCTGCTTCACGACATCGGTAAGGCCGTCGACCATGAGGTTGAGGGTTCCCACGCCGTCATCGGCGCCGACCTTGCCCGTCGCTATGGCGAAGACCCGCAGATCGTCCATGCAATCGAGGCCCATCACAACGATGTTGAGCCCAACAGCGTCATCGACGTGCTGGTTCAGGCTGCCGACGCGGTTTCCGCAGCTCGTCCCGGCGCTCGTAAGGAAAACATCGAATCCTACATCAAGCGTCTTGAGAAGTTGGAAGAGATCGCCAACTCCTATCCAGGCGTAGAGCGCACCCATGCTATCCAGGCAGGCCGCGAGGTTCGCGTCATCGTTTCGCCCGAGAAGGTCGACGAAGCGCATTCGGCTGTATTGGCTCACGATATCGCCCATCAGATCCAAACCGAGACGAAGTACCCCGGCCAGGTGAAGGTCGTGGTCATCCGCGAAACCCGCGCCGTGGATTTCGCAAAATAGCATTTGGAAAGCGCGGTCGTTTCGGCCGCGCTTTTTTCTGCAATGAGCGATACATCTCTTGAACAATTCATCGACGCAGTTAGCGGCAGCAGTCCGCTGCGCGTGCAAGACGATCTTGGTTTCGGTTATGTTCGCCTAAGGGCCGCTGAAGCTCAGCGCAGGCAGGCAAAGCAGGACATCCGCTGCTTCGAGGATGTGGTCATCGAGATGCTGCGCAACTCCCGTGATGCCCATTCCCGCATGATCTTCCTTGCCAGCTGGACCGAAGGGAGCAAGCGCTATCTGAGCATGCTCGACGACGGCGACGGGATCCCCGAGTCGATGCACGAAACCATCTTCGAGCCTTTCGTCACTTCCAAGTTGGATACATTCCATTCCGATAGATGGGGCGTTCACGGTAGAGGCATGGCCCTTTACTCCATTCGCCAAAACGTTGAATCCGCCAAGGTTCTTTCTTCAGAACCAGGACTCGGTTCTGCCTTTGCCGTTGTAAACGATACCGGTTCGCTCCCGGAAAAACGCGACCAGTCTTCTTTGCCAGCCATTGCCACGGACGCAGAGGGCAAAAACGTACTGCGAGGGCCTCATAACATCATCCGAACCACCCTGGAATTTGCGATAGACGAGCGCGGCACCCTTGCGGTTTATTACGGAAGCGCTTCGGAGATCGTCTCAACGCTCTATTGGATGGGCAAATCCGCTCTTGAGAGGGTCGATTCAGGCAATTGTTCGTCAGATGATGAACCCTATATGTACCGCTTCGGCAGATGCGGCGATGCCCCCGCCCTTGCCGCCCTTTCGCAGAGCTTAGGGTTTCCGATGTCCACCCGTACCGCATATCGCATCATTGCGGGGGAGGTGAAGCCGCTTTCCACGCTTCTGGAAAGCGTGTTGGGCAGCACCGGCGAAACAGCACCGGCGAAGGAGCGTAGACGTTCACCCAAGCAGCGGTCAATTCATATCGAGTCTCAGGATCTAGACTCCTTCGCAAGCAAAGTGGGGGAGGCATACTCGGCTATTGCTGATGCCTATTACCTGGACAAGGCTCCCGAAATCGATGTTAGAGTCAGGGGAGCTGAGCTCATCATAAAGATCCCTATGAACCCCTGCTAAGCGTGAGTTTTCCACGGCGATATCTCGCCCTTTGTCATGGCCCTCGCCGCTGACGCTCTTTGGAACCCGGCTGTTTGATTCGCCTCTCGATTATGAGTAAAATATCAGCTCATCCACACGAAGTTGTGCCTTATTGCAGCTTCAGAACCTATAACGCACTAATTGTTGAAAGAAACGCACCATGAACGAAGCACCCATCAATGATCCGCAGGTAAAGGGCGGTTGCCTAAAAGTGTCTTCCAAGTCGTCGCCCGCATCGGTGGCTGGCGCAATTGCGGGCATGATGAAGGACGGAGTTCCGGTTGAGATACAGTCCGTCGGTGCTGGCGCAGTCAATCAAGCCGTAAAGGCTATTGCGATTTCCCGTGGCTTTCTTTCGCCTGTTGGGATCGAGATCGTGTGCGTCCCCTCGTTCGCCGATATCGTGATCGATGGCGAGTATCGTACCGCTATCCGCTTCTCGGTTGAGCGCCGTTAATGATCCCTTATTGCTGCGAGGCGCATTTCCAATCCCTAAACTACCAAGACATAGCAAAACGAAAGTTCTGAATTGAAGATCAACAAGCTTGAACAATCTCCTCTTACCCATGTCCCCGACTGGGATGATTTCTCGGGTGGCCAAATCCAGGGAAAGACCTATACGGTCATCACCTTTGGCTGCCAGATGAACAAGCACGATTCGGAGCGCATCAACGGCATGCTTACTGCTTTGGGCGCCGAAGAAGTTGGCAGCATCGAGGAATCGGACATCGTGATCTATGTCACCTGCTGCGTTCGCGAGGCTGCCGATATGCGCCTTATGGGTCAAGTGGCTTCCCTGAAGAACATACCTTTGCGCCCAAACAGTCCGGTATCCAAACGAGTTGTGGTGATTGGCGGCTGCATCGGCCAAAGGGACGGTCAAGAGTTGATCGAAAAGCTCCCTCACGTCGATGTCGTTTTCGGCACATTCAACCTTGCAAGCCTTCCATGCCTTATCGAGCAAACGCTCGAAACGGGCGACCATGCCGTCGAGGTGCTTTCCGAGGCCAAAGAGTTCCCGACCGATTTGCCGAGCGAGCGTGAATCCAAGTGGTCCGCCTGGTTGCCTATTTCCATCGGGTGCAACAACTTCTGCACGTACTGCATCGTCCCCTATGTTCGTGGCAGGGAGAAGTCCAGGCCGATTGAAGATATCGTTGCCGACGCCCTTCGCATGAAGGAAGAGGGGGTCAAGGAGATCACCCTTCTAGGGCAGAATGTCAATTCATATGGTCGCGACCTTTACGAGGAGCCCCGGTTCGCCGAGCTTCTTCGCCAGGTTTCCGCTACCGGGATAGAGCGCATCAGGTTCGCCACCTCGCACCCGAAAGACCTCAACGATGGCGTTATCAAGGCTTTCGGCGAGCTCGATAATCTTATGCCTGCACTGCATCTTCCCGTACAGTCCGGCTCTAATTCGATCCTGAAGGCGATGAATCGCCGTTACACTCGGGAGCATTATCTCGAGACCATTGCAAAGCTTCGTTCGGTTCGCCCCGATATCGCGTTGTCCACCGACATCATCGTAGGTTTCCCCGGGGAAACGGAAGAGGATTTCGAGCAAACGTACAACCTCATCAAAGAAGTCGGCTACCACCAGGTATTCACCTTCATCTACTCGAAGCGCGAAGGCACTCCTGCAGCACGCATGGAAGACGACACTCCGCGTGAGGTGATCCAGGAACGTTTCGAGCGTTTGGTCGACCTTGTCCAGGAAAACGCTTTCGCACTGAATCAGCCTGACGCCGATACAACGGTTAAAGTGCTCGTAGAGGGCGTTTCCAAGCGTGATGCGAACGTCCTTACCGGACGCAGCCCAAAGAACCAGACGGTTCATGCTCCCATACCTGATGGTGCGAGCATCGAGGATCTGCAGGGTACCATTGTTGACGTTCATATCAACCAGGCTCGCGCTTGGTATCTGAAAGGCGATGTGGTCCTGTGACGCATTGCGTCGTTGCCATCCTTGGCCCGACTGCTTCGGGCAAGTCGGATTTGGCGCAGCTTGTCGCTCTGAAGCTCGGCGGGGAAGTGGTCTCGGCGGACTCTATGCAGGTCTACCGGGGCATGGATATCGGCACTGCAAAGCTGCAGCCTTCCGAAATGCGCGTTCCGCATCATCTTATCGATATATTGGAGCCAGGACAGCCGTTTTCGGCTCAGTTGTTTCAGCGGCTATCGCGTAACTGCTTTGCCGACATCTCTGCGCGAGGCAAAGTTCCTGTTCTCTGCGGCGGAACGGGGTTGTATGTCCAATCGGCGCTCGAAGACATGCGTTTCCCCAAAGGTGAACAGCTAGATAATCCCGTTCGCGCAAAATACGAGGCGCTTGCCAAGGAGCATGGCTCCGATTACGTATGGGATATGCTGCACCGAATCGATCCGGCTTCGGCCGACCTCATCCACCCAAACAATGTCCGTCGGGTCATTCGCGCCATTGAAATGCATGAGCAGGGCATTTCCTATGCCGATCAAGTCGAGGGGATGAAATGCCTCCCCGAAGTAGTCCCCTCCGTGCGCTTCGGCCTGATCAGGGATCCAGCACTTCTTGCGAAACGGATAGAGCAGAGGGTGGATCTCATGTTCGAAAAGGGCCTGGTTGACGAAGTCAAACGTCTTCTTGATTCAGGATTGCGCGACGCCCTTACCGCCCCTCAGGCAATCGGCTACAAAGATGTTGTCTCTGCACTTGATGGTGAGATAACCATGGACGAGGCAGTCGAGCAGATCAAGATTGCCACTCGCCGCTATGCCAAACGACAGCGAAGCTGGCTACGGCGGGACAGCCGTCTGATTCCGATCGATGCCGATGCTGTCGAGCAAGATGCTATCGTCGAAACAATCATTGAAACCTACCGGCAAAGATGTGCCGTACAATAACCTCAGCGAACGCCTTCCCGCAAAAGGAGATCATGTATGAAACTCGATTTCACTAAACTCAATGGCCTTGGAAACGACTTTGTGTTCATCGACGACATGGATCAAAGCATCGATCTGACTGCAGAACAGGTCGCCTTCCTTTGCGACCGTCATTTCGGCATCGGCGGCGATGGCGTAGTTCTGGTTCGCCCCTCTTCCCGTCCGGAATGTGCTGGCTACATGCACTACATCAACTCCGACGGCACGCTTGCCGAAATGTGCGGCAATGGCGTCCGCTGCTTCACGAAGTTCCTTGTCGACAATGGCTATGTTGATCCTCGGTCCGGTTCTTACATCGCCGACACCAAGCGCGGTCCGCTGCCTATTTCCTTCGAGCTCGACTCGCAGGGAAAGATGAGCGTTGCCTCCGTCGACATGGACGAGCCCATTCTCGATCCGGCGACGGTTCCCACAACTCTAAGCGCCAACTCCGTTTCCGAGCAGGGCGTATCGTTTGTCAAGGAAGCAGAGGTTGAATCCCCTTGGGGTACCTTCGCATTCACCTGCGTCTCCATGGGCAACCCCCATGCCATCTGCTTCTTCGACGATATCGACTCTCTGCCCGATGAATGGTTCCTGGATGAGGCCAAAAGCCTCGATACGTTCGATCTGAACCGCATCGGCGCGTTTTTCGAGAAGAATCCGGTATTCCCCGCCAAGACCAACGTTGAGTTCATTGTCCCGGCCGAGGATGGCCTTCATATGCGTGTTTTCGAGCGCGGGTGCGGTGAGACCCTGGCTTGCGGAACCGGAGCATGTGCCTCCTTGGTAGCCGCAGCTCTTACCGGAAGAAGCGAGCGCACCAACAAAGTCCATCTTCGCGGCGGTACGCTCGATATCGCCTGGAAGGACGACAACCACGTAGTTATGACCGGCCCTGCCACCCAGGCTTTTGTCGGCTCGGTTGAGCTCTAAGGTATTCATGGTCGTATTCGACGAGGTAAAACAGCACGGGCCTAAAACCATTATCGAAAAGCCCCGAGAGCGCGCTGTGCTTGTTGGGGTAGAGCGCCCCGATCAGGAATGGACCCTTGAATCGTCTTTGGCGGAGCTGGAAAGGCTTGCCTGGACCGCAGGCGCCGATATGGTTGCGAAGACGTCTCAGCGACTCGATTCGCCCAACCCCCGCACCTTTGTTGGCAGTGGCAAAGCCGAAGAGATCGCCAGCCTGGCAAGATCCTACGCTGCTGATGTGGTTATCTTCGATGACGAGCTGACTCCTTCCCAGCAATCGAACATCGAGTCCATTGTTGGGAAGGACGTTAAGGTCATCGACCGTACGGCATTGATCCTCGACATCTTTGCCCTGCACGCTACAAGCAAGGAGGGCAGGCTTCAGGTTCGTCTTGCCCAGAACCAATATCTCTACCCTCGTCTACGTGGCATGTGGGCACATCTTGCGTCCAACCGTATGGGCGGCGGCGTGGGTAGTCGCTTTGGCGAAGGCGAAAGCCAGCTCGAGGTAGATAGACGCCTCATCCGAAACAGGATTACCTCTATTCGTCGCGATCTGGCCAACCTTTCCAAGAAACGAGACCTCCAGCGCAAGCGACGAAACGAGTCGGGCGTGTTCAAGATCGCTTTAGCGGGGTATACCAATGCAGGTAAATCCAGCTTGCTGAACGCTCTAACTGGCTCGGAGGTTCTCAGCTATGACAAACTGTTTGCCACGCTTGACTCGACAACCCGGCAGCTTACCTTGCCTGAGGGAAGGGAAGTGACGCTTACCGATACCGTTGGATTCATCCAAAAGCTTCCAACAACCTTGGTTGAGGCCTTTAAGTCTACTCTTGATGAGATCAATGGAGCCAGCCTGGTTCTTCATGTAGTTGACGCATCTGACCCGAATGCAGCGAAGCAGATCGATACCGTCAACATGGTTCTTGAGCAAATCGGCGCTGAGGAGATAGGACGTATAGAGGTCTTTAACAAGAAAGACCTGCTTTCAGCAGAACAGCTTGAAGCTCTGCAGGCCCGATATCCGCATGCGGTATTCACCTCTACGGTATCGAGGGAAGGGTTGCATGAGCTGATTTCGAGAATCGGCATAGTTGCTTCTGCCCAAGATGAGGTACTGGAGCTTTTGATCCCTTTCAGCAGGGGAGATCTTGTTTCAATGGCTCACCAACGGTGCACGATAATCAACGAGGACTACGACGAGTCGGGCACCCATCTGGTAGTTCGCGCAGGCCATCAAGCGGCGGCAATGCTCAAGCCCTTCTCCTGCAAGGCTAAATAACTTTCCTCAGCACTGCCACGACTTTGCCGGCTATTGCGCAATCTCGAGTGATGATGGGCTCCATGGTTGAATTCTCGGGCTGCAGCCTGATATGGTCTTCCTCTTTATAGAAGCGTTTAACGGTAGCTCCGTCTTCGATAATCGCAACTATGATTTCGCCATTACGCGCAACTTGCTGCTGCTTCACCACCACGTAGTCACCATCGTTGATACCCGCCTCAATCATCGATTCGCCGTGCACCGAAAGGATGAACGAAGCCGAATCACCAACCAGCTCTTTAGGCAGGGACATCGAGGTTTCTATGTTCTGCTCTGCGAGTATGGGTTCACCGGCGGCAACATTGCCTACAAGGGGTAGCTGCAGATTGCTATCCGAACCCTCCGAGCCAAATGTTTCTGCTCGTTGATGCTTCGAGGCCAAGGATATCGAGCGTGATTTACGTTGGTCTCGAACAATGTAGCCTTTTTCTTCAAGCGTTTTCAGGTGGACATGGACCGTCGATGGGGAAGAGAGCTGAACAGCCTCGGCGATTTCGCGCACAGTTGGCCCAAAGCCCTTTTGGTCTATGTAGGATTCGATGAAGTCGTAAACGCTTTGCTGTCGGGACGTTAGGGGCTTGGACATCGTAACCACCTTAAATCAAAACGAACAGATGTTTGTATTTTTGTTGACAAGAACGAATGTTCGATTTACAGTATACACGAACAAAGGTTCTATGCAAGGAGGTTTCAGATGGGCACGGTTAAGGCTACGTATCGCGTTTCCGGTTCAGCTGCATTAAAGCCGGAGTACATCGAAGAAGAGCGCTCTGCTTCTATCATCGATTTCAGCTCTGTTCGTTCTCGTTCTACGGTACGTCGCCAGGTCGATCTCCCGATCACTGCCGTTACCTCATGGCAATCGACCGAATCGAGCAACGAAACCTTCGCTGATTCCCTGAAGAGCGCCTTCGTCGATCGTGATCGCTTGTCATCCACCCAACCCGTAGAGGTCGCAAAAGCTGTCGGCATCCTTGCTGCTGTCGCTGTGATAATCGCCATGATCGCCGCTTAAGTAGTTAATTCACCTAAGCCACTAATAATTGATCTATGTCTTTGAATTGCTGTAATGGGCACAATATCTTGTATACTGGTTTGGTCTAATCAGTTGAAGGAGATAGTATGCGTTGCCCCTCATGCGGCTACATGGAATCTAAGGTTGTCGATTCTCGACCGGCAGATGAAGGCGCCTCGATTCGCAGAAGGCGAGAGTGCCTAAGTTGTGGTTCAAGGTTCACTACCTATGAGCGATCGAGCGAAAATCCGATCATCATCACCAAATCAGACGGATCGTCGGAGGCTTATAACCGCGACAAGCTCTTCAGGGGTCTCCTGATTGCTTGCGCAAAACGCCCGGTATCATCCGAGAAGCTTTCTCAGATCATCGACAGCATCGAGCTTGAACTGAGGAATTCACCCCAAAAAGAAACCTCTTCAAAAGAGCTTGGAGACATGGCGCTTCGTCGTCTTGCCGACATCGACGAGGTTGCTTACATTCGCTTCGCAAGCGTATACAAAGACTTCAAGAATATCGACGAGTTCCGAAACGCATTGAAGGGCCTTTAACATGAAAGAACTGGATCTTCCTACAAAACAGCTATCTGATGAAGCCAGGATTCCCGTTAACGCCTATAACGGCGATGCTGGTTACGACCTCTGCTCAACCATTGAAGCCACCCTGAAGCCCTTCGAAAGGATGCTTGTGCCAACCGGACTGGCCGTCCAAATCCCAGATGGATACGCGGGTTTTGTTTTGCCCAGAAGCGGAATGGCGATCAAAAAGGGCTTGTCGTTGGTGAATGCGCCTGGGCTTATCGATAGCAATTACCGCGGCGAGCTGCAAGCCATCTTGATCAATCTCGACCCTCATGATCCGATCGAGATCCATGTTGGGGACAGAATCGCGCAATTGGTTTTAATGAAGGTAGAAAACGTTCGTTTTAACGCCGTAGACGAACTGGAGGAATCTTCCCGCGGAGAAGGCGGTTTCGGCTCCAGCGGCCTTTCTGGGTAGGTTTCTAGATACCTGATCTGAGGGTTCATAACCAAATCTCCGTTTCTTCTTAAGAGAACCATCTACACGTTGCTTCAAAAGCAAAATCAGCATAGCACTAAATCGGTGATAACATATCTTATGTAAACCTAAGCTTGCTTTCGCATACGGGGGTCCGGCACTCTTACGGAGTTTGTCTGGCGCTCTTGCGAAGCATGTTCTCTGTCGATTCCCTATTGCGGCTGCAAGGTTCAACTCGCTTGCGTTGGCCAGTGCTAGTATTGGTTCCTGAACTTAAGACATCGATGTTAGTGCCTTTGGTTTGTTGGAGAACACTTTATGGCTAAGGAGACAAACATGGCCGAGACTGTTGAAGCTGATCCGTTTTGCAAAACCGATAAGTTTGCCGCTAAAAATGGAATGGTGGTAACCGAAGTTGGTGAAAACTACTCTGTGGCCCAGATGGTTATCGATGAGAGCTTTCTAAATGGCATTGGCATCCCTATGGGTGGCGCCTACTTCACTTTGGGTGATCTCTCGTTTGGTGCAGCAAGCCATTACATCGCAAATGAGATGGTTACCCTCAACTCGCAGATCGACTTCATCGCCTCTGCGAAACTCGGCGATACGGTAATCGCACGATGCACCCAGGCACCTGGCACTTCCAAGAAGATCCAGCGCTACGAAATCAAGATCACCGATCAGGACGACACGCTTCTTGGCCTTATGCACGTAACGGGATATCGCAAGTCTCGCCATAAGTAGATCACAGTCGGATAATCCCTCTATAGCGGGCTCTCCCTAACTTTAGGAAGAGCCCGCTATTTTGTTTCAAGGGCGTCGCAGTACGCTTCGTACAGGCCTGGGAAGACCTTCTTCTGGCTGATTACCTTGAAGCTATCTCGCTCTACCAGGCAGTGATGGGTAACCGCTTTGAAGTGAGGCTTGCACTGCGTGGGGTCCTCGCCCTTCAGGTACATTTCGCAAGTATACTCGGTTTTCACGGAAGTAACCTTGGTAACCCGGGTCCTCACGAGAACGGTATCGCCATACCTGAACGGGGATCCATACGTTAGATCAACGTGCAGAACCGGCGACATATATCCCGCTTTCTCGATTTCGCAATAGGGATATCCAAGCTTTTCCAGAAACTCGGTTCGCGCCACTTCGAGATAGATCAGATAGTTTGCATGGTAGACAACGCCCATGCAGTCGGTCTCCGCGTAACGAACCTCGATCTCCGTCAAACACTCCATCGGCTCAGCCGCTCCTTCCGCTCTAGACAGGTAAATCCAAACACTATAATAATCAATCGTGGCGAAAAGCCACTTGCGCAAAGAAGCCAGAAGCATCGTCGAGAAAGCTGTTTGACCTAATGACCAAGAACCGACGCGAACAGAACAACAAATACAACAGCAGCAATAAAGGATTTGCCAAGCTTTCCCCTACCCTCGCCTTCCAGCTTGCCGCGCCTCATACGTGGGCAGCCGCCATCATGCCCGTTCTGCTTTCCTATGTGTACTGCGCCGTTACGTACTCCCCTAAGATCAGCATCTCATTCGCCCTCATCTTGCTGTTGATCTGCGTTCTTATGCAGTCTGCCGTCAATGTCTTCAACGACTACTTCGACTTCGAGAAAGGCACCGATACCAGCGAAAACTCTTCTGAAGATGCTTTCGATGCGGTGCTCGTTTACAACAACTTGAACCCTACATCGGTTCTACTGTTGGGGCTCGGTCTTCTGGTGTTGGCCGGGATTTTGGGACTATATCTGGTGTACCTCACCAGCTGGATCCTGCTTGCCCTTGGCGTAGTGGGCGCCCTTATCGTCGTCCTGTATTCCGGCGGCAAAACGCCCATTTCCTATCTCCCCATCGGAGAGTTCGTCAGCGGATTCGTTATGGGCGGAATCATCCCCCTGGCCTGCTGCTATGCATTATCGGGAATCCTTGACCCGTTTGTTTTGGTCGTGTCATTGCCCACCATGATCGGGATCGGCATGATTCTTTTCACCAACAATACGTGCGATATCGAGAAGGACATTCCAGCTCAACGGAAAACGCTGTCGGTACTGCTGGGAAGGAACCGAGCGCCGCAGGTTTACAAGGCTTGCATATTGGCCTGGATAGCAGTGGTTGCGGTTGTTGTGGGCATCTTCTACCCTGCAGGAACGCCGATCACCATGATAATGGTCCTTGCCGAGTTCCCCGTTATCCGGGCTATACTCAACAACCCGCTGAACCAGCGTTCCCGTACCGCCGCAATGTCGCAGATCGTCATGCTCAATGTGATCATGGGAGCCTTTTACTGCCTTGAGATCAGCTCGACGAATCTGATCTCCTGGGTCTAGTTGAATACCGGGACAGAAATCTGCTGCTTTCCCGTAAGTTTCGAGAGATCCGCATGGCGGACGAGCTCATCAAGCGAACAGGGCACATCTTCCTCGATTATTCCAGCGCAATATGACAGGCGCCCAAGCACAACCTCTGCCGCGATGTGCTGTTCCCGCAACAACGTGTGGATGTCCATATCCTTATCGCGCTTTGAAAGTCGCCTTCCTTGGTTATCAACCAACAACGGAATATGGGCATACGCAGGATGCCCCGCGCCAAGCAAGTCTTGAAGGTACATTTGGCGAGGTGTAGAAGTGATCAAATCCAGCCCTCTCACCACCGAGGTAATGCCCATTTCTGCATCATCGACAACAACGGCAAGCTGATAGGCGAACACGCCATCGCTTCTACGGATGATGAAATCCCCCGAGCATTCTTTCAGGCTGAATGACTGGCGGCCTTGGAACATATCCTCGAAAGAGCAGTACGCGTCATTGACTGACACACGAGTGGCGGGTTGACGAACAGCACTTTTAGCTTCAATCTCCGCTTCGGTAAGATCTCGACACGTGCCGGCATAAACGTACTCTTCGCCAAAATGAGGCGCATTTGCGGCATGAAGATCGGCTCTGCTGCAGAAACAGGGGTACGTGAGACCCTTGCGATCCAGCAGGTGCAAAGCATCAAGGTAAGCAGGGGTCCGTTCGCTCTGGAATACGGGGGCAGCGTCCCAGCGGAAGCCGAACGCCTCTAAATCGCGCAGTATAGACTCCGCGTACTCTCTTTTCGTACGTGCAGGGTCAAGATCCTCGATCCTGACCAAGACCTTGCCTCCGCTTTTTTTCGCGACGAGGTAGGCAATCAGAAACGAGAACAGGTTGCCCAGATGCAGGCCGCCAGAGGGCGTGGGGGCGAATCGGCCGACGAGGTTATTCCCCATAGCGCAGAACGAAGGTTCCGATTTGGATGACGTCTCTATCGGAAAGCACGGTATGATCAACGCTGACGTTGTTAACCCAAACACCGTTGAACGAACCGGTGTCGCGGATGGTCCATCCGCCGGGAACGTGCTCGAGCAACGCGTGCTTACGGGATACCGTCATATCGTTCAGGAATATCTCGCAACGCGGGGAACGTCCGATAACAGCGCTCTCCCCTTCCAGAGGGAAAGAGATGCCACGTTGGCGGCCGGTAAGTATGGTGATCGTGGGAACAGCCGAGGTGGGTTCTTTAACCTCAGCCTCTGTTGGATCAAGCGAAACGGCCTTGAAGGCCTCGGTAGAGCCTTGAAGGTGGTATCCGCAAGCAGTGCAGTTATCGGAGCCTTCGGGTATCGGGGTGTTGCATACGGGGCAGAGTGACATGAGATCTCCTAATTGGTAGATTGTTCGGCATTTGCGCCGTAGATAAGAGGCGTCGTGTTTACCAAAGTGCTCTCGGCTTGGGTCTGCTCGCCGGAGAAGCCCTTCCATAGGCGGTCCCACCAGATGCCGATGCCTTCGATAAGGTTGGGGGCAGAGCAGCTTTCAGCCGCAACGAGGTCTTGCTGGGCTACCACCTCGTTATGCTGGTAGAACGTAACCGTGCCAACCTTCTGGCCTGGGGAAACATCGCCAGAAACGGAATCGTACGTCACCTCTTGGCTGACGTTTCCATCCAACTTGAAGACGCTAACCGTAGCTTCGGGGTCCTTCAAAGTTGCCTTAAAGGTCTTATCCATCCAGCCAGTGTGGCTCACATTTGCCACCACGGGAACCGTAACCGAATTGCCCTTGCTGTCGGTATAGGTAGACGTCTCGGAGCTATGGACAAGCGGATAGTCGATGGTGTTGGCGTACACCCATTCATCTAGAGCCTTGGCATCGACGAAGCGCTGGGATTCGGTCGACGAATCGAGGACGATCGCATACAGCGTCTTGCCGTTGCGCTCTACGGCTCCGGCAAAGCACTCGCCCGCCTTGTCGGTATATCCTGTTTTGATGCCGCAGGCACCTTCGTATTCGCCCAGCAGCACGTCGGTAGATTCCAGGGAAACATTGGCGGATGCGCCGTTGCGCTGAACCTGAATGGTGGTGCTATCGGTGGAAACGATGCTTCGGAACGTATCGTTCTTCATAGCCTCTGCGGCCATAATGGATACATCGCGAGCCGAACAGTGCATGTCTGCACTGTATTGGTCGAAGTCAAGGCCATGAGGATTGGCGAACAACGAATCGTTCATCCCCAAGTTCTTGGCCTTTTTGTTCATTGCATACACAAATGCCTCATAGGGATCGTCGGGGACGTTTGGATCCCCCGCCTCGTTGAGGTTCTTCTTAACCTGGGCTCCTATGCTCTCGGCAATGGCGGTTGCAGCATCGTTGCCCGAGCAGATCATCATTGCCTTCAAGGCGAATTCCAGGTCCATGGTGTCGCCGGCCTGGAGCATTGCAGACGATTCGCCGATAGAAGCCGCGTTCTTGCTGACCGTTATCTGGGTGTTCTTCAGATCGCCGTTCTCAAGGGCGACGATAGCGCTCATGGTTTTGGTTACCGACGCGATTTGGACCTGGGAATCGGCATCGCGCTCGAAATAAACCGTTCCATCGTCGGAAACGACGATAGCGTGGTTGGCAACGATGTTCGGGCACGAGGCAGCTGCAAGCCCCCGCTGCTGCACGGTAAGGCCGGAGATCACGTCGGAATTGCGTACATCGGCAAAAGCGAGCGAAGGCGCTGCCAGGAGAAGCAGAGCCGAAAGCGCCAGCGCAACAGCCGGTTTACCGCAGGTCGCTACCCACGAAATGGATGCTGCGGATGAAGAAGCAGAGCTTTCAGGTGAGTTAACGGGCGCTTGCGAGTGAAGCACGCGGTCTCCTTTCACGGCGTTATGCCGTACCCTTGACGATCACTTTGTTCTTCGGCGAATAATTCGAGGTGAACTCATCGGTGTGGAGCACATTGCCGGACTTGTCCTTTACGGTACGGACAATGGTAATGCTGCTGCCGTCGACGCCGGTGCTTTCAACGTATTCCGTTCCCGCGGCCAAAGTGTCGTCCGTTTTGTACGTCGTTGAATATGCCTGGCCAGCCTGCCATTCACCATATTCGGTGGAAACCTGGTACTGCGGGCTGACGCCAATCAGTGTACAGGTTACCGAAGTCGAGGTGTACGACATCACGAGCAATACATCGGATGAGGTGTCGTTCTGCCAAACAAGGTCCATATCCGGATACGCGATGGCGGCATCCCTGCCCTTGGGATAGCTCTCGATGTAGAGGGTATGGTTGTAGCGCCTGGGAACAGGGTAGCCGGCAAGGTACACCGAGTTGAACACGGTGGTAGCAACCTGGCAGATGCCGCCGCCGATAGCATCGGAGTAAGAGCCGCTGACGATCGCATGCGCGTTCTGGTAACCCTTGTCTTCGGTTGCCTCGCCGGCGATGTCGTTGAACGACCACTTCTCCCCCGCCTTGCAGATGGAGTTGTTCAGCAGGTTTGCGGCCGTATGGATATTGTTCACGCGTGCTTCAGCGCCGGAGCTGTACTGCGTGGTAAAGGAAGAGATCTCGCCAATCAGGCCGAATGAATAAGCATCTTCCAGAGACAGGCTGGAGGGAATGTCCGTAGACTGCACCTCTATCGTGGGCGTTTGCGTCCGTTCCTGGGTGGTGAAGAACGTTTCGTTCATCTGGCTGACCGCTTCAGCAGCCAAGGGAACACTGCCTTGTGCAGTGGTCGAGACCGCGATGGATCCATCGGCGTTCTTGTCGAACGTGACGGTAAGGCCTTCCTCCTGAAGATTCGAACGCAGCGAACTGAGGATCTGGTGTTTTGCAGAATCGGCATTGAAGCTGGGCTGCAGCTTCCAGCCGCTCCCCTCCTGAGTAACGGCAGTAACGACCCATGCTCCCAGATCAGATCGGGAAGCGGTCCACGATTGACCCTCGTAGGTAAATGTGGCGCCCGAGGAAATAGAGCGATTCACGGTATCTGCGACCTTTTGCGCATCCGCTTCGCGAATCTGCAGGGATTGATGCTCGGTTTCAAGAACGTCCTTGGAGGCAGATTCGGACCCCAGGAACGCATTGTTCAGGTGCTGGATGAGCCATTCCCGGGTAACCTCGTCGCCTTCGTTGCCGTCGGTTACCGAGGCAACACCGTCCTCAACCTTGATGTCGTAGTTGACGCGCTTGGTACCGACCGCAGCTGTCATCTGATCGCGCAGGTTGTCCAGCAGCGAATCGTTGAAGCTGCAAACAGGGTCTATCGAGTAACCGAAGAGGGTGGAAAGCGCACGGCCGATAGGCCCCCAGTTGGAGCGGCCGACTTCGAAGGCTTCGTCCACCAGCAGGCCGATGTTGAGCTCCGCATCGACTTCGCTTCCGGTAACGGTCCATTGCGTTCGATCGGAAAGGGACTGTTCGTAGGAGATCTGCTGTTCGATATTGGAATCGGTGTCGGTTTTCTTCGGATTATCCAGGTCGTATTGGGTAGCGAAGAACGTATCTACGTTGGTGGAAACGCGCTCAGCATACTGAGCGGAAACCGCAGAAGAAGCCTCGTCCTTGGTCATGCCGGCAACTGATACATCGCCGATTTTCACGCCGCTATAGATTCGGTCGCCATTGGTAAACGAATCTATGCCGAAGCCCACGACCAATACAAGGACAACCGCAAGCGCAACCTTCAGCTTGAAAGAGGATCGCGAACGCCGACCGCGGTTGGGAGGCGTTCCCAAAGTGGAGTTGTTGCGAGGGGGCCTGTTGCCGCCCCTTACCGGGTTGGGGCTACCAGACGCACGGCCGGGACGAGGGCGCTGCTGCGCCTGGGATTGCGCGTACTGGCCTTGTGCCATCCGGCGGCGCGGGTCGGAAGAACCCGAACGCCGGTCGGCGGACGGGCGGTTGCTATTCGGTTGCCTGCGTTCGGGCACGCCGGCAGAAGCCCTTCGGCGATTGGAAGGCCGGGAAGCGTTTGCGTTGCCCCGGTATTGCCTTTGATCGGTCTTGCCCTCAACTCTTGGCATGGGAGCGGAGGCGGATCCATTCGTGCCATTGGGGCCAGCAGCGTCAGCGCCCTCGCGCGCTTGTGCCGCCCTGCTTCTGATTTGATCGATTTGGTCAGAGGAACGAAGCCCCCTGCTTGTTCTGGGCGCAGTTGAATTAGGGCCGCCCACGACATTCGGACGTCCGGCGGCGCCGGCTGCGCGCACGTCGCCATTCGCGGAACGATAACGGTTAGGCTCGCCGTTTCCATTGCGCGATGAAGGCCCCAACGAGGGATTTCGAGAATCTCTGTTGTTCCTGTTTGAGTACATGCCTACTCTTCTACTCCCATTTGCCCAGAACAAGCCTCTGCCTTACGCGCGGCATTCATGCCCTTCACGCCCGAGACGATATAGTGCGCGGTCGTTGCAATGCAGAGAACAAGGCCGATGTAGACGAACCAGAACCCCCACGAATACAGGGCGCCGGAAAAGCCGGGAAGCCATTCCCAGGAAACCACGCCGATACCTTGAAGAAGCGGCATGTTCAGCAAGATGCCCGCAAACCCGACGTATAGGAACGTGGTGGCAACCTTCCCCAGGTAGATTACCGGCACGCGCACCTTCCAGCGAGACAGAAGGTAGCTCCCGCCGCACAGCATGAGCAGGTCGCGAAGAACGACGACGAGCACGATCCAAATGGGCAGACGGCCGATGACGAGCAAGCCGACAACGCCGGATATCATCAACAGGCGATCTACGAATGGGTCGAGCAGCTGCCCTAGCTTGGAGACGGAGTTGGTGCGACGGGCAACCTGGCCATCAACCCAGTCGGTAGAGGCGGCGATGGCGAACACCAAGGTTGCCGCCAAATTCATATCGTTGAACAGGAGGACAAGGAAAGCGGGGATCATGCAGAGGCGAATGAACGAGAGGATGTTGGGAACGGTGATGATCTTGTTGCTAACCTCGTATTCAGCTTGCTTGGCCTGATCCATCGAGCCCTCCATAAAAGAACCGGGCCACACGGACCCGGTTCAAAACACCGATTCTCCTTACGAAAGACCGCTATTCGGATTCAGCGGCCTCTTGCTTCAGTTTGGCCGCTTTCGCTTCTTTCGCAGCTTTGATTCTAGCAGCTTTCTCGGCTTCTTTTCGCGCTTGCTCCGCCTTTTCCTCATCACTCGGTTCCGGCTTACGGAAAGTCTCCACGACCTTCTCCTTCGCGGGATGGACAATCACCGGATCCATGCTCAAGCAGTTCTTGGGGCATTCGCGAACGCACGATTCGCACTGAATGCACTCGAAGTGATTGATGGACCAGGTCGTGCTCTTCTTGTCTACCGAAATGGCGTTGGTAGGGCATCGCTTTTCGCAGATGCCGCAGTAGATGCAATCCGAATCGTCGAAGCGCACGCATCCGCGAAGGACAGCGGGATGCTCAGGCTCTTCGAACGGATAGCGGACGGTCTCAGGCTTCCCAAAGAGCGACCTGAGGGTCATTTTCCCAAGTTTGAAACCACCCATTGGTCTACCTTTCCGTACAGCTGATGCAGGGATCGATGGTGAGAACGATCATATTCACATCGGTCAGATCGCAGCCTTTGAGAGCCATCGTCATACCAGCGATATTGGTTGAAGTTGGGGTTCGGATACGCAAGCGCTCCAGGTATTTCGTCCCGTTGCCCGCCGCATAGTAGTACACCTCGCCGCGGGGCTGCTCGAGGATGCTGCACGCCTCGGAACCTTCTGCGGGTGCACCCTTTACCGGGTTCAGGATCGCACCATCAGGGATCTTGTCTATCAGCTCGCAAACGATGTCGATCGATTGCAGGACCTCGAGCGCACGAACCCTGATGCGGGCATAGCAGTCGCCCTGGTCGTCGAGGATGGGCTCGAAGGCAGCGAGTTCGCCATAGCCGCCGATGCCGAGGCAGCGCACATCGTTGTTCACGTTACTGGCGCGCGCAAAGGGACCGACCATGCCGTATTCGCGGGCATGCTCTTCATCGATGAAGCCAACGCCAACGGTACGGTTCTTCACGGAAGAATCCTTCAGGAAGGCGTTGCAGATCTCGGAATACTCGCCCTTCAAAGAATCGAGGGTGTCCTTGATTCCCGCAAGCGTGGGCGCGTCGATGTCGCGTGTAACGCCGCCGAGCAGGGTGTACGAGAGGATGACGCGGCCACCGGCAACGTTCTCGAAGATGTCGAGGATGCGCTCGCGCAGGCGCCAGCAATGCATGAAGAGGCTCTCGTAGCCGAACGCATCGGCCGCCAGACCCATCCAAAGCAGGTGGGAATGGATGCGGGAAAGCTCGTGCATGATGGTGCGCAGGTATTCGGCGCGTTGCGGAACCTCCACGCCCATCAGCTGCTCGATGGTCTGGGCGTAGCCGTAGCTATGGCCGAAGGCGCAGATGCCGCAAATGCGCTCAGCAACGTAAATGTACTGATGGATATCGCGAGTCTCTACCAACTTCTCCAAGCCGCGGTGAACGAAACCGATTTGGGGCAAAACATCCACGACCGTTTCATCCTGCACAACCAGATCGAGGTGAAGGGGCTCGGGCAATACGGGATGTTGGGGCCCGAAGGGAATCACTGTTGCTTTGCCCATGCCTATTCGCCTTCCTTCTTCTGTTCGGCCGCCTTGGAAGCGGCCTTCTTCGCCTTGGCCTCCATTGCTGCGCGAACCTTTGCGGCCTTCTCGGGGTCCATGGCGGCGAGCTTTGCCTCAAGGTCGTCTGCCGCCTTTGCCTTTTCGGCTTCAGCGGCTTTTGCAGCCTTTGCCTTCATAGCCGCACGCACTTTGGCGGCCTTTTCGGGATCCATGCCTGCAAGCTTCTTTTCCAGCTCGTCATCGGAAGGAGCGGCTTTGTCGCTTGCAGCCTTCGCAGCACGGGCGGCCTTGGCGGCAGCCACCTTGGCTGCCTTTTCGCGAGCGGCCAACTGCTCTTGGCTGATGATGGTCATAGGGGCTTCTACGCCTTCGCCGAATGCGTAGAACTTACCCTTGAAATCAAGCAGGTTGCCCACAACGTTCACACCGAACAGGTCGTGCGCCTCGTTCTCGAACACGAAGGCGGTAAGGAACAACTCGGTGACCGACGGAACCTCGGTAGTGCCTTTCTGGATGCCGGGAACCTTGAGGTTCACAACCTCTGCGCCCTTCACGAAGGTATAGAACAGCGTGATCGAATCATCGCGCTCGAGCACGGGGTGAAGCTGTGCCAGCCGGTACCCCTGGTCTTTGAAGCCTTGGCTCTGCTCAAGCAGCTGACTAAGCTGGATGGAGCGGAAATCCTGTTTGATGGCCATCCTACGCACCCCTTTCCTGCTTCTTCATGTTCTTCGCCTTTTCCTCGAGAACGGCTACGCCTTCAACCACGGCGTCGATGATCGCCTCGGGCCTGACCGCGCACCCCGGTGCGTAAACATCTACGGGAATAGCCTGGTCAACGCCGCCGATAACGTTATAGCAATCGCGGAAGATGCCGCCGGAGCAGGCGCATATGCCGCAAGCCACAACAACCTTCGGCTCAAGCATCTGGTCGTAAATCTCTTTGACCACATGGATGTTCTGCTCGTTAACGCCACCGGTTACCAAGAAGATGTCGGCATGCTTCGGGTTGCCGGTGTTCACCACGCCGAAGCGCTCGGCGTCGAAAAGCGGCGTAAGGGCAGCCAGTACCTCGATATCGCAACCGTTGCAGCTGGAGGCATCGTAGTGGATGATCCAAGGAGATTTTGATAAGTACGACATAAGCTCTCCTTACAGGTAAACAAGCAACGCGATGTTGATGCCGGCAAGCACAAGCGTAACCAGCCAGGCCGACTTCAAGAGCAGCTGCCATTTCACGCGGGCGAAATTGTTGTCGATCCAGATCTCAAGGAAGAAGACCAGGAGCAACGCCACTGCCACAACGGCAATGCAAACCGGGCTGTTCCAGACGAAGAACATGGCAATCCAAGCCAAGAACAGCACGTTCTCGCACCAATGCATGATCTCCACCTGCGCAAGCACCTTGCCAGACATCTCGGTGGTAACGCCTTTCACCAGGTCCTGGTGGGCATGGTGGGAATACGAGAGGTCGAACGGGGACTTGCGCAGCTTGATGGTAAGGATGAAGAGCATGGCCAGGAACACGCCGATGCACGAGCCGATGATCGGGTTCTGCACATGCAGGATCGCGCTTACGTCGAAGCTGCCAACAGCAAGGTAGAATGCAACGGCGAGCAGCAGCACCATAGGTTCGTAGGCCATCACCTGCAGCGTTTCGCGGTGGGCACCCACTTCGGCGAACGGCGAACGCGAGGCATAAGCCGCCATGATGAAGAGCATTTCGGCCAGGGTGATGACGAAGACGCACAACAGGATGTTGCCGCCGGTGAAGAAAATGCCGCCCGACACGAACGTGAAGATCAGCGCCCAGAAGATATAGGTGCCGATAGCGGAGTTCACGCCAGCGTTTTCCTTCTGGAGGAGCTTGCGAACATCATAGTAGGGCTGAAGGATGGGAGGCCCTACCCTGCCCTGCATCCGGGCCGTGATCTTGCGATCAAGGCCGGCAAGAAGGCACCCAACGCAGGTGGCGGCAACCGCGAAAGCAGCTGAACCCAGAAGGGTGATGAGGATGGTGATAACGGTTTCCATTCTTGAACTCCCCTCTTTCCTACAGAATGCCCAGCGTGATTACCGAGCAGTAGCATGCCCAGCCGAAGGCGGCGACCAAAAGCAGATAGCAGCAGATATTGCCGATAGGACGGATCTTGCTCTCGCCGAACACCGATTCCAGGTACCAGTTGCGCGCAGTGGCTTCCTGGGGTTCGGAAAGCGAGTTGACGAAGGTTCGCTCTGCGTTGTTCGCCGAGACGCCGGAAAGGTAGACATCCGTCTTGCGCATTGACTTGCGGAACTTGCGCATGCCGCCCAGAAGGACGATGGCCAGAACAACCACGATCACGCCGCAGGTGTACAGGTCGTCGGAGAGGATGGGCTGGATGGCGATGCCCAGCACGGACCCGACGTAGGGCTCTACCAGGTAGTCGGAGATAAGCGGAATGCAAGCGCAGCTTACCAGTGCCATAACGGTGAAGGTCATCGTGGCGATCCATTCGCTCCAATGAACCGTCTGCTCGATGCTCTCTGGCGTACCGGTGATGCCGGCAAGCTTGCCCAGCCACTTCGCCCAGAACATGAAGGTGGCGGCAGAGCCGAACGCGAGCATGAGCAGCAGGGCGAACTGACGGGTGTCGACGAACGACACGAGCGTGGCCCACTTCGCAACCAGCATGCCGAACGGCGCCAGGAACATGATCATGATGCCGACGATCATCATGCGGGAAAGCCGCGGCATGCGCTCGAACAGAAGGTCCATATCCTCGATGTCACGGGAGCCGATATGGTGCTCGGCGGTGCCAACGCAAAGGAAGAGGAGGCTCTTCGCGATTGCGTGGAAGATGACCAGGAAGATCGCCGCCCAGATAGCTTCGGCGGTACCCACGCCGGCACAGGCCGTGATGAGTCCGAGGTTGGCGATGGTGGAATACGCCAGAACGCGTTTCCCGTTGTGCTGCGAGATGGCCATGAACGAGCAGAGCATGAAGGTAAGGCCGCCCACCAAGATGACCAGAAGCGACGGCGCAAACGAAACCGCGTAGATGGGGGCGCATTTGATAAGCATGAACACGCCGGCCTTCACCATAGTGGACGAATGCAGCAGCGCCGATGTAGGCGTAGGCGCAACCATCGCTCCAAGCAGCCAGGTATGGAAGGGCATCTGCGCCGCCTTGGTGATGCCCGCCAAGCTGAGGCAGGTGAGCGGCAGCACGACCATGGTGGGCGCAAGCGTGCCCAAAACGATGAAGTCGGTGAAGTCGATGCAGCTGAAGTTGATGGCAAGGTAGTAAAGGGCGCCCAGGAAGGCAAGGCCACCCACGAGGTTCATGATTATCTGCCTGAACGAGTTGCGAATCGCCTCATCGGTTTTGGTGAAGCCGATGAGCAGGAACGAGCAGACGGTGGTTACCTCCCAAGCAGTGAACAGCCAGATAAGGTTGTTGAAGAAGATGATGCCGTACATCGCGGAAAGGAACACGAACATCAAGGCGAAGAACGTGGGGCGGCGGTCGGGCATCTCGGTATCGGGGTGATGGATGCCGAAGTAGAAGTCGTGCATGTAGCCGATGGAATATACGCAGATGCCGGTGCCGATGATGCCGATGATCAAGGCCATGATCAGGGAAAGCGAGTCGAAGTAAAGCGCCTTCGTGCAGGTGAGGCCATGTGCGAAGGCGAACTCGAACACCAACGACCCGGCCAGCTGGACAACGGCCAAGACGATGGCGGCGATGTTCTTGTACTTCACGCCGAAACAGATGATGGTGATGCCGATTATCACGCTGATGGCGAGGCACGCGTAGTCAACGATGCTCGATTGAAAGCTGAAGTACGTTCCTGTTGTGCCCAGGTTCATCACCACGAACGCCACCGAGGCGACGGCGATGGCCGCAGAGCCCACGCAGACGATTATGTTGCGCGGCTTGGTGGCACGGATGACCACGATCAGCCCCGCAATCACCAGGGGGAACAGGATAAGGAACCCTATCATTTCCATTGGCATGCCCCTCTTCCGGGATCCTATAAACAAAAAGCGACGAACGTCGCAGTCCCTACTCTAATCTGAATAAGCAAGGCGAAGCCTAAAGCTTCGCCTTGAAGTCCCTGCGCTCGGTGAACGGGTTTGCCTACTTGTCCGCCAAGAGCTTTTCCAGCGTCCGCCATGCCAATTCCGCGCATTTTACTCGCGCGGGCATGCGTGAGATGCCTTCAAGCTCTGCCGCTTCGTCAAGGTCTTCCCTGTCCTCGTCGCTGAGTTCGTCACCGCGGATCATCCCCAGGAACAGGCCCACAAGGCGCTTCGCCTCGGCAACGGTTTCCCCGGTGATAAGGTCGGCCATCATGTCTGCAGAAGCCTGCGAAACGGCGCACCCGCTTCCTACGAACGATGCCTCTTCGATAACGTCGCCCTCGATGCGAAGCTGAAGGGTGAGCTCGTCGCCGCAGCTGGGGTTAACGCCCTCGTGAGAGCACGTGCACCCTTCCATCTGGTACTTGTAGTCCGGATGCGAGTTGTGCTGCATCAGGGCTGCGGTATAGATATTGCCAACCGGCGCATTAGCCATGGAACATGCTCCAAACGGTTTCCAGGCCCTGGATCAGGGCGTCTATATCGGACGTATCGTTGTAAAACGCAATGGAGGCGCGGCAGCAGGACTCTACGCCGAGCCACGCAAGAAGCGGCTGGGCGCAATGGTGCCCCGCGCGAATGGCCACATTGCTTCCGTCGAGGATACTCGACACATCGTGCGGATGGATGTCCGAAACATTAAAACTCAGGGCGCCGTAATGCATTGCCGGGTCATGCGATCCGATGATCTCCACGAAGGGAAGCTCCTGCATGCGCTCCATCAGGTACTGCATCAGCAGGGCTTCGCGCTGCTCAAGGTTGTCGAAGCCTTTTTCCTCGACATATCGGAGGGCGCGTGAGGTGGCGTAGATGCCAGCTGCGTCCTGCGTGCCGGCCTCGAACTTCTCGGGAACGGGCGCCCAAACGGCATCGGTCTGGGTAACGCTGTCGATCATCTCCCCGCCGGTAAGGAAAGGCGGCATGGCCTCAAGTAACTCAAGCTTCCCCCACAGCACACCGATGCCGAACGGTCCGAAGACCTTATGGGCGGAAAATGCGAAGAAATCTGCGCCGAGCGCCTCGACGTCCACGGCCTTGTGGGGAACGGATTGGGCACCGTCGACCACCATGACACCGCCGACCGCATGGATTCTGCGGGCCATTTCGGCAATGGGGTTCTCGACACCCAGAACGTTTGACACCTGGGTGGCGGAAACGATCTTGGTGCGCCCGGTGATCTTGGAGTCCATTTCCTCAGACGTGATAATCCCACGCTCATCGGGGAACAGGTAGACGAGCTTCGCGCCCGTAGCAGCGCAAACCTGCTGCCAGGGGATCAGGTTCGAGTGATGCTCCATGATGGTGATGCATACCTCGTCGCCCTCTTTGAGGTTTGCTATTCCGTAGGTCTTGGCAACCAGGTTCAGCGCCTCGCTGGTATTCCTGCAGAACACCACCTCGCGAGCATCGCCAGCGCCGATGAAACGGGCGCAGCGCTCACGCGATTCGTTTATCGCCTCGGTCGCCTGGACCGAAAGCTGATACAGGCCGCGCAGCGCGTTCGCGTTCATGCTCTCATAGAAGTAGCGCTGGGCGTCGAGCACGCAGGTTGGGCGCTGGGCAGTTGCCGCGCTGTCCAGGAACGCCAACCCAGGGTTGGCCTGCAGCAGCGGGAAGTCGGCCCTGTAGGGGTTTTCCTGTATGGCAGAAAGCTGGGTAGGTTCCATGGTTTATGCCTCCCCTTCTTCAGAATCGGAGAATTCTTGGGCATCGATGCCGCGATCGGCCGCAAGCAACGAGATCTGATGGCGAACCTGCTCGTCGGGGAAGGCAACGTAAGCCTCTTCAAGTGCCGCAACGGAGAAGAGCGATTCGATGGCAGCATCGGAAAGGCCGCGGCAGTTCAGGTAGAAATGCTGTTCGGGGCGAACATGGCCGATGGTTGCGCCGTGGTTGCCCATGACATCGTCCTCGTCGCAGAGGATCACCGGAACGGTTTTGTTCTGCACGTCCTGGTCGGCCAACAGAACGGTTTCGCGCTCGTTGCCGACCGAGCCCTTGCACCCATGAACGAAGTCGATGGTGCCGCGCAGGGTCTTGAGGGAAGAGCCGGAAAGCACGCCGTTTGCGTCCATAGAGCTCTCGGTGCACTTGCCCCGCTGCTTAACCGAGTAGTTGAAGTCTCGTTCCTGGCGGGAAGCGCCGATGTAACGGGTGGAGATGTCGATGCGCGAATTGTCGCCGCGAAGGTCTGCCGCCAAACCGGTGTATGCCTTGGCACCACCCAGCACCCGGTGCCCCACTACCGCATGGGCGTTGGGGGCCAAAACATAGCCGGAATCTTCCAGCACGGAAACATCCCCCAGAAGAGCCTGAACAGACTGCACCTCAAGATGGGCGCCTTCGCCGACGAACGCACGCAAGCCGCTGCCGACAACGCCGGCATCGACCTGGCCTTCATAGGAAAGGAGCAGGCTCAGGGACGCACCGGCCTCCACGACAACGTCGATGCAGCCAGCAGAGCAGCAGCCTTCTGCGGCGCCGATCCGCACCGTTGCAGAGCAGCTCTTGCCTTCAGGGGCAGCAAGCACAACGCGCCCACCGGACCAGCCGGCAAGAAGGCCATAGGCCTCTTCGCCCATACCGGTGGAAAACGAATCGGATACGTTGCCCGAGATCTCCTGCAGCACAGCCTCTCGCTGATAGGCGGACAGCGCGGGAATATCGAGGTTGCCGGACTCCCCGAAGGAAAGGGCGGCGGTTTCTACGGCACGCTTTACGCCTTCACCGGCTACGGTGCCAAGCGATTCCTGAAAGCGGGCAAGCGCTACGTCGAACAGGGAGTCTGCGCCTTCCGGAGACTCGGAGAGCTCCACCCCGTTCAACTCGAACGATACGTTTGCATCAACATCCAAATCGTCGGGAAGGTCGACGACCGCATCGGAAACCTTGAGCCTATGCCAGGTTGGAGCCGGCATGGCATTTGCGCCGAACTGGCGCGAAGCGTTGTTCACGGAAGCGTCCATTAGCCGATCGCCCCTTCCATCTCGAGTTTGATCAGGTTGTTCATTTCCACGGCGTACTCAAGCGGCAGCTCCTTGGAAACCGGGTCGGCAAAGCCGTTCACGATCATGCCGCGCGCCTCTTCCTCGGAAATACCACGGCTCATCAGGTAGAACACTTTGTCGTCGCCGATGCGCCCGATGGTGGCCTCGTGGCCGATGTCGACGTTCTTGCAGCGGATGTCCATTGCAGGGATGGTGTCGGATCGGCTCTGGTCGTCGAGCATGAGGGACTGGCACGAAACCGAAGCGGCGGAGCCGTCGGCCTTTTCCGTGGCAACAACCGAGCTGCGGAAGGTGGAGATGCCACCGCCCTTGGATATGGACTTGGTCTCGATGGCGGCGGAGGTGTCTTTGGCGTTCAAGACAACCTTGCATCCGGTGTCGAGGTTCTGCCCCGCCCCGGCAAAGGTGATGCCCGTGAACGTGCAGGTGCTCTTGCGCCCGTTGAGGATGCTCATGGGATACAGATACCCCACATGGCTGCCGAACGAACCGCTTACCCATTCGATTGCGCCGCCCTCATCGACGATGGCGCGCTTCGTGTTCAGGTTGTACATGTTCTTCGACCAGTTCTCTATCGTGGAATAGCGCAGCTTTGCGCGTTTGCCCACGAAGAGTTCCACCGCCCCGGCATGCAGGTTGGCCACGTTGTACTTGGGAGCGCTGCAGCCTTCGATGAAGTGAAGGTCGGCATCGTCTTCCACGATGATCAGGGTATGCTCGAACTGACCCGCACCCTTGGCGTTGAGGCGGAAGTAGCTCTGAAGCGGGAAATCGAGCTTAGTCCCCTTGGGAACGTACACGAAGCTTCCGCCCGACCAAACAGCGCCGTGGAGGGCGGCGAACTTGTGGTCGGTCGGCGGGATGAGCGTCATGAACTTCTCGTGGATCAGCTCTTCCCACTTAGGTTCCTTCAAGGCCTCTTCGATGCCGGAGTACACGATGCCCATCTTCGAAGCCGTGTCCTGCATGTTGTGGTACACCAGCTCGGAGTCGTATTGGGCTCCGACGCCGGCAAGGTAGGATCGCTCGGCTTCAGGGATCCCCAACTTGTCGAACGTGTTCTTCACGTCGTCGGGAAGGCTGTCCCAATCGCTTTTCTGATCGGTAGCGGGCTTCACGTAGGTGACGATGTTGTCCATGTCAAGACCATCGATGGAAGGACCCCAATCGGGCTTGGCAATGGAATGGTATGTTTCGAGCGACTTGAGGCGGAACTCAAGCATCCACGAGGGCTCTTCCTTCTTCTCGGAGATCTCGCGCACGATTTCGGGGGTAAGGCCGGCGTCGAGCTTGCCCGCAACCGCGTCCGCATAGCGGAAGTCGTACAGGCTGCGGTCGACGTCTTCGACCTGGGTGCGATTCTTCGACATGGCGGTTCCCTACTCTGCGGCGGCTTCACGCTCGAAGCGATCGAAGCCGTTCTCGTCGATGTCCGCGATAAGTGAAGCATCGCCCTCGGCCACAACGCGGCCCTTCACCACAACATGGACGCGGTCGACGCTCAAGTGCTCGAGGATGCGCGTGTTGTGGGTGATGATGACCAGCGCGCCGCCCGTGTTGCGCTTGTAGGTGTCGATGCCGCGGGAGACTACGCCGAGCGCGTCGACGTCAAGGCCGGAATCGGTTTCGTCCAGGAATGCCAGCTTAGGTGCAAGGAGCAGCAGCTGCAGCATTTCCAGCTTCTTCTTCTCGCCGCCGGAAAAGCCCACGCCAAGCTCGCGGTCGAGGTAGGAGGAATCGAAGCTCAGCTCGCTGGCCAGGGCGCGGACATGCTTGCGGAACTGCTTGCCCTTCATATCGAAGCCCTCGCGGTCGGCCACCATGGCGCGCAGGAAGCTGGAAACCGGAACGCCGGGGATCTCGGTAGGCGCCTGGAAACTGAGGAACAGCCCGGCTCGCGAACGCTTGTCGGGGGAAAGATCGGTGATGTCCTGCCCGTCGAAAACGATCTTGCCGGAATCCAACGTGTACTCCGGGTCGCCCATGACGACGCGCCCCAGGGTGGATTTACCGGCACCGTTCGGGCCCATGACCACATGGGTTTCACCAGCTCCGACGTTCAGGTCGATGCCACGAAGGATGGGCTTTTCGTCCACCGAGACGTTTATCCCCTGTACAGAAAGAAGTGAATCAGCGCCTGACATCATGCTCGCCTTTCGTTAATCATACTAGTTTGCTAGGATTAAGATAAACGCTCTGGGGGTATTGTCAAGGCGCGGGCGCGCGATTGCGATAAACGCAAACGAACCCACGGCGGACGACCGCGAACGGGAAGGAAACCGATGCTCATTTCAACCAAAGGCCGCTACGCCATGCGCTTGATGATCGACCTTGCCCAACGTGACGAAGACGACAAGGTTTCCCTTCGTGAGATCGCGGAATTCGAGGGGATATCGCAGAAATACCTGGAGCAATTGGTGCGCCCCCTCACCCAAGCGGGCCTTATCAAGGGAATGCGCGGCAAGAACGGCGGGTACAGCCTGGCCAAGCCGATGGAGAGCATCAAGGCCGGCGACGTGCTTCGCGCTGTCGAGGGAACAACCATCCCCGTTGCCTGCCAGGCGCTCGAGACCGGGTGCGAACGCGGCAACGAATGCAATGCGGTTCGGTTCTGGGCAGGCCTGGACCAGGTTATCGAACAGTATGTTGATGGGGTCACGCTGGCCGATTTGGCCAAGCACTAGCGTCCTGGCATGGCGTCTTCACGCTGAAAGCCCACTGATTAAAAGCTGACCAGCCTGTTTTGGTAGGCGCAGACAACCTGCGCGCCATGGCCCTCGCTCTTGAGCACGTCCCTCAGGCTGCTCACGGGAAGCCGGTACGTGTTGTTGTTCTCGGAGATGTGCATTGCGATTACTTGCTGAAGCCCCGAATGAAGGAGCTTGCGCAGCTCATCGGCGGACTGCTCGTTGCTCAGGTGACCGTGCTCCGACGCCACGCGGATCTTCAAATCATACGGATACGGACCGTTTGCAAGCATAACGGGGTCGTGGTTGGACTCGATGGCAAGGACGCGGCAATCCTGCAACGCCTCGTGGGCGGCTCCCGTAACCACCCCGGTATCGGTCATGAAGCCAAGGCGGTCTTCGCCGTCCCAAAGGCGGAAGCCGAACGAAGCGCACGAGTCGTGGGACGTGGCGAAGGGCACGATCTGCATGCCGGCCAGGGACAATTGCATCCCTTCTTCGAGCTTGTTAACCTCCGTCAGATCGCACACCTCGCGAACGGCCTTGGATGCCTGCCGTGAACGATCGTTCACGAACAGCGGAACCTCGATGTTGCGCCTTGCGAGCTCGCGATAGAGCACGCCCAAGCCCTTCACGTGGTCGGAGTGCTCGTGGGTGATAAGGACCGCCATGAGGTTTCGCATATCGAAACCGGCCTCTTCGGCGCGGTTGAGCACATCGCGCTTGCAGATGCCGGCATCGATGAGCACTCCCTGCCCTGTTCGCGTGTCTTCCACGATGGTGGCGTTGCCCTTGCTGCCGCTGGCCAGCACGTGGATGCGCAACGTTCCGGCATTCGCGATCGCGGCACCTCCCTGAAGCGCGCCTTCGCCTGCTCGCGCTTCAAGAACCTGAGCCTTGCTCAGGCCCACCTCGCCCATTACAGAGCCACCTTGCTGGTTCCACGAAGATGCCTCACGGCTGATTCCAGGGCATCGCAGCAAGAGCGAACCTCTTCTGCCGTGGTGCTCGGCGAAAAGGAGAAGCGGAGCGTTTCCCGCGCCTGCTGGTGCGACAGACCCATGGCCAGCAGCACGTGGCTCGGTTCGAGCGAGCCCGATGCGCATGCGGACCCCGCAGATGCGCAGATGCCCTTCTGACCCAGAAGAACCAGCAACGCCTCAGACGATGCGCCGGGGATGGTGACGCTCAGGATATAGGGTGACTGACGCAGCGGATTGCCGTTTATGCGTACTCCGGGAACCCTGCGAGCAAGCTCCTGCTCCATGAGGCTACGCAGCCCTTTCGCGTGCTTGGCGTTTTGCCGAAGCTGTCCCTCGGCATCTCTCGAACCGTGCACCAACCGAGCCGCCTGCCCCATCCCCACAATGCCTGCAACGTCTTCGGTGCCGGCACGGAATCCGCGCTCCTGGGCGCCGCCATGGATGAACGCCCCTATCGGGACGCGCCTTTTGCAGTACAGGAACCCCGTGCCCTTGGGCCCTTGGAACTTATGGGCGGAAGCGGAAAGGGCATCAACCCCAAGGTCTGCAACATCGATGGGCATATGGGCATACGCCTGAACCGCATCCGTATGGAACAAGGCGCCCACACTGTGCGCCGCTTCCGAAAGCTCTTGTATCGGCTGGATGGTGCCGACCTCGTTGTTAACCAGCATCACCGAGCAAACCGTGGTATCGGGTCTAAGCAGAGCCGTAAAGGCCCGAACGTCCACCACGCCGTCACCGTTCACCGGGGCATACGAAACCTCGAAGCCATGCCTCTCCAGCCAGCAGGCGGAATTCATCACAGCATGGTGCTCTACGGCGGAAACGACGATGTGCCTGCCTCGTCCCTCGTTGGCAAGCGCCAATCCCTTCAGCGCCCAGTTGTCTGATTCCGTGCCGCCGGAAGTGAAGTAGATCTCACGCGGCTGGGCATTCACGGTGCCGGCGATGTAGGCGCGCACGCGCTCGAGTTCCTGCTTGTTCTTCTGGGCAGCAGGATACTGCGCAGAGGGATTGAAGAACTCCTCCGTCAAACAGGGGATCATGGCTTCGAACACCGAAGAATGGAGCTTCGTGGTCGAAGCGTTGTCGAGATAGATCATACGGTTAGCCTATTCCGCGCGCTCGATGGTGCCGCCGCCGACTACCACATCGCCCTGGTAGAGCACCACTGCCTGCCCAGGGGCAACGGCGCGTACCTTCTGATCGAGTTCCACCACAAGCGTTTCGCCTTCCATATAGGCAGAGGCTTCCTTCGGCTGGGATCGGTAATTCACCTTCGCCTGCACACGGATGGGTTGGTCGATGGCAGGGATGGAGATCAAGTTGACGTCCTCGGCGAAAATACGGCTGAACCCCGCGGAAGACGCCGGTCCCACCGTGAGCGTATTGCTGCTGGGATCCTTCGCCAGAACGAACAGGGGCTCGCCAACCGCAACCCCAAGCCCCTTGCGCTGGCCGATGGTGTAGCGGGGCAGACCGGAATGCGTGCCCATGACCTTACCCGATTCGTCCACGATCGGGCCAGGCTCGAAGCCCTTCCCCGTGTGCTTTTCGATGAAGGCAGCATAATCGCCGTCGGGAACGAAGCAGATGTCCTGGCTCTCAAGCTTTTCGGCATTCACCAGGCCAGCCTGCTTGGCAACTTCGCGCACCTCGGGCTTGGAGAGCTCTCCCACCGGGAAGAGCATATGCGCAAGCTGGTCTTGCGTAAGGTGGAACAGCACATAGCTCTGGTCCTTCTTGGGATCCAGGCCCTTTTTAAGCAGGTACCTTCCCGTCGAAGCGTCGTACACCCTGCGCGCATAGTGGCCGGTAGCAACATAGTCGTAGCCCAGCTCCCGGCGCCGCTGCTGCAAGGCACCGAACTTCAGGTAACGGTTGCAATCGATGCAGGGATTGGGGGTGCGCCCCTGCAGATAGCTGTCGCAGAACTTGTCGATCACACACGTTCCAAAGCTGTCGGAATAGTTGAAAACATGGTAGGGAATACCCAGGTTGAACGCGACGCTGCGGGCGTCCTCAACGTCTTCAAGAGAACAGCAGGTGCGGCTTTCCTCTTCCAAGACGATGCCGTCGCTGTCGAATAGCTTCATGGTGACGCCCATAACGTCGAACCCGGAATCAACCAGGAGCTTCGCGGCAACAGAGCTGTCTACCCCGCCGCTCATCGCGCAGATTACCCGCTTGTTCGATTCGGCGTTCTCGGACACCGCTACCTCCCTATTTGCTCGTTCATGCTTCCTGTACGATACCCAGAAAGATCGAGTGTTACGTAGGCAAAGCCCACTTGCTTCAATTTATCCACTATTTCCGTGCGGACGGATTCGTCCAATACTTTGCCGATCTGGCTTGGGCTTACCTCTATGCGCGCAACATCACCATGCACCCTAACGCGCAGCTGAGAGAAGCCCAAGGTTCCCAAAAGCTGCTCGGCGCGGTCTACCAGTTCAAGACGCTCGACGCTCAGCTCGTCGCCATACGGGAAGCGCGTAGCCAAGCAGGCATTCGACTGCTTGTTCCACGTTGGAAGCCCCAGTTCCTTCGAAAGCTCGCGGATATCGGCCTTGGTGAAGCCGGCTTCGCGAAGCGGGCTTTTAACTTCAAGCTCTTCGAGCGCCTGCAGGCCAGGACGGTAATCCCCCAGGTCGTCGAGGTTCGACCCGTCGGCGATAACCGTAACGCCCTGCTGTGCCGCTGCTTCCATCAATGCCCTGAAGATCACCTTCTTGCAGACGTAGCACCTGTTGGCGGCGTTGAAGCGAACCTCGTCTTCGGAAAAGGGGTTCGGATCGCACAGGACATGCTTGATTCCGTATCGCTCGCAGAAGGAAACGGCATCGGAAAGCTCACGAGCAGGCACAACCGCAGCGCGGGCGGTTACGGCAAGCGCGGATTCGCCCAATACCTGATGGGCAACGTAGGAAAGCAGGCTTGAGTCCACTCCGCCCGAAAAGGCCACGGCGACCGAGCCGTAAGAACGTAGGATTCGCTGCAGTGAGTCGTATTTTTCATCGAGACCCGTCAAGGCCAACCGCCTCCTAGAACCGTGATCGTTTGCGACCAACAGCATACGCGATGGCATGCAAGATAAGCAACGCCGTGTTGCTTATATGTGCTTGAGAAGGCGCGCCGCAAGAAGATTCGGCAGCGAACCTGGCTAGCGCTGCGCTTTCGACAGCGAAAGCACCAGGTCATAAGCCTCGTTGCGAGAGAGGCCGAAATCGGACCGAAGCTGCTTGATGATCTCCTTGTTCGAAAGGGAGCCATCGGCAATCAGCTCTTCGGCGCGTTTGGCGGCCTCGCCCTGGACGGAGGAATGCGCTGCGCTGGACTCTTCGGGCGAGGGCGCATCGATGACGATCACTATCTCGCCCTTGATGGGCGCAGCCTCGGACCTGGCAGCGAACTCGCGGTACACCTCGGGAGACAGCCCGCGAACCACCTCTTCATGGAGCTTGGTGAGCTCGCGGCACACCGCAACCCGACGCATGGGAAGCTCCTCGGCGATGGACTCCAAGGCAGAAACAACGCGCCGGGGGCTCTCGTAGAACACGAGTGCGGCATCCAAAGCGCTCAAGCTGCCCAGGATGCGCTTGCGGTCCCCGCTTTTGCGAGGAAAGAACGCGCCGAAATAAAACGACTGGGTGGGAAAGCCGCTTGCCACATAAGCCGTGGCCACAGCCGTTCCCCCAGGCAGAACCTCCACTTCGGTGCCCGCGTTGCGCGCCGCATCGACCAAACGCTGCCCCGGGTCGGACACGCCGGGCATGCCCGCATCGGAGGCGAAGCCCACAACCTCGCCGTCCAACACGCGACGGACGATCTGCTCAGCCCGAGCGGAAACCGCAGCTTCATCGAGGCGCTCAAGGCGCTTCGAGATGCCCAACGCCGCAAGGAGCTTGCCGGTTACCCGCGTGTCCTCGCAGCAAAGGACATCACACGCCCGAAACGCATCGAGCGTGCGCTGCGTCACATCGCCCAAGTTCCCCAAAGGAGTGGGGATGATTATCAGCTTTCCAGCACTCAAAGGAAGCGGTTACTCCTCTACCGCGGCGATGACCTCGACCTCGACCAAAGCGCCCTTGGGGAGCTTGTCGATGCCGACGGCGGAACGAGCAGGGAGCTTCTTGCCGAACGATTCGGCATACACAGCGTTGAACTTCGCGAAGTCGGCGATGTCCTCGAGGAAGCACGTGGTCTTCACCACATGGTCGAAATCAGAACCCGCTGCAGCCAGGAGGGCGGAAACGTTCTTCATCACCTGCTCTGCCTGCTCCTCGATGGTGGAGCCCACGAGTTCGCCGGTTTCCGGGTCGAGTGCGATCTGACCGGAGGCGAAAAGAAGGCCGTTTACCACAACGCCCTGGGAATACGGGCCGATAGCCGCAGGTGCTTTTTCGGTGCTGATGGAATGCATGGTTTCCTCCTTGGGAAAGGTGGCGCATAATAAACGTCACGCAACGGGGTATTTGCTCCATAGTACCCTTTCGCCGAAACCAAAGCTCATCCAAGAGCCGCAAATCTGAAAAAGACAAAGGACACCCATGCTGACGCTCAACACATTCGAAGAAGCAGCCAAAAAGGTTAAAGAAGTCACGCAGGAAACCAAGCTGATTTACAGCCATCATTTCAGCAAGGAAACCGGCAACGAGGTGTACCTGAAACCCGAGAACATGCAGCGCACCGGCGCTTACAAGGTTCGCGGCGCGTACTACAAGATCAGCACGCTCACCGATGAGGAGCGCCAGCGCGGGCTCATCACCGCTTCCGCAGGCAACCATGCCCAGGGCGTTGCCTATGCAGCCCGCAAGTACGGCGTGCCTGCCACCATCGTGATGCCCACCACCACCCCGCTCATCAAGGTTGAGCGCACCAAAGAACAGGGTGCCGAGGTTATTTTGGCCGGCGATGTGTACGACGAATCGTACGAGCATGCGCTGAAGGTTGCCGAGGAACGCGGCCTCACCTTCATCCACCCCTTCAACGACCCGATCGTTGCCGCAGGCCAGGGCTCCATTGCCATGGAGATCGTCCAGGAACTTCCTCTGGTTGACTACATCCTGGTTCCCATCGGCGGCGGCGGGCTGGCCACCGGCGTGTCCACGTTGGCGAAGATGCTGAACCCGCGCATCAAGGTGATCGGCGTGGAGCCTGCTGGCGCTGCCTGCATGAAGGCCAGCCTGGAGGCAGGCCATGTGGTGAAGCTCCCGAAGGTGAACACCATCGCCGACGGCACCGCAGTTCAGGAGCCGGGCGACAACATCTTCCCCTACATCCAGGAGAACATCGACGAGATCATCACCGTGGAGGACGACGAGCTGATCGTTGCTTTCCTTGATATGGTGGAAAGCCACAAGATGATCGTGGAGAATTCCGGCCTTCTTACCATCGCCGCGCTGAAGCACCTTGATGTGAAGGACCAGAAGATCGTCTCCATCCTTTCCGGTGGCAACATGGACGTCATCACGATGTCCACGGTTGTCCAGCACGGCCTGATCCAGCGCGACCGCATCTTCACGGTATCCGTGCTGTTGCCCGACCGTCCCGGTGAGCTTGTCCGTGTTGCGCAGACCATCGCTGATGCCAACGGCAATGTGGTCCGCCTGGAGCACAACCAGTTCGTCAGCGCCAACCGCAATGCGGCTGTGGAGCTTCGCGTTACCATCGAGGCATTCGGCACCGACCACAAGCACAAGATCGTCGACTCGCTGGAAAAGAACGGCTTCCGCCCTAAGCTCGTGCAGGCTCATCTCTAAACGGGCAAACAACCAATCAGCGCAAAGCGGGCCTCCGACAACGGAGGCCCGCTTTCATTTTGGCGAAAAGCCGAGGCATATGGCAAGCCATCTGCTGCTAGGCAAGAGCCTGAGATGCCGGCGACACAGCGCTAAACGATTCGTCGGCAATCCACCAGGGAACCTACTCCTTCTTTCCGGAGGGCAGGACCTTCTTAGCGATAACGTACCCCAAGGTCATGTCCAGGACGAAGAGCGTGGCATACAGCCCGCAACAGAGCTTCGCATGTTTGCGATAGTTCCAGTCTTTGAAGAAATTACCCATGATTACCCCTTTCTTGATTGCGCTGCTCAATCCGCTGCGCTTAGCCTGCGGGGCTGAAGCGGTCGAGCAGCAGTAACTCCCGTCCACGATGATACGCGTTTAAGCATCCCATCGATATCCAAGACCCCGAAAGCAAACCCTTTCCGGACGAGTTCCTTCGGCAGCAGCAAATCGTATTTCTCGAAGTACGGCACCTCGCCGGGATACACCAACTCCATAGGGTCAATGGCAATGGACGCCTCCCTGCCAAGAGTCTCGAAGAACTCCTCTTCGGTAGCCTCCATGCGGAACTGGAGATAATACGGCCGATAGGAATCCAAAGCGCGCAGGCCAAGGTCTTCCGCGCAGCGGACCTTCAAAAAACGCTCGAGCGCCATGAACGCATAGGTTCCAAGCCAGGGGAACAACGCCCACGAATCGCCACCCAGGTTGATAAGGGGCGAATCGGTGACGCCGGCATTCGCAGCAACGCGACGGGCAAGCGAAAGCCTGGCCCGCGCATTCTTCATAAGGTACGGGTACAGATGCTGCTCTTGCAGGGTCAAGCGCATGCGCTCCAAGATCTTGGTGTTGATGTCGCCAGGGCATTCGCCGAAATACGCCGGAACCTTTCCTTTGATCTTCGAAACGTACACCAGGTGCCGTTTGCGGTCGATCTCCTCAACCAGCCACACATGGCCGGCAATTGCCAAACGTTCGCCAACAGGCGGCGGCAAGACAACCGTGCCAAGCTCCTGGGAATCGCACCGAACCGAGAACTCCTCATCGTCCTGGAACACAGCGTAGAACTTGAAGGAGTTGGTGACGCGCTCGCCGGCCAGGCCGATGATCAGCCCACCAGCTTCGGTGGTTTGTATATGCTCGTTTTCAATCAGATGGCGCAGCAGCACGCGATAGTCGTCCAAGCTGATGCGATGGAAATAGGGCAACGTGAGCACCCGCTCTGCAAGCTGAGGCGGGGTAAGCTCGCCGCAACTCGCCAGCGTAGCCATGGTCTGGTGGTACAGAAGGCTATACGGCAACCGGTCCAGCCGGGGCGGCTCCACCCAACGCTCCTCCAGGTAAAGCTGAACCAGTGCAATCCCTTGAAGCAGCTTCCAGGGAACGGTATCGGGCATCAACGTACGCGGCTCGGGCTCGTCTTCCCTTATCACGAACCACATCTCGGGCGGTAGATCCCTGCGCCCCGTGCGGCCCATCCTCTGCAAGAAAGACGAAACAGTGAAAGGGGCATCTACCTGGAACGCCCGCTCCAGCCGCCCGATATCGATGCCCAGCTCAAGTGTTGCCGTGGTTACCGTTGTAAGGTCAACCGATTCGTCCTTCATCAGGTCCTCAGCGGTTTCGCGGTAGGTCGACGAGAGGTTCCCGTGATGGATCAAGAACCGGTCGGGCTCATGGCGTGCCTCGCAGTAGCTGCGAAGCGTGGTAGTGATGGCCTCCGCCTCTTCGCGGCTGTTGGAGAAGATGAGGCACTTTTTCCCGCGGGTATGCTCGAACAGGTAGCCGTAACCGGGGTCGGCCAATTGCGGGGCGCTATCGGTAGCGTAGTCGGGCGCATGTACGCTTTCAGCACCGTCCAGTGCAGCTATCTGCTGGCTTTCGGAGTCTCCGCCAAGACGCCCGCCGGGATCTGTTGAAGAGGCGCCACCCGCAGAAGCCGAGGACGAACCGCCGGACGGAGGCAGCGCTTCGGGCGATACGTCCTCGACACCGATGATCTCGACTTCGTCGCTCTTGCTCTGGAAGTCCCGCTCGGGAGCCTGAGGACCCGAGATATAGAAATGTTCCATAGAGATACGCCAAGGGCGCTTAGGCTCCTTGAAGCGAGGGATCACCGTATTCCGTCCTGTACCCGCAGAAAGGAGCGCGCCAACGAGCTCGGGCTTTCCCACGGTGGCGGAGAGGCCGATACGCCGCGGCTGCACCCCGGCTTCACGCCCCAAGCGCTCTATGAGGCACATCGTTTGGCCACCCCTGTCGGCACGCAAGAGGGAATGCACCTCGTCGATAACGATGTAGCGCAGATCTCCGAACAGCTTACCCACCGCCATATGCTTATGCATAAGAAGGCTTTCGAGCGATTCCGGGGTGATCTGCAAGATGCCCGAAGGCTTCTTTACAAGACGGCTCTTATGGGAGGCGGAAACATCGCCGTGCCATCGCCAAACAGGGATGTCGGACTCTTCGCACAGATCGGTTAGGCGCGAGAACTGATCGTTGATCAGCGCTTTCAATGGTGCGATATACAGCGCTCCGACCGAAGCAGGCGGGCTCTCCCAAAACTCGGTGAGAATCGGGAAGAAGGCAGCTTCGGTTTTACCGGAAGCCGTGGATGCAGTGAGCAGCACATTGTCATCGGTGTCGAAGATCGCCTCGGCGGCAGCAACCTGGATACCGCGAAGGCTCTCCCACTCATGGCTGAAGATGTAGTCTTGGATAAACGGGGCAAATCGATCGAACGCGCTCATGGGAATCTCTTAGATCTTGAATTCCGCAAATTGCTCGGAAACCCCGTCTTCACCGGCGGGATCCGCGAATTCGAAGTCCTCCGACCCGAGCAGTTCGGCAATGTCAAGCTGGGGGTTTTGGCACATGATATCGAGCAACTCGATGAAATCGCGGATAACCTCACGCGGCGTCAAATGGGAGTCGGCCCCCACCCTGCCGAACTCGATCTGCAAGAACTTGATCAAATCGTCTTCGGCAAGCGAAAGCTCGTATTCGAAATACCCCGCATGCATCGAAGCAAGCTTCTCGATAAGCACAAGCAGCTCTTCGTACGTAAGAGGATTCAAACGAATTACCGGCGCAAGCATGTCGGTAAGGCCGTCTTTCGAGAAACGCCCCTGGGCCAGCCTACTCCGCAATGCTTCGTAGCTGTACACGCCACGGCGCCTGTCCTCGATGGACTGCGGGGTGCCGCCCATGATGATGCCCAAGTGATGCGCCTTGCCCTGAAGCGTATCGTTGTACATAGTAAGGATCTTCTCGTAATTGTTCTGACGAGTGATGGCGTTGGGGATCTTGTACAGATTGACCAGCTCATCGATCATTACCAACAGGCCTTTATACCCAGCGCCGGTGAGGAACTCGGCAAAGAGCTTCAGGTAGTCGTACCACGAATCATCGGTTATGCAGGCGTTGACGCCAAGCTCATTGCGCGATTCGGTCTTTGTTCGATACTCGCCACGAAGCCACTTCGCCACGTACGATTTAGCCTCATCGTCCTCCTCAAGATATGCCTCCGCATACCGAACGATAACCTGCGCGAAATCATAGCCATGGACCAGCTCCTTGATCGGGTCGAGGAAACGCTGCACTTCGCGGATAACCTCATCATTGGAAACGTCAGCTTCGGACGCATCCGACAGCCCATGCCGAAGATTGCGCATCCAGCGTTCCAACACCAGCGGCAAGGCGCCGCCTTCGGGGCGGGTTTTGGTGGAGAGGTTGCGGATGAGCTCCCGGTACGTAGCCAAACCCTGGCCTTGCCCGCCTTGCAGCCTTCGCTCGGGCGAAAGGTCGGCATCGGCAACAACGAAACCCTCACCCATGGCATGGGTGCGGATGGTCTGGATCAGGAAGCTCTTGCCGGCACCGTACCTGCCCACCAGGAACCTGAACGACGCACCGCCGTCGGCGATAAGGGCCAGATCGTGCAAAAGCGCCTTGATCTCGACCTCGCGGCCAACCGTGATGTAGGGAAGCCCGATTCGGGGGACAACGCCGCCCTTCAGCGAATTGATGACAACGGCAGCAATCCTGCGCGGTACTTTTACTTGCTCAGGCATGAATCCACAACCTTTTCCAAATCTTCCCGATACTCATCGACAATCTGCAACCCTTCGGCCCCGAACTCCAAAACCGTGTCTCCAAGCAGGTCGAACAGCTTTTCATTGATCTGATCGGCCAGGAGGTCTTCATCCGCAGCAGCCCCCTGCTCACCCGCGATGAGCGCCTTCAGAAGAAACAGCTCGTCGGCCGTCAGAGCGTAGGGCAATGACCCCGATGGAGACGTGTCCAAACGCTCAGCTGAAGCGACATCGACCTCGATCACCTGCGGCTTTGCCGAAACCGATGGGGTTGTCTGGGTGGCATGGTTTTGAGCGAAGCCAACTTCAGCCACCGAAGCAGATTCGATAACACCGCTCGATGCAGGTTCGGCTTCATCCGCCGGCAGAGGCTCGACCTTACCGGCCGGTTCCAGAGCAACATTGCCGAGGTCATCCGGCTCGTCCGGAACCGAGGCTTCCGTACGCTCCTCTTCAGTAAGAAGCTGCTCACGGGTGCCGGCCGCGCGCTGACGGATTCCCGCCAGCGACGAGCGGTCTATCCGTACCCGCCTGCGCTCCTTTTCCACTTCAGCCTTCCGCACGGCTCTAACTGCATCGCAAACCATAACCGCCTGATACTTCGGCAATCCCGCCTCAAGCAGAGCGGTCTCATTCGGATCGTCGGCACGCATCGCAAGCTCAACGGCCTTCAAGATAGCGCCAAGGTCTTCGCTGGGCAGAGCCTTCTTGTAGCGACGGAGCGCAAACCATCTTCCCCCATTGCAGGTATAGGAATGGACGGCATTGACGTCGTAACGGCAGTCAGGGTGCTTAGGGCTGTCCAGGAACACCGCAGAAGGGAACATGGCATGCTCGGAGACCTGGGGCTGCCCAAACCAAGATTCCGTCAGCCCCTTTTTCCTCTTCGTGGCGCAATGCCGAGCAAGGGACGCAAGAACACGCGCAACAACCTGCGAAGACACAGCCTTGTTATCCAGCAGGAACGAAGGACGCTGCACGCCGTAGGGGGCCAGAACGCAGACAGCCTCCCAAACGCCGGCAACCGCATTCGCGGCCGGCGGCACATCACTGCCCTTAACGGCAACCTGCTCGAACTGCCGAAGGGCGATCAACGCATTCTCGAACGAAAGATCAACGAGCTTCTCGAACAAGCTGGAAGGAAGCCCGTGGTAAATGGCAAGATCGCGCAGCCAGTTGGGAACATAAGTGTCCAACCCGCTGAACAGCGAGCGAGATGCCTGCCAAAAGGCGTAGAGCTTGTCGAACGAGTCCTTGGGGCCCTCCGCCCCAATCCCGTTCAACAGCTCGTAGACATACACGTACGCAAAGGAAAGCGAAGCCTCTTCGATGACGCCCTTGCGAACCTTGGTGCGCCACGTAAAGTAACCGCGAAGCTGCTGGTCGTTCATCATGGCGTAGGTAGGGAAGTAACGCTTGAAAGCGCCCTTGAAGGGAAAGTCGTCTTCCCAGTTCTCCATGAAGCGGGCTTGTTTAACGAAAAGCTCGGTTCCAGTAATACGGCGGTAATCCCCGTCGCGGAATTCGGGCCTGGCGAGCTCTTTCATATTCCGGTACTTTTCAGGCAGGAAATTGCGCATCTGGGAGCCGGTGAACAAGATGGGCTCGTCTTCATATACCCGATCGGAAAAGGCGCGGCTCTGCGCAAGACGCGAGCTTGAAAGGATACCGCCTATCAACTCCTTAGCGTCTGGCACAGCTTTCCTCCTTCGAAACGACGAGCTTCATTCTATCACGATTTACAAACATATGTTCGTACCAATAGAAGAAGTGTATACGCGTCCGGGAACAAGCCGCAGCGCAATCGGGCATCAGCGGCTATCGCACTACTTCAGGCAACCGTCCAGCAGCTCTATCAGGCCCTCCAGATTGTTCGGACCCACCGAGGCTCCCTCGGACTCGAAGCTGCCGCAATCGCCGTTCACGCAGATGCGCCACTGGAACGAGCTTTCATCCGGCCTGAACGAAACGTACTCGTCGTTCCAGAAGACGATGCCGAGATCGCAGATCTTCCCCCATAGAAGCCGAGCCTCCGACTGCCCGATCTCACATTCGGCAGATCCGTTTTCGCCATCGACGAACAGCCAAGATCGGATCTCGGCCCCTTCGATGGAAAAGCCCCCGCTGCGCGAAGAATGCTTGAAGTCGACGATGAAGTCTCGCGAACCGTCAGATTCGAGCCCACCGGAAAGCGATGCATACATCGACAGCGGCGAAGCAGCCACGTTGCGTCTGAACTCTATGCGGGCACGCTCGCGGGCGAACTTCTTCCGTGCTAGGAATATGGTTCCCATGGCATCGCGATAGAACCCAGCCTCGAGCGGAACGCCAAAGGAATCGAGCAAATCGCCGTCCCAGTTGAACGAAGCGCCCGAAGGAAGGGGTTCCTCGGCAACACGGACACCCAGCGCCTGCAAGCGGCTAACGCCCGCTTCGGCTTCCTGGAGGCGTTTTCGGTAATGGGCGTCACCATCGTCGACACAAATCTGGTAGCGTTGGGACGCCTGCAGGTAGAACGAAAGCGCATCGATTTGGTCTGCCTCAACGCCATGGCCGTGCTCATAGCAGGTGGCAAGACGCAGGGCCAAGCCCGCAATCCAGTCGTCTTCGTCTACCGACTGCGCAAGATCGTAGGCCATGTCGTACAGTTTGAAAGCAAGATCGTCGCTTTCGGGAACCGAGCCGTACATGCGAAGGTAATCGCCGTATTTCATGGCGCCTTCGGGGTTGCCCATCTTCATTCCCTGATAGAAGTAGCTGCCCGCCTTCTCTTCGTCCGCAACGCCAAGCCTCCCGTAGGCGTAGACGTACCCCAGGTTCACGGCCGCTTGATCGTTGCCGAAGAAGAGGCTCTGCTCATAGAAGACACGCGCAAGCTCGAAGCCCTCTCGGGAATGGCCGGGAAGCGCCTCGAGGTAATACCGGGCGCCGATGCGAAGCGAGAGCGCGCCCTGGGAAAGCCGGTCCTTCGCCTCCTCGTAATCGGGCTCAACCTGCAAAATGGCCTCAGTATGGGGAGCGGCTTCAATAAGATCTTCGGAATCCATACCGCTCCCCCTTGCTCGTTCTGCTGATCAGAGTCGATTCGCTGCGCCGGCCGGTACCCCACAGGGCGAACAACCTTTAGCCTGCGTAGCCGTAGTTTTTCCGCAATGCTACCACGAAAGAAACGGTAATGATGAACGACATGGCTTCAGCAACAAGGATTGCCGACCACAGGCCCATCTCGCCGAAGAACATCGGCAAGATGAGGATGGCCGCAACTTCGAACACCAACGTACGCAAGAAGGAGATGCTGGCCGACACCACGCCGTTGTTGAGCGCCGTGAAGAACGCGGAGCCGAACAGGCTGAAGCCGCAGAGCAGGAACACCCACGAATAGATGCTCAGCGCATGGGTGGTAAGCTCGGTTACGCCCTGGTCGTACCCAACGAACAGCAATGCGATGGGACGCGCTATAAGCAGCGCCAGCACGGTAAGCACCACGCCCATCACTGCGATGATCGTGAAGCACTTGCGGAACAGGTTGCTCAGTTCCTTCTTGTTCTTCGCGCCGTATTGGAAGCTGATGAGCGGTGCGCTGCCGATGCCGAACCCCATGAACAGCGAGGCGAAGATCCACATCAGGTACTGCATCACGCCATATGCCGCAACGCCGTCGGAGCCGAGGATGTTCATAAGCTGGATGTTGTACAGCATGCTCACGAGCGACATCGAGATATTGGAAACCAGCTCGGACGATCCGTTGCCGCAGGCTTTGCCGAATGCCTTGAGATCAAGAAGGGGCTTGCCCAAGCGCAGGGTGCCCGCACGCTTGCCCACGAAGAACAGCAAGGGCAGCGTTCCGCCGACGATCTCGCTTGCGGCGGTGGCGATTGCGGCTCCCGCGAGCCCCCAACCGAAGCCCACGATGAAGAGCGCATCGAGCACGACGTTGGTGACGCCGGCAATCACGATTACCGCCAGCCCCACCTTCGGCTTACCGGCAGCAGCCAAATAACTCTGGAACGACTCTTGCAACATATAGAACGGCAGCGATATGGCACAGATACTGCCATACAGAACAGCATAGTCGAGCAGGCTTCCCTCGGCCCCCATCAGCGAGCCGACGTTGCGGACACCGAGCAAAACAACCGCACAACATATAAGGCCGATGATGAACGTCGCATACACCAGCATCGAGAACAAACCGTTTGCGCGCTTTTGGTCGCCCTCGCCCATCGTCTTCGCCACAAGGGCAGTGCCGCCGGTGCCAAGCATGAAACCCAGCGCGCCCATGAACATGATGAAGGGGTAAATCAGGTTCAATGCGGCAAAGGGCTCCATGCCCACGAAGTTGGATACGAACAATCCGTCGACAACGCCGTACACGGAGGTGCACACCGTCATCAAGGCGGTAGGCGCGGTATAGCGGATAAGCCTACCGTATGTGAAATGGTCTGAGATCTGTATCTTCATTACTTGACACCCTTAGAGTCTGAATCGTCAGGAAAGGTTACCTTCGATAGTCCGCCGTTAAAGCCCGCCAAGTACTCCTGGCTTATCTGGACCAACAGCCGGGCCTTCTCCGGCCCCACAGAAGCGAGTGCATCGACATCGGCTTCCACTATAGGGGCAATGCGCTCTTTGACCACTTCGTGCCCCTCTTCGGTAAGGAAAATTCCCAGGCCCCGCGAGCCGACCCTCTTCTCAAGGGTGATCAGCCCCACGTTCTGCAATTTGCGAACCGAGCTTCCGATGGTCTGCTTGCCCAAACAGCAATAATCGCAAACCTCCGATTGAGTGCATCCCTCACCCAGGTCATATACGGCCAACAGGGTCTGGAACGCACTGTCGGACATCCCCATCTTCATGGCTACCGTGCGATAGAGCTGGTCGAACTCGCAGCAGATCCGGTTGAACTCCCGGTAAAGGCTCCGGATCGCCGCTTCCTTCTGGACGACGCCAGACATGGTTACCCCCCCTTTGCTTTAGTACGATTTCGTACTTAATAGTAGGTACGAAATCGTACTTTTGCAAGAGCAGACCCTCTCCTTCACAAAGTTGACGAAATCGCCCCCGCAGGCGATACAATCCCAAGAAAAGGAAGGTGTTGAATGAATATCTGCGTTTTCTGCTCGTCTGCCAGCGATCTTGACCAGTGCTACGTACAGGCAGCCGAGGATCTAGGCAAGGCAATAGCCGAACGAGGTCATACGCTCGTTTTCGGCGGCTACGATATGGGGCTCATGGGAGCTGCTGCGAAATCGGCGCTTGCTGCCGGCGGGAAGGCGATCGGCATAACCACCGAAGGGCTCTCCCGCAAAGACCGGAGCATCGTCGGCGGCATTACTGCGATGGAAGCGGCCGACCTCGCCGAGCGGAAAAGCGAGATGGTTCGCCTGTCCGATGCGTTCGTAACCCTGCCGGGCGGCTTGGGCACGTTCGATGAGTTCTTCAGCGTGATCTCGAGCGCAAAGGCGGGCGAGACATCCGGCAAGATCGCCTTGCTCAATGTGAACGGCTACTTCGACCCTCTTATCCAAATGCTCGACGAATCATGCGCCAAGGGCTTGAACAAGGGCGACTGGCGAAGCCTGGGCAACGCCTTCAGCGATGTAGATGAATTGCTGAGCTGGCTCGAGCAGCGGTAAGAGCCGAAGGGCCCTGAGCCGCCCTATCCCTTGCGGTGGTAGGCAACCCAGTACGCCATGCCCACGAACAGGGCGCCGCCAACAATGTTGCCGGGCACGGTAGCGCTCCAGTTCCACAGCGCGCCGCCCCAGTTCACAACCGAAGCGTCGCCCAACCCCAGGGAAGCCAGCAGGATACCGAACGGCAGGAAGAACATGTTGGCAACGCAGTGCTCGAATCCGCAGGCAACGAAGGCGGCGATGGGAAGCATGATGCCCAGCATCTTGTCGACCACGCTCTTGGCGCCGTAAGAGATCCACACCGCCAGGCACACCAAGAAGTTGCACATGATGCCCTTGGCGAAAAGGGTGAGCCAATCGGGGGTCATCTTCCCGGCGGCAACGCTGACGATGGTGCTGCCAACGACCCCGTTGTTCATTCCCTGGAAGTTGGCCAGGTACACCACGCCTACCATGATCAACGCGCCGACGAAGTTGCCGAAGAACACCACGACCCAGTTCTTCAACACCGCTGGCCAGGTAATGCGCTTGCTGGCAGCGGTCATCACGATCATGGTATTGCCCGTGAACAGCTCGGAGCCGCAAACCACAACCAACAGGAGGCCCAGCGAGAACAGACAGCCGCCAAGCACGCGCTGCACCGCAAAGGGTAGCCCCGTATCGCCGACCACCAAGAGGAAGAACATGGCGCCCATGGATATGAACGCACCCGCCATGATGGCGAGCATGAAGGACTGGCGGAAGCTCATGCTGGTCTTCGTTACGCCCAGGTCTTCCGCCTTCTGCTCAATCTGCGCAGGGGTAAGTTGATCGGGCTTCGGCAGAATGGCCTTCAGTTCCTCCAATTGCATGGATCGCACCTCTTCTAAGTGGGACAAATGAATCAAATACGTAGACTTTAGAGCGAAGGCAGAGTCAAGAACGCGTTCAGCATGCCCGTAGTTTGCGAACAGCCCGATTTACCTGTAAGCGGAAAACCGGGCTGTTTTATTCTTTCTGAAGATGAATTACGCAGGCTGGCCTAAGGGCGGAACCTCTTCATAAGCCCCTGGGTGCCAAGGTCGCCATAGCCCTTCTGCAGAAGCTCCTCGTACTCGGAAAGCACAGTGCTGAGCATCTCGAGGTCCAGTCCCACAGCCATACCCTCGTCCTTGGCTAGGCGAAGATCCTTCACCAAATGCTTCAGGTAGAAGCCGGGATTGTAGTCGTCGGCGATGATCTTGGGGCCGAACGCGTCGAGCTGCTTGCTGCCAGCAGCGCCGGTGGCAAGCGCCTTCATTAGCAGAGGCAGGCTGAGCCCTTGCTTCTCTGCGTAAGCGAAGGCCTCCACAACGCCCGAAAGGGAGCCGGCGATCATGATCTGATTGGCGAGCTTGCAATGCTGGCCCGCGCCAGCAGCACCGAAGCGGTTGATGTTGGTGCCCATAGCCTCGAACAGGGGAAGGCACTCGTTGAAGTCGGCCTCTTCCCCGCCGACCAGGATGGAAAGCGTGGCGTCGCGCGCCCCCGTGTCGCCGCCGGTTACCGGCGCATCGAGGACATGGAACCCACGAGCAGCGCCCTCTGCGGCAATACGTTGCGCCAGCTTAGGGCTGGTAGTGGTCATATCGATAAGATAGGTGCCGGCATCGGCAGAATCAAGGATATTGCCTTCGGAAAAGTACACCTCTTCCACATCCTTAGGGAAGCCGACGATAGTGATCACTGCATCACGGCCGCGGGCGCACTCGGCGATCGAGTCGTGGAAGGTGGCGCCTTCAGAGATCACGTCCTCGACCTTCGATTTGGTTCGTGCATAGATATGCAGCTCGAACCCAGCCTTCATCAGGTTCCGAACCATCGATTTGCCCATAATGCCTACGCCAATGAACCCGATTGATTTCATGTGTCTCCCGTTCGTCGTTCTTGTTTGCCCAAGATATTACGTTGGGCAGCCAGAATCGGTACATTCAATCGGTAAAAGGAGGCAGCGGGAAAAGGGATGCGGAGGCGAACAACGAGAGGCCCGCCATAATGCGGACCTCCCAGAACCTAATCTACCGCAATCGAGCACCTGAAAACGCCAAGGCAACGGCATCAATCAAGACGACGGGTAAGCTTGCATGCCAGAAGGATGATGCCAACGGTAGCAGCGACCAGGAGGCACTTGCAGAAAACCCATTCATCGGGAAGAACCGAAACCATCGAGTAGTTGTAACTGGGCGGCGTTTGGGTGATGAGCAGCAGCGCTATGGAAAATGCGTTGATGACCGGCATGTGCCAAAGGTAGATGGGCATAAGGTTGCGCCCGATAAGGAAGATAGCGCCATCGTGCCCGTTCAAGAGCTGTTCTGCGGCGTAGAGCAAATAACAGAAGGCGATGCTCGAAGAGATGCCGCCGACAACGGTAAGCAAGACACTGAACGGTCCATACGGTCCGTAGTAGGAGACTATGGGCTTCCAGCAGGTGGTGATGCCCGCAAGGGCGAATGAAACGCTGACTGCAGCCGTAATCAAGAAAATCGGGATTCGTTTTTTGCCGGAGGTAATAATCGCCGAATCTTTTGCAGCATAGCCGGCAATCATTCCCGCGCAGCCCCAGAAGCCGCGCCCAATGGCGTAGGGAAGCTCGAAAACCAAAGTAGTTTCGCTGTATGCAAGCAGACATAGCAGGAGGATGGCGACCGCATCGGTCCAATAACCCTTGCGGATCCTGCTGACGTAAACGAAGAACAGCACAGAGGCGACGAACATCGCCGGCAGGAACCAAAGATGGCAGGTCATGGGGAGGATAACGTCGGTGAACCCCTCGACCCCGTCGGGGTGGAAGCCCTTGAGCGAGTTGACGTAGTCGCTGGCAGGACCCAGGTAAGGAAGATGACCGGAGCCGTAAACGGCGTTCAGGACGGGGAGCAGGAAGATGCGCCAGTCCCCGTAGCCGAAGTAATAGGCCCGGGCTATCTCAAGCGCGCCCAATATGAGGGTTGCGTACCAGAAGGGAACGATGATCGCCCTGAACCTGCGCTTGGTGTACTCCTTGAACGTCCGCCTGCCGATTGTCTGGACATACCCCGAAGCGAAGAAGAAGAACATCATGTTGAAAGCTCCCACATCCTGGAAGGGAGCCTTCAAGTGCACCATTATGACGACGATGATGATTATCGCTTTACCGTAATCGAGGAAATGCGCTCTTCCTTCCTTCGAGGAAGTCAAGACATCCCCTTTCTATCAGGGAGTTTCGGGCCACAGGGGAAGTTTACCTTTTCCGGGTATCTCGTTGGGCTCAAAAATCAAAAACGTAAACCTTTGAGCTAAGGCGCAGTCCAACACACCTTCAACGAGGCTGGAAGCCGCGAGCAGCGCCCCCGGATGAAACGCAAACAACGGGAGGCCCGCCGTATAGCGAACCTCCCTGAAGAACGATCGTAATCGAGCACCTGCAAGCACCCAGAGCAACAGCCCCTAATTAAGACGACGGGTAAGGCTACAGGTCAAAAGGATGCTGCCAACCGTAGCTGCCATCAGGAGGTACTTGCAGAAAACCCAGGCATCGGGAAGAACCGCAACCATCGTGAAGTCGAAATTGGGAGGCGTTTGGGTGATGAGCAGCAGCGCTATGGAAAACACGTTGATGACCGGCATGTGCCAAAGATAGAGGGGCATGAGGTTTCGGCCGATAAGCCAGATAACACCATCTCGCCCGTTCAACAGTTGCTCTGCAGCATAGAGCAAGTAGCAGAAGGCGATGCTCGAAGAGATGCCGCCGACAACGGTAAGCAAGACACCGAACGGTCCATACGGCCCGTAGTAGGAGACTATGGCCATCATGCCGGTGGTGATGCCCGCAAGGGCGAGTGAAACGCCGATTGCGGCCGTTATCAAGAAAATAGGTACTCGGCGATTTCCGGTGATGAAAAGAGCAGATTTTTTTACGGCATAGCCTGCAACCATTCCCGCGCAGCCCCAGAAGCCGCGCCCAATGGCGTAGGGAAGCTGAAAGGCAAAAACACAGTCGCAGTAGGCAAGCAGGCACAGCAAGAGAATAGCGACCACATCGGTCCAATAGCCCTTGCGGATCCTGTTGACGTAAACGAAGAACAGCAAAGACGCGACGAACATCGCCGGCAGGAACCAAAGATGGCAGGTCATGGGGAGGATAACGTCGGTGAACCCCTCGACCCCGTCGGGGTGGAAGCCCTTGAGCGAGTTGACGTAGTCGCTGGCAGGACCCAGGTAAGGAAGATGACCGGAGCCGTAAACGGCGTTCAGGACGGGGAGCAGGAAGATGCGCCAGTCCCCGTAGCCGAAGTAATAGGCCCGGGCTATCTCAAGCGCGCCCAATATGAGGGTTGCGTACCAGAAGGGAACGATGATCGCCCTGAACCTGCGCTTGGTGTACTCCTTGAACGATCGGCTGCTGATTTTCTGAACATACCCCGAAGCGAAGAAGAAGAACATCATGTTGAAAGCTCCCACATCTTGGAAGGGGGCATCCATATGCACCATTATGACGACCATGATGATTATCGCTTTACCGTAATCGAGAAAACGCATTCGTCCATCATTCAGGGAAGCCAAAATATCCTCTTTCCATCGGGGGGCTTCGGGGCAATAACGGAGTTTACCTTTTCCGGCCACAGTCGCACCGATTGATTCAAGCGTTCAACCCGTACTTCGTATACCGAGGTTACGCAGAAAAGTCAAGGCGCTGACCACCAGACAAGTGAGGAGGCCGCCGGTTCCGGCAGCCTCCTCGAAGCAATGCTTTACTTGGTCCGTTTTCTCCTAGACGCAACAGCAACTACAGAAGCTGCCGCGACAAGAAGGAGCAGACTCGGCAATACGCTTGAGCTTATTCCGTCAGAGGTCCGCGCAACACCCGCCTTTTCGGAAGCCTGGGAAGACGTGGCGTTGTCGCCGTTCGCTTCAGGCGTTCCCTTGCCGCCCTCGTCCGCCTTATCGCCTGCGGGGTCGTTCTTGCTCTCGCTTACAGTCACATTGAGAGACGTACTGTTGCCGGCCTTATCGGTGGCAACGATGGTTTGCACGCCTTCGGCGGGCTGAAGCGTAAGCGTGCCATCGCTGAGTTCAACGGCCACGCCGTTAAGGGTAACGGCGTCGAGGTTCGCATCGGAGATAGCCAGCGTCAGAGGACCGTAGTAGGTGCCGCCGTCCTGTGCCCCGGTGATCACCGGCGCGGTCTTGTCGATCTTGTAGCTCACCGAAATGGGTTGGGAGATGTAACCCTGGGATACATTCTTCACATAGAAGGCCAGGGTGCCTGCGTTCGTGTCGTCGGAGCAGCTCAGGCTGTCGCTCCAGTCACCATCGGCCGTGTTGGTCAGGGAAAGCTTCCAGCCCTCGGCTGCCGTAACGGTGAAGTCGTGGTTGGTCAGGTCGCTGGTGGTAGCGCTGTACTCGGCACCTGTGGGCTCATAGGCAACGATATCTGCCGTAACGCCGCTGGGCTGCGTGAGAGTATAGTTGCCAGCATCGTTGCCGGTAAGCTCAAGACCGGTTACGGTGACGTTGACCGTCTTGCCCTCGCCTACGTTGGCGTCCTCGAACGCAGCAGCGACAACCATCTTATCGTCGTTTGCCGAGACATCGTCCCCATCAAGGTCTCCATCAAACCAGAGGTCAGAGACCTCTGCGACGGTCGTGCCGTCATAGACCTTGTCCTGCGCCAGCGCCGAGAGGGCAAGTTCCTTGGGTTTGACACTGCCATAGGCGCCCTCGGGCCAGGCAACGGTGTAGTTAGATGCATCCGACCCATACAGCTTGATCGTTGCGGTAACCGCCTTGTTCTCCCCGGCGTTCTTGTCGGCGAACTTGGCGTCCGTCACGGCGGCGCTCACAGAATCGCCGGAGGAGATGCCCTCCAGGCGTAGACCATTGACGGCAGCCGAGGCGGTGCCGTCATACGTCTTATCCGCAACCTTCAAGTTCGCTACCTGCAGTTCCTTAGCGGTAATGGAGAACGGAACCTCCGCCTTGCCGAACACCACGCCGGCGCGCTCGTAGGTCACCACGAGCTGATATTCACCTGCAGCCTTAGGTGCCGTGTTGCCGGAGATATTGGCATAGGTGTCGCCGGTCTTCTTCTGCCACTTATAGACCAGCGCAGCATCGGTCACCGTTAGGGAAACTTTGGTGCTGCTGTAGTCGCAGGTAACCGTATTGCCATCGTAGACCTTGATATTGCCGGCCATCTCTGTCCCGCCCTGCTTGTCCAGGAGCTTAACGTCTGAGATATCTACGGTAACGGTCGAAAGGTCGAGGCCTTCCTTTTGATTATTCTCCAGGCTGAAGCCGTTGAAGTCGCTGGTGAAAACGTCGGTGCTCGTGGAGCCGGAAACGACGGTCGACACAACCATCGGCTTCATCGCGGAGACGCCCACGCGCGAATCTGCGCTGAGAGAATCGCTATCTACTTGGATGAGCTTGCTGTTCAGGCAGACATTTCCGACCGTAATCTTATCGGCGGCGCCAACCGTGTTATCTGAAATCTTCACGGTGCCGGACAGCTTCAAATCACTGCCGTCCTGATACACGCCGCCGCCATAGAGCGTGGCCGCGTTCGTCGTGATGGAGCCTCCAGTTACCGAAAGCGAGCCATCGTTATACACACCACCGCCACGGTGGGAGGCAACGTTGTCGCTGACCTGCCCACCAGAAACAGCGAGCGTACCTGCGTTGTACACGCCGCCGCCGTAGCTGGCAGAATTGCCATCAACAGAACCGCCATGCAAGGCAAGGGCACCCGCGTTATAGATACCGCCGCCAAGGGACTCGGCCGCATTGCCGGTAACAGAGGCGTTCCAGAGGGAAACCGTGCCGTAGTTGGCTATGCCGCGGCCATTCCCTTCTGTGCTGGAATTGGCTATAGCACGGCTTTTCCCACCGGTGCTATGGGTGATTGCGCCGGCGCTATCCTGGCAATCGGTAATAGCGAGTTCTGCGCCCTCAGCTACCTTTATGGCGTCCTTGCCGCCCGCACCGACAATGTTCTTGCCGTTAAGGCAGAGATTGACCTTGTAGGTGCACTCCCACGTATCGGAGAGGTCTACGTCGCTCTTCAAGTAATAATTGCCATCTGCCGCGATGTCACTCAAGCTCGAGATCGGCTTCCAAACAATCACATCGCCATGCGAAGAATTGGTACAGTCGGCCTCCCCGCAAACACCGTGCTGGTGATCGAGCTTGTGAAGAGCAAGGCCGTTCTCGCCCTTTTCAACCAGCTCATATCCATCGTTATCGCTGAAGAAGGCGCCGGTATCCGCCGTTCCGTCCACCGCAGCAGCGTCATCAGAGGTATCGGTCGAGGTTATGCCGACCTTTGCAGTGGCGCCGAATGCCCTGTTCGACTCGGCATGGATGATACGGTCGTTGGAAATGCTGACGTTGTTGGCCGCACCGTTCTTGGTGTTGCCGTCGACAACCACGTTGCCGGACATGACAAGGGTGCCGTTGTTGTAAACGCCGGCGCCAGAACCAGAGGCGGTGTTGCCCGAAATGCTTCCACCGAACATGTTGAAGGTGCCGGTTGAACGATTGTTGACGCCACCGCCATTGCCAGAGTCTTCGTAACCAGATTTGTACTGGGCGTTGTTGCCGGTGATCAAGCCGCCCCAAAGCGTGAACGTACCGTCGTTGACAATACCGCTGCCGGCCTTACCGGAAGCGTGCGTGACTTTGCCTAGAGAGTCTCCGCTACCGCAATCGGTGATGACCAAGTTCCTGCCAGAAGACACGTAGATTGCATTCTCATCGGCTGCGCACGTGATAGTGTGCCCGCCAAGGCAAAGCTTTACATCTGCATCGACCCTCCAGGTGCCTGGCAGCTCAACGTCGGACGTCAGGTAATAATTGCCGGCTTGCGCGGGAAGGCTATCGGTTGCCGTCCACTCCTGCCACTCGATGCTCTCGTGCTCATCAGGGCAGCTGTTCTCGCCGCAGACAGCGTGGTTATGCCCCTGAACCAGGCATAAGCCCTCTGCATCGCGACGAGTCAAGCTGTAGTTCCCGCTATCGCTGAAGAAACCGGAGGTGCTTGTCGTCCCAGCTACGACAAGACGATTCGGGCTTGCGGGATTCGACGACGTGATGCCGACCTTTGCGGCAGACCCCATTCCGGAGCCCTGCACCTGAATCCTCTGGTTGAGGTAAGCATTGTTGGCCGAACCGCCACTAAGGGAACCATCCACGATGGTGCCACCCACTGCGTTGCCTTGAATCACTACGTCTCCGGACATATGGAAGTAGCTGCTGCCGTATACGCCGCCACCTGCAGCCTCGCTGCCCGTAACGTTGTTCCCCGTGATACTTCCGCCAGTCATGGTGAAGGTGACATCCTCAGGATGGGTAGAACCGGAAGGCAGGCTGGTGAACACGCCGCCGCCCTGCCCAACGTTGCCGTCGCTGCCAGCGCTGTTGCCGGAAATGCTACCGCCGGACATCACGAAGGTCTTCTGGTTCCACACGCCGCCGCCCTGGCTGCTGGCGGTGTTGTTGGCAATGGACCCACCGAGCAGATTGAAGGTGCCCAAGTTGTGCACACCTGCGCCCTGGGCAGCAGCATTGCCGGCAACCGCACCATTCCAAAGCGTGAACGTGCCGTAATTCTCGACGCCACTGCCCTGCGCGCCGCCCGCGTGTGTGATCTTGCCAAACGATGCTTCGCAATCCGTGATGGTCAGGTTGCCGGAATTGGCCACGGTAGCAACGGCGCCGGAGCCCGTGCTGGTAATGCTCTTGCCGTTAAGGCACAGATTGATCTCAGATTCTACGCGCCATGTGCCGGATAGCGTCACGTCGCTTGCAAGGTAATAATTGCCGGCCTCAGAGGGCAGGCTGTCGGTGCTCTCCCAGGCGGCCCACTTGATGTTGCCATGGCCCTCGTCGCCGCAATCGGCTTTACCGCATGCGGCATGGATATGCTCTGCCGTCAGCTTCAGGCCGCCATCACCATCGGCGATAAAGCGGTAACGGTCGCTGTCGCTCACGAAACCGGTCGAGCTCGTGGTTCCCACTGCAACGGTAGGCTCCGAGCCAGGCTGCTGGGCCGTAACGCCCACCTTGGCGGCATCGGAGAGAGGCGAGGCCACGGCAACGGTCTTGCCTCTGGGAAGATACAGGTTGTCAGCCTTGCCACCAACCGTGTTCTCGCTGATGGTTATTTCGCCAGACGCCTTCAGCGTACCAGCGTCGTAAACGCCGCCGCCTGCTATCTCGCCCGCGTTGCCGGTGATGTAGCCCCCGAGCATCTCAAAGGCGCCCTCGTTGCGAACGCCGCCGCCCCATTGGGCGGAATTGCCCGTGATGTTGCCGCCGCGCATGGTGAAGGTGCTGTCAGTTGTGTTGTACACGCCGCCGCCGAAGTCAGCGGAGTTGCCGGAAATGGAGCCGTTCCAAAGGGTGAGGGATCCAGCGTTCTCGATAGCGCCACCGGTTGCGTTCTCGGCGTGCGTGATCTTGCCAAGCTCATCGCCCGTGTGGCAATCGGTGATATTCAGGCTCGCGTTGGGAGCCACATAGATAGCACGATTGCAATCTGGGCCGGTGACGGCATGCCCGTCAAGACAGAGGTTCACTTTGTAGGTGCACGCCCAGGTTTCCGAGAGGCTCACGTTGTCCGTCAGGTAATAATTGCCGTCAGCCTCGATCTCTCCCAAGGCAGAAACGGGAGTCCAGCTGAGGGATTCTTCACCACTGCCGCTCTCGCCACTGATTCCGTGCTTGTGAGTGACCAGCCTTAGGTTGCCAGCGCCGTCCGCCTCGATGGAATGCGAGGTATCATCGGCGAAGAAGCCCTTGGCCGTCGTTAGGCCGGTGGCCACCACCGGGCTTGCCGTGGGATTACCCGTTGAGATCCCGACGCTTGCGCTGTCGCCCATCTCGCCGATAGCCGTTATGGTCGTCCCCCACAGGAAGACGTTGCTCGACGAGTTGTCCGCAGCGTTGTTGCCCGTGACCTGCGCTTCGCCCGATATCTGGAAGGTGCCGCCGTTGAACACACCGGCACCGTTGGAACTTGTGCCGGTAACAGTATTGCCGTAGATCTTGCCGCCGACCATGGCGAACGTGTTGTTCTGGTAGTTGTAGACGCCGGCGCCGTCGCGAAGCGATGCGTTGCCGGTGATCTCCCCGCCAACCATGGTAAAGAGGGCATCGGAGCCGGATTCGCTGGCGCCGTTTACAACACCGCCCGTATTACCTGTGATGGAGCCATTCCAAAGGGTGAGGCTGCCGTGGTTCTCGACGCCGACGCCACTCTGGCCCGACTCGTGCATGATCTTGCCAAGACCGGTGGCCTCAGTATGGCAATCGGTGATGGTAAGGTAGCCGCCAGATGCAACCCTGACGACGCTATCCTTGTCCTTGCCTAGGATGGTCTTGCCGTTAAGGCACAGATTGATGTTCTTGCCAGCGCCGACCTCCCAAGCTTGCGAGAGCGCCACATCGCACGTCAGGTAGTAGTAACCGGACTCTGTGGGAAGGCTGGTGTCGCTGCTCCACAGCGTCCACTCGATGTTCTCGTGATCAGGGTCGTCGCAACCATCGGTGCCGCAGATCGCGTGCTGGTGACCCGATGAGATCCTCAAACTGTTCGCGCCGCTTTTCTTCAATGGGTAATTCTCGTTGTCGCCGAAAAAGACGCTGAGATCCGTCGACCCGGTGACAACGGTAGGCGAAGACAAAGGATTTTCGGCATTGACGCCAACTTTGGCGCCCGAGCCCATGCCTGCGCCCTCGACATTGATGCGCGACTTCGAGGACACGTAGACGTTGTCGTTGCCGCCGTCCCTGCCGGTGTTGCCCGAAACGGTCGCATCGCCCGAGATGCTGAACCTGCCGTAGTTCGCCACGCCGCCGCCGTGGCCCCCGTAATAGCTCTCTTTGCTGATGTTGTTGCCGGTGATCGTGCCGCCGTACATGTTGAAGGTGCTGTCGTTCTCCACGCCTGCACCGAAACCGGCTGTGTTGCCGGTGATCATGCCGTTCCACATCGTGAACGTGCCGGCACCGATGCCGATGCCCTTGCCCGTCTCGCCGGACCTATGGGTGATCTTGCCTACTTGGTCGCCGCTATGGCAATCGGTGATGGTGAGGTTGCCGCTGGCAATATTTATGACGCTATCGCCGCTAGGGCCGGTGATGGTATGGCCGTTAAGGCAGATGTGGGGAGTGTAGCCGGCGGAAACCTGCCACGTCTGGGAAAGCGTAACGTCGGTTGTGAGGTAATAGTAATTGGTACCGGGGTCGTAGGGCAGGCTATCCGCCTTGTCCCACGCCTGCCATTCGACGGCGGTGTGGGAAGCGTCCGTGCAGTCGGTTTTACCGCAGTCCGGGTGCACGTGGGCTGTTGCAGAAGCGGTGGCAAGACCTGCTGCTTCGGGCTCTCCCCCGTTCGCGGCAACAGCCGCATCGGCAGCTGCATCGGTTTCGTCTTTGGGAAGGGAGCTTTCAGCGGCTTCGAGGATGCTGCCCATTTCGAGTTCGGCACTTTGGGTGGGGTTGCCGGTAATGACGAGGGTGTCGTCGTCTGCGTGATACTCGGCCTTCAATTGATTGCCCTGGAAGGATGGCTGTTCGGAAACGGCGGAGGCCAACTTGTCCGAAAAACCGCCATCCTGCGAGGTTACGGCAATGGGATCGATGCTCCCATCTGCGCCAACAACGCGGACAACCTTTCCCGTGCCTTCGGTTGTCATCTCCATTCCGTCGGCGCTCAGGCCGCTGGAAAGAAGCACGGTAAGCTCGATGGCAGACGAAGCACTATCCACACTCCCCTTCGGGGAAGCGAAAGCGCTTGTAGGCACAAGCCATGTTGCCATGCATATTGAAAGTAAGATGCTCAGGAACCGTCTTTTCATTCTGCTTCCTCCAAAAATCTGCGGTCATCTGCCCGCGTTCAAAACATTACCAAGAAGACATCTGCTGCCAGCCCTAGGCAATAGCCACCGGTACCTTCATGCGCTCTATCTTGTTACATCCTATAGGAACGAGGGGCTCGTTTCCTCGGAAGCCTTTACCGTAATTGATGTTTAATGCACCGGATGCCAAACGGCCTAGGCTTGCCATGAAGCACAAAGCGTTTCCTAGATCAGCCCCTCGGGCATGATCCCTGCGGCATACAGCCCGAAGCGAACCGCCGCCAGAGCAACGAACAACGCCACGGCATGGCTGTTTCGCATGATAAGCGCAACATATTCACGGAAGAACGCGGCTGGATAGTAGAACGCAGCCGTGCGCCCACCAACAAGGCTGGCGTCGATGCCAAGGCGCCTTGCCAGCATCGCCGCACGAAGGCAGTGGTACGAGCTGGTGGCAATTGTGCAGCGAGTCGCGCCCCCGTGCGCCTTCATGATGGCCAATGAGTTACGCAGGTTTTCCTCGGTGGTGGTCGATTCGTCTTCGAGGATAACGTCGCCCTCTGCAATCCCCCGCTCGCGCAGGTAATCAGCCATAGCGCGCGCTTCGGAGACAATCTCATCGGCGCCCTGCCCGCCGGAAACGATGATCTTCGCCTTGCGCTCCCCAGCCTCGTATGCCGAGATCGCCGCTTCAAGGCGCCCACGCAACAGCGGCGTAACGCCCCCATCGGGGCGGATTCCGCATCCGAGCACAACGATGTACTCGGTTTCAGGGCGCTTCGGCATCCGATAGCAGATCTCGTTCGACAGCAGAACACCTATAAGCGCAAACGGGATATAGGCGATAAGGAACGAGAGGAACACCATCGCGTTCACGAAGAGCTCCGAGCCGGACAGATACATGCCGGGCCCTTCGAGGAACCAATACGTCGTGCCCAAAAGGAGCAAGCCCCAGAAAAACGGCAGGACATGGGTAGGCGATAGCCCCTCGCGCCGGACGGTGAGCACGCCGTTCGCCAGAAGGGCAACGCCCAAAACCACATAGACCACGTATCGAGCATAGAACGCAACGACGAGCGCAGAGGTGGCGAAGGAGCCGTCGTCCAAGGAGGAATCGGACGCAGCCAAATAGCCCCATCCCCCAACAACAAGCAGCAGCCCAAGTTCAAGAACGAACCCATTGGCGATGCGATTGGGCTGGCGATAGGCCATGAAGCACGCCGCAACCGCGAGAACAACTCCCGCAACGCAGCATATGAGGCCGATCTCCGTCATGCGATCCTTTCGTAGGCTTCAGGCAATTGTAGCGCCTTGAAGCAGGAGCCGGAGCGGAAACGATTAAGCCCGCGGTGCCGCTGGCAAGGGCAACGTGCCCGAGCAGGGCGCAGCTTAAGGCGATGAACGACGGGCTCTTCAAAGGCCCTCCGCGTTGCTAGCAAGCACCTCGGTTCTGCCGGCATACAACCCTAACGCTGTCCGCTCTTGATGCGACGGAAAGCCCGCGAAGCAGCATACAGGGAGGCTGCCGAGGCCAGAACAGCGCCCGAGAAGGCAAAGCCCTCGGCATCGCCGGTAGCAGGGGTCGATGAATTGTCGCTAGAAGCTGCTTTCCCATTCGATTCGGCTTCGTTGCCGTCGTTCTTCTTCTCGTCGTCTTGGCCATCATCGCCGGAGCCGTTCTGCTTGGTGCCCGGCAGGGGCTCGAACGCCGCAAGGGATTCCTCGACCTCGGCTACCTCGCTGGCATCCACCAAACCGGTAAGGTCGTCCCCAGCCTGGGCAAGAAGAGAATCGGCGCGTTCGATCGCTTTAGCAGCCGCATCGAACTGCGCCTGGGTAACCCAGGTATCCGCCGGGTCCACGTCGCTGCCGTCGGCACTGATCTTCACGGCCGACAGCTTGGCACGGGCATCGGCAGCGGCCTGTTTCAAAGAGGAAAGCTCGTCGCCCGAAGCCCACGTCGCCTTAGTGGAGAAAGCCTTCACGGGAGCGTTGTCAACGACCCAGCTGCTGGCCTCTCCCTTAACGCCTTCCTCCACCATCTTCCAGTCGGACCAATCCGTTTCCGATGAAGCTGCCGATGAGGAACCTGAGGTGACGCCCGTGAAACTCTCGCCGGCGTTGACCTTCGCCGCGAAGAGGAACAGGTTGTGCGTCACGCCCTGATACCACTTGCCGTTATCGTTGCACTTCTGGGTGGCGACCACGGCATAGCGCTGCCCCTTGGACATACGCACCTGTTTTGCCTCATCGAGAGCGGTACGGTGGTAACCGCCGTAGGCATACGTCGCATCCACCGTGCAGGCGAGCGTCGAATGGCCCGCCTCGGTAGGCGTTGTGGCCTCGTCGTCAAGGAGGTAAACCTGGTAGGTAACCGTGGTGTTGTCCTTGTAGGTGGCGCACATAAGAGCGTCAAGCGTCATGTCGCCCTGGGCTTCGAAGACGTTCGCCGAGCTCAAAGGCACATCGGAAGACCGGACAAGGGCGTCACGCTCGGTCAGGAAGTCGTACTGGTCGGCATAAGAATCACTTGCGTCCGTGGCATCGAGGTCGAAATCGAAGGTAACCAGATCGCTGAGACTCTGGTCGTAATAGGAAAGGTAGTAGTAGCCGGTGTGCTCGCCTTCTTCATTAACGATACCCCATGCTGCCCTATTCTGGAAATCCTGGTCCTCAGACTCGGCACCAGCGCTCTGCTTGACAATCCACGCACCGTTGCCGGGAGGGGTCTGGCGCTCGCTGTTCTGGAAATTGCTCGCGTCGTAATTGTCATCCCAGCCAACGATGCATGTGCGGTGGTTGGACTCCAGCTTCTCCCAAGTGTATTGGGACCAGGTAGTTCGGTCGAAATGGGCTGTTATGGGCTTGTCTTCACTGTTGTCATCGTCCAAGTAAACGCCCGCGGAAACGCCGCGGCCCGCATACAGCTCTTTCTTGATTGCAGAAACAGCGCCGGCGTCGATGCCCTTGAAAGCTGCCGTCGCGCCTTGCCCCTCAATAATCCTAGGCTCGGGCAGGACATTGGCATCGGAAAGGGTGTAGGAACCCCTAGTCCAGATCGAACTGTCGGAGCTCCAATCACAGTAACCCACCTTCTCTTGGCCGTCCTCCGTATAGGTGTATCGGCCAGCCCAGCCTTTGTTGACGAGCGTGTCGTCGGGATTTTCCGCCTTGTAGGCGTCTATCTGCTCCTGCGTGAAGTACTTGGTCTGCTTTTCACCGGTCGAGGCCACCGTTATCTCGCAGACAAAGATGCCATCGTTGTTCTGATAAGGAGACGCAGATTCGGGAAGAAGGGCAAGGCCTGCGCTGAAGAGGCTCATCACATAGTAGACACGGCCGCCCCTGTCAAAGCTGGCGCTTGAACTCGTCCAGTATGGATTCGCGTTTTCGCCCACCTGCGCCAGACCGGCGGTGGTGTTAGGGACGACGCTTTGCGCGGTGCCGGCGGACGTGTAAGCAATGTTCACAAGAGCGCGCTCGGAGAGGTCGGCGTCGGCCATCGATACGCCCTTGGAAAGCAGGCTCGTCTCAGCTGCGGCGATAGAGCCGAAAGCCCAGCAGTCGTTCCAGGGGTACTGGCGCTTAGCCGGGGTTACGAGACCCAGATCGTACAGGCTGTAACGGGACACGGAGTCCGGACTCGTGGACGCCACGTTCTCGCTGGTCAACTCGACGGGAGCATCAGTGCCCGCATAGGAATACGCTCGAGTGGGGTTTGCGAAGTAGTCCTTAGCCGCCTGCTTCCACGCAGCGACCACCTCGTCGTCTGTAGCGAAGGCCGTCGTAGGAGCCGCCGTCACACCAAGTGTGAGCGTCAAAAGGGGAACCAAAAGAGCCGAAGCGATAATGGCAGTGGGTTTCTTCATGGAGGTCCTTCCTCGAAACATCCTCCGGTCATTTTCGCACGTAATGGCATTCGTGGCTAAGCATTTAGCTTCGTTTAATCAGCCTCGTGAATTGTCAAAGCGCAAGCAGCAGGATTGGACGCAATCCGAACAAGCCCCAGACTGAGAAACAGCCGATAAACAAACCCCAAAAGCGAAGAGGCCCGCCACCGCGAAGGTGACGGGCCTCGGAGTCCGCTTACGCTGAGCTGTGAACGCTAGCCCTTGCGTCGGCGCATGGCCGCGACGACTGCAACGGCGATAGCCGCCACGGCAACGAGCACAACAGCCGCCACCGCGAACACCGGGATGGAGTCGTTGGTCTTGGCCAGGGCCGCCTTGCCGCCGTTGTCGGTGGCGTTCACGCCAGCCTCGTCGCCGCTGCCGTCACCATCACCGGGCTCGCCGCCGTTATCGGGGTCAACCGCCGGGGTGTCCCCGCCGTCCGTAGGCGCTGCGACCTTGATGGTGCAGGCCACGTCGTAGGAGAGGCCGTCGGTGTCGAGCTCGCCGTCGTAGGCCACGTGCGTGATGGTGCCCTTCACGGTAATCTCCTGGGCACCGGTCGCGTTGGCGTCGAAGCCCTCGACGGCCTGCCACTCGATGTCGCCCTCGGCAACGCCGTCGTTCTCCAAGGCCACGTCGGCGGTCTTGGGCAGCAGCCATTCGCCCTTCTCGTCACGGGCCTTGGCCTCCTCGAAGGTAAGCTCGACGTCCTTGGGCTGCGACACCGACGTCGCCTTGACTGCGCGGGTCTCGGCAAACGTCAGTGCAAGGTTGAGCTTGTCGTCCACGATGGCGAAGCCGGCGGAGGCCGCGTTGGCGCCGTCGTTCACGGTGACCTTGGCGTTGGACGCGAGGACGTCCTCGACGCCGACGAAGCCCTCCCCGTCGCAGATCTGCACCAGGGCTGCGTAGACGGTGGAGAAGTCGGCCGTGCCGTCCTCGCCCGCCCCGGGCGACCAGGTAACCGGCAGCTCGCCAAGCTCGTCAACGAGGTTGATGCTCTCGCCGGTCGAGGCCTTCAGCAGAAGCTTCGTGGCGGCCTGGTCCAGGCTCTTCCCAGCCTCGGGCGCAGAGAGCCCCACTTCCACCTCGGTCACGACCGGGGTGTAGACGGCTACCAGCTGGTCGATCTCGCCGACTTCCTCGTAGGGGACGGTGACGGTGCCGTCGACGTCGTCTCTGATCCAATCGTCATCGGCGCCCTCCCAGTTGCAGAAGTTGTAGCCATCCATAGCCGGGGCGACAACGGTAACGTCGGTATCACCCTCGGTATAGGAGACGTCGAAGTCGCCCAAGACGGCGCGTCCGGACTGAGGTTCCGTTTCGTCCGAGAGCTCCGTAAGGGAGATGTTCTCGGAGGCGCCGCCAACGACGCTCGAGAGCGGAACAGCCTGCAGGCTCACGTTTACCGGCTTCTCTCTGTACCCGGCTTCCGATCCCTCGCCGGTCTTGAAACCCGACGCGACGACCGAGAACGCTCCGGTCGAATTGTAAAGGGTGATCGAGCCGACCCCGGCAACGCTCGGGTCGTAAGCCTTGCCGGTGCTCGGGTCAATCAGGGTCACGTCGCTTGAAGTAAGGGGGGAGGAACCCACAATACCGGCTTTGTGAAGGTCCGTGCAGGAGACCGTGGCCAGGTAGGAGGTGTTGGGCTGGGCGGTGCCGGACACGGCGTTCTCACCGCCATCCACGCGCCAGGTTATGGGCACGGTCGCCTTGAGGCTCGGGTCTTCGACGCTGCTTATCACTGCAGTGGTAGATAGGGCCACGCCGGCCTTCGGCGCCGTTACGGAGAGGTTGAATTTCGTCGTCTTCGTGGTGTAGACGGCGCTCACGCTCGCATCGTTCTGAGGCATCTTGAACGAGAGGACGCTGTTGTACATGCTGCCCTCGTTGATGTAGTCGCTCACCGGGTTAAGGCCGGAGGCTGAATCCGCATCCCAATGCCAGAACACCTTGCCGGAGACCAAGGGCGCGGATACCGCCACCGTGTTCCCGTCCTTGTAGCGGTTGAAGCCGCTGCCGTTCACCTTCAGCAGGTACTCGAGCTGGCTGTGGCGCTGCCAAAGGTCGCCACCCTCGTCCTTGCCGTTGCTCACGTAGTATCCGTCGAGGTCGATGAAGTAGGCGCCGTAGGTGTAGGTGGAGATATTCTTGCCGATGCGGCGATCGCCCGTCGTGCCGGTGCGGATGCCGACGCTCGAACCCTCGGAAACCCCGCCGGTGATGTAGGCCTTCGTGGAGGTCCAGAAGTCCTCGCGCAGGAACACGTCGTCCGGGCTGCCGCCCCCGCCGCGGGTGTTGCCCTTGATGATGCACAGGCCGGTGAGCTTGAGGTCGTAGCTGTGCCACACGAACACGCCGCCACCCTCGTAGTTGCCGGTGCTGCTTCCGCCGCGGCAGTAGTTGCCGGTGATGGTGCAGCCGTCGATGGTGGTGCCGTCGTTGCACACGTAGATGCCCCCGCCTTCGTACTTGCAGGCGTTGCGCGTGATGGAGCAGTTTCTGAGGGTGATGTTCTGCTGGTCGATCTCGAGGCCGCCGCCGTCGTAGTCGGAGTAGTTGGCGTCGATGTTGATGTTCTCGATCAGGCCGGACCCGGTCTCTCCTCTTTCGACGTCGGCAACATGGATGCCGCCGCCGCTCTGATGGTCCTTCGTCTCAATCGTGTTCGACCGCGTGGCCGTGTTCCCGGAAATATAGCCCGTGCTGTCTCCTGTCAGCTTGAAAGCATAGGTAGCGAGATAGACGCCGCCACCACCGGGAGAACCGTTGCCATCGATGCGGCCGCTGTTGGTCAAATTCACCGTGGTGTTCTGGTCACAGGAGAACAGGCCGCCGCCCTTTTCCGAAGCGTAGTTGTCCCTGATGTAGGAGTTGTCGATGTTGACGGTTACGGAGGGCTGAGCGACGTACACGCCGCCGCCCTCGTACGCATAGCAGTGCTCGATGACGGCGCCGTTCTTCATATTGAGGGTCGAATTTGCCCTCATGATCACGGTGCCGGTGCCAAGGCTGTCATCCTTGTCGGTGCCGTTGTGCTCTGACTGCGAATAGCAGCCAGCAATGGCCACGCCGTCCAAGGTGAGCGTCGCGTTCTTGCTGACCTTGATCGAGGGCGAGTGTATGTACGTATCGGTGATCAGGCCGCCGGACGTAACGGTGTAGTCGTCTACCTTGCCACTGGTGGAATGATAGCCGCGGTAGTCGAACTTGGTGTTCCTGGATTCCGCATTCGAGGTCAGCGTCAGTTCAGCGCCCTCCCTCACAAGAAACGTCAAGTCGAAGGACGAGGTTACGCGGTAGCCGTTCATGTCAATGGTGACCTTCTTGCCGGCAGGTATATAAATGTTACCGCTAACGTTCCAGTTCCTGTTCATGACGATGGTCATGCCGTCGTTGGCGGCGGAGTCGTTGATGGCATCCTCGATGCTGGAGTACCAAGTCCTGCCGTTGTTCGAGTAGGCGTACGAGTCGCCTTCGTACGCTTGGGCGCTGGCAGGCAGCGCGAGCGCGCAAACCAGGGCGACCAGAGCCGCTGCGAAGCAGGCCAGGAGCCTTAGCTTGCCCGAAGAGAGCGAACGATCCTCCATGGGAACCATCCTTAGAACGGTGGCAATGCAATCTAGTAATAGTACCGCATTCGGCTTGCCCGGTCAGCCCTTCCCTGTCCGCCGCCGAGCACCGGCCGTCCCGCGCCTGAGGTCAGAGCGAGCGACGCAAAGAGGCCCGCCACCGCGAAGGTGACGGGCCTCGGAATTCGCTTACGCTGGACCGTGAACGCTAGCCCTTGCGTCGGCGCATGGCCGCGACAACTGCAACCGCGATAGCCGCCACGGCAACGAGCACAACAGCCGCCACCGCGAACACCGGGATGGAGTCGCCGGTCTTGGCCAGGGCGGACTTGCCGCCGTTGTCCCCGCCGTCGCCGCCTCCGGCCTGGGCAGGTGAGGCGACCTTCACGGTGCAGGTCACGTCAAGCGAGACCTCGCTGGTGTCGACCGCATAGTCGTGGGCAATATGGGTGACGGTGCCCTTGACCTGGAACTCCTGGGCGCCCGTGGCATCCGCGTTGAAGCCGGTGACGACATCCCAGGTGATGTCACCGTCGATCTTCGTGCCGTCCTCGCCCTCAAGGGTCAGCTCAACCGAACCGGGTAGAGGCCACTCGCCCAACTCGGCATAGGCCTTGGCTTTCTCGAAGCTGAACTCGACATCGGAAGGCTGGGAAACGGAAACGGCCTTGACGTCATCGGTGGCTGGGAAGGCAACGGCAAGGCAAAGCTTGTCATCCACGATCGTGAAGGCCGCGGAGGTTGCCTCCGTACCGCCGCAGGTTATGACGGCATCGTCGGCAAGAACCTTCTCGACGTCCTCGAAACCTTTGTCTTCGCAAAGCCAGATAAGGGCGGTGTAGGCAGTGGAGTAGGCAGCCGTGTCGTCCTCGTCGACCTCGGGCGACCACGTCACCTTGAACCCATCCCTTTCCAGGGCCTCGGCGAAGCTCAGATTCGTGCCATCGGAGGCGCTTACCATGACGTCAGAGACCGAAACGGCAAGGTTCTCACCCGCAACAGGGGCCTTAAGATCCCCGATGTCTACTTTGGTGGCAACCGGGGTGTAGACGGCGACCAGCTGATCGATCATGCCGACCTGATCGTAAGGAACGGTGACGACACCCTTGACGTCGTCCTTACCCCAGCCTTCCTGCGCACCCTCCCAGTTGCAGAAATTGTAGCCAGATTTAGTGGGGGCAACGACCGTTACCGTTTGATCGTCCTCGGTCCAGGAGACGTAAAACGTACCCAGATCGCTCTGATCGGATTGGCCCTCGGCTTCTGCGGATAGAGCGACAGCGCTAACGGCAGACTCAGAAGAATCACCGGTGCCGATAAGGCCCTGGTTATGCATCTTAACGGTAGCGGTATCGGTCTTGCCAGGTGCAGCCGGGCCGTCCCCCGTCTCCAACACGACCTCGGCAGTAAGGGTGCCGGTCGAGGGGTCGACGCTGACCGACGTCGGAGTGAATTCGTTGCCGTCGGAGGTACGCACCTTGAGCGCGCCCGGCTTCTTCAAGTACTCATCATCAAAGAAGAGCCCGTTCTCGGTCACCTTCTCCATTGAGATGCTTGCCACGTACTTCGTGTTCCCCCAAGCACGCCCGCCCGAAGCAACCTTGTTGCCAGATTCATCGAACTCGTACCAGGTAACGGTCGCGGTAAACGTATCGCCCTGTGCGCCCACGCCCTCATCGGTACGCACGAATTGCGCTGTGAGGGGAAGCCTCTCGCCAGGCACGGGCGCAGGGATGGTGGCAAGTGCGGCCTTGACGGTGTCGGCATAGGTGGCAGCAATGAAGACGTCATGCTGCGGCATCAAAAGATTCAGAGGCGAGATGTTGCAGTTCTGATCGTTGATGTAGCTGTACACCGGGTACAGACCCTTCGTGTTCTGGGCGTCCCAGAGCCAGAAGGCCTTGCCCGCCGCCGCAGCCGGCGCCGTCAGCGCGACACGCTCACCGTTCTTATAGCGACCGACCTGCGTCCCATTCACATTAATCGCGAACGCAAGCGAACGGTTGCGCTGCCAGGCGTCGCCGCTGTCATCGGAGCCGTAGCTCACGTAGTAGCTATCGAAATCGATGAACAGGCCGTCCTTGGAGGGGCAAGAGAAGCTCTTGGCAATTCGGCGGTCGCCGGTAATGCCGGTGCGCACACCCACGGACGACCCCTCGGCAAGGTTACCGGTGATATAGGCCTTCGCAGAGGACCAGAAGTCCTCGCGCAGGAACAGGTCGTCGATGTCACCCGAGTCCTTGCCGCGATAGTTGTTGCTGATCGTGCAGAGGCCGTTGAGCTTGACGTCGTAGCTATGCCAGACGAACACGCCGCCGCCCTCGTAGTTGCCGCCGCTGTTGACGCTGCAGGAGTTCTCGGTAATGGTGCAGCCGTCGATGGTGGTGCCGTCATTGCACACGTAGATGCCGCCGCCCTCGTACTTGCAGCTGTTCTTCTTGATGGTGCAGTTCTTGATGGTGACGTTCTCCTGGTCGATCTCGAAGCCGCCGCCGTCATAGTCAGAGTAGTTGTTGGAGATCGTGAGGCCCTCGATCAAGCCGCCGCCGGGGACGTCCTGAACGCCTTCAACATAAATGCCGCCGCCGCTCTGCTGGTCCTTTGCCCCTGTCCTGCTGGAATACCGGGCCGTGTTGCCGTCGATGGTGGCGGTGCCGTCGCCCTTGAGCGTGAAATTAGTCCAGCAGAGGGCGACCCCACCGCCGACATCCGCGCTGTTGTTGCTGATATGTGCGCCGTCGGTCAGGCTGACGACCGTATAATTACCACCTACATATAAGCCACCGGCCATTCGATCTGCGTAGTTATCGGAGATGGAGGAATGGTCGATGTTGATGGAGCATTGACTGCCAATGGCATAAATGCCGCCACCCGTGTTTGCCTTGTTGTGCTCGATCGACGCACCATTCTTCATGTTGAAGGTGACCTTGGTCGAAAGAAACACCGTACCAGCGACGTCATCACTGGTATCGCCAGAGCCCGACGCACTGGAAGCGCAGCCGGCGATGGTGATGCCGTCCAGGGTCACCGTAGCGTACTTTGAGGCATTGATCGCCGGCTTCGTGCCATGCGTCTCGGAAAGCAGGCCGCCGCTGAACGTCGTATAGCTGCCCTTGTTACCGTCTTGCCCGCTGTAGCCGTCGTACGTAAACGTGGCTTTTTTACTCGAAGTCAGCGTCAAATCGCCGTTGCTCTTAACCATGAAGGCGGTGTCGTGGACGCCAACGACCCGGTGGCCGTACATGTCGATGACAACCTTCTTTCTCTCAGGTACCTCAAGATGGCCAGCGAGCACCCAATCAGCGTCCATAACGACGGTCGCTCCGTCGTGCTCAGCGGAGTACGCAACAGCATCCTCTGCCGAATAGAAGATGGCGGAGTCGTCCTTGGCGTGGGCCATCTGCTTGGCCTCTTCCGCCGAAGCCATAGCCGGGCATGCCAATGCGCACACCGAAAGCATCAGCACCGCGAAAGCAGCCGCCAGCAAGCCGGGCGCTCTCAGTCGGGAAGATAGTTTCTCCATGGGATAATCCTTAGAACGTCATCGATCAATCCGATGATTGTACCGCAATACGCCTGGCACCATGCTTTCATCCCTCCGCCCAAAGTGGAAGATGGCACGGGGTTGGCAAAGGGTGCAGGAGCACCTGCGCTTTGCTTGCGGAAGCCGCAGTCGGAACAATCTTTCAGAAACAAAAAAGCTCGCCGAAGCGAGCTTTTGAATCCTGGTGTCGGAGGCGGGATTTGAACCCGCACGCCCGGTAAAGTGGGCACTAGCACCTCAAGCTAGCGTGTCTGCCGTTCCACCACTCCGACGTATGTTTTGCTTCGCGGTGTTGCTTGCGAAGCAGCGATTGATATATTACCAAAACCCATCTTATGCGCAAGGGGGAATTTGAACTTTTTTGAAACCCGCCAGCACAACGCCGTTATGCCTGGTCATTGGCCTCGTTGATGAGCTTTTCCACCACAGACCACTCCCCTTCTTCCTGAATCGGGATAAGGGAAATGGCCGCCATTCCCGTTTGCTCGTTGTACTCGACATCGGCTGGAACGTACGAAGAGGCGTACACCAAAGTGTTGCCGTCCTCATCGAGCTTGTTGTCGGTGTAGACGATGTACGACTTTCCATTCTCCGTATTCTGGAACGTGAACAAGGTCTCGCATTCCACGATGCGACCATCGGGATCGATGGCATTGAACCTGACGTTCTGCTGGAACTTACCCTTATCACTCATCGGCGTATGCCCTTTCTATTCGGTTGGCCTAAAAAAGAAGGCGACCTATCGATCGCCTTCCGAAACATGCTATGTAGCAACCCTTAGCCGTTGATGGTGCCCTGGGGGTAAACCACCATGAGCACGATAAGGGAGATCAGGAAAACAGCTGCAAGGACGATGGTGATGCGATCGAGGTTCTTCTCGACGATGCTGGAACCAGACTGGTTGTTGTACACCTGGCTGGCGATCATATCACTAACACCAGTACCTTTACCGGAATGCAAAAGAACGAACACGACAAGGCCGATGCCGGAAACAATCAGCAGAACCGTAAAAATAATCGCAACAATAGACAACGTAAAAATCCTTACCTAATAAAGTCTCACGAAACAAAGATTATAAGAAACAGCCTTTCGCTTGACAAGCATGCTGTTACGCTTCGTGGGCAGCCTCGACCAACTGGCGGAAGCTGTCGGCCTTAAGCGAAGCGCCGCCGATAAGGCCGCCATCGATATCGGGCTGGGCAAGCAACGACTCAACGTTGCCCACATTCATGGAACCGCCGTACAGAACGCGCGTGGCCTCGGCAACCGTCGAACCGAACTCTTCCGCTAGGACGGAACGGATGGCAGCGCAAACCTCCTGTGCCTGCTCGGGCGTGGCGGTGCGGCCCGTGCCGATGGCCCAAATGGGCTCGTAGGCAACAACGACCTGCTTCATGTCCAGATCGTCCAACCCGGCAAGGCCGGCACGCACCTGAGCCGTGATGAACCCCAGGTAGTCGCCGGAATCGCGCAAGGCCAGCGATTCGCCGACGCACATGATGGGGGCGATGCCCGCATGAACAAGCGCCTTCACCTTGCGGTTCACCGAGGTATCGGTCTCGTTGAACATCTCGCGGCGCTCGGAGTGGCCGACGATGCAGTATTCGCAGCCGGCGTCCTTGATCATCGGGATGGAGATCTCGCCGGTGAATGCACCGGATTCCTCCCAATGGACATTCTGCGCACCCAGCGAGATCTTCGTCTTGTCGAAGTCGAGAACCGTGTAGGCGGACTTCAGGTCGATGGCGGGCGGGCAGATTACCACGTCCACGTTATCCCACTTGCGGTTGTACTGGTTGCACAGCTGCTGGGTAAGCACCACCGCCTCGGGGATGGTGTTGTTCATCTTCCAATTGCCTGCCATAAGATAGGTGCGCATAGCCACTCCTTTACTTCAATGCCTCAACGCCGGGAAGCGCCTCGCCCTGGACCAGTTCCATGGACGCGCCGCCGCCGGTGGAGATAAACGTCATCTGATCGGCAAGATCGAACTTGTTCACCGCGGCAACGCTGTCGCCGCCACCGATGATAGTATCAGCTTCCTTGTTGGCTGCAACCGCCAGGGCAACGCCCTTCGTGCCCGCTTCGAACGAGGACATCTCGAACACGCCCATGGGGCCGTTCCAGAACACGGTCTTCGCCTTGGCGATGGCCTCGGCATACGCGCTGGTGGTATCGGGGCCGATGTCCAAGCCCATCATGTCGGAGGGGATGGCGTCGACGCCGCAGGTTACCGTGTTCGCATCGTTGGCGAACGCATCGGCGCACACCACATCGGTGGGAAGAAGGATGCTGACGCCCTTCGCCTTGGCCTTCTCGAGCATCGCGGCAGCGCGCTCCACCCAATCCTGCTCCATCAGCGAAGTGCCTACCGTGTAGCCCTGGGCCACCAGGAAGGTGAAGCACATGCCGCCGCCGATGATGAGGGTGTCGCACTTGTCAATAAGGGCATCGATGACGGCAACCTTGTCGGAAACCTTCGAGCCGCCGAGGATGGCAACAAAGGGATGCTGGGGCTTGTCCAGCATCGAGGTGAGGGTGGTAACTTCCTTGGTCATGAGCGCGCCCGCGTACGCCGGAAGGTAGCTGGCAACGCCTGCCGTGGAGGCATGGGCGCGATGGGCGGCACCGAACGCGTCGTTCACGTACACATCGCCCAGGGAGGCAAGCTCCTTGGCGAATTCAGGGTCGTTCTTCTTCTCGCGCTTGTCGAAGCGGAGGTTCTCAAGCAGGCACACGTCGCCGTTGCCAAGGGCGGCAACGGTTGCCTTGGCAGATTCGCCGATCGTGTCCGTCGCGAAGGCAACGGGCTTGCCCAGGACCTCGGAAAGGTGCTTGGCAACCGGCGCAAGGGAGAACTCTTCCTGATAGCCGGTTCCGTCAGGGCGGCCAAGGTGGCTGCACAGCACCAAGCGAGCACCGCGCTCGATCAGGTTGTTGATGGTGGGCAGCGCCGCCTTGATGCGCGTATCGTCGGTAACCTTGCCATCGGCCAGGGGCACGTTGAAATCGACGCGGCACAGCACGCGCTTGCCGGCAACGTCAGCATCGGTAAAGGTTTTCACTTCACTCATTTTGAGCCTTTCTTTCACAGAAAAAGAGAGCCTCGAACCTGAGACTCTCTTTTCGATTCACCTAGGAAACAGGAACTCCCCTACAGCATGATCTTCGCGAGATCCTTAACGCGGTTGGAGTAGCCCCACTCGTTGTCGTACCAGGAAATGCACTTGACCAGGTTGCCCTTGCCGCCGAGCACCATGGTGAGCTTGCTGTCGAAGAGCGAGGAATGGTCGTCGCCCACGATGTCGGAGGAAACGATGGGATCCTCTACGTAGGCGAGGATGCCCTTCAGCGGACCCTCTGCGGCGGCCTTCATGGCAGCGTTCACCTCTTCGATGGTAACCTCGCGCTCGAGCTCGACGGTGAGGTCGACCATGGAGCCGTCAGGGGTGGGAACGCGGGTGGCGAAGCCGTCGAGCTTGCCCTTCAGTTCCGGCAGGACCAGGGATACCGCACGAGCAGCGCCCGTGGTGGTGGGGATCATGGAAAGGTTTGCGGCGCGGGCGCGGCGCAGGTCCTTGTGGGACTGATCCAGGATCTTCTGGTCGTTGGTGTAGGAATGGATGGTGTTCATGAAGCCGCGCTTGATGCCGAACTCGTCCATAAGCACCTTAGCGAACGGCGCAAGGCAGTTGGTGGTGCAAGAAGCGTTGGAAACGATGTTGTGCTTGGCGGGATTGTACTGATCGTCGTTGACGCCCATGACGATGGTGATGTCCTCGTTCTTGGCGGGAGCCGTGATAAGGACCTTCTTCGCACCAGCCTGGATGTGCTTCTTGGCCTCGTTGGCGTCGGTGAAGAAGCCGGTGGACTCGATTACCAGGTCTACGCCGATCTCGCCCCACGGGATGTTCAGCGGGTCGCGGTCCCCAAACACGCGGACCTTGTGGCCATCGACGACGATGTAATCGCCATCAACCGTAACCTCGTCATAAACACGACCATGGATGGAATCGTATTTGAGCAGATGGGCATTTGCCTCCGTGCTGCCGGGATCGTTGATAGCAACGATGTCGAATGCAGGATCCTTCTCCATCGCGCGGAAAACAAGTCGGCCGATACGACCGAAGCCGTTGATACCAACCTTGGTTGCCATGTGGCTCCCCTTTCATGCCTGTGACATAGTGATGATGCGCAATCCATGCGCGATTCCATTTTATCGCAAGCGCATTTCGTCGACGTTGACGAGGGTACCAGAGGGGGGAACTTGGCGGTTATTGGCAACTATTCGGCGATCAATGGAGCTTGGCCGCCATTTGCTCGATCCTTCTTACCCTGTGGTAGATGGCCGATTTCGACAGAGGCGGGTTGGCCCGCTCGCCCAATTCCTTCAGCGTGGCATCGGGGTAGGTAACGCGCAGGCGGATGTACTCCTGAAGCGCGCTGGGCAGCGACTTGATGTCCTGGTGCTCAAGGACGGTCCGGATGGCCTCCACCTGGTCGACGGATGCCGCCTGGGTTTTCGCCTGGTTGGCAAGCTCGGCGTTGACGCGGCGGTTCACGTCGTTTCGCACGCTCTTCACCACGCGGGCGTTCTCCATCTTCAAGGCGCTTTGGTGTGCGCCGACGAACGCGAGGAAGCTGGAGATGGCCGCGCCGCTCTTCAGGTAGACCGTGTGGGTGCTGCGACGCTCCACCACCTTCGCATGGATGCCCTTCTTCCCCATCAGCTCCACGATGTCGTTGGCCATGGTCTGGGACTCGACGGTGATCTCGAAATGGAAATCCCCGCGCGGGTCCGAGACGAAACCGCTGCCCAGGAACACGCCCCGCAGGTACGCTGACGCGCAGCACGACTTGCGAACCAGGTCGGGGTCGATGCCGCGCTGCAGGCCCTCCTCGCCGATGATGCCCAGCTCCTTCAGCGCCTCGTTCAAGCCGGGTTGGGCGGGAACGTCGATAAGCCAGTTCGGCGTCTTGTGCAGCACGCTTCGGCGCATGGTGAGGTCGGTCTTCAACGAGTACATGTTATGCAGCGCGCTGATGATGAACCGGGCAACCTGCGGGGCGTCTGTGGAGATCTCCAGGCGGAAATGCCCCGCGCCGCTCAAGAAGATGGAGCCTTCGATTCGGATAAGCGCAGCCAGGGCCGCAGCATCGCAGTGGGAACAGACGGGCTCAACGTGCACCAGCTCGTCTTTTACCTCTGATGTGAACGACATAGCTTGAACACCCCCATGAACGCATCGGCAAGGGCCTTCGGGTCGTGCCAGGTGGGCCGTTGCGGATCGACCATATCGCGAAGCAGGACCACCGGGCCCTGCGCCTGGATAGCGTCGATGTCTGCTTGCGAGATGCGCACCGATCGGATGCGCGTGCCGAGGCTTGCCCCGTCGCGCAGCTCGGCCATGGCGCTCTGCTGGCTGGCGCCGCCCGCCACCGCTTCGAAGGAGCCCGTGGAAAAGCGCGACTTGCTGGGCTTCGACGTGGCGTGCACCAGCACGTAGTCCAGGCAGCCCGCCATGCCATGGCGAAGCAGGGCCTCAACGTGCTCGCGCGCCGAAAGGCCCCAGGTCTCCCCTTGCTGGTCGGCCAGGCTGCAGACGAACACCGTGCGCGCGTGCGACTGGCGGATGGCGTCAACGATGCCCGGCACCAGAAGGTTCGGGATGATGGACGTGAAAAGGGAGCCTGGCCCCAGCACCACGATATCCGCCTGACGGATAGCCCGCAGGGCCTCCCTGTACGGCAGACACCGCTCGGGCGATTCGAGCCATACCTGCTCCAAGGCCGTGGACGACTTGCAGGCAACCGACTGGCCGCGAAGCACGCGGCCGTCGAGCGTGCGGGCGCACAGGGTTACGTTGTTCAGGGTAGACGGGTACACATGCCCGCGCGCACCAAGAAGCTGACCGCAGATCTTGATGGCCTCGGGGAACGACCCGGTGGCGTTTTCCAGCGCCGAGAGCATCAGGTTGCCCAGGGTGTGGTTGCGCGCGAAGTCGAAGCGGTACTTGAACGCCTTGGTAAGCGGATCGTCGGGGTTCGCCGCGAAGGCCGCCAGGCACTTGCGGATATCGCCAGGCGGGGTAACGTGCGCCTCCTCGCGGAGGATGCCGGTGGAGCCGCCGTCATCGGCCATCGCAACCACCGCCGACGTCTGCACCCCAAGGGCAAGGAGCGTCTTGATGGAAACCGGCGCTCCAGTGCCGCCGCCGATGACCACCGCCTTGAGCTTCGAGGGGTCCACCTCGGCCTTCAGCGGGTTGGGCAGCTTCAGGGAGCCGATGGCGCGAAACGCCTGGGTAGATGAATCGTCCAGCTTGAAACCGCTGCCGGGAGCGGCGTGCTTGCCAGGGAAGAAGCTCATCGCGACACGTCCTTCGACGTATCGGCCAGGGCGATATCGCGGTGGGACACGTGGACGTTGTACCCCTGCCCACTGAGCATCGCCCCCGTCTTCTCGGCCAAGACCACGCTGCGGTGCTGGCCGCCGGTGCAACCGACGCCGATCACCAGCTGCTGCTTTCCCTCGGCAACGTAACCGGGCATAACGCAGCTGAGGAGGTTCCCCCAGGCCGCAAGGAAGCGATCGGTTTCCTCATGCCCCAGCACGTATTCGCGAACCGCCTCGTCCAGGCCCGTAAGGCAGCGCAGCTCGGGAACGTAGAACGGGTTGGGCAGGAACCTCACGTCGATGATGATGTCGGCATCGGTAGGCGCACCGTGTTTGAAGCCGAAGGAGTACACCACCACGTCGAGCCCATCTTTCTGCGTGCCCCTCGCGTACAGCCGGCGAAGCTCTTCGCGAAGCTGGCGCGTGGTCATGTCGGATGTGTCGATGTAGGAATCGGCCAAGCCGCGCAGCGACTTGATCAGGTTCCTTTCGTAGGCAATGGCCTGCGCGATGCTGCGCGAGTTGTTGATGCACAAGGGATGGCGGCGGCGCGATGCCTTGTAGCGGGCAATCAGCACGTTGTCGCGGGAATCCAAGAAGATGATCCGGAACGTGATGCCGGCGCTTCGCATGTTCTCGAGCTCGCCGATAAGGTGGTTGAAGTACTCGCGGTTGCGCGCATCGCACACGATGCAGAGCTTGCGCCCGATCTCGTTCTGGCCAGGCACGTTCGCCAAGCTGATCATGCTCATGATGAGCTTGGGCGGCAGGTTGTCGATGCAGAAATAGCCCAGGTCCTCGAACGTGTGCATGGCCTCGGTACGGCCCGCACCGCTCATGCCGGTGATGATGACGACGTCGGGACCCTCGGTTTGCTGGGGTTCCGCCTCTTGCGGGGCATCCATCGTCTTAACGTCTGCTGAGTCTTCGGCTGCCATGGAAGCTCCTCACCATTTGCGAAAGCTCACGAAGACGGTTCCGCCGGAACGCCTTCGCTCGCATCCTTCTTGTTGTCGTAATCCCTGAGTACAGCATACACGTCCTCGGCCACCTGGTCGGGAACGGTGTGCGAATCCTTGATCTGCTGCAAGGTAGCCTTGCGAAGCGCCGAAAACGAGCCGAACGAACGCAGCAGGGCCTTCTTGCGCTTCGGGCCCATGCCCATCACCTCGTCCAAGATGCTCGCAGTCATCCCCTTACCGCGCAGCTCGCGATGGAATGTGATGGCGAAGCGGTGGGCCTCGTCTCGAACCTGCTTCACCAGGTAGAGGCTGGGGCTGCCGCTGGGGAGCACAACCGGGCCGCTGTCCTGCCAGGGGACGAACAGCTCTTCGTCGCGCTTCGCCAAACCGCAAATGGGGATATCGCCCGCGCCCAAGTCGGCCAGCTGGGCAATGGCGGCGCTCAGCTGCGGCTTGCCGCCGTCGAGGATGATGAGGTCGGGTCGCCTGCCGAAGCGCTCATCTTCCAAGCGCTCTTTGCAGTAGCGGCGCGCCATCACCTCGCTCATCATGGCGAAGTCGTTCGCCTCATCGGATTCCATGCGGATCTTGAAGCGGCGGTACTGGCTTTTGTCGGGCCTGCCGTTGGTGAACACCACCATCGAGGCAACCGAGTACCGGCCATGGATGGTGGAGATGTCGAAGCATTCGATGCGCAGCGGCGGGGAATCCAAGGCCAACGCGCTTTCAAGCTGAAGGAGCGCGTCGTTGATGCGGTCGTCGTCGTAGCTGCTTCTGGCCTTGTAGCGCATCAGCACATGCCGCGCGTTGCGGTTGGCCATTTCCATGAGCGCGGCCTTCTCCCCGCGCTGGGGCACGGTGAAGCGGACCTTCGCCCCATGTGCGCTGTCCAGCTTGGCGGTAAGCCAATCGGAGATGACCTCTTCGTCTTCTGGGGGCTCCTGCAGCACAACCTCATGGGGAATACTCTCGGTGGTGCCGTAGTAGCGCAGCACGAACATGCGCAGCAGCTCGGCCTCGGGAACGTCCTTGCCCTTGTTAAAGATGAACTCGTTGGCGTTCATGATGCGCCCTTCGCGCAGCACCAGCACGGCCACGCCGGCGATGGTCTCTTCGCGGTACAGGCCGATCACGTCGGCGTTCAAGCGATGCGAGGATACCGCATGCTGCTTCTGGGCCAACGATTCCACCGTGTCGATTCGGGATTTGATACGTGCGGCACGCTCGAAATCGAGGCTCTCGGCGGCAGCGCCCATCTCCTGCCTCAGCTCGTCGATGAACTCCTTGTGCGAGCCGGAAAGGAAGCGCTCCACCTTGCGAACCTGGACCTGGTACTCCTCGGGCGACACCAGTCCGCAGCACGCGCCGGGTGCCAGGCCCACATGGCAATCGAAGCAGGGCCTCTCGCTCAATTCCACCTGTTCGTAGGGAACGGCCTCGAGCTTTCGGCAGAGCCTTCGCCAATCCGCGCACGAAGAAGAGCAGATGGGCACCACACGGCGGATGATGTCCACCAGGCTCCGGGCTGCGCGGCTGTCGGTATAGGGACCGAAGTAGCGCGAAGAAGGCTTATGCTTTTCGCGCGTGTACTTGATGGCAGGGAACACATCGCCCTTGGTTATGGCGATGAACGGATAGGTTTTGTCGTCCTTGAAGTCGGCGTTGAAATACGGGGCATACTGCTCGATGAGGTTTCGCTCAAGCACCAGGCTCTCGTACTCGTTGGCCGCCACCACGTACTCGAAGGAGTGGATCTGCGACACCAGAAGCGGGATCTTGGCGCGGTCGTCCTGGAAGTTGACGTACTGGCGCATGCGGGCGCGAAGCTGCTTCGCCTTTCCAACGTAGATGACCTCGCCCTGCTCGTTCTTCCAGAGGTACACGCCGGGCTCGGTGGGAACGCTGGCCAGCTGGTCCTTTATCCGCTGAAGCCTTTCGGTATCCAAGGTTGCTACACGTTCTCCTGCAAGTCCAAGAGCATGAGCGAAACGTTGTCGCGCATATCCTTTGCCTGGGCGCGGGTAAGGTTGCCCGACGCGTAGAAGTCCTGGATGACCTCGAGCTCGAACTGAAGGCCACGGCGTTGGATGTCCTCGATGCCCACCACGGCGTTCTCCACGGCCTCGGACGAAATGGTTGCGTCCGACTTGTCGAACACCGAAAGGGCGCGCTCGTGGCTGATCATCAGCTTGGCCACAACCTCGCTGGCGTAGTTCGGGTTGTCGACAAGCGTCTGCAGGTACTCGATGGCATAGCGCTCCGAGGCCTCACGCACCTTGTCCATCGCCTCGGTGTTCACCGAAACGGCATGGCCGAAGAAGGTGGTGATGTTGCGGCGGATCATGATGAAGGTGGAGCGGATGCGCATCAAAAGGAAGCGCGTGGTGAACGAGGCGTCCTTCGAATGGGCAATCAGGCGCTTCTGGCGCGAAAGCCGGTTCAAGTACTCGAAGGTCTCGTACGAGTCGATTTCCTTGCGCTTGGCCGCTTCGATAAGGCGCTTCGCCTGATAATCCAGGACCTCGATACGAAGCGAGGCAACCGCCGGCTCCTCGATGTCGGACATGGAGCGGATGGTTCGGATGCGGTTGTTGTAGGAGGAAACGACGATCTTGGTCTCGCGGTCGTCGTCTTCCGAGGAATCCGCCATCAGGCGCTCGATGACGGTTCGCAGGATCTCGATCTTGGTGCGGTTAAGCTCCTCGAGGCCCTCGGCGCTTGCCTGGCTGTCTTCCTTGGGCGCCAGAACGGGCAGCAGGAAGTTGGCTAAGACCAAGGTGCACAGGATTACGCCCGATGCCAGGAAGATGATCAGCGACCGCTGGGGGAACGAAGAGCCGTCGGCCAGAAGGAACGGGATGGTGAACGCGATCGAAAGCGTGACGGCGCCCTTCGGGCCGCCAACCGTGGTGATAAGCGAGTTCTTCACCATGCGAGCGCTGAATTTATCGCGCTTGCCGGTATCCGGGTTCTTGAACAAGCGCGACATGACAAGCGCCCACACGAAGCGCAGCGCCACGATAAGCGCCGTAAGCAGAAGCACGTAGCCGATGAGGTCGAGATTGTCGATGTACAGATTGTCCCACGTGGACTGCATAGCATTGGGAAGCTGAATGCCCAGAAGCACGAACACGATGCCGTTCAGGGTGAAGGCGATGGCCTTCCAGACGCTGGTAACCGCGATGTTCAAGCGGCTCTGGTACGGCGAGATCTTATGGTCACGGAACATGCTCCATACGATGCCGCAGGCAACGACGGCCAAGATGCCCGACACGCCCACCAATTCGGAGAACAGGAACACCACGAAGGGCATGGATACCTCGAAGAGCACGTGGAACGTGATGCTGTCCAAGCCCATGGTGCGGATGCGGCGCGTGATGAACAAGAAGAGGGCGGCCAGCAGGATGCCAAGCGCCAAACCTCCCAAGAACGTGATGACGAACGAGGTTGCAGCGCTCGCGAGCGAGAACGCCCCGGTAACGGCCGCAGAGATGGCGAACTGGAAGGACACGACACCGGAGGCGTCGTTGATGAGCGCCTCGCCCTGCAGGATGGCGCCCTCGCGCTTGCCGAGCTTCGCCTCGTTCTTCAGCGCCTGAACCGCAACGGCATCCGTGGGCCCGAGTGCAGCGCCCAGGGCAAAGGCTGCAGCAAGCGGGATGCTGGGCACCAGCCAATGCAGGACGAAGCCCACGCACAGCGTGATTACCACGACGAGGCCGATGGCGAATGAGAGGATCATGGCCTTGTCGTCCCAGAGGTTCTTCTTGTTCGCCTCTAACGAATCGCTGAACAGCAACGGCGCGATGAACAGCACAAGGAACAACTCAGGGTCTATCTCGACCTCGATGGGGGCAATGGCCAAAAGGGCAATGCCGATGCCCAGAACGATCTGGATAAGAGGCGAGGAAATGCGCGGTAGAACCTGATCGAGAATGGAAGACAGAAGAACGGCGAGCATTAACAGCAGGATCAGTTCAAAAGCTTCCACTATAGGCATCCTTTCGACAGGCGTTTCGTACCCTTCTAATGTATCGAAAAGGACAGCCGAACAGGCAAAGCAGGATAACGCTGGACAAAAAGAACAAAGGGAGGGGCTAGGGATCGGTTCGAGCCCCGACGCCTTGCTCGAGGGATCACCAATATAAGAAAAGCCCCATTGCTGGGGCTCAAATTCTTCATGGTGGACCGTCGGGGACTCGAACCCCGGACCTTGGGATTAAGAGTCCCCTGCTCTACCAACTAAGCTAACGGTCCA
>CAVAFY010000003.1:0-127223 GCA_963588035.1 Alloprevotella sp. | reverse complement strand
TCCAGCCATAAAAGGGCCTCCCATTTCTCGTGTCCAAGAAATGGGAGGCGGTTCAGTTCAAGTGCGGGGGCCGTTCCTTTTGCGGGGACGGTATTTCAGAACACCGCTTCGATGGGGTCGGAGACGGTGAGGTCTTCTTGTCCGTGGCACAGCTCGGTGATCTTCTTCAGGAAGGGTTCCTGCGTGCCGTCCAGCATGCGAAGGCGCATGGTTACCGCATCGGTGAACTCCGTGTCCAGGGTTTTGGCGTTGCAGTCCGCCGCGATGCGATTCGCCTGGTCGTACAGGGGGTAGGCCACCCGCAACGTAAGGTCCACGCAGACCGAAACCGTTACCAGCTGCGCTGCGGCGATTGCCGCTTGGGTGGACTGCGTGTAGGCGCGAACCAGCCCGCCGGTTCCCAGGAGCGTTCCGCCGAAGTAGCGCGTAACCACTACCGCCACATCGGTGAGTTCAGCATGTTGCAGTGCCTGCAAGGTGGGAAGCCCCGCGGTTTTCTGGGGCTCGCCGTCGTCGGAGTAGCGGATGCGCTCAGAAGCGCCTTCGCCGCGCAGGATGTAGGCGTACACGTTGTGCCGTGCCATGCGGTGCTCGGTGCGGACCTCCTCCAGGAACGCCAGGGCTTCCTCTTCGGATTCCACGTGGGCAAGCTGCGCGATGAAGCGGCTCTTCTTTTCCTCTATCTCGGCGGTTACCCGGCCCTCTATGGTTTGGTAGGCTGGCATGGCGTTTCCTCGATGCGGGCGCTAGGAGATGAGCCCGAAGCGCATGCCCAGATAGGCAAGCGCCGCTATCCAAGCAAGGGCAACTATGATGCGCACGGGCGTAGGCACGCGCAGGTTCTTGCTGGGAACCATGAACATGGCGATAAGGCCGCCCACGGCGCCGCCCAAGTGCCCGCTGAGGGAAACGCTGGGCACCAGCAGGGTGAAGGCGATGTTGATGCCGATGACCGAGAGCATGCCCTTGCTGTACTGGGCCAGGAACTCGCGGTTGCGCTTCGATAGCACACCCAGGAGGGCGATGGCAACGAACAGGCCGAAGATGCTGGTAGAGGCGCCGGCGGATACCGCATAGGACCCGGTAAGCGAATCGGTGAGGAACGAGAGCGCGTTGCCGCTGATGCCCGCCACGAAGTACAGCAGCAGGTAGTTCCAGCGGCCCAGAAGGTATTCCAGCAGCACGCCGGCGCTGTACAGGGCGGCCATGTTGAACAGCAGGTGCATCAGGTCCACGTGCAGGAACATGGGCGTTACGAAGCGGTAGACGTCGCCAATGCCCTGGACGGCCGGCGCGTACATCGCCCCCATCTGGTACAGCGTGCGCGCATCGATGTCGATGGTGAAGCCGGCCATAACCGCCTCTACCGCGAAGACCACCACGTTGATGGCGATAAGCACGAAGGTTACCAGGCACGAGCCGTACTTCTCCATGAAGGTGGGCTCGGCAGCTTTCATCATCCGCTTCAGGGCCTCGTCGTCGATGTAGCCCTGCTGCGAAGATCGGCTCTGGTTGTTCGGTTCGCTCACGGTTTCTCCTGTGTCGGTTTCGGTGGCGTGTGCTGCGGCGCGCTTTGCGCCTCCCGCTATCTTAGCAGGGAGGAAAGCGGGCCGTTGCTCAGCACGGTAACGGTGCTGGTGGCGCGGCTGATAGCAGTGTACAGGCGGCGGCGCGAAAGGTCGTTTTCGGGGAATGCCTCGGCGCTGGCATCGACGACTACCACGTGGTCGAACTCCAGGCCCTTCGCCAGCGGCAATGCCAGCAGGATGGCGCCCGAGTCGGGCAGGGTGGCGCTGCCATCGATGATCTGCGGCGCGGCTTCGCCCAGCAGGCTCGCCGTTTTCCGAACCGCGTCCTCGTCGAGCGCGACGAGTGCAGCGGTGCCCTCGAAGCCGGCAAGCTCTTCGGCCACGCGGCGCAGCTCGCGCGCATAGTGTTCCTCGTCTGCGCATTCGTTGACCTGGGGCAGCGTGTCCTCGCGCTGAACGGAGGAGATCTGCATGCCATCGGCGGTGACGGCCAGGTTGGCGAAGAGGTCGGTGATGGCGGGGGTGGAGCGGTAGCTGGTCATAAGATGGCATTCGCTCACCTTGCCGCGAAGCTCTTGGAACACCTGCTTGATCTGGGCAAACGATGCGGTCTGCGGCATGATGGCCTGGTTCTCATCGCCCAGCAGCAGGAAGTTCGCGCGGCGGAAGTAGCGCGCCAGCACGGCCAACTGGGCGGCGGAGTAGTCCTGCACCTCGTCGATCATCACGTATTTGGCGGAGGGGTTGCCCATGCCGGTGAGGGCAATCTTCAGGTACAGCCATTCCATGAAGGTGAGCTCTTCGATTCCCGCAATGCGCTTGCCGATGCGGTCCACGCGTAGCCAGTAGTCGTTCCGCACCGCCTCGAAGGCGCTTTCGTACTGCTGGGTAAGGAACCTCAGCGTGTGCTTCTTCGCCTGCTCTTCGGTGTCCATGACCACCGGCTCGCCGAACACGCTCAGCTGGGTGTTGTAATCGAGCTCGCTCACCACGTCCTGCGCGGCGGAGCTTCCCGCCATCTGGCCCAGGCGGCTGTTCAGGCGCGTTTCCAGCTCTTCGCGGATAAGCGTGATGCGGTGCGGGCCGGCGGGCGCGTTCTTGAACTTCGCGGCGGCGCGCGCTATCTGCTGGGCCGAGATGAGCACGGTGCCCTGGCTCTTCACGTCGCGGAAGTCCTTGTCCTGGAACTCCAGGTTGGAAACGGCCTCATCGATGCGGCGAAGCTCGTCCATGCTTGTGTCCTCGCGTGCGAAATCGCGTCCCGGAGGGATAAGCCCCTTCGCGAATTCCGCCCAGGTGAGGATGTTGGGGTTGCGCTCGCCCATGTCGGGCAGAACGTGGTCGATGTAGGTGCGGAACACCGGGTTGGGCGTGATGAGGAACACCTCGCGCGGGTCCAGGCTTTCGCGCTTCTGGTAGAACAGGTAGGCGATTCGCTGCAATAGCACCGAGGTCTTGCCGCTGCCGGCGATGCCGTTCACCAGCAAGGCAGGCACGTCTTCGTGACGGATAACGACGTTCTGCTCTTTCTGGATGGTGGTGGTGATGGCCTGCATCTGCGAGGTGCGTTGGCGCGAAAGCGAGGCAAGCAGCAGCTTGTCCTCGATTGCCACGGTGGTGTCGAAGCAGGCGTTCAGCTTGTCGTGCGAGATGTCGAACTGGCGGCGCAGCTTCAGGTCGACGTTGATGGTGCGGCCGTTCGCCTCGTAGGAGGTGGGGCCGTCGGCCTGGTTGTAGTACACCTCGGCCACAGGGCTGCGCCAGTCCACCACCAGGCGCTGGTAGTTCTCGTCGGAAAGGCCGGCGTTGCCGATGTAGAGCTCTTTGGGCTCGGCGCCTGCACGGTACTGCAAGACCACTTTCGCGAAGTACGGCTGCGGCTTCAGGATGCGGATGGCGGTGAGCTTGTCGGCAGCGGCGCGCTGGGCGCGGTTGTACGAGTCGATGACGCTGTTCATGTTGGCGTACTCGATGTACGTTTCCTGCTTCTCGCCGTCGCTGGCGAAGTTCGAGGCCAGCTCGTCGGCCATGTTCTTCTTGTCTTCCTCGGCCTCTTGGGCGGTTTTGCGCATCTGCGCCAAAACGCTTTCCTCCATGGCTTCGATGGTGGCGTAGGTCTTGGAAAGATGCGCCTGCTCTTCGGCGAAGATGGCGTCTTGCGTATCGTCGGCAGTGGTCATGCGGCCTCCTTTTTCGAGCTAAATATGTTATCGCATATGCGAAGTTGGATGGCGGAGCCTGCACGAAAACGCCTTGGCTGGGGCGTGATGTTTCGGCGCTGTTCGGTGGCGGGGGAGTGACCGCTCGCGCTGTTGGCCGAAGGTTTCGGATTCTATGCACGTTAGTTGCGTGCTGCGGTTCACCCGATCGTCTTGTTGGCGGTAAAATGAGGCGTACATTCTGTATGCGATAAGACGGGTTGAAAGCGAGGATGCTATGGAGACGGCTTTGAAGACGATGCGCCAATCAGGCGCAATGGCCATCGCAATGGGCAGCGCTGCCATTGCGGCCGGCGTTGCGATCGGCGTAGGCTGCATTGTGATGGGCAGCAAGCTGCTGCATCGATCGAAGTAATCGGAATAGCTTCGAGAACAGCCAGGGCCGCGACACCGTCGCGGCCCTGGCTCGTTTATGGGCGAAGAAAAGCGGCTGTCTCGTTCGAGGCGGCCGCTTTTGCTGGTTGCCATGTTGGCGGGAACAAGGGGATTGCCGCCTGCCGAACAAGGCGAATCTACTTCGCCAGGCCGATTTCCTTGAAATAGGTGTCGACGTCTTCTTCCCAGGTGGGCAGCTCGGCGCCGAACATTTCCAGCATCAGGCTTTCCAGCTCAACCTGCTCTGCGGTTACCAGGTCGGATTCGGGGGTGAGCACCTTGGCGGCATCGTAGCCGCATACGGTGAGCACACGGGTAAGGAACTCGTAGCGGCTTGCCAACCCGCGGCTGGTAACGTGCAGCGTGCCGGTTGCCTTGCGGTTGATTGCCTTGATAAGGAAGTCAACGTAGGTGGAAACCGAGGTGGGGGAGGCGATCTGGTCGGTGCGCGCGCCGATGGTCTTGCCGGCCTTGGCGGCGTCCAGCGCGTTCTTCACCTGGCTGCCGTCTGCGCTGTACACCCACGAAGAGCGGATGATGAGGTGGTTGGGCGCGGTGTCGCGCACCATGACCTCGCCGGCGCGCTTCGACTTGCCGTAGGGGGTTTCGGGGTGCGGGGTGTCGAACTCGTTGGCGGGCTCGGCCATGCGCACGGGGAACACGTCGTCGGTGGAGATCTGTACCATAAGCGCATCCACGTTGTTGGCTGCCAGGGCAACGTTGCGGGCGCCCAGTGCGTTCACCTCGTAGGCGTGGATGCGGTTGCCCAGGCCGGCCACCGAGCGGGAGATGCCCGCGCAGTTGATGACCACATCGGGGCGCAGGTCCTGTGCGAAGGCTTCTACCAGGTCGGGATCGGTTACGCTCAGCTCGGCATCGGTGCCTACCACGGTGCAGTTGTAGGTTTCCTTCAGGCGCTTGACTATCTCACGGCCCAAGAAGCCGTTGCAGCCAGTGACCCAGATGGTTTCTTTGATATCCATGGATCCTCGTTTCAGGTGGAGGTTGTGCGTTTCATGAGCGGTGCCAGCCGCGTGGACCGGCACCGCTTGCGTTCAGTGGGCTTCAGCGGAAAAGCCGTAGGCGGTTAGGCTGCGGCTGCAGCGTTCTTGCCTTCGCCGTCCCCATCGCCCTTCTTGCCGTGGCGGATCTTCTGGTACACGAACACGCCGGCCACGAAGACGAACCCGACAGCGTTGAGCCACAGCGAGGTGATGCCGTCGGACTCGGACATGGGCAGCATGATCACCAAGCCGGCCACGATGGCGAGGATGCGCAGCACCACGTTGATCTTGCCGAACAGGTAGCCCTCGATGCCGGCAGCGATGCCGAACAGGCCGAACAGCGCCATGGCGGTGTTGACCACCACCATGTAGGGCTCAACGGGTGCCTGCATGATAAGGGCGGGGCAGAACGCGAAGATGAACGGCACGATGTAGGCGGCCATGCCCAAACGCGATGCGTTCACGGCGGTCTTCATCGGCTTCGACTTCGCGATTGCCGATCCCGCGTAGGCGGCTAGCGCAACTGGCGGCGTGATGTCGGCCAGGATGCCGAAGTAGAACACGAAGAAGTGAGCGCATACCAGCGGCACACCCAGTTGGATGAGGATGGGGGCGCAGGTTGCGGCCATGATGCAGTAGTTCGCCGTGGTGGGAACACCCATGCCCAGGACGATGCAACAGAGCATGGTGAGCACGAGGCCGATGATGAGGTAGTCGCCAGCAGCCATGACGATGGCGTTGATGAGCACAGATGCCAGGCCGGTAACCGTGATGCAGCCGGCGATCATGCCGGCCAGCGCGCAGGCGACGGCAACGGAGATGGAGTTGCGGGCACCGGCGGCGAACGCGTCGGCTGCGGTCCAGAGCGCGGTCTTGGTGGTTTCCAGCAGAACGCTGCCGAGGGTGTCTTCCTCGGTGCGCTCAGACCAGTTGGTAAGGAAGAAGTGGATGTAGCCGATGACGAACGCCACGAAGATGGAGATGGCGGCGGAAACGGCCATGGTGTAGATGCCGGCGGAAACGATCCACACCAGCACCACCAGCGGGATGATGAGGTAGCAGTTCTTCAGCAGGTAGATCCAGGTGGGAAGCTCGTTGAAGGGGATGCCCTTCAGGCCGCGCTTCTTGGCTTCCAGGTGCACGGTGCAGAAGATGCCGCCGAAGTACAGGATGGCGGGGATGATGGCGATGGTGGCAACCTGGATGTAGGGGATGCCCATGTACTCCGCCATCAGGAACGCGGCGGCGCCCATGATGGGGGGCATGATCTGGCCGCCGGTGGAGGAAGCCGCTTCGACCGCGCCGGCGAATTCGGGGCGGTAGCCGGTCTTCTTCATCATGGGGATGGTGACCGAGCCGGTGGTAACGGTGTTGCCTACCGAAGAGCCGGAAACCATGCCGCACAGTGCCGAGGAGATGACGGCAACCTTCGCCGGGCCGCCGGAAGACCAGCCTGCAAGGCGGTTGGCGAACGAGATGAAGAAGTTCGCGATGCCGGTGCGCTCAAGGAACGCGCCGAAGATGATGAACAGCACGATGTAGGTGTAGCACACGTTGGTGGGCGTGCCGATAACACCGCTGGTGGTGTAGAACAGCTTCTGCACCACGTTGGTGAGCGCACGCATGAAGTCGTTGCCGTGGCTGAACTGCCAGTAGAACGCGTAGATGATGAGGCACCCTACCACGATGATGATGGGAAGGCCCACGCAGCGCCGGCACAGCTCGATGAGCACCGCTATGCCGCAGATGCCCATCACCAGCTCCAAGGTGCCGATGCGGGCACCCATCATGAGGATGGGCGTGGTGTTCACGGCGAAGTACATGAACGATGCCGCGCCTATCACCATGAGAAGGATGTCGTACCACGGGATGTGGTTGGGGGAGTGCCCGGTTTTGGACGCGGGATACATCAGGAAGCCGATGATGATGACGAAGGCCAAGAAGCGTGCCAGGCGCGTCTCGGCCTGCTCGACGCTGAACAGCGTCATGTACAGGCAGTAGACCGAGAACAGCACCATGACGCCGGTGATGACGGCCTTCGGGACACCCGTCCAGATGCGGGTGTTGGACTCGCGGTCGTACTTGCGCATTACCTCGTCTACGTCGACGTCGGCGTTGCTGGGTACGCTCTGCTCGTCTTTCACCTCGCTTTTCTTCTTGATGTCGAATTTACTCGAGTTGAATATGCTCATAGCTCTCCTTGCAATAGTCGGGTACGGCATACACATTGCGTGCGTGCTGGGCTATCGGCCGGGCTGCCTGTTCGGGCTTGCCCGCAAGCGCCAAGAGCGCAGCGCGCACGGAAGGCTTTCGGTAGCAAATCAGGGTCGCAGCGGCATCTGCACGCTGCGACCCCTCATGCAAACTGGCGTTTTTCGCTACGTCAGTAGGTTTCGGCGGTTAGGCCATTAAGCGGTGGGAACCTCTACGCCCTGCTCCTTGAAGTACTTGGCAGCGCCAGCATGGTAAGGAACGGAGGTGATGGAGGAAGCGGTCTCAAGGCTGAGCTCCTTGTACTTGGCATGAGCCTCGGCATTGCCCTGAGCACCGTCGAAGAGGGACTTCGTGAAGGCGTACACGTCGTCTTCGCTTACGGACTTGTTGGCAAGGACAACGGAGAGGACGGAAACGGTGGTGGTGTCAGACTCCATGCCGGAGTAGGTGCCGGCCGGGATGGTTGCCTGAGCGTAGTACGGGGAGGTCTCCTGCAGCTTGGCGATGTGCTCGGCGTCCATGGAAACCAGGTAAGCCTGCTTGGAGGTGGAGAGGTCGGTGATGGCGGTGGTGGGTGCGCCTGCAACGATGAACGCAGCGTCGACCTTGCCGTTCTTCAGGGAGTCGGCGGAGTCGGCGAAGTTCTGGTACACAGCGGTGATGTCGCTCTTGACGTCGATGCCGTAAGCGCCCAGGATGTCGATTGCGTTGAAGTACACGCCGGAGTTGGCGGCGCCGACGGAAACGGTCTTGCCCTTAAGGTCGGCAACGGTCTTGATGCTGGAATCGCAGGTTACGATCTGCACCTGCTCGGGGTAGAGGGCTGCTACAACTGCGAAGTCGGTGAAGGCTGCGTCGAACAGGTTGGTGCCCTTGTAGGCGTAGGTTGCCACGTCGGTCTGGCAGAAGGCCAGCTCAGCCTCGTTGCTTTCCAGGGACTGGATGTTGGCCTTGGAGCCCTCGGAGGAAAGGGCGTTCACGTTGAGGCCTGCGTTGTTGGTGGCGTACTGGGCAAGAACGCTGCCGTAGGCATAGTAGGTGCCGGACTCGCCGCCGGTGACGAAGCGCAGCTCCTTGCTGTTGGAGCTGGACGAGCTGCTGCAACCAGCCAGGGCCAGCGCCATGGCTGCAGCGCAGGCGCAGGCGAAGACTGCCAAAAGCTTCTTCTTCATTTCTTCTCTCTTTCGTTCCTATGCGAAAGGCGGAATGGCTCTTCGGGCGTATGCCGTTGGATGCTCCGAGCTTTTGAGCTGGAGCCCTTTCGCTGTCGTTGATTTTACGTGAATTGACCGTTTATTTATTGTTAAACGCCAATTAATTTTGTTGGGTAACAAAAATCGTTGGATAGCGGTATAACATTCCAGGCGAACGGAAACGGCCCCTTTCCGGGTTCCACGGATGCGCGGAATCTGTTGAGTTGCCCATCGCATGGGTTGGGGCCTTGCGGGAAGAAGGAAAAAGTGAGCCTTGAAGGATGGGATTGGTTCATCAAGCTGGCCGAGAACGAGAGCTTCACCAAGGCGGCCGACGAGCTGCAGATCTCCCAGCAAACGCTGAGCGCCCGTTTGGTTTCCCTGGAAAAGCAGCTTGGTGCGAAGCTGGTGGTGCGCGGCACCCCCATCTCCTTCACGCCTGCCGGCAAGGTCTTCCTTATGTACGCGCGCGAGCAGCGTCAGGCCCAGCGTGACATGATCCGCCAGATAGGCGAGGTCTCCAACGGCGCGGCCGGCGTGCTGAAGGTGGGCATCTCCCACAGCCGCGGGCGCGTGCTCATGCCCCAGGTGGTTGCCCGCATGGCCAAGGACATGCCCGGCGTTACCGTGAAGCTGATCGAGGGCACCAACCGCTCCCTTATCCGAATGGCCGAGCATGGCGAGCTCGATGCCGTCATCGCCCGGTTCGAGGGCGCTTGCCCCGGCGTTTCCGTCGAACCTATATATAGAGAGAAGATCGTGCTCGCCGTCCACCCCGACCTGCTGGAGCGGGTTATGGGCATGCCGGCGCAGCATGCGGTGCAGAAGCTGGCGGCCGAGGGTATCGGCTCGCTCTCGAAGTGCCCGTTCGTGCTTGCCACGGTGGATGACATATCCGGCCGCGTTGCCTACTCCGAGCTGCGCAACGCCGGCATCCGCCCGAAGGTGGTTGCCATGAGCGAGAACCTGCCAACGCTTCTTGCTATGGCCTCGCAGGGGATAGGCGCGGTGTTCTGCTTCACCGATATGCTCGACGTGACCCCGTACCTTTCCGGCGAGCTGGTGCGCATCCCGCTTTCCGCGCAGGCGAGCTACTGCATCGGCTTGGGCGTTTCGGTGAATGCCGAGCCGTGGAAGGCATTCGACCTGTTCCGCAGCCTGCTGTTGGAAGAGGTTGCGCAGCGCGCGGGCTAGGCTGGGCCTTGCCCCTCGCAGCGGGTCCGCGCTGTCGCGGCGCCGGGCAGGTTGAGCTGGCGCTTTGGTTTCACGGTTCGCCCATCGTGGGGCCCCGAACCGAGGGCCGCGTGAACAAAACGTGCCCGACTGTTCAAATTCTTCTACAGTTGGGGAGTTTCTGTATAGGAGCCGTTCGGCAACGGGTGAGTTTGCCTGCGCAGGATAAAATACGCAGGAATCGTACTGGCTGAAAAGCCGAAGCGGTAACGCCGCAGTTTTGACGTATAGGAGGTGCTTGCTGGCGTGGGAAACGCACTACGCGTTCTGAAACGCGATTACCTGCGCTTGCTGAAGGCGCCCGCCGCGCTGGTCGTGGTGTTCGTGCTGGTGGTGCTTCCCTCGCTGTACACCTGGTTCAATGTGGTGGGCTTTTGGGACCCCTACAACAACACCGGCAACATCCGCGTGTGCGTGGTGAACGAGGACGAGGGCGCTTCCGTCGAATCGATGGGCGAGCTGAACATGGGCGACCAGGTGGTCGAGCAGCTTCAGGAAAACACCCAGTTGGGTTGGACCTTCACCGACCGCGAAACGGCCATGGAGGAAGTGCGCTCCGGCAAGGCCTATGCCGCCTTCATCATGCCCTCCGACTTCAGCTACGACGTGACCACGTTCCTGACCGGCGATTTCGTCCAGCCGCAGCTTGAGTACTACGTGAACGAGAAGGCGGGTGGCGTATCCACCAAGGTAACCGACACCGGCGCCAACACGCTTGAGGAGACCATCAACTCGTCCTTCGTTTCCACGGTGAGCGGCGTGATCGCCAGCACGCTGAGCAGCACCCTCTCCGATGCCAAGGAAGACATCGATGCCGGCCAGACCAGCGTGGCCACCCAGCTTGACAAGGCCAACTCGTCGCTCCAGGGAGCGCGCGATTCCGTTGTGAACCTGAAGAACGCCTCGGACGACCTTTCGTCCAAAACCGCCGACGCGAAACAGAAGCTGCAAGATGCCAAGGAGGGCATCCAGAACCTGAGCGATCAGCTCGAAGAGGCTTCCAGCCTGCTGACCTCCACCCAAAACGCGGTAGGGCCGTTGGTTTCCCGCATGGATTCTGTCCTCGATCGGTCAAACGAGCTTGCCCGCACGGCCTGCAACAACACCAATTCGGCCATCAGCAAGGTGAATTCGCAGGTGCAGGCTGCCGGGGGCGCGGTTTCCGTCGTCTCGCAGACCAGCGAAACCGTCATCTCTGCGAACAAGATGATGATCCAGCACCTGAAGACCCTCGAGGAAACGCCGGGGCTTGACGACGCCACGAAGAAGGCGATCGAAGACGCCATAAGCGCTCTGGAGAAGCGGAATTCCCTGCTCGAGCAGACGGTGGCCGATCTGGATACCACCTACGACCACTTGAGCACCGCCTCCGACGACATCGATTCCGCCGCAGGCAAGATGAACGCCGCGCTGCAGAGCACATTGGCGGTATCGAAGGACTACCGAAGCACCGTCAACTCGCAGACGGTTCCCGTGATCAACGACGGCATGACCAAGCTCTCCAACGCGCTGGCAAGCCTTTCCACGGCAGTTTCCAACCAGAAGCTCCTGTTGGACCAGTCGTCGGCCGTCCTCGATCAGCTGACCTCCACCTTGTCTGCCGCCGCGGATGCCCTTGGGCAGACCGATGGCCTGCTTGCCGGCTTCCAGAGCGACATCGAAACGGTTAAGACCGATGTGCTTGCGCTCAGCAGTTCCAGCGTGCTGGAAAAGCTGTTCGGCGAGCAGATCGATTCCGAGAAGATCGCCAACTTCATGCTTTCCCCCACGCAGCTCGAAACCGTCGAGCTGTACTCCCTGAACGCCTACGGTTCGGCCATGGCTCCGCTGTTCATGAACATGACGCTGTGGATCGGCGTGTTCATGCTGCTGGTTATCTTGCGCCAGGAAGTGGACGACGAGGGGATACCGAACCTTTCCTCGCGTCAGCGCTACCTGGGCAAGTGGCTGTTCTTGGCCCCGCTTGTGATGATGCAGGCGGCTGTGTGCTGCGCCGGCAACCTGTTCTTGGGGGTTCAGGTGGCCAGCGTTGCGCTGTTCTTCATTACCGCGATGTTCACTTCGCTCACCTACCTGTGCATCCAGTTCGCCCTCTCGGTGCTGTTCCAGCACATCGGCAAGGGCATCTGCATCATCCTCATCTTCGTGCAGATCCCCGGCGCTACGGGCCTGTACCCAATAGAGATGACCCCGCCGTTCTTCCAAGTGGTGTACCCCATGTTCCCGTTCACCTACGGCATCAACGCCCTGCGCGAAACCATCGCCGGGTTCTACGGGATGCAATGGGCGAGCTACATGGCGATGCTGCTGCTGTTCTTCTTCATCTTCTTCGTGGGTGGCTTCTTGGCGCGTCCGTACCTTACCAACATGAATCGGATGTTCAGCAAACAGATTGCCGCCAGCGACATCTTCAACGGCGAGGAATCCGAGCTGCCCGCACGTCGCTATCGCTTGAGCCAGCTGTTCAGCGTGCTGGCCGACCGCGAGGAGTACCGCACGCGCCTTGCCGAAAGCGCCAAGACCTTCATCCACTGGTACCCCCGACTCAGGCACGGCGCTTTGATCCTTGCCTTGGTGGTTCCCGCAGTGGTTTCTCCGATCCTGGGTGTTCTGGGCTTGGAGAAGGTGGTTATCCTCACCTGTTGGCTTGCCTGGTTCGGCGTTACCGTGTTCTTCCTGGTGGGGCTGGAGTTCGTCCGAGACCGCATGTCCCACGACATCGCCCTGGACGTTCTTTCCGACGAAGAGCTTTCCAAGCTGTTCCAGGCACGCGACGGCGTTTCGGAATCGCCGGCGCCCCAGCCCGTTGACTTGAGGAAGGGGGCACAGCGATGAAGATGATCCGTCAGCTTTTCAAAGACGACATGAAGCGCATCTTCGGCAACATGGTTTCCCTCATCATCGTTTTGGGCCTGGTGCTGCTGCCTTCCATCTTCAGTTGGTACAACGTTCTGGCGTGCTGGGACGTGTTCCAGAACACCGGCAACCTGAAGGTTGCGGTGGTGAACAACGACGAGGGCTACCAGAGCGACCTTGTTCCGCTGAAGGTGAACATGGGCGAGCAGGTGGTTTCGTCGCTGCGTTCCAGCGGGCAGATGGACTGGGTGTTCACCGACGAAGACGACGCCATAGACGGGGCGTCTTCGGGCAAGTACTATGCCGCAGTCGTTATTCCGCAGAGCTTCAGCAAAGACATGATGACGTTCTACTCCGACGACGTGGAACACGCCAACTTGCTGTACTACAGCAACGAGAAGAAGAACGTGGTGGCGCCCAAGCTCACCGATCAGGGTGCCGATAAGGCTTCGAACATGGTGAACGAGGCGTTTTCGGAAACGCTTGCCGAGGTTGGCTTGAACATCGCCGGCTCGCTTATAAAGTATGCCGACAACTACGATGCAGAGGGGCAGCTTGATGTGCTGGCGAACCATGTGGACACGCTTGGCTCCCAGATGTCGCAAGCGTCCAAGATGCTGAAATCGTACGCCCAGATGCTCAGCGCGACCCAGCAGCTGGTTACCGGTTCTGCCGACCTGCTTGGCCAAGCGGGCGATTCGGCTACCGAGGTGTTCGAGTCTGCCGGCCAGGCGAAGGATTCCGTTTCCAGCATGACCGAGGCCATGAAGGGCGCCAACAGCGCCTTGGGCGAGGCCATATCGAAGGCAGCCGCGGGCTACGACGGCGTTTCCGAATCCGTTGACACGGCGTTCGATTCCACTACGGTTGTTGCCGGCGATGCGGTGAACGACCTGAAGAATCGCGCCAGCAGCGTCGACTGGGTCTCCACCCAGTTCTACTCCATTGCCGACCAAGTGGAGGAGCTTTCCAAACAGTACGAGGAGACCGACCCCGACCAGGCTGCCAACCTGAATGTGTTCGCAGGCCAGCTGCGCGATACGGCCAAGGCCCAGGTTGATCTGGCCAACAACCTGCGCTCCGCTGCCCAGAACATCAACAGCTCGACCGACGAGGCGAAGGCCCAGCGAGCGGAAACGAAGGAGCTTGCCAACCAGGCCAAGGCAAGCATCAACGAGCTTTCGGACGAGTACAACAACTCCATCAAGCCCCAGCTCGACGATCTTTCGGAGAAGATCTCCAGCATGTCCGGCGCGCTTGCCGCCAGCGCCTCCGACTTGAGCTCTATGGGTGACAGCCTGCAGGGTAGTGCCGACTCGCTTGCCGATCGCATCGGCACCGCGAAGGAAAAGCTGGAAACCACCGCTGCAGACCTGGAGCAGTCCGCTGCCAAGTTCACCGACCTGAGCGAAACCATGCGCACGGCCCTTTCGACGGGGAACATGGACCAGCTGCGCACGGTGCTCTACTCCGACTCAGATGCGTTGGCTTCGGCCCTTGCTGCGCCGGTGCAGCTGGACAGGCACGCGGTGTTCCCGGCCGAGAACTTCGGCTCGCAGATGGCGCCCCTCTACACCACGCTCGGTCTGTGGGTGGGCTCGCTTCTGCTGGTGGTTGCCATCAAGGTGAAGGTCTCGCGCAAGGCCCAGATCGCTTTGGGCTACCCGAAGCTGCATCAGCTGTTCCTGGGGCGCTTCGGCGTGTTCGCCTTCGTATCGCTTTGCCAGAGCACCGTATTGGCGGTGGGCAACATGCTGTTCCTGGACGTGCAGGCCAACGAGCCCCTGCTGTACCTTATCTGCTTCTGGTTGGCGGGTTTGGTGTTCACGTTCATCATGTACACGCTGGTGGTCTCGTTCGCCAACCTGGGCAAGGCCATTGCCGTGTTCCTGCTCATCATTCAGGTGACCTCGGGCGGTGGCAGCTACCCGCTGCAGATGCTGCCCGACTTCTTCCAGACGCTCAGCCCGTTCCTGCCGGCAACGCACGTTATCAACGCCATGCGCGCCGCCATGATGGGCGTGTACAACGGCGACTTCTGGGTGGAGATCGGCTGCCTGCTGCTGTTCGTGGTGCCGTTCCTGTTGCTGGGCCTGCTGCTTCGCAAGCCGTTGATGAAGTTCCTGAACTGGTACGTGCAGAAGGCTGAGGACTCGAAGCTGGTTTGCTAGGCGCGGTTGCTGCGCGCCCCGCGCCGTGCTGGCCGCAGCTGCACGCCGCCCGTGTTCCCTATAATGGTGGGAATGCCAGTGTTAAGGGAGGTGCCCCATGCTGTATCAGCTTATGAACAAGGACGTGGTGGTTGCCACCTATAGGGAAGAGAAGCGCCTTGCCGACTACCGCTACGTAGAGGTTGAGCGCTTCGATGGGTACTTCCCCTATGCGTTTGCCGATATCAACGATTGGATCGACGGGCGCCAGATTGCCAAGCATCGCGCTTCCATCGAAAAGCTGATGCGCGATTTGGGGCTTACCACCCGCCACGACTTCGTGGGCATGGTGCGCTGCCTTTCGCTTACCGACACGTTCTGGATGAAGCGCGAGGATGAATCGCTCACCTGGGAAGACGTGTCCCTGTACCGTAATCCCTTCGATGAGGTTGTCGCGCGCATCGCCTTCGACGGCACGGGAATGTTCGGCCGCCAGAACTCGCCCACATCGCCCGAGTTTGCCACATCGGGTTCGTTCGCCAAATGCTGGATTCGCGAGGAGGGCCAAATAGAGCTTCTGAAGCGCGGTTCGACCGGCTTTGCCAACGCGGGCTTCGAGCCGTATTCGGAGGTGCTTGCCTCCGACTTGCTCCAGGCGGCAAAGGTGGATCATGTTCCCTACGGCCTTACCAAGTTCCATGGGAAGCTCGCCTGCAAGTGCCCCATCTTCACCTCGGAAGAGCAGGGATTCGTTTCCGCGTACCGGTTCTTCGATCGGAATTTCGACGTTGATGACATGCTCGAGTTCACGTCGAGGCATGGCGTTGAGGAAAGCTTTCGCGAGATGGTTGTGATGGATGCGGTTATGGCGAACGTCGACCGCCATGCGGGCAACTACGGCTTCATGGTGGATAACGCCACCGGCGAAGTGCTGCGCATGGCGCCGCTTTTCGACCACAACATGGCTTGCCTGCCCATGATGATGGAGCACGATGATTTCGAGCAGTATGTGGAAGCGATCGGCCCGAAGATCGGCACCGACTTCATCGCCATCGCCCGCGCTGTTATGACGCCCGGCATCAGGGCCAAGCTCATCGAGCTGAAGGACTTCGAGTACACCGACCCAGGATACGGTTACCCCAAGTGGAAGCTCGATGCGGCGAACCGCCTAAAGCGCAGGCAGATCTCGTTCCTGCTGGAGTAGTGCGGCTTTCGCTTTTCTCGTTGCAAGGTGAAGCCTGTGAAGTCTAGCGGCAACGATGCGGGTAATTGATTGTCGGCGATAAACTTTTGAAAGACCAAGGGTGCGAAGGCCACTCCGCTCGTCGCACCTTGCGTCTGCGATCAGCGTACGGGTTGGCAGAAGGGAGCGGGAAACGATGACCTGGATGGAGCCGATTGCCCATATCCGAACGGATTTGCCGCAGAAGTTCGGCATCCCGCGCAACAGCTTCCTTGCCCCGCATCTTCAGGGGAGGATCCTGTTCGAGCCGAAGTTCGCCAATGCGGCTGCGGTTCGCGGTCTTGAAGATTTCACGCATCTGTGGCTGCTTTGGCAGTTCCAGAATGGGGCGCCAGGCGGAACCGCAGACGATATCGCAGAAGATGCGGCTGCCATGGAGCGTAATGGTGCGGCGAATCGCTGGTCGCCAACGGTGCGGCCGCCGCGGCTTGGGGGAGCCGAGCGCGTGGGCGTTTTCGCGACGCGCAGTCCGTTCAGGCCGAACCCGATCGGGCTTACCTGCGTAGAGCTTGAGCGCATCGAGCTGAGCGAGGATGGCCCCGTGATCCATGTGCGCGGCGCCGATCTGCGCGACGGCACCCCGATCTTCGACATCAAGCCCTACATTCCCTTCGCCGATTGCCACCCCGATGCGAGCGGTGGCTGGATCGAGCGGACGCCCTGGGAGGAATTGGAGGTCGATATCTCCTATGAGCTGCGCGATTGCGTGGATCCGGCCAAACTCGATGGGTTGCTTGAGGTTTTAAGGCAAGATCCGCGTCGCGCCGGAAGCAAGCACGAGCCCGAGCGCCTTTACCATCTGGCGTACGCCGGGCACGATGTGGCGTTCACCGTTGACGGGCAAACGCTGCATGTGGAGAGGATCGATTAGCATGGCCAAGCCGAAGATATGGGGGATGGCGAACCGTTGCGGCGATGAGAGGCTAAGCGTGCATTCGAGGGACTGCGCTTTGGCTGGCATCTTTCGCTGTTCCGATAGAATTAGGGCGTTTGAAGGCTTTCGAAGGGGTGCATGGTGGCTTTTCTGCCGGTAACGCGCAAGGAAATGGAAGAACGCGGCTGGGACCAGTGTGACTTCGTGTACGTGTGCGGTGACGCGTACGTGGACCACTCCTCGTTCGGGATGGCCATCATCACGCGCCTTCTGGAAGCCAACGGCTACAAGGTGGGCATTATCGCCCAGCCCGATTGGCACGACCCGGCCAGCATCGATGTGTTCGGCGAGCCGCGCCTGGCGTTCTTGGTAAGCGCGGGCAACATGGATTCCATGGTGTGCCATTACACGGTGGCCAAGAAGCACCGCAGCCGCGATTCCTATTCCCCCGGCGGCAAGATGGGCCTGCGCCCCGACCATGCCTCGGTGGTATACGGCAACCTGATCCGGCGCACGTACCGGAACACGCCCATCGTCATGGGCGGGGTAGAGGCATCGCTTCGCCGGCTGGCGCACTACGACTACTGGTCCGACAAGCTCAAGCGCTCGGTGCTGTTGGACAGCGGCGCCGACATGATCAGCTACGGTATGGGCGAGAAGTCCATCGTGGCGATTGCCGACGCCCTGAATGCCGGCATCCCCATCGGCCAGATAACGTGGATCGAGGGCACGGCCTTCCGCTCCCACAACCTGGAGGGCGTGGCAGACGGCTATGTGGAACTGCCCTCCTTCGAGAGCATGAGGGAAGACAAGCTCCACTACGCCGAAAGCTTCCGCGTGCAGTACCGCAACCTGGATCCGTTCAGCGGGAAGTGCCTGGTAGAGCCCTATTCTGAAGACAACCTGTATGTGGTGCAGAACCCGCCCAGCACCCCGCTTTCGACCGCGGAATTCGATGCGGTGTACCGCCTGCCGTATGAGCGCGCCTACCACCCCATGTACGAAGCGGCCGGCGGCATCCCCGCCATCAACGAGGTGAAGTTCAGCTTAACCAGCAACCGCGGATGCATCGGCGAGTGCGCGTTCTGCTCGCTGGCGTTCCATCAAGGCCGCATCATCCAAAGCCGCAGCAAGGAAAGCCTGGTGGAAGAGGCGAAGGTGCTTACCGAAGACGCCGATTTCAAGGGCTATATCAACGATGTGGGCGGCCCCACCGCGAACTTCCGCAAGCCCGCCTGTCCCAAGCAGCTGGACAAGGGCGCCTGCCGCGGCAAGCGCTGTCTGGCGCCGAAGCCCTGCCGAAGCCTTCAGGTGAACAACCGCGACTACCTGGATGTGCTGCGCGAGTTGCGCGCCCTTCCCGAGGTGAAGAAGGTGTTCGTGCGCAGCGGCCTGCGCTTCGACTACGTGCTTCTGGACAAGCATGCCGACGAGTTCATCCGCGAATTGGCGCAGCACCACGTTTCGGGGCAGCTTCGCCTGGCGCCCGAGCATGTGAGCGACGAGGTGCTCCAGGTTATGGGCAAGCCGAGCAACGATACCTACCAGGAATTCGTGCGCCGCTTCGATGCTGCGAACAGGAAGCTGGGGCTGAAGCAGTTCGTGGTCCCGTACTTGATGAGCTCGCACCCGGGTTCCACGCTGGAAGCGGCGGTGGAGTTGGCGGAGTTCTGCCGCGATATGGGCTTCAACCCGGAACAGGTGCAGGATTTCTACCCCACGCCCAGCACGGTGGCAACCTGCATCTACTTCACCGGCGTGGATCCGCGAACCATGAAGGAAGTGTACTGCCCGCGCACGCCGCACGAAAAGGCCATGCAGCGCGCCCTGATCCAGTACCGCAATCCCAAGAACCGCAGTTTGGTCATGGAGGCGCTTCGGCAAGCGGGGCGTGAGGACCTTATCGGCTACGGCAAGGAATGCCTGGTGCGCCCCGATGGCAGCGGGAAGCCGAAGGGTCAGGGCCGGCCGAAGGCCTCCGGGAAAGGCAGCGCCGCGAAGAGCGGTAAGACGAAGGGCCGGAGCGGTGGAAAAAACGGAAACGGCCAGAAGGCCCAAAACCGGCAAAGGGGATTCGAGCCCCAAGGCAAGGGCGAGCACCGAGGGCCGCAGGGCAAGGCGAAGCCGCCGAAGCCTTCCTTCAAGCAGCAGGGCCGCGGCCCCAACAAGGCGGCGGGCAGCAAGGGTGGCATCCGCAGGCAGGGCTCGAAGCGCTAGGACGTTTCGGATGGTTGCGGCAGAACCCCGATGTGCGCAGGCGCATCAGGGAGCAAGCTTGCTTGGGTGCTGGCCCGGAGCGCAGCACCTCCCAGGCGCAGGGGCTCAGGCTCGGCGCTAGCGCTGCTTTCCGGTGAAGGTGTCCACGTCGATGCAGTAGATGTTGGCCTTCGCCAGCGCCTGGTCGGTGAATTCGGTGGAGGCGCCGGGGGCCAAGTGCTGCATGATGCGTGCAAGGCCGTAGCGCTTCGCTTCGGCGCCTTGGATGCGATGCACGGTGCCCATTCCCATGATGCTGCGGTAGGCGTACGAGTAGGCGCAGGCGTATGGCCCGCTGATCACGCCGTCCTGCACGTCCATCTCGATGGCAATGCGCGGCTGGCGGTTCATCACATCGACCTTGCGGCCTTCGGGGGCGGAGTGCACCCACAGCGCCAGGCGCGGCTCGGGGGAGGGGTTGCCCTCGGTTTCCGGGTCGGCCCAGTCGTAGCCGAAGCTCAAGGGAACGATGAAGGCGCCTTCCTCGTCTGCCAGGGCCAAGCGCACGGTATGGCAGTCTTCCACGATCGCATGCAGTTGGTCTGCGGTTTTAACCTGACGGTTCGGTTTGCGCATGGGGCGGTGGATGTTCGGGGCTTCCATTTCGTTCCTCCTGTTTCCGGTGAGGGAAATGGTAGCAGAAAGCCGTGCCAGGCTGCGCAGGTTCGGTACGGCCAGGCGGTTTGTTGGCTATCCTTCAGGAAGATAGCCAGCTATCCGGGATTCCTATAGCTAAGCGGTTCGGCCCCGGGGGCGCATGAGTGCGCATTCGGGGGTGCGTGGTATCCTTGTTCCGTATTCGAAGAGCGCCTGGGAGCGCGCCTCGCAAGGCGGCCCCAGGCGTTTTCTTGCGTATTGAACAATGCCGGTTGCGGGCGCTCGAAGCCCCGAGTACCGGCACATTGAAAATAGGAGGTTGTTGAGTTGGTTAACGTAGAGGAATTGCGCAAGGCCCCCATCGCGGTGCTCGGCGGCGGTGCCGTGGGCAAGACGTGCGGCGCCGATTGCGCGCTTGCCGGCCAGGAGGTTCGCATCTGCGACCTGGACCCGTTCTTCGAGGGTGCGCTGGGCACGGTTATGCGCACGGGCATCACCCTGCAGGACAAGGCACCGGGAACGCAGACCAAGTACGGTTTCCGCCGTATGGGCAAGGGCGAGTTCGCCATGGCCACCAACTCCGTGGCTGAAGCGGTGAAGGGCGCCAAGCTCATCATCGTGGGCATCCCCTCCATCGCGCACGAGGTGTTCTTCCGCGAGCTTATCCCCGTGTTGGAAGACGGCCAGATCATCCACATCATCCCCGACAACTACGGCAGCCTGAAGCTGCGCAAGATGATGCGCGAGATGGGCTGCGCCAAGGACGTCGTCATCGGCGGCTGGTCTTCCGCTCCGTACGGCACCCGCGTCGACACCGAGGGCGGCGTTGCCAAGCCCACGTGCTCGCTGGTGTACCGCGCCATCACGCTGCGCGGCGCCGCCCTGCCTGCGAAGGACACCGAGGACTTCGTGGAGAGCTCCAAGGCGCTGGGCTGCTTCGACGCCATCACCGAGGGCGACGGCGCGGTTTGCGGCGACACCGTCATGGACATCGGCTTCTCCAACGTGAACCCGGTCATCCATGTTCCCGGCACGGTTCTGGGCGTTTCCACGATGGAGAACTTCGGCACGGTTCTGGACAAGAACATCCACGACTACTCCATCTACTCGCATTCGTTCTGCCCCTCCATCTCCGAGGTACAGTACCAGTTCTACAACGAGGAGATCGCCCTGGCAGAGGCCATGGGCGTTGGCATCCAGCCCTTCAAGAAGGAAGTGTTCTACCAGCGCACCAGCGTTCTGGGCGAAGAGTACATGGGCGAAGGCTGCAACGTGCCGTTCGAGGAGCAGTGGGAGGTAGGCTTCGCCACCGGCCCGTTCTCCATCAAGAACCGCTACGTCACCGAAGACGTGCCGGTGGGCTGCCATGTGTACCATGAGCTGGGCAAGAAGTTCGGCGTGCCCACGCCCATCATCGACTCGATGATCGTGCTCGGCGGCGTTATGAACAAGACCAACTTCTTCGAGAGCGGCCTTACCCTGGAAGAACTGGGCATCGGCCACATGACGAAGGAACAGATGCAGGCCTACCTGCGCGAAGGCGACTACACCCCCGCAGAGGGCGAGTAGATGGGCAACTGGAAGGGCGCATACGGCGCGCTTGAGACGGAAGCGGAGGTCCGTGGTACCCACGGGCTTCCGCCCCGTTCTTTCTCGGGGCAGGTGCTGGGCATCATCGCCGTGAAGCTCGACTACCCGAAGCTTCCCGGCAACGTCGCCAATGCGTGCACGTTCGACTATCCCGTGTGCTACGAGGTGGTCGACTTCGAGATCGAGCAGCTGTTCGCGGGCGACCCGGCCATCAAGCAGATGGTTATCGATGCCGCACGGAACCTGGAGGCGCAGGGCGTGCGCGCCATCATCGGCGCGTGCGGGTACTTCGCCCACTTCCAGCGCGACGTTGCCGCTGCGGTGGACGTGCCCGTGTTCATGAGCAGCCTGTGCCAGCTTCCCGTTATCAAGGCGGGGTTCGCCCAGGAAGGCTCCATCGCCGTGTTCTGCGCGGACGGCTCCAGCTTGAACGACGAGCTGTTGGCGAACGTGGGCAGCGACACCAGCCGCCTTATTGTGCAGAACGTGGGCGATCTGGAAAGCTTCGCGCCCATCCGTTGGGGCCACCACGAGCTTGACAACGGCAAGCTCACCGACGACCTGTGCACCCTGGCGCGGGGCCTGTGCTCCGAGCATCCCGAGGTGAAGGCCATCCTGCTGGAATGCAGCGACCTTCCGCCGTATGCCGCTGCCATCCAGAAGGCCACCGGCTTGCCGGTGTTCGACTTCATCACGCTGGCGAACTGGGTTGCCGGCGCGGTGCTGCAGAAGACGTACACCGGTTGGTTCTAATGCACTGCCCGTGCCCAACCGAGCTGCCTTTCCCGTGCTTGGGGAAAGGGCGGCTTGGGTTGGCCACGGGCTTTTCCATTCCCGAGGCGCTACACTTGCGCTATCGGTATCCGCTGAAGTGAAAGGGCAGGGCTATGGCTGCTTCAATGGTTGACGGCTTGACATTCGAAGAGCGCGATGCGGCGGAGGGCCTGCTCGGCTTCATCGGTGAAAGCCCCAGCATGTTCCACACCGTGGCAGCCATTCGCCGCCGCCTTGACGAGGCGGGTTTCGTCTACCTGCCTGAAGTGCGCCCCTGGGAATGCGAGCCGGGCGGTTCGTACTATACGGTGCGCAACGGCTCCAGCGTCATCGCGTTCAAGGTGGGAAGCGACGTGCGCCCTGCGTGCTGCCATTTCCAGATCGCCGCCTCGCACTCCGATTCGCCCACCTTCAAGCTGAAGGCCAACCCGTCGCTCGAGGGGCCGGGGCCGTACGCGCGCCTGAACGTGGAAGCCTACGGCGGCATGATCGACTACACGTGGTTCGACCGGCCGCTTTCGGTTGCCGGCCGCGTTCTGGTGGAAACGGAGAACCGCATCGAGAGCATGCTGGTTTCGCTCGACGATGCGGTTGCGATCATCCCCAGCCTGGCCATCCATATGGACCACGGCGTGAACAACGGGTTTGCGCCGAACCGCAGGGTGGACCTGTGCCCGCTGTTCTCCGTCGGCGCGCTTTCTGCCGGCGCGTTCGACGAGCTGTTGGCGGAAAGGCTCGGGGTGCGCCCGCAGCAGGTGCTGGGACGCGACGTATTCCTGGTGAACCGGCAGCAGCCTATGATCTGGGGAGCGGAAGACGAGTTCGTTTCCGCCCCGAAGCTGGACGACCTTATGTGTGCCTACGCCTCGCTCGATGCGTTCCTGCGCTCCAGCAACCAGGGCAGCGTTTCGGTGTTCTGCTGCTTCGACAACGAGGAAGTGGGATCGAACACCATGCAGGGCGCCCTTTCCACCTTCCTGCCCGATACCCTGCAGCGCCTGAACGCCGTTCTGGGCGGCACCGACGAGATGTACCGCCGCGCCCTTGCGGCTTCCATACTGGTGAGCTGCGACAACGCCCATGCGGTGCATCCCAACCACCCCGAGAAGTGCGACGAGGGCAACCGTGCGTTCCTGAACCGGGGCATTGTGGTGAAGGAGGCTGCCAACCAGAAGTACTGCACCGATGCGTTCAGCCGCGCGGTGTTCTGCGCGGTGTGCGGCAACGCCGGGGTTCCCTTCCAGCGGTTTGCCAACCGAAGCGACATGGCAGGCGGCTCCACCTTGGGCAACCTTTCCAACATGCAAGCCAGCATGCATGGGGTGGATGTGGGCTGTGCGCAGCTTGCCATGCACTCGGCCTACGAGACCGCGGGCGCGCGCGACGTGCTGCTTGCCGCGCGGGCCATCCAGGCTTTCTACGATGCCGACTTGGACATCACAAGCTGCGACGGCGCCACCCTGGGGTAGCGCCGTCGTTTTCCCTTGGCTGGGCCTTAGCTCTTCAGGTCGCTGATGCTTATCTCTTTCGCCTTTTCGAAGGACTCCTTCAGGTCGTCGGCGAATTTAACCGATTTGACGAAGTCTTGCAGAACCTTGTCGTCGACTTCGGTGAATCCCATGCTTTCTACAATGCCCACCCGGCCGTCGGGCAGATCGGTGCAGAACTGGATCCTCGAGAAGGTAGGGCTGACATACTTGGTTACTTTCCAGGTGTAGTTGCCCAGCTTCATGTTGTCGAGCTGCTCGGAACCGGACCCCTCCCAGTCCAGGAAGTTGTCGCAGATCCCCTGGGCGTCCTTCACGCCGTTCCACTCAACCTGGATCTCCTTCTTCTTGTCTTCACCCAGGAAGCGAACCTTGGCTGCGTTGTCGCCGTAGTAGCCGTCCATCTCATAGCCATCGGGTACTGCCGCCTGGTACCACGTGAAGTCGGTGGTTTTCTGTGCACAGCCAACCAGTGCGAAGCAGAGCGCCAACGCGCATGCGGCTATGGCTAAAACCTTCATCTTCATCGTTGGGCCTCCTATGACTCTGTCTTCTTGAACTGCATGGATGCGCCCTCCACATCAATGGACAACACCCCATCGCTGAGCTTTCCGTCCACGGAATCGCCCTTCAACTTGAGCGATACGGTGTTGGCATCCTTCGGTTCCCAATTGCCTTCGGCGGCTTCACCGAAGTAAGTGAATGTCATGGTCCCGTCCTCGTTCATGGAAAGCGTTACGTTCATGCCCCAGCTTTTGAGCATGGCAAGATCGCTTTCGCCGTAGGTGGTATTGCCTTCGGTCAGGCCGGAAAGCTCCCAGTTTCCCTGGAAGTTCTTCTTGTACTGGTCGGCGCTTTGATCGCACCCCACCAGCGCAAAGCACAGTGCCAGCGCGCATGCCAGCACTGCGATCAGCTTACCCATGGTTTTCATCGCAACCACACCCTCTCTTAGTCTCCCTCGCCGCGATGGCGGCAAGTGTTGCTTATGGCTTGATTCCATGGTAGAGAGGAGCCGCTGTTCCTTTAAGCGACCTGCGGCCTAACCGAGGGGCGTATTTGGGCCATGTGTCCCAAACCGAAGCGTGTGGGTGTGCGGGTTGCGGGTCGTTATGCTCAGGCCAAGCGCCCAGTGCGGCCGGCATGCGCTCCGGACCCAGGGCGCTCGAGGGCTGCAGGCCTTTCGGCTATGCGCGATGATCGGGCCGCTGTTCCATCCCGGGAACGATGAGCCCTTGCGAAACCGCATGCACGGCAAGGCGCAGGATGCTGTCATAGCCCGTTTTGGCCAGGATCTCGGATATATGGCGCTTCACCGTGCCCTCGCTCAGGTACAGCTCGGCGGCTATCTCTTTGCGGGTCTTCGCTTCGCAGACCAGGCGCAGTATGGCTATCTCGGTTTCGCTGAGCGCGGCAGCCCCCGAAAGGATGCTCTGCTTCGTGCTGGGGAAGGTGGAGTAGCCGTTTGCGGTGGAGCGGATAATGCCAAGCAGCTCCTCGGTTCCCACGTTCTTGTACACGAAGCTGTCGGCCCCGGCGGCTTTCGCCTGCTCGATGAACGTGATCTCGGGCATGCCCGTCATGATGACGATCTTCGTTTCGGGCCGCTCTTCGCGGATGCGCTTGGCGGCGGCAATGCCGCTCGATCCGTTCTGGGCGCATACGTCCAACAGCGCCAGGTCCGCATTCCTGCCGACGACGGCCGCGAGTGCCTCGGTGGCATCGGCGAGCGCGCAGACAACCTGCATGTCTTCTTGCAGGTTAAGGGTGCAGGAAAGCGACTCGCGCAGGATTGCCTGGTCTTCAACGATGACGATGTTGATCATGATGGGCCTCCGGGGTGGGGGATAGCCGCCGATACGGTGAAGGGCGCTGCTGTGCTTACGGAAAAGCTGCCGCCAAGCGCCTGGGCCGCATGGCGCATCTGCGGCAGACCACAGCCTTCAGCGATGGGGCCATGGGCGCCGGTTCCGTCATTGGAAACGGAAAGCCGGGTTTCCGCGGCATCGTGCTCGATGCGCACCGATACGGTTTTGGCGTTGCCGTGCTTGAGGGCGTTGGTTGCCGCCTCTCGGATTATGCCGACGACGGCAGAGGCCTCGGCCGACGTTTCGGGCAACGTGCCCTCTATGCGGATGTCCGTTCCCGCAAGCGCGAAGGCGGATGCCAGGGCGGAAAGCTCGTCTTCGCCTTCCGGGACGGTGCAGGCAAGGTCGTCGGTGATGTTGTGCATCAGTCGGGTGATGTTGCGGGTGGCCTCGGGGTTCTCGGAGTTGCACTCCAGGTAGTGATGCAGGATGGTCATGCGCTGGCCGATGGAGTCGTGGATGCGCGTTCTCATGGCGAACGACGCTTCCGCCCGCGCCGCTTCCTCAAGCTCGGCCAGCGCCTGCTCCAGTTCGCGGTTGGTATCCTCGAGCTTGGCGTTGGCGCGGCTCAGGCTTTCGTTCAGGTTTTCCTCTACCGTGACATCGATGGCTATGATACGCTCGCAGGCGGCGCGGCGCAGGGTTACCTCGTCGTGGGTGAAGAACCTGGTTTCATTCGGGGAAACGGCCAAGCGTATCCCCTCGGGCAGGAGCGCATTGCGGGGGCCGGCGGCCTCGGCGGCTCGTTTTTCCAGCCCAGGCCATACCAGCGAGCCTTCGGCAAGGCTCGTGCCCAGGCTAAGGGCCTGCAGGCAGGAGCGCATGCTTTCGTTCATGAACACGATGGCGCCCTTGCGGTTCACGTACAGAACCCCTTCGGGAAGCTTCTTCACCGCTTCGCCTACGGAAAGCCGGGTGATGGCGGAATCCAGATGCCTTTTGTCCATCGCCAGCGCAGCCACCACGCGGAACAGGAAGAACGCGGCATCGGCAAGGGCGATAAGCCAGCTGTACGGCCCTGCCGCTTCCACGATAGGCGGGGTGCAGGCCGCAAGGACCACCAGCTCGGGAGCCATTACGGCGCGCCTGTTGGCGAATGCCAGCAGCATGCCGAGTGCAAAGGCAACGACGTTCACCCACATCAGCGGCTCGATGGGCAAGAACAAGGCCTTCAGCCGGAACAGGAGTGCCCCATGGTTGGCATAGGCCGAGCATACCGCAGAGCAGGCAACGAGCAGGTGGACAACCAGGAGCGCCTCGTACAGCACCGCGCCGCGGGGGATCTGCCGCTCCTTCCTTGTGGCGATGAACAGGGTGTGCACCGTCTGGCCTGCCATCAGCAGGAAGAGCAGGGCAACCAACGCGATGAGTACCGGCGACTTTATGTTGAAAAGCTGGCTCATAGGGCGCCGTCCCCCAGCTCCATCTTGATGGAGGCCTTGTCCTCTTCTTCCAGAATGCTATGGTCGATGCCTGCCTGGGTCAGCTTCCGGCTCAAGGAGCGAAGCGCCGGGTGCAGTGCTTGGCAGTTGCCGCACTGAAGCACGATGCGCACCACAAGGGTGTGCCCATGGGCACTTTCGGCGAACATCAGCAGGGTCGGGTCGGTTGCCTCGAAGGCCAGAGAGGCGAAATCGTAGGCGCAATCGTAGAGCTGCGCCATCATGGCGGGCGAAAGGGGCTCGTCGATGCGGAAAAGCGCAGCGCAGTCGATGCCCATAGAGCGGAAATCGGCCGCTGCCTCCGCGAAGATGAGCTCTACCTGCGCTTGGGTGAAGGAGATTCCTTCGCGCTCGGCCACAACAAGGCTTCCCTTGCGCTTGCAGTAGGCAACCAGGAACTTCACCCGGATAAGGGCCTTGCGCCTAAGGTCCCGGCTTTCGGCGGAGTCGCCTTCGGAAAGGTTCTCGATTATCCGGTTGATCTCGCTGGTTTTCTGGGAAAGGGAGGCGTGCACGTGCTCGAACAGCTCGCGCTCCGCTTCCCGCTTCGCCAATCCCCGGCGAACCTCGGTGCTGCGCTTCAAGAGCTGTGCCGTTTGGGCAAGATCGGACTGGCGTTGCTCGAGCGCGATGCGCCGGGCGTCGTTGGCGGTCACGTCCAAGGAGAGCAGGGCGGTTCCGCCGCTGATGGGGTATGCGCGGTACAGGGTGTGCGGGCTGCCGGGGGTGCGGAAGTCGGTGGGCTCGAAGGTCCCCGTTCCCAGATCGGCGGCCTTTTCGGCGGCTTTTGGGGGAAGCGGGCTGGATTGGGCGGTCGAGTAGGCGACGCCCCCTGCTCGGGAGATCAGCTTCAAATCGAAGGGCAGCTTGTAGAACACCTCGCGGTACCACGTGTAGGAGGGAAGGATGCCCGTTGCGAGGGCCGTTTCGATGGCGACCACTATGAGCACGGTGTACGTGAGCGCCAAGTTGGTGGTGAAGATATGCGCGATGCGCAACCCGTACAGCAGGCTGTAGGCAACGGCCACGCCGGCGATGGCGACCAGGGGCGCGAAGGAGGGCCGCAGCTGCTTGCGGGCGGCGCGGAACAGCAGGGCAAGGAAGACGCCGTACAGCAGCACGATCCAGGCTACCACCAGCCAATAACCCCAGGCATAACGGTAGTTTCCCTGCCAGCCGGGGTCGTCGAAGCTGAAGACGAACACGCACTGGTGAAGGTTGTTGGTAAGCACGAGCGCAACCAGCAGCAAGCTGCCGGCGGATGCTGTCCACAGCATGGCCTTTCCGGCCTTCGTCGCATCCAGGACGGCAGCGCGAAGGGCGCAGGAAAGGCACAGCACGGGGACGAAGAGCATCGGAACGTAGTAGAGGTACCAGCAAAGGGAAGCTGCGAGGTCGTTCCTGAGGGGGTACTTCACCACGACATCGAGCATCCAGAGCGTAAGGAGCACGGCAATGCCTATGAGCTGGTTGCGGATGGCGGCATCGGGGCAGCGTACGTGAAGGGAGAACGCCCAAGCGGCAAGGGCGGGTGCAAGCAACACCATGAACCCCGTGGTGCTTGGGGCATCGAGCCTGAAATCGGAAAGCGCGGGCGGGGTGCTGGGAAGGAAGAGCTCCATGCACACCAGCAGGGCGAACGCGCCCACGGCAATGCCGCCGGCAGCAGCAAGGATGTGCCGCTTCGAGGCGTTGCGCGTATGCCGCTTAGGGTTCCCCACCATTCCCTCCTGGTTCGGTAGGTTCCAGTATAAGGGGGAGGGGTGCTTTTGGGTTGTTCGATGCGGCGAGCAGCTGGATGGCGAAATGCCGAGTAGACCCCTATACTTCTTGGTGATCATTTTTGTTCGTTGGAGTTTGCCCGTTGTGCAACGGGCAGCCTGTTCATTGGGAGGGTCGAACATGGTTTCAGACTGCTTGAGGAAAGGCTCATTGGCGCTGGGCGCTGCCTTGATGGCGCTGCTGCTGATGCCGTCGCTTGCGTTCGCGGGTGAGAACGCCTATACGATCCAGGGGAACGTGACTGTTTCCCTGCAGAGCTCGCAGGCGGTGCCTGCGGCATCGGACGCCTCTTCGGCTGCAACGGCGTTGGCCAAAACCGGCGATGCCGTTCTGTGGCTGGTGCTGGGCATTGCCGCCGTTGGCTTGTGCGCTGCCCTTGCCCTGCGTGCAAGCCGGAGGGCTGCGGTAGGTGCGAGTGGCTCTTCCGAGCTTGCCCCGCAGTCGCAGAAGGGCTTTTTGGCCGTTATGCTCGCCTGCCTGTTGGCGGCAGTGCTTTCCTTCGGCCAGTTCGCCGTCAACACGGCATATGCCGTCGAGGGCCTTTCCGGCGTTACCTGCAACGGGCAGGTGGTTGTCGATGAGAAGGGCAAGGTTGTTTCCAGCAACCTGAAGATTGCCAACGGGTCGGCTGCTACGGTGCACGTGAAGAGCATCCAGCTTCCCGAAGAGCTTACCGGCTGGAGCGCAACGGCTCCTGAAACCGGAATAGAGGCCAACGGCGAATGCGACGTTGAATGGGCAGCCAAAGACCTCAGCCCGGAGCTGTTGCAGAAGCTGAAGTCGAGCAACGGCGAGCTTGCTTTGCAGATGACCTCTTCCGTTGCCGTTGCTACCTACACGGTCAGCTTCGATACTTGCAGGACGGATTGCTCGGTTGAAAGCCAGGTTGTTCAAGAGGCTGATACCGCAGTTGCGCCGGCTGAGCCCGTTTCCGATGACTACGAGTTCGTTGGCTGGTACACCGACAAAGCCTATACCCAGGCCTTCGATTTCAGCACGCCCATCACTTCCGATCTGACGCTGTATGCCAAGTGGAAGGCAACGGGAGATGTCGAAGGTTACTGGTTGGCGGCTGCAGGCGCGGCAGACCCGACTGCAGATGCAGTTAAGTACGTGCCCCAGATCGATATCGATGTTGCGGCCATCAAAAACGGTGACTCGGCCACCATCGCCGAGTACAAGAAGTACCTCTCCGACGATTCGGTTCACCTGTATACGCGTTGGAATGGATCGACGGTAGATGCGAGTGGGGAATCCCAGGCCGCAAACAAGTACGTGGAGTTCCGTATCCTTCAGGTGGGTAACCACGATAGCGAAGGCTGCAACATCACCTTCCAGGCTACGCACCTTCTGCCGGAAGCCTCTGTAATGAACAGCGATGACGTCAACGCTGGCGGCTGGGGCGCAACCGAGCTGCGCGCAAGCATGCAGCCGGGCGGTGCCATCTATAAGAACTTCGACTCTTCGTTCACCGACAAGATCCTGACGGTAAGCAAGGCCTCTACCAAGGGCGATATGAGCATGGACAAGGTGTATTCCCAGGACAAGTTCTGGATACTGTGCTACAGCGAGCTCACCGGTGCCGGAAGGTCGGGCCTTGCTGGATTCGAGGGCTCCCAGTACACGTATTGGGCCGAGAAGGGGATTACCTACGAAAACGTGAGGTACCCGGAGCTTCTGTTCAAGACACGTGCCGACTGCAACCCTGCGAACCTGTCAGAGGGCGGACTTCGATGGTGGGAGCGGTCTCCTTTGTTGGCTGAAAACTGGCCTGGGTCGTTTGTTCTGGTGAATTGCTATAGTACTGCCGGTGGTTCAACGAACTACGGAACAGTCGCATCCTTCAGCTTGGGTATTGCCCCGGCTTTCTGCTTCTAGCCAGGAGGCGGGGCCCTGGGCCCGGTAACCAACTTGGATGGGCTTGCGAATCCAGGGGAATCCGGTTCGCCGTAACGAACCCATGAAAACAGATGGCGCGCAACGATTCGTTCGTTGCGCGCCATCTTTGCGTTGCGGTGGTTTTGATAGCCCTAGATCTTACGATTGCGCTTTCTTGAACTGCATGGAAGCGCCTTCGACTTCGAGGGACAGCACGTCATCGCTGAGCTTGCCGTCTATGGAGCCGTTCAGTATCTGGAACGTGACGGTGCTGGCGTCCTTCGGCTCCCATGTCCCAGTGGCCGTTTCGCCGAAGTACTTGAGCGTCATGGTCCCATCCTCGTTCAGGGAAAGCGTTATATCCATGCCCAGCTCTTTCAGGGTGGAAAGATCGCTCTCGCTGTGGACGGTGCCTCCTTCGATAAGGGTGGAAAGCTCCCAGTTCCCCTGGAAGTTCTTCTTGTACTGGTCGGTGCTCGAACCGCAACCTACCAGCGCGAAGCACAGCGCCATCGCGCATGCCGCCACCGCTACGAGTTTCCCAACGGTTTTCATTGCAACCACTTCTCCTCTTAGGCTTTTGCCGCTATTGCAGCGAGTGTTGTCTATTGCAGTGTTCCCAGTATAGGGGGAAGGCGGAGGCGTGGGTCTCATCGATGGCGCCCGATACAACAAGCCCATCAGTTAGCGATCGTTGCGCCTGTCCAGATGTTCCATGAACCGTTCCACGGCTAGGGGCGTGACTGCTGTTTTGCGCGTAACGAACCCTAAGGTGCGGAAGAAGCGCGGGGAAAGCGGGCGCACGGCAATGCGGTACGGCGTCCGCTTCATAACCAGGCTGGGCAGCACGCTTACGCCCAGCCCAGCCTCCACCATGCTCATCACGGCGTAATCGTCCCAGGTGGTGAAGTGCGGCACCGGCTTGCTCTTGCAGGCTTGCAGCACCTCGGCCACCTCGTCGCTGCTTCCGCGCTTCAGCTGGATGAAGGGTTCGGCGGCAAGTTGATTCGGGTCCACGGACTCTGCGTTTGCCAAAGGGTGGCCCTCGGGGAGCACCGCCATAAGCTCGTCTTCCTGCAGGGGCAGGGAGTCGAAGGGCCCTTCAACGGGCAGGCGCGTGAACGCGCAGTCGATGCGCCCCGCACCAAGGGCGTCTTTCAGCTGGGTGTAGTCTCCCAGGAACAGCTCGTAGCGGATGCCGGGGTATTCCGATTGGAACGAGGCGATGATGCGGGGGAGCCAGTGGGTTGCGATGCTTGATATGGTTCCGATGCGGATAAGCCCTGAAGAGAGGTTGTGCAGTTGATCTACCTGGGCATGGAACTCGGCTTCTGCCTGGCATAGCGTGCTCGCCGCCGGAAGCAGTTGCGCGCCTTCGTTGGTAAGGCTCACGCCGGCACGGGAGCGCTCGAACAGCTGAACGTCCCATTCGCGCTCAAGCTCCGACACAAGCCGACTCACCGCCGATTGCGAATATCCCAATACGCTGGCTGCCTCCGTGAATCTTTTGGCACGCGCCACCTCTTGGAATGCCCGATAGCGCGCAAGCTGTCCGTTCATGGCCGGCTCCTTTTCAGTGCATGCTGATTACGCATGCAAAAGATGATGAACATGCAGAATAAGAATACAACATTCGGCATTAGCCTTTCTTGCAGGGCGAGGAAAGGAAGTGCGAATGCGGAAGGCCTACCTGCAGTATTTTGCGGCGTTGCTGCTGTTTGGCATGAACGGGCTGTTGGTGAGTGCCTTACAGCTGCCAAGCTGTGAGATCGTGTTCTTGCGAACCTTGTTGGGCTCCGGTGTGCTGTTCTTCCTGGTTGCCGTTTTGCGGCCCGCAAGGCTTTCCCGTCGCGACGGGCTGTTCGTGGTTGGCTCGGGCATTGCGATGGGCGCAAGCTGGACGGTTCAGTACGAGGCGTTCCAGTTGGTGGGGGTAGGGGTTTCCTCACTGGTGTACTGTTTGGGACCTGTGCTCATCGTCGCCTTGGCGCCGCGCTTGCTGGGCGAGCGCCCCAGCACGGCGCACAAGATCGGGCTTGCGGTCGTTCTCCTAGGTGTGGCCCTTATCAACGGGCAGGCGCTGGGCTCTGGGGCATCGGCCGTTGGCATCGGGTGCGCTTTGGCCACGGTTGCAGCTTACGTGGCGATGGTTCTGCTTATCAAACGCGCGAAGGACACCTGCGGGATGCGCGGCCCTGCGGTCCAGATGCTTGCCGCCTGCGCATTCTCGTTTGTGGCAAGCATCGTCCTCCAGGCAATCGGGCTTGAGCAGTTGGCTATCCCTGTCGTATCGGATGTAGCCCCGCTTTTGGTGCTCGGGCTGCTGAACGGGGGCATCTGCTGCTACTGGTATTTCGATTCCATCAGCAAGCTGCCGGCCCAATCGGTGGCCGTGTGCGACTACCTTGAGCCGCTGTCGGCGCTCCTCCTTTCCGCGGTTGTGCTGGGCGAGACCTTGGGCGGCTTCCAGATTGCCGGCGCGGTGTTGGTGTTCGCCGGTGCCATCGGCTCCGAGCTGGTTGCCCGACTGCCCAGGCGCAGCGCTTGAGCGTTGGGGCGTGTCGACGCAGTCTGCAGCATCCATTTCAGCCATGTGCTTTTCCTGTCGTGTGCCGGGTGGCATCGGCCGAGGGCCTTTCCGATCCCCGCGGAATTCGCCTGCAGCTTGCTCTCGATTGTTTTTGCCTAAACGAGCGCCACGGTCGGTTTCGAAGCGACATAATTGAGCTGGTTGCTTATCCGGTCCGCAGAAGGAAGTGTTGGGTTTCGTGTCTTGGATTCTGGCTGCGGCCGCTTCGGCGTTCTTTGCGGGCATAACTTCGATCTTGGCCAAATGCGGCCTTTCGAAAACCGATTCCGATGTTGCCACGGCGCTGCGCACTTTGGTGGTGCTGGTGTTCGCTTGGGCTATGGTTGCCGTTGTGGGATCGGGCGGCACCATCGCGCAGATCACGCCCTGGTCATGGCTGTTCCTGGCGCTTTCGGGATTGGCAACCGGCGGGTCGTGGATCTGCTATTTCAAGGCGCTTTCCTTGGGCGACGTGAACAAGGTGGTGCCCATCGACAAGTCGAGCACGGCCATGGCGGTGCTGTTGGCCATCGTGTTGTTCGGGGAAACCAGCCACTTGGCGGTGAAGCTCGTGGGCACGGCGGTGATCGCAGTCGGCACCTTCATGATGATCGAGAGGAAACGGGGCTCCTCGGATGGGCAAAACCGCGTCTGGTTGGCGTATGCGCTGCTGGCGGCGGTGTTCGCTGCGCTTACCTCGGTGCTGGCGAAAGTGGGCATCGATGGCGTCGAGTCGAACCTGGCCACTGCTATCCGCACCTGTTTCGTGTTGGTGATGGCCTGGGCGATCGTCGTGGGGAAGGGGAAGCTGTCGCAGGTGCGCCACGTCGATGCGCGCGAGCTGGGCTTCCTTGTGGCATCGGGTATTGCCACCGGCGCTTCGTGGCTGTTCTTCTACTACGCTATTTCCGCTGGCCAGGTTAGCGTCGTGGTTCAGATAGACAAGCTTTCCATCCTTATTTCCATCGCGTTCGCCTGGATCGTGCTCAAAGAGCGCCTCACGCCGAAGTCGGGTGCGGGTTTGGCGCTTATCGTGGCGGGCGCGTTGGCTATGGGCATCTGGACCTGATTGCGCCAGCGCTCTACGGCCCCGCGGCAGCATCGTGGAGGCCGAACACGTGCGAACGGGCTTCCGTTCTGGGCAGACGAAGCCCCGGGCGGGGAGCACGGCGTAGCGCTTCCGTCCCGGGGCTTCGGTGAGGTGCGGTCGTTGCTCGCTAGCCGCTACTGAACGGCTCCGTATTCGCGCAAGATCTTCCCCAAATCCGTCTTGTCGACCTTCTTCAGCATCAGGCCAAGGGCGGATTTCTCTATGAAGGGCATGTCCATTTCGGTTATGGGCTTGCCGTCGCGCAATTTCACGCTGCTCATAAGCAGGTCGCGCACATCGTAGGTGCTGCCCCAGACCTCGGGCACGCCGCGGTCCACGTCGCACAGGGTGTACACCGCTTCCATGCCGGTGCGCATGGAATACTCGGTGGTGAAGATGGTGTCGCGCGGCGTTTCGGCGAACTGCCCCAGGAAGGCAAAGTTCACGGCGCCGTCGGGCACCACGTCGGGACGGTCGCCGGCGGCGCGGGGCATGAAGAACGCGGTAATGTAGGGCAGCATCACGGGAACGGTGTTCGCGTGGTTCTTCGCCAGATCCGCGATCTGCTCTTCAGGCACGCCCATATGCCACAGCCATTCCTGGCATATCTCCTCGCCGGTGCACTTGGTCATCGGCTTCTTCACGAAGTCGCCCTCGTTGTCGGGGAACAGGCTGTACACCCATACGCACAGCTGGTTCGAAGGCTGGTCGCGGAACTGCTGCTGGCGGTTCAGCGTCCAGCTCATCAGCCAGCTGGAGTCGCGGCAGCTCACGATGCCGCCGGTTACCGTATGGCCGGTGAAGGGGTCGCGCTTGCAGATCTCCTCGATGTAGGGCGGGATCTCGCCGTCGAGCGTGGTGACGGTGGCGCTCATCCACTTGCTCTTCTGAGGCTGACCGCAGAAGGTGTCGGGGTGCCCGAAGCTCGGGTCCTGCTTGGCTATGCGGCGCCACAGGTCCCACCCGTTGCCGGGCTCGATCTGCGGATCCCATGCCGCCGCCTTCGTCTGCGAGCCGATGGTGGAGCTTTCCACGCAGCCACCGTTGGTGATGAACAGCAGGTCGTCTTCGGTGAGATCGATGTTGGTCTGCTCGCCGTTGCTGCTCACGGTGATGCGGGAAGCGGTCTTCTTCACGGGCGAGCTGTGGGGGTTGCGCGGGAACTGCGCTTGCTGGATGCGCTGGATGGTGTCCTGCCCGGTTCCCGTCACCGCGCGTACCGGGCCTTCCTCGGTGCCGATGGTGAACTGCACGTCTTCCACCTTGGTATTGAAGTGGAACTGCACGCCCGCTTTCTGCAGGTACTCCTGCATGGGCAGGATCATCGACTCGTATTGGTTGTAGCGGGTGAACCGCAGGGCGCTGAAGTTGGGCAGCCCGGCGATGTGGTGGATGAAGCGCTTGATGTAGAGCTTCATTTCCAGGGCGCTGTGCCAGTTCTCGAACGCGAACATGGTGCGCCAGTACAGCCAGAAGTTGGAGTCCAGCACCTCTTCGTCGAAGAAGTCGGTGATGGGGCGGTCGTAGAGCTCTTCGTTCGGGGTGAAGAAGAGCTTCATTATCTGCATGGCGGCTTTGTCGGAAAGCCCGAACTTGCCGTCGGTGTGCGCGTCCTGCCCGCGGTTCTCGGTGGCGCGGCACAGGGAGTAGTTCGGGTCTTCCTTGTTCAGCCAGTAGTACTCGTCGAGCACCGTGATGCTGGGATCCTCGATGGACGGGATGGACCGCAGCAGGTCCCACATAACCTCGAAGTGGTTGTCCATCTCGCGCCCGCCGCGCATCACGTAGCCGGTGCCCGGGATATCCGCCCCGTCGCAGGCGCCGCCGGCAATGGGATCCTTTTCCAAGATGTGGATGTTGCTGCCGGGCATCTGGGCATCGCGCACCAGGTAGCATGCCGCGCTCAGCGCCGCCAAGCCGGTGCCCACGATGTAGGCGCTTTTGTGCTCGATTCCCTCGGGCTTCTTGGGGCGGGCGAATGCTTCGTAGTTTCCGCTGGAGTAATACATGAGGTCCCCTCTCATCGTATGGCGGCGCCTGTTGCGGTGGCAGCTCTTCAATTCCCCTCAGAAGAGCATGCTCGCAACGGGCGCCCGGGAGTTATCTCCTTGACCTCATTGTGGCTGCGGTGGGCGGTGCGTGCCATATGCAGCTTTTCGCCTTTGATAAGTTCCTTATCAAACGGCCTTGGTTGTAAGGGTTCAGTTCGCGAAGCGCTCGATGGCGGTGTCCATCGTTCCCTCAAGGAGCAGGGACACATTGTTTACCAGGTCTTGCGGATTTGCGGAAAGGCCGCTGCCGATCCATTCGAGCGTCACGCCGGCAAGGGCATGGGCGTAGAAATCGGAGATGAACGCGCGTTTCCTTTCCGGGACGCCTGCGCAGTTGGGCTGGGCCTCCATAACGTCCAAAACCAGCTTTCGCGTTGCCGGCAGAAGGAAGCGCTCCAGGCGCTCGCGGCTCATTTCCCGGTAGATGGCGGTGATGAACGGTTTGTTCTGTTCCAGTTCGCCCAGCACCGCAAGGTAGCCTTCCTTCCAGTTCTCTACCGTTTGCGCACCGTCCAAAACGGCGGCGGCATCTTCCTCGAGCGACCATTCAACCAGGTCGAAGATGTCCTTGAAGTGGTAGTAGAACGTCATCCTGCTTATCTGGCAGTCCTCGGTGATGTCCGAGATGGTGATCTTCGCCAGGGGCTTTTCGGTCAGAAGGCGCTTGAGGGAGCTCTCCAAAGCGCGCTTGGTAAGGTAGCTGCTCACGTTCGCCCTCTCGTCTGTCACGGATGCCTTGCTGCCCCTTGTTCGCACCGGGTGGAACAGGGGCCGTTTTCATAGTTTAGCCCAGCTGATCAGCGCAGCCTTGAATCGGTTTTGCTGCGGTAACCTTACGCCTGCGCATTCGGACAGGGGTCGGTTACCAGCATTTCTCGCAGGGCGGCGCGATCGTTTCGCTCCTTCATCTTCACGGCGGCGGGGTAGGCCAGCAGCGACAGCGCCACGGCGCCGGCCGCGAACAGGAGCAGGGTCTGCATGTCGGCTACCACGACCGCCATGTTCCCTCCGCTCATCACCTCGCGTATGCCGTCGATGGCGTAGTAGAACGGCAGGTACGGGCCCACGGCAACCGCCACGTCGCTGCCCAGCTGCGCCGGCATGGTGCCCGAGCAGAACACCAGCTGCACGATCACCAGCAGCACGCACAGCGCCTTGCCGGGGATGTCGAACAGGTTGAACAGCTGCATTATCACCATGAACGATACCCCGATAACCAAAAGCAGCAGGGCCATCATCTCGGGGTTGGTGCTGGGAACGCCCAAGGCACAAGCGCCCAGGTAGGCGGTTGCCACCTCGAGCAGCGTGAGCACCAGGTACAGCGGCCAGCGGCCGATAACGGCGCTGAAGCGCTTCTGTGCGAGCTTGCGGTTCGATGGGAACGTGCTGAAGATGAAGAAGGTCATCAGCGATCCCAGCCAAAGGCACAGGGTAAGGAACAGCGGGGCGAAGCCGTAGCCGAACTTGTCCAGATCGCCGTAGGTCTGGTCCTGCATCTCCGTGGGGTTCGCGGTATAGCTTGCCAGGTTCTCGGTGCTGTCGGTAAGGGAGCCTTCGATGGTCTGGGAACCGTCGGAAAGCGCATCGGTCAGCTCGCCGTTGCCCTTGCTTGCGCTCTGCAGCCCTTCGGTGAGCGTTTGCGAGCCCTCCTGCAGCTGCCCTGCGCCTTCCGTCAGGCTGGCGGCGCCTTCCTTCGCGCTTTGTGCGCCCGAGGCTAGCTGGGTGGTGGCCTGGGTGTATGTGCCGATTCCCGAATCGAGCGTTGCGTACTGGCTGTTGAGCGAATCGATGCCGGCGCCTATCTGGGAGTAGCCCTCGTCGACGCTGGCAAGGGCCTGGTATGCGCCCACCTGCGAGCTGGCCGCTGCCAGCTTCTCTGCCGCAGCGGAGACTTCAGCGGTGCTTACCTGCGAAGGGTCCTTTCCCTGCTTGGTTGCTATGACCACCTGGGTGGTGTAGTCCTTGAGCGCGGCAGCGTAATCCTGCTTCAACGAGGGTATGGCATCGGCAGGGTCCCCGCCGTAGGCCGAGGCGATGCTCTGCGCCTTGCCCTCGACGGTGCCTTGGAATGCGCTGGATCCCTCTGCCAACTGGGCGATGCCCGCTTTCACGCTTGCCGAGCCGGATACCAGCTCTTTGCCAGCGCTGTCCATCTGCGAAATGCCCGACTCCAGTTGCCCCAGCCCTTCGCCCAGGCTTTCCGAGCCGCTTTTCAGCGTGCCCAGGTTCTCGGTTATGGTGCCGCTGCCGTCGGCGGCTTCGTTGATGCCGTCGTTGAGCTCGCGCGACCCATCGGCTGCTTCTGCGAAGCCGTCCTTCGCGGAAACCAGGCCATCAAGGTAGGCTTTTGCGTACTGCTCGGTGATCTTCTGCTTCACCGTTTCGCCCAGCGCGCTCTCTATACGGCTGGAAAGGGTGGAGAGCATGTAGTTCTTCCGCGTGTTCTTGAAGAAGGTGATGCTCGCCTGTTCCGGCTCCTTCGTCTCGCCGGCGGCTACCCGCTGCGAGAAATCCTCGGGAATCACCACGGCCAGGAAGTAGTCGGTGTTCTCCAGGCCCTGGTCCAGAAGCGAGGTGCTTTCAACGGTCCACTTGGCGCTGTCGTTGTCGACGATGCTCTCAACCAGCTCGTTGCCGAAGTTGCGTTCCTCGCCGTCCATGGTGCAGCCCTCGTCCTGGTTGATGACGGCCACCGGCAGGTCCTTCATGCGCTCGTAGGGGTCCATGAAGGTACCGAAGTACAGAAGGCCGAAGCAGGCAACGATGAGGGGGATGATGACCAGGGCGATGTAGGTCAACGGTTTGCGGAACGCCGTTTTGAAGGCGTCTTTCAAAATCTCGAGCATGGGCTCTCCAAGGTTGGGGTATTCTCTTGAGAAAACCTTACAAGTGTAAGAAAACCAGTCCAATAGACAGATTTCATACAGATGTAAGAAAACAAGGGGGATCAATGGCGAAACGGGAAAAGGCCGAGCGCACTAAACGGACGTTGGGGAATGCTTTGGTGGAGCTTGCGGGCGAGGTTTCGCTCGGCAAGGTGACGGTAAGCGCGGTGGCCAAGCGCGCTGGGGTCGACCGCCAGACGTTCTATTATCACTTCGACACCTTGGACGACCTGATCGGCTATGTCTGCGACAGTTGGATCTCGCAGCTTGCGGACACGGCGGCCAAGCAGAAGGACCTTCGCAGCATGTTCCATGCCGCTGTGCAGTTCGCAGTGGAAAGCAAAGAGGTGCTGCTTCCCCTGATGGAGGGGCTGGGGCGCCTGCCTTTGAGGGAAGCGTTCTACGACGAGATCCATGAGCTGTTCGAGACCCGGGCGCGCGAGATGATAGAGCGGCAGCACAGCAGGGTGCCTGAGCGCGAGCTGATGTTCACCCTGATGTACTGCCAGTATGCGAGCGTTTTCCTGATCTTGGACCTGATCACCGGAAACGAGATAGAGTCCTTTGCGCCCAACGAGATGGCAGACCGCCTGAACAGCACGTTCGAGCGGCAGATCAACAGCCTGTGCGAGCGCTACCGCTAGGCTTGGCCAGGGGTTGGGCGATAGGGGCGGTTTTGGGTATCTTGGTATCGGAAACAGAAAGGAACCGCCCATGATGATCGTCGACGAGCCGTTTGCGGCTCCCGTGCTTGTTGAGTACCTAGAGCAAACCCAGGAACCGGTTCTGGCCAACGCCATGGCGCGCAGACTGGCGGCCAGCCACAGCATACGTGTTTTGGGCGGCGAGGAATTCGCCGCCCGTTTGAACGGCGGCGGCCGCTTGGTGTGCACCTCGGAAAACGCCTTCGGCTGGATTGCTAAGCACGCCCAGGACAAGGCCATGGTAGACGCCGTTGCGACGTTCAAGGACAAAGCCCGCATGCGCCAGCTGCTGCAGCCAATGTACCCGGAACTGGAATGCCGTGAAGTGCCCACCGCCCAGCTGGCGCACTTGGATTTCGGGGAGCTGCAGCCCCCGTTCGTGGTGAAGCCCACCATTGGCTATTGCAGCGTGGGCGTGTACGTGGTGAACAGCCGCGCCGAATGGGATGCGGCCTTGGCGGACATCGAGCAGAACCTTCAGGTGTGGCGCTCCCGCTATTCGGAAAGCGCCCTTGCGGAAGGATCGTTCATCATCGAGCCGTATCTGGAAGGCACCGAGTACGCTGTGGATGCGTATTTCGACGAGAACGGCGAAGCAGTGGTGCTGGACGTGCTGCGCCACGAGTTCAAGGACGCCAACGACACAACCGACCGCTGCTACGTTACCGGTCCTTCGGTGATACGCCAGCATGCCGCCCATTTTGCCGAATGGCTCACCGAGGTGAACCGCTTCGTGGGTGCGCGCAATTTCCCCGTGCATGTGGAAACGCGCATGAAGGACGGCCGCATCACTCCCATCGAGTTCAACCCGCTGCGCTTCGCCGGCATCTGTGGAACGGAGATATCGTACTTCGCCTACGGCTTCCATACTTACGACTACTTCCTGCGCGGTGTGCGACCCAACTGGGACGAGCTGCTGGCGGGCAGGGAAGGCAAGCTGTACTGCATGGGCTATATCCCCGCGCCCGAGCCCTTGGCGAAGGGCGAGGCGCGCTTCGATTACGACGCGTTCCAGCAGCACTTCAGCGGCTTGCAGGCGTTCTACCGCTTCGACCCGCAGGAAACCGGGGCCCTCGGCTTCGTCTTCATCGAGACCAGCGAGCAAGATGAAACCGAGCGCGCGTTCCTGCGCGACGCCGACCTGGCGCAGTTCCTTATCTAGCTGAGCCTCTGGTCGTCCGCGCCACAGGGCGGGGCAGCGCCACTCGGGGATTCCCGTTCCGCTGTTTGGGGCGCTCGCTGCGCGAGCTCCCCTGCATGCGCTGCACTGCTTCATGCATTAAAAGGAGATTCGCTTCGCGAATCCTTCAGGAACGGCGTTCAGAGAACCCCTCGCGGCACCGCCCCGCCCTCCGTCGCTGCGTTTCCGGGGCTTTGGCGTAGTCGGACAAGGCAGCTCCCGCCGGGACCTGTGCGCCGAGGTGCTCTCCCGGAGCGCGGCTTTCGAGCAGGCGCCTTCAAGGCGGCGCCCCAGGTACTTGACCGTGGATGCGGGGATGCGGCGAACCATGCGTCAAGCTGATTCTCCGCGCCGCCCCTTCGCGCCTGCCCGAAAGCCGAACCAAGCGCAGGCGAGCGCCGAGGTGCGCGGGTCCTGGTGGGAGCGGACGGGTAGGGGTTTACTCCTGCACCTTCAGTGCCAATGCCAGGGGGACGCGCTTGATGCGGCGGGTGTGCAGGAAGGCGACCACGGCGTAGGTGGCAAGGCCCACGGCAACGCAGATTGCCAGGTCCTCGGCGGGCGTGTAGATGGTGATGTTGCCGTTGTACTCCATCAGCATCGCCTTGAAGATGGCGGTAAGGCTGGCAAGGATAAGCGGCAGCGAAAGCACCAGAGAGCCCGCAACCGTCCAGGTGATGGATCGGATGTACAGGTGGTTTATCTCGCGGTCGGCGTAGCCGAACACCTTCATGTAGCTGATGGCCCGCGAGCTGCTGTCTATCACGGTTTTCGTGAGCAGGTACATGAACACCAGGAAGATGCTCACGGCAAGCCCCAGTAGCACGCAGATCTCTCCCTTGTTGATGGAAACGGAAAGGCTGTTCAGCACGGTGATGCGCGCCTCGTCCTCGCCGTAGTGCTTGCAAAGGTCGTTGACCGTAAGGTAGTTCTTCGCTTGTGCGGGCATGGTATATCGTTCCTAGGCGGTGACGGCTCCGTTGGCCGTGATTCGTTAGACAAGGCGAGCTTTACTCCGAAGCGTTAACCGCGGCAAACTTTTAGACAGTGTTCCCCGCCTGTCTTACCGTTCCGTTAATTCAACTAAAAGTTGATAACGTCTAGAATCTTTCGTAGGAAAATGGGCTTTACGAATACGCCCCAAGGCAATGAAGAAGATGACGACAATGGGCAAGATCCAAGCAGGCAAGATGAGTGTGCGCAAGGTAAGCACGGTGACTATAGTGCTTACGGTTCTGCTCAGCGTTGCGTGTGTGGTTCTGTTCATCTTTGGGCGCGCCCAGTTCAGCAACCTGAAATCCGCCGATGAGGCCTACATTGCCTGCGATACCGCTGCAGGCCAGCTGAAAGAAGCCTCGGATTACCTTACCGATCAGGTTCGCCTGGCGGTGATTACCGGCGATGAAACCTATGTGGCGAACTACTTCGAGGAACTGAACACCACGAAGCGGCGCGACGGCGCGGTGGCTACCTTGGGCACCTACGACGGGAAGACCGCGGCCTTCGCTGCATTGCAGGAAGCGCTGAACCGATCGAACTCCCTGTGCGCAACCGAGATCTACGCCATGCGCCTGAGCCTCGAGGCTGCGGGCTCCGATGCGGCGGGCTGGCCTTCCGAAGTCGCCGCAGTGCAGCTTTCCGATGCTGATTCCGCCCTATCGGCTGATGGGAAAAGGCAAAAGGCGCAGCAGCTCGTTTTCGACGAGAGCTATCAACTGGCCAGGGAAGAGATAGCCGGCAGCGTTTCGCAGGCCTCTGACGAGATCTTGGCAGACACCCAGAACAAGGCCAACCATGCTTCCGATGTCTTTTCCGATGTCTACGTCAAGATAGAGGCCATCATGGTGGTGTTCATCGTGCTGACGCTTCTTTCGTGCGTAGCTATGCGCCAGATGGTGGTAAAACCCCTGCTCAGCTACAACCGCAGCATCAAGAACGGCGAGATCTTCCCCGTTATCGGCGCGGCCGAGCTGCAGAGCTTGGCGGTTACCTACAACAACGTGTACCGGGAAAATGCGGAAAAGCAGTTGCTCATCCGCCACCAGGCCGAGCACGACCCCTTAACCGACCTGCTGAACCGCGGCTCGTACGACCGCGTGCTGGAAATGCACGAGAAGGCGGGTACGCCGTTCGCGCTCATCCTGTGCGATGTGGACACCTTCAAGCAGGTGAACGACACCTACGGCCACGAGGTTGGCGACCAGATCCTGAAGCGCGTGGGAAGCCTGCTGAAAACGACGTTCCGCAGCATCGACTTCGTATGCCGCATCGGCGGCGACGAGTTCGCGGTGATCATGGTGGAGATGACCACCGACTTGGCCTACACCATCGAAGAGAAGATCGGGTTCGTGAACCAGAAGCTGATGAACCCCGAAGACGGCCTGCCGCCGGTTTCCCTTTCGGTGGGCGTTGCCTTCACGGACCGCAAAAACCCCGACGGCAGCCTGTTCAAGGACGCGGACAGCGCCCTGTACCGCACCAAGGACAACGGGCGCAACGGCATCAGCTTCTACTAGACGGGCTAGATGGCGATGACGGTGTTGGGCACTACCACGTAGTCGACCGGGATATCGTATTGATCGGTGGGCAGGGGCTCGTCGGCCAGCTGGTTCGGGCGGGCCAGGGCAACCTTGGTGCCGTCGAATTTGGCCAGGAAGCGGTCGTAGTAGCCGCCGCCGTACCCGATGCGGAAGCCCAGCGGATCGAAGGCGAGCCCCGGCACCAGGCAGAGCGCACCGGCCATGTCTTCGGCCGTAAGGGACGTGGCCAGGCGCGCTGACGGTTCCAGAATCCCCTTGTAACCAGGCTCCAAGTCGTCGAAGGACTGGATCTCGAGGTAGTGCATCTTATGCTCTTCGGCGCAGCGGGGAACCCCGACGCGTTTGCCGTCGCGCAGCGCCTGCTCTATGAGCGCATGGGTGTCCACTTCGCTGCTGTACGAAACGTAGGCCAAGATCAGGGATGCGTTTCGGTACTCGGAAAGGCCGCGGAACTGTTGCAGGATGGCTGAATCCTGCCGGGCGCGCTCTTTCTGCGGGGTGGCCTTGCGCGCGGCAAGGTACTTGGCTCGCAGTGCTTTCTTGCTTTCGGCTACTTGGCTTACGGCAGGCATAGGGCTTCCTTTCCACGGCTTGGTATTGTTATACCTCGTTTCCCCTCCAAACGAAAAGGGGCCCGCATGAAGCGGACCCCAGGTGCAACCAAAGCGTTGCTTGGCTTATCGGGCGTTGGCTCCCGTTTGCGCGAAGGCGTACAGGCCAACGGTGTAGCGGGTGATGTCGGAGCGGTTAATCACGCCCACCATCTTGCCGTTCTCCATGACCGGCGCCTTCTTCAGGTGGTGCTGGGCAAGCAGCGCGCAGACGTCGCGCATGTCGTCGCCGGCATCCACGGTAAGCACGCTCTTGGTGGCGATGGTCGAAACGGGCATGTTCGACAGCAGCTCGATCTTCTTGTCGAAGTCCGCACCGTCTTCGGTGGTGTAGGCATAGAAGCTGGTGAAGGTGGGGTTCTGGCGGGAAAGCGTGCCGATGATGTCGCCGTCGCTCACGAAGCCGGTGAGCTTGCCCTGCTCGTTTATCACCGGTGCGCCGGAGATGCGCTTCTGGGCGAACAGGCGAAGGGCATCGAGCGCGCTGGCGTTTTCGCCGAGGGTGAACACCTCGGGCTTCATCAGCGAGCGGACCGTGGCCTCGGGGGCAACCAGAGCGCCTTCTTCATGCTGGGTCTTCGGTGCTGCCTCTTCGGCGCGCTCGCGCTTCTTGAAGCTCAGGGAAAGCAGGAACGCAACTGCCGCCAGCACAAGCGCGAACAGGAAGCCCCAGTGGGCGCCCTGGGCGAAGGCTGCGCTCGAGTCGCTGCCGCCCGCGCCAAGGAAGGAGCTGGACCCGGTTGCCACCAGGTAGGTGGCGATGGCGGTGCAGATGGCGCCCATGACCTGCTGCATGGTGTTGATCATGGTGCTGCCGTCGGTGGAAAGGCGCGGCGGCAGGGAGGAAAGCGCATGGGTCTGGCAGGGGCTCATGGCCAGCGGCACGCCGATCATCAGCAGGATGTGGCACACGATGACGTAGGCAAGCGACGAATCGGGCGTGGTGAGCATCAGCAGCGCGCAGGCGACGATGGAAAGCGCGAAGCCGGCAAGCGCGGGGATGCGTGCGCCGATGGCGTCGTAGATGCGCCCGGAGATCATGCTCACCAGGGCGTTCACGATGCCGCCGGGCAGCATGATAAGGCCGGCGAAGCTGACCGCGAGCAGCATGCTGTTCTGGTAGAACTGCGGAAGGATGTACATGGCCGAAAGGGTGATGCCGAAGTTGAGCATCACGCACAGCGCGCCCACGCGGAAGCCGGGGATGGCGAACACGCGCAGGTCGATGACGGGAACCTCCATGCCCAGCTGGCGCTTGGCGTACAGGACCAGGGCAACAACGCCCACAACAAGGGACACCAGGGTGGGTGCGGACCCCCAGCCGTAGAGGCTTGCCATGCCCACGCCCAGCACCAGGCCGCCGAAGCCCAGGCAGCTGGTAACCACGGAAAACACGTCGATGCGGGGCTTGGTAAGCTCGTAGGGGTTCACCTGGAACTTCAGTGTGAAGAAGATGCCCACGGCCAGCACGATGGCGAAGCTGAAGAACACCCAGTTCCAGGAAAGGGAGCCGATGATGATGCCGGCCAGCGTCGGGCCCACGGCGGAAGCGGACATGATGACGAGCGCGTTGATGCCCATTGCCGCGCCGATCTTGTGCGGCGGGATAACCTCAAGCACCATGGCGAACATCAGCGGCAGCACCAGGCCGGTGCCGATGCCCTGGATGATGCGGCCGGCAAGGGTAACCTCGTAGGTGCTGGAAAAGCCGCTTATCAGCGCGCCGACCAGGAAGGCGCCCAGCGCGAACACGGTGATCTTCCGTGCGCTGAACCATTTCATCAGCAGGCTGGAGAACGGCAGCACGATGCCGATGGCCAGCATGTAGCCAACGACGAGCCACTGCACAAGGCCCAGGTCCACGCCGAAGGCGGCAGACAGCTGGGGCAGGGCGATGTTCAGGGCGGTTTCGCTGTACATGCCGGTGAAGCCGCCAAGGTACAGGCCCATGAGGGCAAGGTAGGGATGGGGAACGCTTACGCGCGCTTGGGGGAGCGCCCCGTTCTGAGGATGGGTCACGTGTCGGGTTTCCTTTCTTCGAGGTTCCCATGTCGGGCTTTTGGTGCAGCGCCTGAGGCTTCCGTGCGGGTTGCCCGATCCTTCGCTGGGAATCGGGGCAACAAAAAAGCGCCCGTAGCGTAGAGCTACGAGCGCTTCGTATCGATGAAGCTACTTCACTGCTTTGAACAGCTCTGTATTTAAGCACAAACCTGGTGCGCCTCGTAAGTGTTTTTTGCTCACATTCGCAGGAGCCTGTCAACGAGCTGCTTGGCCGCAGTGCGAACAGCGCGCTCGGGGTTGCCGATGCCCGCCTAGGCGAAGCTTGCCAGGCACATCTTTATGAACCGGGTCATGGTGGGAAGGAACTCGGGGGCGGTGTGCTCTATCCCCAGCTCTTCCATGGCCAGCGTTACCAGTGGGTTGTTGCCGCAACCGCCGCACATGCCCACGGCCTGGTTGTTCACCATGCCAAGCAGCAGCTCGAAGTCGTTGCGGTCAAGCCCGAGTGCCGGGCACAGGCGGTTGGCCACCAGCTCCTCGTGGTCGAAATAGCCCTTCTTGAAGGCCTTCAGGCGCTCGAGCGAAACGTTGGTCTCGATGATGGTGAGCAGTATGTTGCCGTAGACGAACCAGTCTCGGTTGGCTTCCGCCGCTTCTGCCCAGCGCTTCGCCGCCTCCGCGGTATCCAGGCGGCAGCCCTCGGGAAAGGTCTGGAGCAGCGCGTCGAAGTACGCCTTGCGCGCATCGGCGGAAAGCTCCAGGAAGATCTCCTCTTTCGTGGTGACGTACTTGTACAGGCTCGCGCGGCTCAAGCCCAGGCGCTCGGCGATGGTGGTGAGCGTTATCTCGTGGTAGGGGAACTCGCGGTAGAGCTGCGCGGTGACTTGCTTTATGTCGGCAAGGCGCTGGCATTTCTGCTCGGCGCTGCGCGCTCGTTTGAAGTCCTGCTTCATTGCTCTTCCTTCGGGTTGGCTCTACGGCATGCAAAGCATGATGCGCTAAGTGTATCGCACCTTGCCGGCTATGCCGTGCGCGCCTGGGCTGCCGGCAAGGTGCAGCCATGGTGCCCCATGCGAGCCGCGCCCGTGCTGCGTACGGCGCGATGCTGCAGCTGCGCGACCGCCCGGACCTGCGACCCGATCGGATCCTACTGCGCCAGAACCTCGCCCAGGTGCTTGCAGGCCTCGGCGGCCTCGCCCTCGGGGTAGTCCTTGGCGATGACGGTCTCCACCGGGCTCACGCCGGCCTCTTCGGCGCGCTGCACCCAGTAGTCCATCCATTCGCCGTTGTTCCAGTCGTACGACCCGAAGAAGCCCACCTTCTCGTCGCCCAAGAGGGGCTCGCATTCGTCGTACATGGGCTCGAACTCGGTGTCCTCAAGCTCCTCGTCGCCCATGGCGGGGCAGCCGAACGCGAATGCATCGAACTCGGGTACCCGCTCTACACCGAAATCGGCTGCCTGGATGATGGTGGGGGTGCCGCCCGCTGCGGTAACGCCTTCCGCAACCAGGTCGGCCATGGCCTCGGTGTTGCCGGTGCCGCTCCAGAAGACGATTGCTACGTTGCTCATAAGAGCCTCCTTTTTCAGTGTGGGCTCGCTGGCCCGCGTGTGATCACCAACAAGTTAGCATTGGCTAACTTCATGTCAAGAAGGCGTGTGCAAACGGTTGACCGCGGTTGCGGGTGGCGCGGGTCCCTCACGGCTTCCTATGCAGTAGAATGTCCTTCGAAAACCAGCGATTACCGGGCCTGTGCCCGCGGAAAGGGGAGCTTGTATGCCCGCCCAGTGCAACCTCATCATCGATTCCTGCTGCGACCTGCCGCTCGACATCGTGCAGCAACCAGGCGTCCAGCTGATCGATTTCAACTACATCATCGAAGGGGAAACCTACAAGGACGACTTCTACCAGTCCTGCACTCCCAAGGAGTTCTACGACCGCATCCGCCAGGGCGCCACGCCCAGCACGTCCCAGGTGGCACCGGCCGAAACCGAGGATGCCTTCAGGAAGGCCATCGAGTCGGGCGTTCCCACGGTGTACCTGTGCTTTTCCAGCGGCATTTCCAGCAACTACAGCACGGCCTACGCCATCTGGAGCCAGCTGAAGGCTGAGATTCCCGACGCCCCCATCTACATCGTCGACCTGCTGGTGGGCTCCACGCCCGAAGGCCTGCTGGTGCTCGAGGCGTTGCGCCAGCGCGAGCTTGGCCTGACGGCCCAGGAAATGGTTGCCTGGGCAGAAGAGGCGCGCTATTTCGTGCACACCCTCTTCATGGTGGACGACCTGGACGCCCTGCACCGCGGCGGTCGCATTCCCGCCTCGGTGGCGTTCGCCGGCTCGAAGCTCGACCTGAAGCCCCTGCTCAACTTCGATACCAACGGCAAGCTGGCCCTTTCCGGCGCAGCCCATGGTCGCAAGAAGGGTCTGAAGCAGCTGGCCGCCTGCTTCGAGAAGGACCATGCGCAAGAGGGCAGGGTAGTGCTGGTGGGCAATGCCGACTGCGGCAAGGACGCCGATAGGCTGGTGGATCTGCTCACCAAGCAGGACGAGACGCTTACCGTGATAAAGCACGACATCGGCGCCACCATCGGCAGCCATGTGGGCGCGGGCATGGTCTCCATCTCGTTCTGGGGCGACGACAGGCGCGAAGAGCTTTCTGTTGCCGACCGCATTGCCCGCAAGGTGAAGCGCAGCAACTAGCCTTCTCTTCCTGGCACATACCCAACCGCTATCTTGACGGGGTTTTGGAGTGCTTTGCTCCAAAGCCCCGTTGCTTTTTTCGCCGCTTCTCGGCTGACTTCTGGGTTGACGGATCTGCTTTTGCTTCTATACTTATGAACAGTTGTTCATATGAAGAAAGGTTTTCGCATGATCAACGAAGACGTAAACCAGAACGAAGAGGGCAAGCCGGTTGGCTCTGCACCTGCCCAGGCGTCTTCGCCTGAAGGGGCGGCGGACCAGTTCCCCTGCGGCTGCTCGGCCGATACCTGGGTCGACGATGCTTCCGTGATGCCCGATGAAGAGCTGCTCTACGATCTGGCCGACCTGTTCAAGGTGTTCGGCGATACCACCCGCATCAAGATCCTCTACGCGCTTATGGCGCAAGAGCTGTGCGTGGCCGACTTGGCCGAGGCCATCGGGGCAACCCAAAGCGCGGTTTCCCATCAGCTGCGCACCTTGAAGCAGTCGCGCCTGGTCCGCGCCAAACGCGATGGCAAGAACGTTATCTACTCGCTTTCCGATGGGCACGTGCACACCATGCTCGCCCAGGGCATGACGCACATCTGCGAGTAACGGGGCAGTGGCCCCATAGGGCGCGGGCGCAACGCCTGCCCCTTGAGACAGTCGAAGTAACAGGGGCGCTGGGACGGTTTGCCCAGCGCTGGACGATTGGAAGGAATTCCCATGCGCAAGGTATTCAAGCTGCAGGATCTGGATTGCGCCAACTGCGCCGCCAAGATGGAAGACGCCATCAAGAAGATCGACGGCGTGAACACAGCATCGATGAGCTTCATGACGCAGAAGCTGGTCATCGACGCCGACCCGGAAAAGCTCGACGCCATCTTGGACGAGGCGGAGAAGATCTGCAAGAAGATCGAACCCGATATGGTCATCCTGCGATAGTCCGTTGCCCGCACGGCAGCCGGCGCTTTGCCGGTTGCGTTTTCGGGAAAACGACGCGGGCGCTCCGAACCGTTCCAGGGTATCGGCGCGCCCGCTTACGTTACGAAAGGATTCCCCATGAACAAGAAGCAGAAGCGCACACGCACCCGCATCGTGGCGGCGCTTGCTATCTTCGCGGTGGTGTTCGCGGTAACCGAGTTCGTTCCGCTTGCCTCCTACGTCGGCGGCGAAACCAATGCGGTGTACCTTGAGTTCGTCCTGTTCCTGGTGCCGTACCTTATTGCCGGCTACGACGTGCTGCTCAAGGCCGCCCGCAACATCGCCAACGGCCAGGTGTTCGACGAGAACTTCCTTATGACCATCGCCACCGTCGGCGCCTTCGCCCTGGTGCTGTTCCCGGAATCCAAGCCGCATATGGCGGAAGGCGCTGCCGTTATGCTGTTCTACCAGGTAGGAGAGCTGTTCCAGAGCTATGCCGTGGGCAAATCGCGCCAGAGTATCGCCGACATGATGGACATAGCGCCCGATTACGCCAACATCATGCGCGAAGGCGAGCTGGTGAAGGTGGACCCCTACGAGATCTCCGAGGGCGACGAAATCGTGGTGAAGCCGGGTGAGCGCGTGCCGCTCGACGGCATCGTGGTATCCGGCTCCAGCCAGCTCGACACGGCGGCGCTTACCGGCGAATCGGTGCCGCGTCACGTCGAGGAGGGCGCCGAGGTTATATCCGGTTGCGTGAACATGACCGGCCTGCTTACCGTGAAGGTCACCAAGCCCTTCGAGCAGTCCACGGTTTCGCGCATCCTGGAGCTGGTGGAAAACGCCAGCGAGAAGAAGGCCCAGACCGAGAACTTCATCACGCGCTTCGCCCGCTACTACACCCCGGTGGTAACCATCGGCGCCCTGCTGCTGGCCGTGCTGCCGCCGCTCCTGCTGGGGCAGAGCTGGGCCGATTGGGTGGAGCGCGGCCTTACCTTCCTGGTCGTCTCCTGCCCGTGTGCCCTGGTCATCAGCGTGCCGCTTTCGTTCTTCGGCGGCATCGGCGGGGCATCGCGCCTGGGCATCTTGGTGAAGGGCAGCAACTACCTGGAATCGCTTGCCCATACGGAAACGGTGGTGTTCGACAAGACGGGCACCCTTACCAACGGTACGTTCAACGTGGTGGCGGTGCATCCGGAAGCCGCTGCCGAGGTGGACCCGGAGCTCATCCTCTCCATCGCCGCCCATGCAGAGGCATACTCCGACCATCCCATCGCGCTTTCCATCAAGGAAGCGTTCTCGGGCGAGATCGACCGCAACCGGATCGCAGAGGTGTCCGAGCAGGGCGGCCATGGCGTGCGCGCGGTGGTTGACAAGCATGTGGTGCTGGTGGGCAACGACAAGCTTATGCGCGAGCAGGGCGTTGCCTATCACGATTGTGAGCTTACCGGCACCATCCTGCATGTCTCGCTGGACGGGGAATACGCCGGCCATATCATCATCGCCGATGTGGTGAAGGAAGATGCGGCGAAGTGCATCGCCGACCTGCATGCGGCAGGCGTGAAGAAGACCGTCATGCTCACGGGCGACCGCACCGAGGTTGCCCAGGCGGTTGCGCAGAAGCTCGGCATCGACGAGTTCCACGGCCAGCTGCTTCCCGAAGACAAGGTTAACCAGGTGGAGCGCCTCCTGGGCCAGACGGGCGAAAAGGGCAAGCTGGCCTTTGTGGGCGACGGCATCAACGATGCTCCGGTCCTTACCCGCGCCGACATCGGCATCGCGATGGGCGCCATGGGCTCCGATGCCGCCATCGAGGCGGCCGACATCGTTCTGATGGACGACAAGCCCTCGAAGATCGCCTCGGCCATCCACATCGCCCGCAAGACCATGGGCATCGTTTGGCAGAACATCATCTTCGCCCTGGGCGTGAAGTTCGCGGTGCTCGTCCTTGCGGCGGTGGGCATGGCCACCATGTGGCTTGCCGTGTTCGCCGATGTGGGCGTCGCCATCCTGGCCATCCTTAACGCCATGCGCTGCATGTCGGTAGAGAAGTACCGCTAGGGGCGCTGGGTTCCTGTGGCGAACAGCCAGTCGTTCGACATACAGGTGGAGGGCATCAATGTCCGGGTAACGCTGAAGCGGATGAAGAGCATCCGACTGCACGTGAAGCCGACGGGAGACGTGACCCTATCGGCGCCTTTTGGAACCCGAAAGGAAACCCTGCGTGCCTTTGTGGCGCAAAAGGCGGGTTGGATACGGAAGCAGAAAGCCGAATACCGCAATTCACCTGCTGCTTTGGCGGAAGGTGCAACGAAGGCGGAAATCGAGCAGTGGCGCTCGGTGGTGAAGGCGTGTGTGCCCCCGTTGGTTGCCGAATGGGAACAGATACTGGGTGTGGAAGTTACGACACTAGCGTATCGGAACATGAAAAGCCGATGGGGAAGCTGCCAGCCCGCCACGGGCCGGGTGTGCATCAACGTGCGCTTGGCCCTGTATCCGCCGGAATGCCTGGAATACGTGGTGGTGCACGAGCTGTGCCACTTGCTGGAGCCCAACCATGGCGCAGGGTTCAAGAAGCTTCTGGGCAAGGTGATGCCCGACTGGAAGCAGCGGGAGCGCATGCTCAACCCCCGCTAGCGCGGCGCTACGGCAGGTGCGAAATCAGCTTGCCCAGCACCAGCGCAACTGCGGCGCATACCAGGCTGGCAATAACCCAGAGCGCGGCCATCGCCGCCCAGAACGCCTCGGGGAACAGCTGTATCAGCAGCGAGCTTGAGCTGAAGGTCCAGTTCCCCTGTGCGAACAGCATCTGGTGCATCCAGGTGAACAGCCCGTTGAAATCAACCACCGCCCAAGCACCCAAGGCGAACAGCAGGGCGAACACCAGCCCGGCCCCTGCCGCAAGGGTCTTCCCGGCGCGCTTGCGGCCTGCGACGATGGCCAGTGCGATGAGCCCGGCAACGGCGAAGCCGCCTACCACGCCAACGGATATGCGGCCGGTGGTGAAGATGGGCGTGCAGTCGCGCAGGTGGGAAAGCGCGCTTTCTGAAAGCGCGTAGCGCTCCGATACGGCTCCGGCGGCGTTCGACAGGGCGCTCGCCGCCGTTCCCCCGGTTCCATCCCCGGAATCGGCGAATGCGGCACCAGCCCCCTCCCGCCAGCTCTCGAATGCGCTGGCCAGCGAGGGGTTCGTTTCCGAAAGCGCGCTCTGTATGGCCGCGAACAGGCTATCGCCCGATGCGCCGTCGATGCTGTAGGCGCGGGCGGCCTCGGCTATGGCAGCCATGTCCTTCTCGGGGAACACCGAGTTCTCCCAGCCCGAGAACGTGCCGCCGATGGCGGCGGTTGCCTGCGGGGTGGTGCAGGCAACGAAGCCCAGCCCGAACAGGGTGTAGGCCACGGCAACGCTGGTGGCAAGCGACAGCAGCCAAACAAGCACGGTTCGCACGATGCCCATGTGCCTAGTCCCTTACGCGGATGGTGGCCGCGGTGATGCCCTTCAGCTCCTTGCTGATGGTGGGCAGCGGCCCCAAGCGGCTGAATATGCCCTGGAAATGCCCGTTGTACAGGTACAGGCCGCTGAGGTTGTTGTACCAAGCGCCTTCTGTGTCCACCTGATCGTCGGCCAGCTCCTCGATGCCCTCGTCGGGGGGCAGGGTGCGCGTCTTGTAGGGGGTCAGGTACGTCTGGACGATGAACGGTGCCCCCGAAGCCCCGTTCGCGAAGCGGGCGACCAGCGCCTCCCATTCCTCCTGCGTGCGGGAAACGCCTGCGTACACGTCCTTGGCGCCGTAGTTGTCGGTGGGCTTGATGATCCAGGCGTCCTTGTTCCCGGTAACCTCGGCCAGGTCTATCTCGCTGGAGTCCAGGAACAGCGTGCGCGGCACATGCGTTTCCACGAAGTCGTTTTCCTCGGGTGTCAGGATCTCCTTCGTCTTCGGATGGCGAAGCACCTCGAAGATCTGCTTGTCGTGCACCAGGTGCCCTGCGAAGCTGCCGATAAGGGCAACGGCCTCGTGGCGGCAGGCCTCTATCAGCGCCTGCGACTCGTCCCAGTGCTCCAGCACGTCATTGGTCACGCTGCGGCGCCAGATGGCGTGCACGGGAAGCCCGTCGGCATCGCAGAGCATGTGCCCGTCGAAGGTGAGGTCGCGCACATCGCATACCACGCACTCGTATCCGTAGCGGGCGAAGTGCTGCGAGAACACCTTGAACTCGTCCACCACGCCGCACTCAAGGTAGTCGCAGATGGCGAAGCGCGCGCCGGGCACGAAGTGCTTCGAGTGCTCGAAGATGCGGATGAACTCGCGCACCCACGAATCGAACAGCTCGGTCTGCTGCACGGTGTGGTTCTTGGCGAAGGCCTGGAACGTAGCGGTGTCCCAGATGCTGTTGGTGATCTCGCGGTTCTCGTTCATGCCGGCCGACCCGTCGCCGTTGAACTCGCAGAAGCCGCAGGTAAGGTCGTCCTCGTCCAGGAACACGTCGATGCGCGCGAAGGGCAGGGGGTCTGCGTAGCCGCGGGGCAGCAGCACCAGTTCCTTCAGGCGCTCGTCGAAGCTGAACACATCGCGGTACTCGGGCGTGGCAAGGTAGTGCTCGATCACCTTGCACAGGATGCGATGCGTGGTTTCGGCAACGTAGCGCAGCTTCTCCCAGCTCTCGTCGTTGTACAGGCGGGGAATGAACGACGAGGCCACCACCTTGTGGTGCACGATGGCCGTGGAACCCTGCATGTAGGAATAGGCGCGCCGGCGCCCGTCGATGTCGCCTCCCAGCTCGTTGGCGGTGGCGAAGTACTCTTCGGTAAGCTCTGCGTTGCTTTTCATGGGCGCCCTTCCTGTCGGCATCGTTGAGGGAAGTGTACCCATAATAAGGCCGCGCGGGGGAGTGCGCGGCGGCTGGTTACGAAAGCTTCACTCGTTTGCCTATGGTGCCCGAAATGCCGCTCACCACGTTGTCGCTCAGAAGCTCCACCATCTCGTCGAAGGGAACGTCCTTGCCCTTGTACAGCCAGTACAGATAGGAGTTCAGCACGCCGCCCAGGTAGAACTCGATAAGGATGCCCAGGTGCTCTTCGCGGCCCTCGGAAAGCGGGCCGGTCTGCGACACGATGCGTTCCTTGGCAACGGCAGTCCATATGCGCAGGAACTCGTTCAGGGGGATGTTGCCGGCAACGGTGCGCAGCTGCTCGCGCGTGAATGGCAGGGACGTCTCTGCGGCGGCCAGCAGGTGGCGCGTGTACAGGGTGGGGTCGCTGATGAAGTCGCGGAAGTCCATTCCCCTCAGGCTTTCCTCCATCTGCGTGCGCACCACGTCTTCCAGCAGCGCCTCGATGGAGGTGTAGTGCGTGTAGAACGTCTTGCGGTCAACGTCTGCGCGCTTGGCGAGCGAGGTGATGGTGATCTTGCTGTAGTCGGTTTCCATCAGGAGCTCCGCAAACGCCTCGCGAATGGCGTTGCGCGTGCGCAGCACGCGGCGGTCGGTCTTCTTCGCCTTCATATCCGTCATTGATAATCCCCAACTCCCCTGTATTTGGCGGCTAATGAACGTTTTTGGATTGCTTGGGTATTGAGCGAGCAATCTGCCCAAGAATATAATCAACAACTGTAGAAAAATCAACGTTTGAGATCTGATCGGATTGATGCAGCGTGTAAGCGGTTCTTGCGAAGGTCCAGCTCAGGCGGTGATAAGCAGCGACAAAGCAATATCGAGGGGAAGTAGGGGAAATGAAAGCGACCGATCACATCAAGCGGGCGGCGTACGAAAAGGCAGTGGATTACCTCCTTGCCGATCCAGAGAACCACATCGTGAAGATCATGGACCTGCTGGACAAGGCCGCTCCGGCAGATCTGTTCGCCAGCCAGCGTGCGGCGTTCCGCGGCGCCATCGACGACAAGAGCAACTGGTACCAGCTGCTCATGCACATCATGAACGACTTGAACCCCGAGGTGCGCGACAGCTTCATCAAGACGCTGATCATCGACGGCAACCTCATGGCATGGCCGGTTCAGGAAGCCAATCGCGACAAGTACGAGTGCAACATCCCCTGGGCAATCCTGTTGGACCCCACCAGCGCCTGCAACCTGCACTGCACCGGTTGCTGGGCCGGTGAGTACGGCAACAAGCTGAACCTGAGCCTGGAGGAAATCGATTCCATCATCTGCCAGGGCAAGGAGCTTGGCACGCACGTCTACATCTACACCGGCGGCGAGCCCCTGGTGCGCAAGCGCGACCTCATCAAGCTCTGCGAGATGCACCCCGACTGCGCATTCCTCTCCTTCACCAACGGCACGCTCATCGACGAGGCGTTCTGCCAGGAGATGATCCGCGTGAAGAACTTCGTGCCCGCCATCAGCGCCGAGGGCTTCGAGGAGGCCACCGACGGCCGTCGCGGCGAAGGCGTGTACGCCAAGGTGCAGCACGCCATGGAGCTGCTGAAGTCGCACGGCCTGCCGTTCGGCGTCTCGTGCTGCTACACCTCCGAGAACTGGGATTCCATCGCTTCCGAGGAATACTTCGACTATCTCATCGACCAGGGCGCGCTCTTCGCGTGGATATTCTCGTACATGCCGGTAGGCGTGAACTCTCCGGCGAGCCTTATGGCCAACCCCGAGCAGCGTGAGCACCTGTACCGCTTCGTCCGCGAGATGCGCACGAAGAAGCCCCTGTTCACCCTTGATTTCCAGAACGACGGCGAGTTCGTGGGCGGCTGCATCGCCGGCGGGCGCCGCTACCTGCACATCAACGCGAAGGGCGACGTGGACCCCTGTGTGTTCGCGCATTACTCCAACGCCAATATCCGCGAGGTGTCGCTGCTCGATGCGCTGCGCTCGCCGATCTTCATGGAGTACTACCGCGAGCAGCCGTTCAGCGACAACCTGCTGCGCCCGTGCCCCATCTACGAGAACAGCGGGAAGCTGACCGAGATGGTGAACCGCGCCGGCGCCCATTCCACCGACCCCGAGGCGCCCGAGCCGGTAGAGGACCTGTGCGCGAAGACCAAGCCCATGGCCGACGCCTGGAAGCCCGTCGCCGAGCATATTTGGGAAGACAAGGCAGAGCCCCTGTACGCCAAGCGCTGCGAGGAAACCCAGGGAATGGCCGAAACCGACATGACCAAGTTCGAGCGCCTGGGCCGCAAGCGCTGCCCGATGCCGGAGCAGGAGTAGGTTCGGCGCTGCCCGCTGCGCCCCTGGAAGGTGAAGCTGCAGCGACCGGCCGGGCCCGTTGCCCCGTGCCGCAGGTCCGTGCATCCGTCGCGCTGGCCAACCCCGCTTGCGTGTGGGTTGGCTGGTTTCGCCTTTCGAGTGTGGCGTAACCCGCGCAAGCGGTTACTATGTTGACAATCAAGAGCAACGTCGGCTTGCGGGCCGGCGTTTTCCGGAAGGATCCAATAGATGCAGGAAGAAAAGCGCTCGTACCTCTTCACGAGCGAATCAGTGACCGAGGGCCATCCCGACAAGATCTGCGACCAGATCTCCGATGCCATCCTGGATGCCATTTTGGCAAAGGAAATCGAGCTGCAGGCGGCGGGCTACGTTGCCCCCGGCGGTTTTCCCGCCGACCCCAGCCAGGTGCGCTGCGCGTGCGAGACGGTGGCTACCACCGGCCTGATCATGGTTACCGGCGAGGTTCGTACCCAGGCGTACGTGGACGTTCCCGGCATCGCCCGCCAGGTGCTGCGCGAGATCGGCTACGACCGTGCGAAGTACGGCTTCGACTGCGATACCTGCGGCGTGCTGAACACCATTCACGAGCAGTCTGCCGACATCGCCCAGGGCGTTGACGAGTCGTGGGAAACCCAGAGCGGCAAGGCCGCCGATCCGTACGACCAGATCGGCGCGGGCGACCAGGGCATGATGTTCGGCTATGCCTGCAACGAGACCAAGACGCTCATGCCCATGCCCATCTACCTGGCCCACCGCCTGTCGGAGCGCCTGTCCCAGGTGCGCAAGGACGGCACCATGCCCAACCTGCGCCCCGATGGGAAGACGCAGGTGAGCGTCCGCTACATCGACGACGTCCCCACCCAGGTGGAAAAGGTGGTCATCTCCACCCAGCATTCCGAGGAAACCGACCCGGAATCGCTGCGCAGCGACCTGATCGCCAACGTCATCAAGCCGGTCTTCGAAGCTGAGGGCGTTGCCGTTGCCGACGACTTGGAGCTTTACGTGAACCCCACGGGCCGCTTCGTGGTTGGCGGCCCCATGGGCGATGCCGGCCTTACCGGCCGCAAGATCATCGTCGACACCTACGGCGGCATGGGCCGTCACGGCGGCGGCGCATTTTCCGGCAAGGACTGCACGAAGGTGGACCGTTCCGGCGCCTATGCGGCCCGCTGGGTTGCCAAGAACGTGGTGGCTGCCGGTTTGGCAGATCGCTGCGAGGTGCAGATTGCCTACGCCATCGGCGTGGCGCGCCCCGTTTCGGTGATGGTGCAGACCTTCGGCACCGGCAAGGTATCCGATGCGGTTATCGAAGAGGCGGTGGGCAAGGTGTTCGACCTGCGCCCCGGTGCCATCATCGACCAGCTCGACCTTCGCCGTCCCATCTACCGCAAGACCGCGGCCTACGGCCACTTCGGCCGCGAGCTCCCCGAGTTCACCTGGGAGCACACCGACAAGGCCGAAGAGCTGAAGGCCGCCTGCGGCGTAGCCTAGACACGGCGCATTCGATTTCGTCCGCAAACGCCGCCGCCCGTTCCGACTGGCGGCGGCGTTTGCCGTTTTGGCGCTGCTATACTCTGCTGCATGAGATACGCATCGGTGATCCTGGACATACCCACTGCCGCGCTTGAGGCGCCCTATACCTATGCGGTGCCTGAAACCGCAGATGAGCGCTTGAATTTACAATCAAGCGGCAAGAAGAGGGCTGCTCGCTCGCAGCAGCCGGTGCAGCCCTCGTTCGAGGATCTGCTTGCCCCCGCAGCCCAAGCGGACCCGGCGGACCCCAAGCCTCAGGCCGACCCTGCTGCGGCGGTAGAGGTGGGCTGCCCGGTGCTGGTGCCCTTCGGCGGTCGCAAAGCGGTTGGCTTCGTCGCCGAGGTTTGCGATACGTGCCCGCCGGACATCGACCATTCGCACCTGAAGCCCATCGAAGAGGTACTGGGGAAGCCCTGCTTCACCGCCATCGGTGCCCGGTGTGCGAAGTTCTTGGCAGAGCGCTACCTCGCGCCGTTCTCCTCGTGCATCCGCCTTTTCATGCCGCCCGGCGGCGTTCCCCGCATGGAGCGCGTGAACGGCACCTGGCAGGTTACGCAACCCCTGGTGGCCCCGGTCGATGAGCGCTGGGTTTCCCTTACCCCCGAAGCCGAGTCGTTCAAGCCGCGCAAGGGCGCGGTGAAGCAGGAGCTTATCCTGCAGGCCCTGCGCCAGGGCGACCTCAGGGTTGCCGAGCTCACCGCCGAATACGGAAACGTCGTCTCTTCATTGAAGTCGCTGGAAGGCAAGGGCGTGGTGAAGGTGGAGCAGCGCCGGCGCATGCGCGGCATGCAGGAGGAAAGCGCTGCCTTCCAAACCCGCGTGCATGAACGGCCTCAGCTTACGCAGAGCCAGCAGGTTGCCGTGAGCGCCATCGAGTGTGCTGCGCGCTGCAACGATGGGCACGTCGTGCTGGTAGACGGCGTTACCGGTTCGGGCAAGACGGAGGTGTACCTGCGTGCCATCGACAGCTGCCTTGCCCAGGGCAGGGGAGCCGTGGTGCTGGTGCCCGAGATCTCCCTCACCCCGCAAACCGTGGCCCGCTTCCGCGGCCGCTTCGGCGATACGGTTGCCGTGCTTCATTCGCGCATGAGCCAAGGCGAGCGCTTCGACCAGTGGGACCTTATCCGCGAAGGCCGCGCCCGCGTGGTGGTGGGCGCCCGCAGCGCCTTGTTCGCGCCCATGAACAACATCGGTATCGTCATCATCGACGAGGAACACGAGGGCAGTTACAAGCAGGACCAAGCTCCCCGCTACGTTACGCGCGATGTGGCCGAGTGGATGGCGCGTGCCCATGGGGCGGTGCTGGTCTTGGGCTCTGCCACCCCCTCGCTCGAGGCGCTGCAGCGCTGCCGAACCAGCGAGCGCTGGGAGCGCGTGGAGATGCCCCAGCGTGCGAACGGCAAGCCGTTGCCCCAGATCAAAGTTGTGGATATGGCCCGCGAATTCGGCGGCGGCAACCGCTCCATGTTCTCGCGCGAGCTGAAAACCGCCCTGTTCGAGGTACTCGAAAAAGGCGAGAAGGCCGTCTTGATGCTGAACCAGCGCGGGTTCGCCCAGTTCTTGCTGTGCCGCGACTGCGGGTTCGTTCCCGAGTGCGACTCGTGTTCCACCTCGCTTACCTATCACGAGCGTGCGGCCAAGCTGATATGCCATCATTGCGGCAAGGCGCGCCGCGTCCCGGCCGTGTGCCCAAAATGCGGCAGTCCGTACCTGAAGCGCTTCGGGGCGGGAACGCAGCGGGTGGAATCCGAGCTGAACGTCCTTCTGGCCGAAAGGCAATGCCGGGTGGTCCGCATGGATGCCGACACCACCGCGCGCAAGGGCAGCCACCAGCGCCTGCTGGAGGAATTCGCCGCGCCCGGTGCGGCGGTCCTGCTGGGCACGCAGATGATCGCGAAGGGCCTGGACTTCGATGAGGTCACGCTCGTGGGCGTCATCAACGCCGACACCATGCTGAAGCTCCCCGATTTCCGCAGCTCGGAGCGCACGTTCGACCTGATAGAGCAGGTAGCTGGCCGCGCGGGCCGCGCCGAGAAGCCGGGGCGCGTGGTGGTGCAGACTTACAGTGCAAAGGACGAGGCGATACAGGCAGCCGCGCAGTACGACCGCGAGCGCTTCCTTTCCTCCGAGCTGGAACTTCGCCAGGGGCTTGGCTATCCGCCGTTCGTGCGCATGGCGAACGTGCTGGTGTGGGGTCGCAGCGAGGAGCGCGTGCGAAGCGTGGCGGCGAATCTGTACGCCGACATAAACGGTTTGGTCGCCGAGCATGGCGATGGCTCGTGGTTGGTCCTTCCGCCCACCCCGTGCGTGCTCGAGCGCCTGAAAGGGCAGTGGCGCTACCATATCGTGCTCAAGCTTCCCTTGGATGCCGACCTCTCGGGTTGCTTGGGGCCGTATTTCCGCTCCCGCCCGGTCGAGCACGACGTCAGGGTCACCATCGACATCGACCCGGTAAGCCTGCTGTAGCCTTCGGGTGGCCTGCGGTGGGTCGCCGGATCCACGACGATCCGCGCAAAGCTGTCTGTTCCAGGTCCGATGCGGCCCTTTCTGCGAATGCTTCGGCAGCCAAAGTGCCGCCAAGGCCTTCGAGCAGCCCGCGATTGGGTCTATCGGAACAGAGGGGTTAGCGTTATAATGGCGTGATGTTTTCAATAGGCGAACTATGCCTTGATTAGCTAAGAAGCGACGGAAGGAAACGACGTGGCAAAGGCTTCCTCACAACAGTCTGAATCCCAGGAAGAGACGAAGAAGGAAACGGCGAAGAAAGCGCCAGCCAAGAAAGCAACCACTAAGAAGACCGCGGCATCTTCCACTGCCAAGAAGAAGGCCGCTCCTAAGAAGGAAACCGCGAAAGCGAAGTCTGCGGCTGCCTCCAAGAAGAAGGCCGAAGAGGCCAAGGCCGCCGAGCTCGATATGGACGACGAGGACGATCATATCCTGGAGTCCAACGCAGAGCCTACCGACCTGAAGGACGACCACGAGGACAGCGTGAAGGCTTCCGACCTCACCGATGAAAGCCTGCTCGAGGGCGTTCCCGAGGAAGAGCTCAAGGCCGCTTCGGAGATTGCCGTTCCCAAGGTTTCCCATAAGACGAAGAGCACCCGCAAGCGCAGCACCCGCAAGTCGTCTGCCGATTCTTCCGTTGCCCTGCTCACGGGCGATCCGGTTCGCATGTACCTGAAGGAAATCGGCAAGGTTTCCCTGCTCACCGCAGCGGAGGAAATCGACCTGGCCATGAAGATCGAGGCCGGCGTTGCCGCTACCGAGGAACTCGAGAAGGCCGAAGAGGAGGGCATCGAGCTCGAGCGCCGCGAACGCAGGCGCCTTACCCGCGTCGAGCAGGTGGGCTTGGATGCAAAGCAGCAGCTCATCGAAGCGAACCTGCGTCTTGTTGTGTCCATCGCCAAGCGCTACGTTGGCCGTGGCATGCTGTTCCTCGACCTTATCCAGGAAGGCAACCTTGGCCTTATCCGCGCGGTAGAGAAGTTCGACTATACCAAGGGCTTCAAGTTCTCCACGTACGCCACCTGGTGGATCCGCCAGGCCATCACGCGCGCCATCGCCGACCAGGCCCGCACCATCCGCATTCCCGTGCATATGGTGGAAACCATCAACAAGCTGGTGCGTATCCAGCGCCAGCTGCTGCAGTCCCTTGGCCGCGAACCTACCCCGGAAGAGATCGCCGAGGAAATGGGCCTTACCCCCGAACGCGTGCGCGAGATCCAGAAGATCAGCCAGGAGCCGGTTTCCCTGGAAACGCCCATCGGCGAGGAAGAGGATTCCCAGTTGGGCGACTTCATCGAAGACGACGCTGCGGTTGTTCCCCCCGATGCCGCATCGTTCAGCATGCTGCAGGAGCAGCTTGCCAAAACGCTTGAGGGCTTGGCAGAGCGCGAGCGCAAGGTTATCAGCCTGCGCTTCGGCCTGGAAGACGGCCATCCCCGCACGCTCGAAGAGGTCGGCCGTGAATTCGGCGTTACGCGCGAGCGCATCCGCCAGATCGAGTCGAAGACGCTGGCCAAGCTGCGCCATCCTTCCCGCTCCCAGAAGCTGAAGGATTACCTGGAAGACTAAGCGGCTGCGTTGCCCTGCGAGCAGTGCAACGGTTGTCTAAGACGCAAGTATCAAGCCCATGGCGCCGGTGCAAAGGCCGACACCATGGGCTTTTCGATGCCCTTTCTTGCCGAACCTTAAGGAGCCCCTTATGGCAAACGATCAACTCGAATTCTTCGCTACCTGCCCGCATGGCTTTGAGCGCATCTTGGCCGATGAGCTGAAGCGCCTTCGCGCGCAGAGCGTGCGTCCGCTGAAAGGCGGGGTGGCGTTTTTCGGCGGCAAGGCCGATGGGTATCGCGTTTGCCTGTGGTCGCGCGTCTCCTCGCGCGTGCTGCGCGTGATGGGCCGCGTGGACGCCAGCAGCGCCGAAGCGCTCTACCAGGGCGTCAAAGCGCTGCCTTGGGCTTCGATGGTGGGCGAAGGTGCAACGATTGCCGTTACGGCGCACGGCACCAATGCCGCGCTCCGTAACACGCAGTTCACGGGCCTTAAGGTGAAGGACGCGGTGTGCGATTGCCTACGCGATGCGCGCGGCAAGCGCCCCGATGTCCAGCCCCAGCGCCCTGATGTGCCTATCTGGGTCTCCCTTCATGGGAACAAGGCTACGGTGTCCATCGACTACGCCGGCGAATCGCTCCATAGGCGCGGCTATCGCGTGCCCGGCGAACAGGTGGAGGCGCCGCTGAAGGAGGCCCTTGCGGCTGGCATGCTGATTTGGGGCGGTTGGGACCGCGTTGCCTCTCCGGCGCTGCGGCGCGCTGCCGCCAAGCGCGAAGGCCGCGAAGGTGTTGTGGAGGCCCCGGCGTTCGTCGACCCTGCTTGCGGCAGCGGAACGCTTGTCCTGGAGGCGGCCATGATGGCCACCGACCGAGCCCCCGGCCTTTCGCGTGACTATTGGGGCTTTGAGGGCTGCGCCGATTTCGACGCAGATGCGTTCGACGACTTGCTTGCCGATGCCGACGAGCGGTTCGAGGCGGGTTTGGAGGGCGCACCCGTGCTCTGCGGCTACGATATCGATTCGCAGGCCATCGGCATCGCTCGCGGCAATTCCCGGCGTCTAGGGTTTTCCCAACTGGTCAAGTTCGCCTGCGCAGATTGCGCCGACTTGCCCCGTAACCTGGAAAACGACGACATCTCGGTGGAACAAGAGGGCTTCATCGCCCTTAACCCCCCTTACGGCATCCGCCTTATGGCACATGGCCTTGAAGGGTTCTACTCCCACCTTGTGCAAGGGCTGAAGGATCTCCCCGATTCCTGGCGCATGGTGGCGATCACCCCAGATACCGGTTTCGACACGGCAATAACTTATGACGCTATAGAGTCATTAGATGTGTTCAACGGCGCTATCGAGGCCACGCTTCGCTCCTATCAGCTTGGCCGCTCGTTCGCGGTGCAGATTCCCGTTGTAACGCTTGAAGGCGAAGAGCGGAACGTGTCGGTATCCTCTGATCACGCACCTCAATTCGCCGACCGCCTTCGCAAGATGGCCAAAGCGCGCCGCAAGTGGGCGAAGAAGGAAAACGTGCATGCGTACCGGATCTACGATGCCGATTTGCCCGACTACGCCGTTGCGGTGGATATATTCGAAGAGCAGGAAACGGAAGTGTCGTATCTTCTGGTGACCGAGTACCAGGCTCCTAAGGAAATCGATCCGCAGAAGGCCGCCCGACGTTTCCAGGATGCGTGCTCTGTTGCCGCAGTCTTGCTGGATGTTCCCCAAGAGCGTTTGCGTACCCGGGTGCGCAAGCAGGACAAGGGAGGGTCGCAGTACCGTAAAAGCGGCCATGATTCCGAGACGATCATCGTTCAGGAAGCCGGTCATCCCTTCGAGCTGAATCTACGTGGGTACTTGGATACCGGCCTGTTCCTCGACCACCGCATCACCCGTGCCATGGTGGGGGATATGGCGGAGGGGAAGAGCTTCCTCAACCTGTTCGCCTACACCGGTACGGCAAGCGTCTATGCCGCTGCAGGCGGAGCAAGCTCCACCACGACGGTAGACATGAGCCAGACATATCTCGATTGGGCAAAGCGCAACATGAAGCGGTCGGGATTCAACGGCGCCCAGCATCGATTCGTGCGCTCGGATGTTCTTCAGTGGCTTGAGCGTGCGGGAGAAAACGAGAAGGAACGCTTCGACTTGGTGTTCGTCGACCCTCCCACGTTCTCCAACTCGAAGGCCATGGGCAAGCGCACCTGGGACATCCAGCGCGATCACTCCGAGTTGCTAAGGGCCGTGCGCAGACTGCTGAACCCCGGCGGCACCATCGTGTTCTCGGGCAACCTCCGCTCGTTCAAGCTCGACGAGCTCAAGGTCCGTGCGTGCGGGCTGGGCATCAAGGATGTTACCGCGCAAACTATCCCGGAAGATTTCTCCCGCAATCCCAAGATTCATTTCTGCTACGTGCTCAACGACCTTCGGGCTTAACGGCGCGATGCAAGGATTGCGATCAATTGCGCTTGGCTGACCTGCGCTATGACCCTATGGGGAGCTAAGCCTCTATAGGGTCATAGCTGCATATGGCCAGTGCTATTACCCGCGAAGCAATGCATCTACCAGTTTGCTGTCCTCTTCGTTGGGCGATCCGAGTGGCAATCCACAGGCCTCGAAGAAGTGGCTTCCGGCAAACTGCCGTGCTCGGAACGAACCATGTGCGCCGTCATCCAAATAGCGAACACGGCTTCGGCAGTCGGTGGTACCGCAGAACAGCAGCCCGTGGTTGCGGATATAGCGGGCATAGGTTTCTGCTTCGGACCACAGGATCACGCCAGCCATGTTCTCCAGCTCATAGGCGACGGCATAGTTCGACCACGGAATTCCCCGGCCCCGAACGTAGCGATCCAGCAACGATGCGTACGAGGTGACGCGTCGTAACGTTTCGGTGGCGCTGATGAAGCGGGCGTGCAGGGGCGCGTCAACGCCCATCTTCGTCAGCAAGGCCTTGGCCTGAGACTGCGATTCCGGAGCCAGCATCACGCCAGGCACCGTAAGCTTCATCGACTCATCGGGAAACAGCTCTATCGCGGAATGGATAGAATTCCCCGGAACCTCCTTCGATGAGCGGAATATCAGGGAGTCGTGCGCATGCTGGACGTGGCAACTCATGTTCTGCTCGGCGAAGGCGTTGCGCATTGCCACCACATGGCTTTCCTGGGCCGCTCTAGACGGCGTCTCGGCGGCGTGCCTTCCCATTCGGTACAGATACAGGCTGAACAACGGGAAGGGCGTTTCTGAAGGGCTGCTGCACGGTTCGCTGCTATGCGTTCCCGTTGGGTACCAGACGGTGCGCTGGCAGTAGTCCTGTATTTCCTGAGCACGCTTGGTTGCCTTGCTGTAGAGCTCTACAAGGGCCGAGCCCAGTGCGGGTCCTGAAGTGGACCCTTCCCGTATCTCTACAACGCCATCCGCAACGTAGGGAGGGAAATCCCCTTCGTGAACCTGGACAACCAGCACGCCTTGGTCGGGGTTGGCCGGGTCGGCGATGAACCGCGTATCGAAGCGCGGGGTTGGGGAAACGTGATGGCGGCAAAGCTCGCCTAGAACCTGCGAGTAATCGGCAGGGCCTTTGGGGATGGGGCACACGGCCTTGTCGTCGTCGGCGATCCCGATAACCAGCCAGCCGCCATGCGAGTTCGCGAACGAGGCGATGATCTTGGGGACCTTCGCGCGGACGTTGTCGTTCCAAGTGCGCTTGAACTCCAGGGCGAAGCCTTCCTCGAGCTCTTTCAGATGGGCGAGGTCGGCATACGTTACCTCTTCAAGCTCCTTGGGCTGCCCTTGTTGGTCGCGAAACGGATGGTACATGATGTTCCCCTTCCATCACATCTGGGAACATCATAGCGCGTTCGGGAACCCGTCAACGATCGCTGTCCGCCTGCTTCTCTTCGCGGCGCTTTGCTGCGTACTCCTCTTCGATCTGCTTGGCGAATTCATCCATCTTCGATTCACCCTCGCTTTTAATGCCGAACAAGGTGCGCCCGCTGGAAACCCGAGGTTTCACCTCATTGGAAAGCTCGGTGGCGATAGCTTGTTGGATGCGCTCCCAGCGCTTCTGGAATTCGTTGTCCATGGTGCTAGCGATTCATGCTGTTCTTCAGGTGCTCCACCAGCGCGATGCAGGCGGCATCTACGTCGTCGAAGGTGGTCTGGAAATCGCCTGTGTACCATGGGTCGGCAACATCGCGCGATTCGCCCACCCATTCCATCAGAAGGCTCAGCTTGTGCTGCGGGTCGTTGCAGTACAGCGTACGCAGGTCGCGCATGTTGTAGTGGTCCATTCCGATAAGGTAATCGAACTGCTTGTAATCCGCCTTCGTTGCTAGGCGCGCCGCACGTGGTTCGTAGGGGATGCTGTACGAATCGAGTATCTCCTTGGTTCCGTAGTGGGTATCGCTGCCTATCTCATCGCGGTGCAGGGCAGCCGATTCTACGTGAACGTCGTTTTGGAGTCCTGCTTGGCGAAGGCGATCCTTCATGACGAATTCGGCCATAGGCGAGCGGCAGATGTTGCCGTGGCACAGGAACAGGATGGAAGGCATAAGATCACCTCGGTGAGCAACGGGGCCGTGCGGAATAAAGGCCATGGAAAGAAAAAAGCCCGCATAAGCGGGCTTGTCAATTCTGGCTCCCCGGGTAGGATTCGAACCTACAACCCTCCGGTTAACAGCCGGATGCTCTGCCGTTGAGCTACCGAGGAATTCGGTGCGTTCTTCGTGACGCAGGAATTTATTATACGCATCTTGGAGGAGAGCGCAACAACTTTTTCAAAAGAATTCAGCGTAGTCGTTCAGCGGTGATCCGAGGCGATCTGGCCAATTTCGGTCGCGGGAGAGGGCGGGCTTTCGTGCGGCCGCCTTGTTCTATTCCACGAGAAAGGACCGTCGGTCACGGCGCGGTAAACACATCAGCCCTGCCTTCCTTCTGTGGTTGGCAGGGCTGATGAGCGTTTGACTATCGACGCCTGAGCGAAGGGCGCCTACGCCCGTGTCCTGTGCGTGAGGCGCGCTTTACCGGGCGCTTGGGATTGGGTACCAGGCGATCGCTCGTGTACTCGAACCCGTCCAAGTCGTACGTTTCCAGAAGGTGCTTCGTGTGGTACTCGATCTCGCGCAGCTCTAGGATCTGATCGGGCGAGAGGAAGGTATAGGCGGCACCCTGTTCGCCTGCGCGACCGGTTCGGCCGATGCGGTGGATGTAGTCTTCCGGGGAATCGGGCACCGTGAAGTTCACGACGAAGCTTACCTCGGTGACGTCGATGCCGCGTGCCAGCACGTCGGTTGCAACCAGCACGTCGATCTTCCCTTCGCGGAAGTTCTTCAAGGCGCGGTCGCGTTTGCCCTGGGGCTTGTCAGCATGGATGCTGTCGGCTTTGATGCCTGCATCTTTCAGGCGATTGGCGCAAGAATCGGCGGATTGCTTGGTGCGGGTGAACACGATAACGCGCTCGGTGCCCTTTTCCTTCAGCAGGGCAACCAGGAGCTCGATCTTTTGGCGCTCGGCAACCGGCAGCACGAATTCTGCAACCGTGTCTGCGGTTTCGCCCTTGTGCGCGATCTCGATGATGGCGGGTTCGGTTTGCACCATGGAGGCCTTCGCCTGCACATCTGCCGTCAGCGTCGCGCTGAACAGGAAGGTTTGGCGCTCCTTCGGCGTTTTGCGGACGATGGAGTTCACCGAAGGCCAAAAGCCCATGTCCATCATGCGGTCGACCTCGTCAAGCACGAGGTAATGGATTGAATCGAGGGAAAGGGCTCCCTGGTTGGCCAGGTCCAGCAAGCGTCCTGGGGTGGCGATCAGGACATCGCAGCCCTTGTTCAGCTTGTCTATCTGGGTGGTGTATTTCTTGCCACCGATAATCGTCAAAGTACGGAAACGGGTTGTTTCGGCAATGGTTGCAGCGCATTCGGAGATCTGCTGGGCAAGCTCGCGCGTGGGCGCAAGCACCAAGGCATAGGGCCCCTTCTTCGGGCGCTTGGAGCCGAAGTGCCTTACCATCTGGTCGAAGATGGGAAGCAGGTAGGCAAGGGTTTTGCCGGTACCGGTCTGGGCTGCAGCAAGGATATCCTTGCCTTCGATTCCGGGAGGAATCGATTGTGCCTGGACGGGTGTCGGTTCGGTGAACCCGAGGGCCTCAACGGCCTCGAGCGATGGCTTGGTCAAGCCAAGTGAGTTGAAAGTAATGTCAGTCATAGCTCCAGTGTAGGGGAGGGCAGGTCAATAGTCTATCCGCAAGATCCTCAATGCTATACTTGGGAGCTGTATGATTCGTCACATTCGAGCGGCCTACGCTCGTTCCATCAAGACACCGAAAGAGGCTAATAGCGCATGAGTTCAAGCAGTTTCGAGGCAAGCCTTAAGCGCAGTGAGGAAATCCGCACCGATATCGAGGTCAATCCCAGCAAGTACACCATGCTTACGGGCGATAGGCCCACGGGGCGTTTGCATCTTGGCCATTATTTCGGAACCATTCGCGAACGCGTTGCGCTGCAGGGCAAGGGTGTCACCACCCGAATCGTAATCGCGGATTACCAGGTCATCACCGACCGCGACACCACCGACAACATCCAGGACAACGTCCGCAACATGGTCATAGATTACCTTGCGTGCGGCATCGATCCGGAGAAGACGATCATCTTCACCCATTCGGCCGTTCCGGCGCTGAATCAGCTTATGCTTCCGTTCCTCTCGCTGGTATCCGAGGCGGAGCTGCTGCGCAACCCGACGGTCAAGTCCGAGCAAGAGGCTTCCGGCCATGCGCTTACCGGCCTTCTGCTTACCTATCCCGTTCATCAGGCATGCGACATCCTGTTCTGCAAGGGCAACATCGTTCCCGTAGGCAAGGACCAGCTTCCCCATATCGAGCAGACCCGTCAGATCGCGCGTCGTTTCAACGAGCGCTATGCCCCGGTTTTCCCCGAGCCGGAAGGCCTGCTGAACGACGATACCCCCGAGATCCCGGGTCTCGACGGCCGCAAGATGTCCAAGAGCTACGGTAACGCTATCAGCCTTGCGTTCACCGCGGAAGAGACGGCAAAGCTCATCAAGAAGTCGAAAACGGATTCCGAGCGCTTCATCACCTTCGACAAGGAAGGCCGCCCCGGCGTATCCGCTCTTCTTACCACCGCAGCTCTGTGCACGAGCCGTACCGAGGTCGAGATCGCCGAAGAGATCGGGAATGGCGGTTCGGGTACCCTTAAGAAGTACGTTACGGAAGCGGTCAACGAATACCTGGCTCCCATTCGCGAACGCCGTGTGAAGCTGGCAGAGAACCCCGCTTTCGTCGACGAGATCCTTCATGAGGGCAACAGGAAGGCCAACCAGATTGCCAACGAAACGCTTGATCAGGTTCGCGAAGCCATGCATATGGTTTACTGATTCTGCGTATCCTAAACTTCGTTTAATGCGGTAGAATAGCCAACGCAGCTTTCAGCAACTGCAATCGGGCCCATAGCTCAATGGTGGAGCAGGGGACTCATAATCCTTTGGTTCTCGGTTCGAATCCGGGTGGGCCCACCATAGAAAGAGAAAAGCCACCGAGTTCGCTCGGTGGCTTTTTTGATGCCTGGAATGGTCCGGTCCGGAATGCAAAAAGGCAGCCTCGAGATCGATCGAGGCTGCCTTTGGACGTCGATGTCGGTATCGAATCGGCTACTTGACCTCTTTACGCACCTTTTTAGCCTTTTTCAGGGTCGGGCGTTCTTCCTTTACCTTCTTCATGGTGATGATCGCGAAAACGATGAAGAAGATGTTGACGAAGCAAGCAGGGCTGGGCAGGTGGGGAAGCGCCAGGAAGGCGATCTCCATGATAACGGACACAATGCCAAGTCCGTACAGCAGCCCCTTGAAGAACGCTGACTTCTGCCTATCGTAGAGCCATGCGAAGCCCTTGAAGTTAAGCACTACCATGGCTACCGCAGACCAAAGACAAACCAATGCCTCAATGCGCATAACGGTGCCAAGCTGGATTCCGTTAACCGTGTGCCCGCCAGTGGCAATCAGCTCCCAGTCGACGAACGTCTCGCCGGTGAAGTAGGCAAGTACCATGCAGGCGCATCCCCATACCAGCAGCACGATGGCGTAAATGAAGAAGGCATTCCAGATGGTGTGCATCCTCTGACGAATGGGGGTCATGGGATAGCCGTCGTCTCCGATGCGAACATCGTTTGCGTCGTACCAGATCTCCAGAGGCTTTTTCTGAGGCTTTTCCTGAGGCTTTTCCTTCTTGTTCTTCTTGAATAGGGCCATGGGAACCTTTCTATAAGGCGTCAAGGACGGTTCTTCGTAAGCGATAGTCAAAGACTATATCCGAACCTTAGGGGAGGGCAGTGTGTGGCAGTGCGCTCCCCTAAGGAAAGACATAAGCAGACCGTATAAAAAGGGAGGAAGCAAAGCTTCCTCCCTTTCCGGAATCTAGCCAAGATAACTCTTGGTTGTAAGAGTTAAAACTAGTCGAGCTTAGAGCCAGCGATCCAGGTCTGGTACTCGAGAGTACCGTCATGATCCTCGATGCCCTTAGCGATGGTGATGCGCTGAACGGTAGGAGCGCCTTCCTCAAGCCACATAGCGCGGCAGTCGCGGTAAAGAAGCTCGGTAGGACCATAAGGAGAATCCTCGAAGTAACCGTCGCCACCGAAGATCTCGAGCATCTCGTCGGAAACGAGACGAACGGTGTCGATGGAGAACAGCTTGCAGATTGCAGCCTTCTCAGAGACGTACTCGCCCATGTTGTCCAGGTCGAAGTCGTCGCAGAAGTCGATGATGCAGCAGCGGAGAGCATGAATCATCATCTGCATGTTAGCGAGCTTAACGCGGATAGCCTGACGCTTGATGATCGGCTTACCGAAGGTCACGCGGTCGCGAGCACGAGCGATGGACATCTCGAACATGCGCTGGGAAATACCGAGGTTGGAGGTTGCGATGTGAACGCGGGAAACCGCGAGAGAGTGCATAGCAACCTTCATGCCCTCGCCGCGCTTGCCGAGCATCAGCTCAGGACCAAGCTCAACGTTGGTGAACTTGAGGCCGGTGTGACCGGAGCCACGGCAGCCCATCATGTGAGGCATAGGAACGATCTCGAAGCCAGGTGCGTCCATCGGCACGAAGAATGCGGACAGACGGTCGTCACCCTGCTTGTCGGGGTCGGTTACGCAGATAACGTAAGAGAACTGAGAGCAGTCAGTGTGAGAGATGAGCCACTTCTCGCCGTTCAGGATCCACTTACCCTTGCCCTCGTCCCATACAGCGGTGGAGTGCAGGTCAGCACCGGTGCCGCCGGACTTCTCGGTGAGAGCGAAGTTGGTGAAGATGGTCTTGTCCTGGAAGAGAGGCATGTACTTCTCTTTGATCTCAGGCTGACCGAAGTCGTTGAGGATGCGCCAGTTCAGGTCGGAAGCATAGTGCATATGCATACGCATGCCCGAAGGACCACGGGAGAACTCTTCCTGAACCTGCAGGATTTCCTTCTCGGAGAGGCCCCATCCACCGTACTCTACAGGGAGAGAGTAACGATAGATGTCGTTGTCGATGTTGGACTGGTAGAACTTCTCGGGGAACGTGTTGGTTACCTCGATCTCCTTCTGCCATTCGGTGTAAGGACCTTCGACCATTTCGCGAACCTTCTTGAGGTACGCCTTGAACTGCTCGTCGGTGATGGTTGCATTCGGATTCATAAACCCTCCTAATCGGTTTGTGAGTGGAACCCTGTGGTTCCTGTTAACCCTTATGCGGCAGATTCCGGATATTCCGCTGTGGATCAGTTTAGCATTTTCGCGCTTAAGAGTGTCCAATAGGATATAGCCGATCTATAAATCATCTTTCATAGGGTTGTTCTATCATTCCGATAAAGGCTGATTATGACATTTCGGTAACCTATTTATTCCAATGCGCCATTCATTCCGGATCGGAAGATCGTCGCAGGTGCCGCTTCCTTTCCGAGTACTGCTCGGGAAGCCTCTTGATCTAGGTAAAACCAACACATTTATATATTAGTTAAGAGAACGATAGACCGATAGACTGCACCTATGGTTTTTGCATATATGAATCGGTTTTTTCTTTCTCCGCCCGTCTTTTTCTCTATTGGACAGCATGGAGTTTCAGCCTAAACTAAACGAAGCGAAAGTCCGTTTTCTGGTACCCGTGTGCCAGAACAAGTTCGTCCGGCACATAGATGTGGTGGGCGAGAGAAGGAGAAGATTATGGATTATGCTCTCACCGACGAGCAGGAACTTCTTGTAGAGTCCCTCAAGGAGTACGCTGACCGCTACTTTGACGACGAGTCCGTTCGCCAGATGTACGAGAACCATCAGGTAAACGCTGAGGCTCAGGACGCATACCGCGACGCTGGCTTCCCCTTCATGGGCCTTCCTGAAGAGGTTGGCGGCATCCCCACGGATCACGTTACCCTGGGTCTCATGACCGAGAAGCTCTATGAGTTCACCGGTGCCATGACTCCCTTCATGACCGGCATGCTCGCTTGCGCCGACCTCGCTGAGTTCGGTACCCCCGAGCAGTCTTCCGTCATCATGGAAGAGTACGAGAAGTCCGGCCAGTCCGTTGCAGCTCTCTGCCTTTCCGAGCCTGCTGCCGGCTCCGACAACATGGGCATGACCATGACCTCCAAGAAGCAGGCCGACGGTACCTACGTCCTCAACGGTCAGAAGACCTGGGTTACCAACGGCGCAGACGTTCCTTACTACATCGTCATCTGCAAGGACGAGGATCCCGCCCGCGAGAACAACAAGATGTCCCTGTGGCTCGTAAAGCGCGAGACCGAGGGTGTTTCCACCGCTCACCTCACCAAGATCGGTCAGCACACCGTTCCCTTCGTAGACGTATTCTTCGACAACGTTGTCGTTGAGGAGTCCGCTCGCATCGGCGAGGCTGGCGCTGGCTGGCTGCTGCTCATGAAGAACTTCGAGTTCGAGCGCTGCCTGGTTGTTGCCCAGGGTCTCGGCCTTGCACAGGCTGCCCAGAACGATGCCATCGCTTACGCCAAGGAGCGCATCGCATTCAACAAGCCGATCATCACCAACCCCCGCGTTCAGGGCCTCATCGAGCAGAACGAGATCATCCTGCAGCAGACCCGTCATTGGCTGTACTACTGCCTCTGGAAGCTCGACCAGGGTCAGTCCATCAACGCCGACATCGCAATGCTGAAGTCCTGGGGCACCCGTGCTCACCTTCAGGTTGCCGACAACGCCATCGAGGTTTATGGCGGCCTTGGTTACACCGAGGAAGTTCGCGTTGGTCGCATTTGGCGTGACCTTCGTGGTAACATGCTTGCTGGCGGTACGTGCGAGGTTATGGACTACATCGCTGGTCGCGCAATCCCGAAGCAGTACAAGTAACCCACGCGCATTGCTGCACGTAACTCCCATTTGTATAGGAATACAAGGAGAATAGGAGCAAGAAAGTTATGAAAATTGTTGTCGCAGTAAAGGTAGTTGCTGACGACCAGGACATCTTCGTCGCTGGCGATCGCACGCTCGACTACTCCAAGGCCCACCAGGTCATCAGCTCTTACGACAAGAATGCTATCGAGGCTGCTGCACAGCTCGCTGCTGCCAACGACGGCACCGTTACCGTAATCAGCGCTGCAACCTCCAAGGCCACCGACGCCAAGCTGAAGAAGGACATCCTGTCCCGCGGCGTTGACGAGCTCATCATGGTTACCGACGACGCTCTGGCAACCGCCGACTCTTACGCAACCGCTCAGGTTCTTAAGGGCATCGTTGACGAGAAGGTCTCCGACTACGACCTGATCATCACCGGCGACGGTTCTGCAGACTTCTACGCTGGCCAGGTTAACGTCCAGCTCGCAGCTGCACTCGACGTTCCCACCATCAACGAGGTTACCTCCATCGCCGTCGAGGGCGACAAGGTCGTCGTTGAGCGCACCCTCGAGGAAGAGGTTGAGGAAATCGAGGTTCCGCTTCCCGCCGTTGTTGCTGTGTCTCCCTCCATCGGTGAGCCCCGCATCCCCGGCATGCGTGAGATCCTCGCAGCTGGCAAGAAGCCTTCCACCGTTGACGAGCTCGCTGGTGGCGTAGACGCCAAGATCGAGATCGAGGAGACCAAGGCTCCCGAGCTCGCTCCCCGTAAGCAGCAGATCTTCGAAGAGGGCGACATCGACGCATTTGCGGCAGCTGTTGCTGAGGCACTTAAGTAAAGAGAAGGCGGTACTAAAACATGAAGGCATTTGTTCTTGCTGAATCCACCGACGCACAGCGCGCTCTTTGCGCTGGTGCTCGCACCATCGCTGACGAGGTAGTACTCGCAGTTGTCAAGGGTGCACCTGCTACGGGTGTTGCCGACAAGGCTTACGACGTTGAGCTCCCCGAGGGCCAGCCCGTTGAGAACGCTGCTGCTGGCGTTCAGGCTGCCTACGATGCTGCTCAGCCCGACGTGGTTCTCGTTGAGCCCACCCCCCGCAACAAGATCCTTGCTGGTCTTCTTGCTGCCAAGCTTGGCACCGCTGTTGTTTCCGACGTTACCGCTTTCGACGGCGACTCCGTAACCAACATGTACTTCGGCGGCCTCGCTGCTTCCAAGCAGAAGGCAACCGGCGCTAAGGTTTACACCGTTGCCGCCACTGCTTTCGCTGACGCTGAGGCAACCGGCACCGACGAGGTAGAGACCATCGCCTACGCTGCTCCTGCCAAGGCTCTGGTTCTCCGCGGCACCAAGGCTGTTCCCCGCGAGGGCGCAGACCTCACCAAGTGCGACGTTGTCGTTGGCGCTGGCCGCGGCTTTGCCGAGGAAGCTGACCTCCAGATGGCTCGCGACCTTGCTGCCAAGGCTGGCGGCGAGCTCGGTTGCTCCCGTCCTCTGGCTGAGAACGTTGATTGGCTGCCCCGCAACCTCTACATCGGCGTTTCCGGTCTGCAGCTTGCTCCCAAGGCTTACATCGCTCTGGGCATCTCCGGCCAGATGCAGCACATGGTAGGCGTTCAGGGTGCTGACACCATCATCGCTGTGAACAAGGACCAGAACGCACCGATCTTCAAGCAGTGCGACTACGGTATCGTTGGCGATATCTACAAGGTTCTTCCTGCCTTGATCGAAAAGCTGTAAAAGCTTATCATTGCAGGGCGCAGGCAACTGCGCCCTGTTTTTTTGTTCACCCTCTGAAAGGAAAAGCATGTCCGATTTTGACGCGATCGTCGTCGGTGCAGGCTGCGCAGGTTCTGTTGCTGCTTACACCCTGGCGTCCGCCGGCAAGTCGGTTCTTGTCGTTGAGCGTGGTCAGTACGCTGGCGCAAAGAACATGACCGGTGGTCGTATCTACACGCATTCGCTCGCTAAGGTGTTCCCTAACTACCAGGAAGCCCCCCTGCAGCGCAAGGTCACGCATGAGCGCATCTCCCTCATGTCGCCTGACTCTAACTTCACCATTGACTATGCCGCCCGCGAGCTCGAAGAGGCCGGCAAGGAGTCTTACACCGTCCTTCGTGGACCCTTCGACCAGTGGCTCGCCGAGCAGGCCGAGAACGCTGGCGCTGAGTTCATCTACGGCATCGCTGTAGAGGACCTTATCATCGAAGACGGCAAGGTAAAGGGCATCAACGCATTCGGCGACGAGATCACCTCCGATGTCGTCATCCTCGCCGATGGCGTTAACTCCCTGCTCACCTCCAAGGCTGGTCTTTCCAAGAAGGCCCCCGCAATCCATCAGGTAGCTGTCGGTGCCAAGGAAACCATCGAGCTTCCTGCCGACGTTGTTGAGTCCCGCTTCCTGTGCAACCCCGGCGAGGGCGCATCTTGGCTCTTCGCTGGCGACTGCTCCAACGGCATCATCGGTGGCGCATTCGTGTACGCTAACCAGGAATCTGTTTCCGTTGGCATCGTTGCTACCATGAGCGAGGTCCTGAAGCAGGACATCCCTGTTTACCAGATGCTCGAGAACTTCAAGAACCGTCCTGAGATCAAGCCTCTCATCGCTGGCGGCAAGACCGTTGAGTACTCCGGTCATGTTGTTCCCGAGGGCGGCGTCAAGATGATGCCCGAGATCGTTGGCGACGGCGTAATCGTTGCTGGCGACGCTGCCATGCTTTGCATGAACCTCGGCTACACCGTTCGCGGCATGGACCTTGCTGTTGCTTCCGGCGAGATCGCCGGTAAGGCTGTTATCAAGGCCCTCGACGCTGGCGACACCTCCAAGGCTGGTCTGTCTGACTACAAGACCATGCTCGACAGCTCCTTCATCATGCGCGACATGAAGATGTACAGCGATGCTCCTGAGTTCCTGGAGAACTGCCCCGGCATGTTCCGCGGTTATCCTGAGATGATCCGCGACATCATGACTCCGCTGTTCAAGGTTGACGGCGAGCCCCGTCAGCATGTTATGAAGCTTGCGCTTCCTCCTGTGAAGAAGCAGGGTCTGTTCAAGCTTGCCAAGGTTGCTATGAAGGGAGTGAAGGCGCTGTGAGCGAACTTAACATCACCGTTAACGTCGACGAGAAGCTTTCTCTCAACAAGTTTGAGGTCGACGAGGAAAACGCACACATCAAGATCAAGGAAGGCGTCAAGGCTTCCGATCCTGAGTTCCATAAGCTCGTTATGTGCTGCCCTGCCGCTCTTTACAAGATGCCGGCAGAGGGCGACGATCCCATCTTCGACTACGCTGGTTGCCTGGAATGCGGTACTTGCCGCATGATCTGCGGCGAGACCATCCTGGAGAAGTGGGAGTACCCTCAGCCTACCATGGGCGTGCAGTATCGCTTCGGCTAGGATTTATCTCAGCTGCGAACATAGCTAATTGCTGTGCTGAAAGAACCCGTTTTCACGGGTTCTTTTTTTGTGCTCGGATGGCTCCTTGTCGATTGCGGATCCTGACATAGCAAGAGGGGATGTATCGCCTCTTGGTTCGGGGTAGGGTGCGTTTCGTGCTGCATACCTATGACCTCAATCACTTTATCGGGCATGAATCCTATCCGCTTCGCTGCTCTTCTTGTTCTGGTTCCTCCTTCGTCCTTTACCTGCTTTTATCTACATCCCTTATTTCTCATAATCAACAGTTATCTAACTCTCAATTCTTATCATCTGTTTGAATTAGAAGGTTTCTTCCTGGAAGGCTAGTATGAACACGTTTTAGGGCGAACGTGTTCATATCGGGATCACTGTCCGCTTTGAAGCGAAGTGGAGAGTTCGAGCGAAAGGGGGCATGGTGAGCGCAGCAAAACAAGCTACCAAGTATCTATTTGCTATTGCAACGGTGTACATGTGTTATTTGACGCATGGCGTGCAGGCGATCATCTTCAGCCAAAATCAAGTTAACTTCTATACCCAGTGGGGATTCACCGATCCCACTGCCGGTGCAGCGGCAGTTTCTATGGCCATTACCTGTGTTGGCGTAGGCAAGTTCGTCAGCGTATGGATTGGCGGCGAGGTTTCCGACCGCATCGGCCGTAAGGTGATGGCTGTTGGCGGTGGTGTTCTTTACATCATCTCGTTCGTGGTCATGCTGCTTACAGACAATTCAACCGTTGCGTGTGTTGCCGGCTTCCTTTCCGGTGTTGCAACCTCCGGCTTCTGGGACGGCTCGCTGTACCCGGCTGTTGCTGAGGCAAGCCCGAAGTACTCCGCATCTACCACCATCGGCATCAAGCTCGTGATCTCGATTTCCGGTATCGTATACCCGCTCTTCGTTGCCATGAACAGCGGCGAGAACTGGCACATCAACATCATGATCCCCATCGTGATGTCTGTTGTGGCTACAGTAATGGCTATCTTCACTCCGTTCATCTACGACGATGAGCGCAAGATCTCTACCGATTCGGAAGATGCCGAGGGCGCCAAGAACAAGGCCCAGGCCGAGATCCAGGAAGCCAAGGATGCCATGCTGGAGCCCGCAAATGGGTTGGTGAGCTTCGTCACGTTGTTCTTCGGCTTCGTGATCATGTTCATCATGTACGGCGCGCAGCAGTACACCAAGCAGTTCGGTCTTACGAACCTTGGGCTTGACGCAACCGCTGCCGCTGGTTTGACGTCCATCTATACCGCTGGCTCGGTTTGCGCTGTTCTGTTCTGGGCCTGGATGATGGGCAAGCTCCGCTGGACTCCCATCAAGGTTATCCTCATCGACTCCATCCTGGCTGCGTTGGCCCTTGCCTTGGTGATCATCGCCCTGCCGCTGAACCTTGGCGCTGGCGTGGTGTACGTTGCAATCGCCGTTCTGGGCTTTTCTGCCGCAGGCGGAATGCTGCAAACCGGCGTTACGCTTCGCCAGATGATGTGCCCCGGTCCCCGCGGTCGCAACGTTGGTATGTACTACACCTTCATGGGCTTCGCTTCAGTGTTCCTGCCCTTTATCGTTGGCAGCATGACCAGCTCTGTCGGCGAGGCGAGCGCTGTTTGGATCATGATGATCATGCTTCTGATCGCCGCATGCGTATGCATCCTTATGTCGCTCTATGTCGTTTCCCGCTTCAAGAGGCAGTTCGGCTACAGTGCCATGGAGCGGATGAAGGATTAAATCCGGGCGTTCGCTTGTCTGCTGGCGGGCTCGCGCACCGCACTTGCATAGCGCGTTTTCAGGAGGGGCTTCGGCCCCTCCTTTTTGCGTGTGGTTGTATTAGAAGGCGGGAGGGTTTCTGCTTTCCTGGTTTTTCCTGGCCGCTGCTTCGCCATGCCCTGCCCATGGTTGGAATGATGGCCGGTTGGGTATGTTTCGTCTGTTTTGCAATTGTTGGGCAAACAGATAGATTTAGCGTTATCTATCGGTTTTCCGCTATACTTATTCCCGTTTTCCATCGATGACGTTGTAGGTACATGAGCGCATGAATCTTTCCCAGCTGTATTACTTTCGCAAGCTTGCCGAATTGCAGCACTACACCAAGGCTGCCAAGGAGCTGTTCATCACCCAACCGACCCTTTCCGGGTCCATCGCTTCGCTAGAGCAGGAATTGGGCGTTTCCTTGTTCCAGAAGGCCGGAAGAAACGTCGAGCTCACCAAATACGGCTCCGAGTTCCTTACCTACGTCAATGCTTCTCTTGAGCAGTTGGACAAGGGCATTGCCATCATGAAGGGCTACTCGGGCGAGGGCGATGGCGGCGTGATCGATCTTGGCTGCATCATCACCCTGCAGACCGATTACCTCCCTCGGCTGTTGAAGGGGTACTCTGCGGTCAACGACCATAAAACCGAGTTCAACATCAACCAAAAGCCTTCCCAGGAACTGCTTTCGGGGATTATCGGCGGGAAGCACGATGTGGCGTTTTGCGCATTCGAGGAAGTGGACTCCAGCCTGCAGCAGATCCCCATCGTTGAGCAACAGCTGGTTGTTTCCATGAGCCCGAGCAACCCTTTGGCGAAGAGGGAATACCTTACCCCCGACGACCTGAGGTCCGAATCCATCATCACGTATCGCGACGAGGTGCCGCTTGGCAAATCCGTGAAGCGCCTGCTCGATGATTTCGGCGTCGAGGACGTTCGTTATGCCTATGAAGACGAATCGATCCTGGCAGGCTTCGCCGCCAACGGCCAGGATGTTGCCTTGATGTTGGACACCTTCTTCCCGCATTCGCTGGACGACATCGTCATGAAGCCGCTCTACAACAACGAGTTGGAGAAACGGCGCTATTGCCACACCATTTACCTGGTGTACAGCGAGAAGAACTATCGCCCGTATTGCGTAGAGCATTTCATCGAATACGTCCGCGAGCATCAGCTGGACCGCTCCAATTCCCCCAGCATCTACATCGATTGATCGCCGGTTCTGCGCGCCTTCGCGGCACCTGGACCTTTCTCACTTTTTTGTTAGGAACACCCTGCTTCTGTGGGGTGTTTTAGGCTTTGCGATAGAATGAGTCGCTATGATCCTACAGCTTGAACACATCACCAAATCGTTTGGCTCAAGAGTGCTTTTCTCGGACGTTTCCTTCCGCTTGGAGGAATACGATCGCCTTGCCTTGGTCGGCCCCAACGGTGCCGGCAAAACCACCATGCTCAACATCATCACCGGCAAGGAAGATGCCGATGAGGGCCGCATCGTGCTGGCGAAGGGCGCCAAGATCGGCTACCTGGAGCAGGAGGCCATCGAGATGGGGGAGCGAACCATCTTCGAGGAGGTTCTTTCCGCCCAAACCGAGATCCTGAATCAGGAAAAGCGCATGCGCGAGCTTGAGGGCTCGTTGGGCGACAATCCCGACGAGAAGCAGCTTTCCGCCTACGGCTGTGCGCGCGACCAGTACGAGGCTATGGGCGGGTACCTGCTGGAAAGCCGCGTACGTTCGGTGCTGTTCGGCCTGGGATTCGGCGAAGACGACATGACGCGTATGACCACCGATTTTTCCGGCGGTTGGCAGATGCGCATCGCGTTGGCCAAGCTGCTGACCCGCAACCCCGAGGTTCTGCTCCTTGACGAGCCAACCAACCACCTTGACCTCGAGAGCGTCAAGTGGTTGGAAGGTTTTTTGCGCAGCTATTCCGGCAGCGTGATCGTGGTCAGCCACGACCGCGAGTTCCTGGACAACATGGTGGACCGCGTTGCCGAGATCGACTTGGGCATGGTGCAAACCTACAAGGGCAACTATTCCGCGTACCTGAAGCAGCGCGAGGAGCGGATCCAGCTGCTGCGCGAGCAGGCGGAAAAGCAGGCGGAGGAAATTGCCCATATGGAGGCGTTCATCGAGCGCTTCCGCTATAAGGCCACCAAGGCCAAGCAAGTGCAGGACCGCGTCCGCAAGCTCGAGGAGATGGAGCGCATCCAGGTTCCCCCCGAGCGCAAGCGTGTGCATTTCAATTTCCAGCAGCCGCCCCGTACGGGAGACCTGGTGGTTGAATGCAAGGGCCTGTGCAAGAGCTTCGGCGCTAAAACGGTATACAACGGCCTGGACCTTTCGCTGTACCGCGGCCAGAAGATCGCCCTGGTGGGTCCCAACGGCGCCGGCAAGTCCACCTTGCTCAAGATGATCGCCGGTGCACTCGCCCCCGATTCCGGCAGCATCAGGTGCGGCGCCCACGTGAGCAAGACCTACTTCGCCCAACATCAGCTGGAGGAACTGCATCCGGGCAACACGGTGTTCGAGGAGCTCGATGGGGCGGCTCCAGGCTGGAGCATCTCGCAGGTCCGCACGCTTCTGGGCGCGTTCCTGTTCCAGGCAGATGCGGTGGACAAGAAGGTGTCGGTTCTTTCCGGCGGCGAGAAGTGCCGTTTGGCATTGGCGAAGATGCTGGTGGCTCCCCGCCCGCTCCTGTGCCTGGACGAGCCTACCAACCACCTTGATATCGCCAGCGCCGACATCCTCGAGCAGGCATTGAAGCAGTTCGAGGGAACGATACTGCTCATCACCCACGACAGGCACCTGATCCGCTCGGTGGCGAACCGCATCATCGAGATCAAGCCCGGCCAGGTTACCTCGTTCGACGGCGATTACGACTACTACCTGTACAAAACCGGCCAGGAAGACAGCCGCAGTGCGGTCGATGGCGCGCTCTCGCCCAAGGCTGCCCCTGCAACAGCGTCTTCCGCCGCGTTTGCGAAGGCGTTTTCGGGGGATACCAAGAAGGATTCGCTTACCGCCCCGCGTGGCTCTGCCCCCAAGACCAAGGAGCAGAAGCGCGCCGAGGCCGAAGCGCGCAACCGTGCGTACGCTGCCCTGAAGAACCAGCGCAAGCGCGTGAAGGAGCTGGACAAGATCATCGAGCGCGAAACCGCCCGCATGGACGAGATTATGGCGCTCTTGGCCGACCCGGAGTTCTACACCAACGAAGACTCTTCGAGCGATGTCATAGCCGAGCATGCGAAGCTCAAGCAGTCCCTTTCCGCCCATGAAGAGGAATGGATCATGCTCTCCGAAGAGATCGAGGCGGAGATGAGCAAGGGGGGCCAGGCGTAATGGCGCTTGATCTTCACGTGGTGCTCTTCGAGCCGGAGATTCCTCAGAACGCTGGCAACATAGCGCGCACCTGTGCCTGCATCGGGGCTACGCTGCATCTTGTGGAGCCTATGGGGTTCCGCTATACGCAGCGCAACCTTGCGCGTGCGGGATTGGACTACTGGGACAAGGTCAGCATCGTGCGGCATGCCAGCGTGGGCCGATTCCTTGAGGAATACGCGGGTAAGCGGATGCTGTTCTTCACCGGGCGGACGGACCGCTCGTTCTTCGACGAGCCCTTGCAGGATGCGGGGGAGCTCTACCTTGTGTTCGGGCGCGAGAGCAGGGGCATAGACCCGGAGGTCTTGGATGCGAACCCGGATTCTTGCGTGCGCATTCCCATGCGCGACGGGCTGCGTTCGCTGAACCTTTCCAATGCGGTTGCCATCGGCGCCTACGAGGCGCTTCGGCAGAATATGTTCCCGGGTTTGGGCTAGCCCATGTCGTACCGGGTTCGCATAGAGAGCTTCGAAGGGCCCTTCGACCTGCTTTTGTACTTGGTTGGACGGCAGAAGGTGAGCATCGGCTCCATTTCCCTGGCTCAGATCACCGACCAGTACTTGGCAGAGGTCCAGCGCATGCGCAACGTCGACCTCGATGTTGCAAGCGACTTCCTTCTGGTGGCCTCCACCTTGCTCGAGATAAAGGCCGCAAGCCTGATCCCGCAGGAGGAGCCCGAGGGCCTTCCCGAGGAATACGAGGAGATGTCGCCGAGCCAGATGCGCGATTCGCTGGTGGAGCATCTTCTTGAGTACAAGAAGTTCAAGAACGCCGCGGCCGCCCTTTCTTCCCGGTTCGAGGCGGAGGGCAGGGTGCACACGCGTCCCTTCGGCCCCGACAAGTCGTTCTTGAACCTGGTTCCCGACTACCTGCAAGGCGTTCGGATAGAGCGTTTGGGCGAGCTGTGCGCAGGCTGCATTGCCCGGCGCGATGTGTTCTTGCTGGAATCGGAGCATATCGCTGCTCGCGTCATCCCGGTGGAATCGCAGGTGCGCACGGTGTTCGACAGGGTTTGCGCCCACGGCAGTGCCCGCTTCTCCGACTTCGTCAAGGAAGACGACAGCCCCCATTACATCGTTGTCACGTTCCTTGCGATGCTCGAGTTGTTCAAGCGGAACATGGTGAGCCTTCGCCAAGACGAGCTGTTCGGCGACATAGACATCACGTATGTGGAGGGCAGCAGCGACGACCAGCTGCTCAACGACGATTTCGATTCGGCGCAGGAGGTACGCTGATGCACGAGGACGATATCTTGGAGCCTTCGCCGGCCGGCTTCGACGAGGACGGCTTGCCTGCGGCGATGGAAGAGCGGGAGGCATCTCCGTTTGAAGCCGAGGGCAGTCAGTCCCCGGCGGGGGTAGGGGTTCCCGGCTTCGCGGACGGGCAGTGGCTTTCCGGCGCCATCGAGTCGATGCTGTTCGTTACCGACGAGCCGATCGGCGTGCTGACCTTCGCCGATATGCTCGACGTGGATCCGGCTCAGGTGCAGGAGGCGCTTGTTCGCCTTCAGCAGGAATTGGAGCAGGCCGAGCGGGGCATCCAGCTTCGCGAGGTGGCGGGCGGATGGCGCCTGTACACGCACCCGCGCTACCACGAGCTGATAGAGCGCTATGTGCTTTCGTGGGACACGCGCAAGCTTTCGCAGGCTGCACTGGAGACGCTGGCTGTGGTTGCCTACTGCCAGCCCATCACGCGAAACGGCGTTGCCTCGGTGCGCGGCGTGAGCTCCGACAGCTCCATCAACTCGTTGGTCGAGAAGGGGCTGCTCCGCGAAGCTGGCACGCAGGATTCCCCGGGCAATCCCGTGCTCTACGCAACCACGCGCACGTTCTTGGAGAAATTCGGCCTGCGCTCGGTGCGGGACCTGCCGCCGCTGGAGTCGTTCGCCCCTGACGAGGACACGCGCGCGTTCATCGCAGAGCGCCTGAATGTGGTGCGGCCCGAAGAGGAGGCCTATCTTCTGGGCGACGAATCGCTTGAGGAAGAGCTCCCTGCTGCAGAGAACATGCAGGAGGCCATGCAGCAGATGCTTTCCGAGGCGCTTGCCCAGGGTGCCGGCGCCGTGGAGAAGATCAACTTCGACGAGCTCGTTTTCGACGAGGACGAGTAGGTGCACTGTGACTGAACCTGATTTGGGCGGGGCAGTGCGCCTGCAGAAGTTCCTTGCCAGGGCTGGTGTGGCAAGCCGCCGCAGCAGCGAGAAGCTGATCTCTTCCGGGCGCGTAGCGGTCAACGGGGCGGTTGTCTGCGAGCTGGGCACCAAGGTGGACCCCATCCATGACGAGGTGCTTCTGGACGGGGTGCCTGTGCTGCTGCCCGACGCGAAGCGCACCATCATGCTGAACAAGCCCGCGGGCTTCCTTACCACCATGAGCGATCCGCAGGGCCGGCCTTGCGTGGCCGATCTTGTTCCCGTGGCCGACTACCCGGGGCTTTACCCTATCGGCCGCCTCGACTTCGACACCACCGGGCTGCTGCTCTTTTCCACCGACGGCGCCCTGGGGCATGCCCTGCTGCACCCCTCCCATCACGTGAGCAAAACGTACCGCGCCAAGGTGAAGGGCGCTCCCCGCAAGGGGGATCTGGAGCGCCTGCAGGAGGGCATCATGCTCGAAGACGGCATGACTGCCCCCGCCCAGGTTCGGCTCATCGAGGGCAAGGGGCCAGGCGCCACCATCGAGCTGACCATCCATGAGGGAAGGAAACGCCAGGTGAAGCGCATGTGCGAGGCAATCGGCCACCCGGTGCTGAAGCTGCATCGGCTGTCGTTCGGCCCGCTGGGCCTGGGATCGCTGAAGGAGGGGCAGTGGCGCGAGCTTTCCCCGGAAGAGGTGGCCGCCCTTTCGGCTGGCTCCAAGTAGGCTGCCGCCCAAGAGGGGCATGGTAGAATCGATCTGATTCTGTACGACGAGGCAATGGAAGGAATAGGCAATCGTCATCATGAAAACGCATTTCACCAAAGTGGCCGTAATCGGCCTGGGACTCATCGGATCATCATTTGCGGCCGCGTACCGCAATGCGTATTCCGATGCGTATTTGGTGGGCGTTGACTCTTCCGCCGAAGCGCTCGACGAAGCGAAGAAGCGCGGTTGGATCAACGAAGGGCACCTTTCCGAGGAAGACCTGGGCACGGTTCTTCCCGGGTGCGAACTGGTGATGATCGCCACGCCGGTGCCCGTTGCGCACGTCTATTTCCAGGCTATCTCCGACTGTGACTTCGAGGGCGTGGTGTCCGACACCTGCTCCACGAAGAAGATCGTCAGCCAGCAGGCGCAGCAGATCTTGAAGCGCCCCGAGAAGTACATCCCCGGCCATCCCATGGCGGGGTCCGAGAAGAGCGGCATCCAGGGTGCGCGCGAGGATATGTTCCAGGGCGCGCATTGGGTGCTGTGCCCCGACGGCTCCACTTCGGCCGACGATTACGCCAGCCTGCACGAGGCGCTGGCAGGAATGGGTGCCCGTGTGGTTTCCCTGCCGCGCGAACGCCACGACGAGGCGGTCGCCATCGTGAGCCACGTGCCCCACTTCGTCGCGTCTTCGCTGGTGGAGCTTGCTGTTCGCCATGCCGATGGGGAAGAGGCGCTGTTCAGGCTTGCCGCCGGCGGCTTCAAGGACTCCACGCGCATCGCAGCGGGCTCGCCCGCGCTTTGGACGGGCATCGCCTTCGACAACCGGGAGGCCATCGTGGAGGGGCTCGACGAGGTCCGCTCCATCATCGGCGGCTTTTCCGACGCGCTGCGCGAAGGGGACAAGGAGCGCTTCACCGTTCTGCTCGACCGCGCCGCAGAGGCGCGTCGCGCCATTCCCGCGAAATGGGTGCCTGCCACCGAGGACCTGCTGGAGGTCCGCATCCCGCTGGCCAACCATCCGGGCGCCATCGCCGAGGTTACCTCCATCGCCAGCAAGGTCGGCTGCAACGTGCAGTCCATCAACATCGACCACATCACGTCTTCGAGCGCTGTGCTCGATATGGTCCTTACCGACGAAGGCGACATCGGAAAACTGTCCACCCAGCTTATCAAGGCTGGTTTCAGCATCTCGTTCAACCCGCTGAGCAAGGAGTAGATACCTTATGAGTACCTCGAACATCACGCTCATAGAGCCCCTTTCCGGTCCGTTGAAGGGCGCTTCCCGCGTTCCCGGCGACAAGTCGATCTCCCATCGCGCGGTGCTCTTTGCCGCCATGGCCGAAGGCACCTCGCGCCTTACCGGCGTGCTCGACTCCGCCGACGTGCGCTCGACCATCGGCGCCGTTTCCGCCCTTGGTGCCCAGGTATCGCTTGAGCGCCAGGTGGACGGCACGCTCGCCGGCGGCGTTACCGGTTGGGGCGAGAAGGGCCCCACGCAGCCCGACCACGCCATCGACTGCGGCAATTCCGGCACCACCTCCCGTTTGCTGATGGGCGTTCTTGCGCCCTGGGGCATCCGCGTGGAGATCACTGGCGACGATTCCCTGCGCAAGCGCCCCATGCGCCGCATCATCGCGCCCCTCATGAAGATGGGTGCCCGCTTCGAGCCCGAGGCTTGCGAGACCCTTCCCGTTGTGGAAGTGGGCAACCCCGAGCTGAAGGCCATCACCTACGATTCCCCCATGGCATCTGCCCAGCTGAAGACCTCGGTCCTGCTGGCGGGCCTGGGCGCCGAGGGCACTACCACCATCAACGAGCCGGCAGTGTCGCGCAACCATACCGAGCTGATGCTCCCCGAGTTCGGCGTGAAGGTGGACCATTCCTTCCGCAGGGCTTCCGTTGAGGGCCCCGCCAAACTGCACGCCTCCGAGGTCGACGTTCCGGGCGACCCCTCTTCGGCGGCCTTCCTCATCTGCGCCGCCCTGTTGAAGAAGGGCAGCTCCGTCCAGATCGAGAACGTGAGCCTGAACCCGGGCCGCGTGGGCTTCATCCGCACGCTTGAGCGCATGGGCGCCTCCATCGAGGTGCGCTACCTTACCGCCGAGGGCAAGGAGCCCATCGGCGTGGTGGAGGCCGCCTACACGGATCGCCTGGTGGGCTGCGAGGTTCCCTCCCAGCACATCGCATCCGAGATCGACGAGATCCCCGTGCTTGCCCTGGTCGCCGCGCACGCTTCCGGCATCACGGTGTTCCGCGGCGTGAGCGAGCTTACCAAGAAGGAGTCCAACCGCCTTACCGCCATCATCGAGGGGCTGGAGCAGCTGGGCGTCAGCGCCTGGGCGGAAAACGACGACCTGTACATCGAGGGCCAGCCCGAGCTGCAGGTTCCCCAGGGGCTGGTGTTCGACTCCCGCAAGGACCATCGCCTTGCCATGACCTGGTCGTTGGTGGGCCTCTGCTCCGATACCCCGGTCGACATCATCGACTTCGACTGCGTTTCGGTGAGCTTCCCCACGTTCCTGGAGAACCTTAAGGGGCTGGTGTAGTTGATCATCGCCATCGATGGGCCTTCGGGCGCCGGCAAGTCCACCGTTGCGAAGGCCATCGCCAAGGAGCTGGGCTTTTCCTGCCTGGACACGGGCGCGATGTACCGAGCGGTGGCCTGGTACGCCCTGCAGCAGGGCGTCTCGCTCGACGATGCGGAAGCGCTTGGCGCCATTGCCAACGACCGCAAGATCAGCTTCGGCCACGTTGAGGGCGACCCTGTTCCGCGCCGCGTGTTCAGCGGTGACGTGGACGTCACCGACGCCATCCGCACCGCCGAGATCGACCGCTCGGTTTCCAAGGTGTCTGCCGTGCCCGCGGTGCGCACCGCCTTGGTCGAGCAGCAGCGCCGAATCGGCTCGGAAGGCAATTTCGTCGTGGAGGGCCGCGACATCGGAACCGTGGTGTTCCCCCAGGCCGAGGTGAAGGTCTTCCTTACCGCTTCGGCGGAGGAGCGCGCCCATCGCCGTGTGCGCCAGAACGTCGACCGCGGCGTGGGATCCATCTGCTACGAAGAGGTGCTTTCCGACATCATCCGCCGCGACCAGCTCGATTCCAGCCGCGATACCGCGCCGTTGCGCCCTGCCGAGGATGCGGTGCCGGTCGATTCTTCCAGCATGCGCATCGAAGAGGTAATCGGCTCTATCTGCGCGCTCGCGCGGGCAAGGATGAACCTGTAATGGCTTTCAACGTTCACGAGGATTACTGGGACCGCCCGTTTTCCGGCAATGACCAGACCGATCGCGTGCCGCATGGCCTGGCCCTGTTCGTTACCGGCGTGGTGGCGTTCCTGGTGCAGATCTGCTTCCGCCTGCGCAAAGAGGGCAGGGAAGTGGTCGATGCCTTCAAGGGGAAGAAGTGCGGTGCCATACTCGTTGCCCCGCATTACTCGTACCTCGACGTGGTGATCATGTTCCTTGCGGTGCGTCCCAAGGGGTGGGTGCGCCTTATCGCGCGCGATTCCCTGTTCTATGCGGGCAAGGGATTGCTGGGGCTGATCATCTCCAGCGTGGGAGCGTTCCCCATCAAGCGCAACACGGCCGACCGAACCGCCATGAAGCGTGCCGCCCGCATGCTGAAGAACGGCGAATGGGTGGGGATGTTCCCCGAGGGAACCCGCCGCGGCAAGGGCAGCGCCAAGCCTGCGCTGCATGGTGGCGCGGCGCTCATCGCCCGCATGGGCAAGGCGCCAATCATCCCCCTGGGCCTTGAGAACGTCAGCAAGGTGAAGCGCAAGGGCAAATGGGTGCGGTTCCCCCGCATCACCGCCCGCTTCGGGAAGCCTATTTCCGTCTCTTCGTTCGACTTCCTTCCCAAGGAAGAGCGCATGGACGCCTGTGCGTGGTACGTGATGCGCGAAGCCTATGCGCTCACCCTCAACTGCCCTGCAGCCGAAGTCGATATGGTCGAGCTTTTCCCCGACTCCAAGGATTACGCCGCCGTCTTCGCCGAGCATCCCATCGATCCGGTGAACCCGGCTTCCTTGCCCGACTACGAACCCAAGGAGGGGTAATGGGCAGGCTCGAAGTAGTCAAGGCCGACCATGCCGGCGCCTGCTATGGGGTGCAGCGCGCCCTCGACATGACGCTGAAGGCCGCCCAGGACGGCGGTTCGGTGTGCACGTTGGGGCCTTTGATCCACAACCCCCGGGTCGTCGCCGAGCTTGGGGCGAAGGGCATCCAGGTGGCCGACGGGGTGCAGGACGTCAGCTGCGATGGGGTGGTGATCCGCTCCCATGGCGTGGTTCCCCAGGTTATCTCCCAGCTGGAGGAAAAGGGCTTCAAGGTCATCGATGCGACGTGCCCGCATGTGATGCGCGCCCAGCGGGCAGCTGCCAAGCTTGCCGCTTCGGGGCGCCATGTGCTTGTTGTGGGCGAGGCCGGCCATCCGGAAGTGGAGGGCATTTCGGCCCACGCCGTGGAGGCGGGCGGCGAATGCACCATCGTCGGCGGCGCCGAGGATATCCCCGAGGGGCTTTGCGGCCCCGTGGGCGTGGTGGTCCAGACCACCCAGAGCCGCGAGCGCTTCGAAGAGGTGCTTTCCGCCCTTGAGCGGCGCAACCTCGATTTGGAGGTGAAGGACACCATCTGCTTCGCCACGACGCAGCGCCAGCATTCCGCGATAGAGCTGGCCGAGCGCGTCGATGCGATGGTGGTTATCGGGGGGCGGAACTCGTCGAACACCACCCGCCTTTTCGAGATCTGCGCCCAGCATTGCGGCAAGGTCTTCCATATCGAAAGCGCCGACGAGATCGACCCTTCCTGGTTCGACGATTGCCGGGTTGTCGGGGTGAGCGCCGGCGCTTCCACTCCTGACGATCAGATCGAGAGCGTCGTCTCGTTCTTGGCTGAGCTGTAGTCCGTTCGTTTCATTCGGAGCATTCCATGCGCACAACCCGTTCACGCTTGAACAAGGGCTTTTCCCTTGACGATCGCCTTGCCGCCGCTTCCGGTGCGGTTGAGATGAGCCCAGCCTCACGCAGGGGCTCCTGGGCCAATTGGGCGCCCGATGGGCAGGAAAGCCCCATCGCCTTCAAGCGCGTTGTCCTGGACTTGGGCTGCGGCAAGGGTGAGTACACGGTGGAGTGCGCCCAGCAGCGCCCCGATGTGCTGTTCGTCGGCGTGGAAGTGGACGGCGTGTGCGTGGTCCGTGCCGCCGATCGGGCGCTTGCCGCCGGGGTATCGAACGCCGTCTTCGTGCTGCACGACGATTCCGACCTGCGCAGCCTGTTCGCGCCCGGCGAGCTGGATGGCTTGCTGATGAACTTCCCCACGCCATTCCCGAAGAAGAAGAAAGCGCCGCTGCGCCTAACCTACGTGACGCGGCTTATGGCATATCGCGACCTGCTGGCGCCGGGGGCTGCGCTTCGCCTTCGCACCGACAGCATCCCCCTGCGCGATTTCTCGCTTACCCAGCTCGAGCTTGCTGGCTATGAGCTGCAGTGGTGCACCGACGACGTCCGTTCCCTGTTCCCCGACGAGCCTTGGAGCGGCTACGAGCGCAAGCTGGTTGCCCAAGGGGCTCCCGTGTGCGGGTTCTCCGCGGTTTGCGGTCCGGCGCCCGAGAGCATCGAGCAGACGGCGCCGCTTTCGCTGGTGAGCTACCTTCCCGAAGACCTCGAAGAGCTCGACTACGTTCCCTACGGGATGCAGGGCTGCGTTGCCAACATGCGCGGGCGCATACGGAACAGGAAGCAGAAGGGGCTGCCCGAATGGGAGCGCCCGGTAATCTAGGCGGGCCGGTTGGCGTCAGGGCGGCAGCCTTGTTCTGCGTCGTGACGCGCTGCGGGGCCAGCCGTGTTCTTCCCGTGCCCCTGCCGGCATGCGACAAAGGCACCGCGACGCCCCGTGGTATTCTGAACCCTTGAAGAACTTACGAAAGCGAATCTGAGGAGTTGGCATGAGCTTGCCTATCGTGGCCATCGTCGGCCGCCCTAACGTGGGCAAATCCACCTTGGTAAACCGCCTTGCGGAAAACAACGAGGCCATTGTGCACGAGATGCGCGGCGTCACGCGCGACCGTTCGTACCACGAGGCCGATTGGAACGGCCACGCGTTCAAGATCATCGACACCGGCGGTATCGAGATCGGCGGCGACGACGCGTTCCAGGGCTCCATCACCGCCCAAGCGCTTGCCGCAGCCGACGAGGCCGACGTCATCGTGTTCCTGGTGGACGGCCAGACCGGCATCAACGCCGACGACCAGGCGGTAGCCAACATCCTGCGCCGCGCCAAGAAGCCGGTCCTGCTCACCGTGAACAAGCTCGAGAACGTGGCCGATGAGGCTGGCATGTGGGAATTCATGCAGCTGGGCCTGGGCGAGCCGCGCCCGGTATCGGCGCTCCACGGCACCGGCACCGGCGACCTTCTTGACGAGGTCGTCTCCCTGTTTCCCGAAGACAAGGGCGAGGAAGAGCAGCTCGACGCCGTGAACGTGGCTATCATCGGGCGCCCGAACGCCGGCAAGAGCTCGCTTACCAACAAGCTCACCAACAACGACCGCTCCATCGTCTCCGATGTGGCGGGCACCACGCGCGATGCCATCGACACCACCATCGAGCACGACGGCAAGTACTACACCATCGTCGACACGGCGGGCCTGCGCAAGAAGAGCGTCATCGATGAAGACGTCGAGTACTACGGCTTCGTGCGCGCCATGCGCGCCATCGACCGCGCCGAAGTGGTCCTGCTGGTCATCGATTCCACCATCGGCCTCACCGACCAGGACCAGCGCGTTGCCGGCATGGCCGCCGAGCGCGGCTGCGCCATGGTCATCGTGCTGAACAAATGGGACCTCGTTGAAGGCCCCGAGGCGAAGGCGGACGTGCGCGAGCGCATCGAGGACCGCCTGATGTTCGTCGGCTATGCCCCGGTGGTTGCCATTTCCGCCCTTTCCGGTAAGAACGTGCAGCGCATCTGGAAGGCCGTGGACGAGGCGTACGAGAACTACTCCAAGACCGTTTCCACCAGCCGCCTGAACAACTGGCTGCAGGACATCCGCGACTTCGGCCACACGGTTTCGAAGGGCAAGCGCATCCTGAAGCTCAAGTACGTGACGCAGACCGGCTCGGAGCCCCCGTTCTTCACCTTCTTCTGCAACCACCCCGACTTGGTGGAGCCCTCGTTCGAGCGCTATCTGGAGAACCGTCTGCGCTCCACCTTCGATTTCACCGGCACCCCCATCCGTTTGAAGTTCAAGAAGAAAGACTGATCTGTATGTTGATAACTGTTGGCCAGCTGCTGTTGCTGCTGGTTATCACCTTCCTGCTGGGCTCTATCCCCTGGGGCGTCATCATCTCCCGCGTGTTCTTCAATACCGATCTGCGCAAGCATGGCTCCGGCAACATCGGCACCACCAATGCCATCCGAACCATGGGCAAGGCCGGCGGCTACGCGGTGTTCGTGCTCGATTTCGGCAAGGGCATCGTCGCGGGCGCCATCGCGTCGGCGTTCGGGATCTCCCTTATGCCCGGCAATGTGCTGGGGGTTGTGGCCTTCGTGCAGACCTTCGGCGGGTCCGACAATCCCTTCGCCTACATCCATCAGGTGTGCCTGGCGGTCGCCTTCCTCGGCTGCGTCATGGGTCACATCTTCTGCCCGTGGCTTGGCTTCAAGGGCGGCAAGGGCATTGCGGTTGCCGTGGGCTGCCTGTTCTGCACGTTCGGCTTTACGGGTGCGGTGCTCGAGCTGGTGATCTTCGCCGTTTTGGTTGCCGTCACCAAGTACGTTTCCGTAGGCTCCATCGCTGCGGCGCTGGCATGCCCGTTCTTCTCGCTGTACTTCTTCTGGGGCAACCCGGTTGCATTCGTCCTCTGCACGTTGGTGGCGCTCACGGTTGTCTGGGCGCATCGCGAGAACATAGCGCGTTTGCGAGCGGGAACCGAAAGCCGTATCGGGTCGAAGAAGAAGGCTTAGCCTTGTCTTTTCCGGGGCTCACCCGGTTGACTGGTTGGCTTCGGCTGACCGCTTGCCGCTGGGGCTTTCGGGCGTTGCCGGCATCCTCGGTGCGCATGGGGCTTGTCCCCATCAGTTTGATTGGAGTCTAAATGGGTAAGATCGCGGTAATCGGCGCGGGCTCTTGGGGCACGGCGCTGGCCCAGACGTTTGCCTCCGGTGGCAACGAGGTGGTTATGTGGGCCCGCAAGCCCGAGGTTGCCGAGTCCATCACGTTGCAGCACCGCAACCCCCGCTACCTGAGCGGCGTGATCCTTTCCGACTCTATTTCCGCCACCAGCAACCTGGCCGAATGCGTTGAAGGGGCCAAGGCGCTGGTCATCGTCACGCCTTCGCGCCTTATGCGCCGCTTCGCCGAGGACCTGAAGCCCCTAGTGTCTGCCAGCACGCCCATCGTCATCTGCTCGAAGGGCGTGGAAGAGGGAACCGGCCTTCTTCCGGTGCAGGTGTTCGAGGGGGTTCTTGGCGGGCTTTCCCGGTTGGCTGCGCTTTCAGGCCCGAACCATGCCGAAGAGGTGATCCTCGGCGTGCCGGCAGGCACGGTGGTCGCCTCGTCTTCCCCCGAAACGGCGCGCTTCTTCCGTGACCTGATAAGCACCCCGTTCTTCCGCTGCTACACCTCTTCCGACTACGTCGGCGTAGAGCTTTGCGCTGCGTTCAAGAACGTCATCGCCATCGCGGTGGGTGCCGCGTACGGCGTGGGCTACGGCGACAACACCGCGGCGATGATCATGACGCGCGGCATGGCGGAGATGAGCCGCCTGGTCAAGGCATGCGGCGGCGAGGCCATCACCGTTATGGGCCTTGCGGGTGCGGGCGACCTTATCGCCACCTGCACTTCCGAGCATTCCCGCAACCGCACCTTCGGGAAGGCGCTGGCCCAGGGCGGCACGCTCGAAGGATACGAGAAGAGCACGCATATGGTGGTCGAGGGCGCGCTTGCCTGCAAGACCATCTGCCCGCTGGCGCAGCGCTACGGCGTCGAGCTGCCCATCACCACGGCGGTGCGTTCGGTGGTTTGGGAGGGCGCCCCGCTTGAGCCCATCGCCTCCGAGCTGTTCAAGCGCCCGCTTACCACCGAGTTCTGGGGCCTTGCCGAAGTGGGGGGCGCGCAGTGACGGGGCCCACGTACTTCGTGTACCGAACCCCCTTGGGCCGCGTTGCCATCGAGTCGGACGGAGCGGCCATAACCCGCTTCGCCTTCGGCCCCGCAAAGCTAGGCGGAACCGAGCGGTCGACTGCCCTTACGAACCGGGCTTCCAGCCAAGTGCTCGAGTACCTGGCGGGAAAGCGCAAGGCCTTCGATGTCCCCCTTCGCGCCGATGGCACCCCGTTCCAGAAAGAGGTTTGGGACGCCATTTCCCATATTCCCTATGGCCAGACGCGCACGTATGCCCAGATCGCCCAGGCAATCGGCAGGCCCAAGGCGCTGCAGGCGGTGGGGCAGGCCTGCGGGCACAATCCGCTTCCCCTGTTCGTTCCCTGCCATCGCGTCGTGGGCACCGCGGGCAAGCTGGGCGGCTACGCGTTCGGGCCGGCGATAAAGCGCTTCCTGCTCGACCTCGAATCGAAGAGCCGCTAGTTCGTTACGTGTAGAATAGGCTCGTCTACCTATTCGAATGAAAGGGGTATCGCCGTGTTCGGTGATGTCAAAATCTCTCCCTCCATCCTTTCCGCCGACTTCATGAACCTTGGGCGCGACATCCGCATGCTCGAGCAGGGCGGCACCGACTTCATACACGTCGATGTGATGGACGGCCATTTCGTGCCCAACCTCACCATGGGCGTGCCGGTTGTCAGCCAGCTGAAGAAGATCACCGATATCCCGCTCGATGTGCACCTGATGATCTCGAACCCGCTTGAGCAGCTTGATTGGTACTTGGATGCCGGCGCGGATATCGTCACCGTGCACATGGAGGCCCTGGAAGGGGAGGCTCAGGTGCGCGAATTCATTGCCCGCACCCGTGCTGCAGGCGCACGCCCGGCCCTTACCTTGAAGCCCGACTACCCGGTCGAGGAGCTTGAGCCCTTCATCGCCGACATCGACATGGTGCTGGTTATGAGCGTGTTCCCCGGGTTCTCCGGCCAGTCGTACATCGAGGGAAGCGAAGACCGCGTAGGCAAGGTCGCTGAAATGGCCAAGCGCCTGAATCCGAACCTGCTTATCGAGGTCGACGGCGGCGTGAGCGCCGAGCGCACGGCTGGGCTGGTATGCGCCCAGGGTGCCGATGTCCTGGTTGCCGGTTCCGGCGTGTTCAAGGCGGCAGACCCGCAGGCCGCCATCGGCATACTTCGCCGTGCGGGAGAGGAGGCTCGTCGATGAGCGATCTTGTTTACCTTGACTGGGCGGCCACCGCTCCGCTTTCCCAGGGTGCAGCCGACGCCATGCGCCCCTTCATGGAACCGGGCGCAAAGGGGCTTGCCCTCGGTACCTCCAATGCGAATTCCCTGTACTCGGTTGGGCGAACCGCGTTTCGCGCGTTGGAGGAATCGCGCGAGACGGTTGCCCGCTGCCTGGGCGCCCGCCCCGACGAGATCGTGTTCACCTCGGGCGCTACCGAGGCCGACAATGCCGCGCTGTTCGGCATGGTGGATGCCTTGATGATGCGCGCCGAGCAGGAGGGCGACCACGAATGTGTTCCGCAGGTGGTGGTTTCCGCCATCGAGCACGATGCGGTGCTCAAGGCGGCCGACACCTTGGGCCATTGGGGCGCAGAGGTGACGGTTGTCCCTGCGGATTCATCTGGCCATATCACCCCCGAAGCTTTGAAGGAGGCCCTGAACGGCCGGGCCCTTCTTGTCTCCATCATGGCGGTGAACAACGAGATCGGCAGCGTGATGGACATTCCCGCGCTTGCCAAAGTTACCCACGATGCCGGCGCCCTGTTCCATGTGGACGCCACCCAGGCATTCGGTAAGGTTCCCATCTCGGTTCGCGAATGGGGGGTGGATGCCCTCTCGGTTTCCTCGCACAAGATCGGCGGACCAAAGGGCGTCGGTGCGCTGTACCTGAAAGCCCGCACCCCGTTCACGGCCCAGCTGGTGGGCGGTGGCCAGGAGTCGGGCAGGCGAAGCGGTACGCAGAACGTCATGGGCGCCGTGGGCTTCGCCGCCGCAGCGCGCGAGGTAACGGAATCCTTGGAAGAAAACGCCCGTCGCCTTACCGAGCTGCGCGACTACCTTTACCAGGCGCTGACCCAGCACCCCAACGTGCGCCCCGCGGTTCAGGTGGAAGAGGGGAGCAGCCGCTATTCGTGCCATATCGTCAACGTCTTGGTGCGCGGCATCGAAAGCGAAACGCTGATCTTGCAGCTTGACCGCCGGGGCTTCTGCGTTTCGGGCGGTTCGGCCTGCTCTTCCCATTCGCTGGACCCCTCGCACGTGCTCAGCGCAATCGGCGTAAGCCGCGACGATGCCTTGGGTTCGATGCGCGTTTCCCTGGGAAATACCACCACCCGCGAAGAGGTGGAGGCGTTCGTCCGCGCGTTCGCCGAAGTGGTGGGCTAAGCTGTTCGCGAACGAGTCGCCGCAGGTTATTGCATGGTTTCAAAAGGGCGCCGCGTGCGTCCTTTTCCTTTAAGGAGCAAGTATGCAGATAGAACGGGTAACCCAGCACAACCATACCGATATGACCAACCATGGGCATGCTCCTATCGAGGAGTTGATCGCGCACGCCCATGAGGTAGGCATAACCAACATCGCGGTTACCGAGCACTATCCCCTTACCGCGGCGGTGGACCCGCGGGACTACGTTTCCATGCACGCCGATAGGCTGGACGAGTACGTTCGGCGCATCTTGGCACAGCGGCAGGCCTTCCCCGATATGGAGATCCTGGTGGGCTGCGAGCTTGACTGGCTGGGTGCGGGCGAGGACCGTCGGTTCGCGCCCGATGCCTTCGACTGCTTCGACATCGTGTTGGGCTCGGTCCATTTCGTCGATCTGTGGCCCTTCGACGACCCGGCGCAGGCGGGGCATTGGGATGAAGTGGGCCCCGACAGCATCTGGAAGCGCTACTTCGAGGTGTGGTGTGAGGCGGTTTCGTCGAAGGTTCCCTACATGCCCTTCGATGTGATGGCCCATCCCGACCTGGTGAAGAAGTTCGGCAGGCGCCCCAGCTTCGACCCGCACCCCCTGTACCGCCAGGCCGCAGAGGCGGCCGCAGCGGGCGGGCGCATGGTGGAGGTGAACACCTCGGGCGTGACCTACGCCTGCGAGGAGATGTTCCCCCATGTGGACCTGCTTCGCGAGTTCTGCCGCGCGGGCGTTCCCTGCACGTTGGGCACGGATGCCCATACGGTTACGGATGTGGATCGCGGCATCGAAGCGGGGTATCGTTTGATGTACGAGGCCGGGTACCGCGAGCTTACCGTCGTGGTTCCCGGCGGCGACAGGCGCACCATCGCGCTTGCTTGAGGTTTGGATCAAGGGGGACCCCATGGAAGAAGAATCCGTTACGCTTACCAAGATCGATGCGGGAGACCTGGCATCGAACGATCGCGCCCTTTCGGTAGGGGAGCTGGAGCGGGCGCTCTTGGAGAAGATCCCTGCCGAAGACGCCTGCTCGTGGGACCGCACGGGCATGCTGGTGGGCAACCCCATGGATGTGGTGCGCGGGGTGGCCGTGGCGCTCGACCCCACTATCGCTGCCCTTGAGGAAGCCGTCCTTCGCGGCGCCAACGTCCTTATCACCCACCACCCGGTGTTCCTGGACGCGCCTACGTCGTTTCTGCCCTATGCCGCGCAGGGCCATACGCCGGGATCGGTGGTGCGACGCGCCGTTGAGCTGGGCATCTCCATCATGTCGTTCCATACCGCGCTCGACGTTTCTGCCGCTGGCCTGAACGCCTTGCCCGCGCTGCTGCGCCTGGTTCCCGCGGGGACCTTGGAGCCGCTTGTAGGGTCGAAGGGCAAAGGGTTCGGCCGCATCTGCCTGCCGGCGCACGACGAGGCCCCTTTGACGCTTCGGAACCTGAGCGCTCGCTGCGTTTCCGTCTTCGGCACCATGCCGCGCGTATGGGGTTCGCCCGACCTTTCGCTTTCCCGTATCGTGACGAGCGGCGGCAGCGCCGGGTCGTTCGCCCACACCTGCCTTGAGCAGGGCATCGACTGCCTGGTGTGCGGCGAGATCAAGTACCACGACGCGCTCGACGCGGCCTGCTCGGGGCTGGCCGTCATCGAGCTTGGGCACGACATCTCCGAGTTCCCCTTGTGCGCTTTGCTTGCAAACTACGCCGCTGAAGCGGGGGTTTGCGAATCTTGCATTACCATGATCGACCAGGGGAACAATTGGTACACGCCGGAATCGTCCCGCCGCTGACCCGCATCCCATCCTTAAGCGAACGAAGAAGAAAGGCCCTGCGCCCATGAACGCAACCGAACACGACATCGCCATCCTGCGCAAGCTGCAGGAGGTAGACCGAAAAGTAGTCTCGGCGAAGAAGGAGTTCAAGGAGCTTCCCCACCGCAAGGCCATTCTCCAGGTTCGCACGAAGAAGGACGAGGTGCTCAAGCGCAAAGTCCAGGTCCAGGATCTGCTCGACAACGCGGAGGGCAGCCTGGCCGGCCTTGTCCAAGAGGACGAGCAGCTTTCCCTGAAGCAGGACGAGATCACCGAAACGCTTGCGGAGGTGCAGGGCGACTACCGCGCGGTAACCGCCCACACGCGCGACCTGGACGGCGTGCGCAAGCGCCGCGAGAAGATCTCGGTCGAGCTTGAGCGCGTAGAGGCCGAGGTGAACAAGATCAACCCGGTTATGAAGCAGATCATGGCTGCGTTGAACGAGCTTGATGCCAAGGAGCAGGAGCTCATCGCGTCGTTCCAGAAAACGGGCGGCGCCCTTCGCGCCTCCATCGAAGAGGGCGACAAGGCCCGCGCGGAGCTTGCCGGGCAGGTTTCGCCCGAGCTGTTGGGCGTGTACGAGAAGACGCGCGCCCAATGCGGCGGCGTTGCCCTGGCCGACCTCAAGGACGGGGCATGCAGCGCCTGCCGCAACACGTTCGATTCCAGCCGCTTGAGCAAGATCCGCTCGCAGGCGCCGTTGGCAACGTGCCCATCGTGCCGCCGCCTGCTGGTCGTCGAAGGGGAGTAACCGCCATGAAGCTGGTAACCAGGGACGAGCAGGTAAACCAGGAGCACGTGCGCCTTTCCGAGGATGCTTCGTTTTCCGATGAGACCGAAGGCCGTGCCCGTTCGGGTGAAACCGACCTGTACCGCACCGAGTACCAGCGTGACCGCGACAAGATCCTGCACACCAAGGCGTTCCGCCGCCTTTCCCATAAAACGCAGGTGTTTCTTGCCCCGGTGGGCGACCATTACCGCACACGCCTTACCCATACGCTCGAGGTGGCCCAGATCGCGCGCACCATCGCGCGTGCCTTGGGGCTGAACGAAGACCTTACCGAGGCCATTGCCCTGGGCCACGACCTGGGCCATACGCCTTTCGGCCATGTGGGCGAACAGGCTCTTTCCTCCAGCTTGGCCCGTCATTTGGGGCTGGATCCCGAACTGCCCGAGAGCCAGCACCTGTACCGCCACAACGTGCAGAGCCTGCGCGTGGTCGATGTTATTGAGAACGGCGGCAAGGGCCTGAACCTTACCGCCGAGGTGCGCGACGGCATCGTCTGCCACACCGGCAGCCAGCGCGCCGAAACGCTGGAGGGGCGCATCGTCGCCACCGCCGACCGCATCGCATACGTCAACCACGATATCGACGACGCCATCCGCGCCGGAGCGCTCTGTGAGGCCGACTTGCCCCGCAGCACGCACGCGGTCTTGGGCGAGAACCACTCCGAGCGCATACAGACGTTGGTGCACGACATGATCGAAGCCTCCGCTGACGCAGGCGACATCCAGATGAGCGCTTCCATTTGGGATGCCATGATGGAGCTGCGCTCGTTCCTGTTCGACAACGTGTACACCTCCGATCCGGTGATGCACGAGGTGCGCAAGGCAAAGCACCTGGTGGAAGACCTGTTCGATTACTTCGTGCGCCATTATGAAGAGGTTCCGCAGGAATTGCGCGACATCAGCGGCGGCGACCCGCTCCGTGCCGTTACCGACTACGTGGCCGGCATGACCGATCGCTACGCCCAGAACTTCTACAAGGATATGTTCATCCCGCACAGCTGGAACATCTAGCTGTCTCGCTCGGGCGCACCGTTGCCTACGGGGCCTGCAGTTGGCCTCAGGCGCCGGCCCGCAATCGATGCCGTCTTCCCTTGGCGGGCGCTCCGCATCTTCGCGCTAGTGCTATGATGCTAGGCTATGTGCGAAACAGAATCGAAACATACCGGCATCGCCTGGCTCAAGGAGCCTCTTTCGGCGGCGCTCCCCGTTATGGTGGGCTATGTGTTCCTGGGCGTTCCCTGCGGCATCCTTGCCCAGCAGGTGGGGCTGGACGTGCTCCAGACGTTCCTTCTTTCCATGCTGTTCTACTCGGGCGCGGGCCAGTACATGATCCCGAACATGTGGCTTGCCGGCTCCCCGATGCTGGCGATCGTGGCCTCGGTCACCTTGGTGAATACCCGCCAGCTGCTCTACGGCGCCTCGCTTTCGCGCTTCTGCCATGAAACGCCGAAGCGGCTTTCGTTCCTGTTCGGTGCAACGGTGACCGACGAATCCTTCGCGGTGAACCTCGGGCGCTTCAGCAAGGGTGACTGGCAGGTGTCGCAGGCCACGGCGGTGAACATCTTCTGCCAAACCACATGGGCGCTGGCGAACGTGTTGGGCGTTGTGCTCGGGTCCCTGCTCACGGTGCCTACGGCGTTGGCCTCGTTCGCCATGACCAGCATCTTCCTATGCCTCTTGTTCTCGCAGAGCCGCACTGCCGCCAACGTGGCTGCGGCCCTTTCCGCAGTGCTCGGCGTGTTCCTGTGCAAGTGCGTCGGGCTAACCGGCCCCGCCATCCTTATCGGTGCCCTTCTTGGGGTCGCTGCCGGCATGTTTGTTGCCAAGAGGGGAGGCTCCCGTGTCGTGGACTGAGTTCGCGCTCATCGGCCTTGCCTGTGCGGCCACCATCCTCATCTGCCGTGTGGTGCCGGTGTTCGTCCTTCGCGGGCGCGACCTGCCCGGATGGCTTTCCCAGGCGCTCACGTTCATTCCCCCTGCGGCATTCGCGGCGCTCATCGCCAACGACCTGCTTTCGCCCGGGATGTTCGACGCGGGGCTCTGGCCTGCGGCGATTCCGCTGATCTCGGCCCTTGCCGTTATCGTGGTTGCGCTGAAGACGAAGTCTTTGGTGTGGTGCATCATCGTCGGCGTCGGCTGCTACGGCCTGCTTCTTCTTGTTTGATTTCCCTATAGCTTTTCGCTGAATGGTTCGCCCTGATCCATTTATCCTCGGCTGCGCACTTTAACTGTCTTGTCAGTTGCATTGTCAGCTGTAAACACCGGTGCTAGACTACCGCCAATACCGCTGCGCGAAGAAGAGGCGCGGCTTTTCAGGGAGGGGCGCGTAGCACATGAGCACCGTATCGGCACCCGAAAGGGAGCAATCCACCAACGAGCGCACATGCGGGGGAGGCGAGGCTGCCCGGTTCGGCGTTCCCCGTGGGCGCAGCGACTGCCCCGAATGCGAAGCGCCTTTGAACTCGTTTGCCGCGCAGGTTCCCAACCCGGAGTTGGTTGAGCGCATTGTCCGGCTGAAGGAAGGGCGCGATGCGGTGATCTTGGCCCACTACTACGTGCAGCCCGAGGTTCAGGCGGTGGCCGACTATATCGGGGACTCGTTCTACCTGGCCAAGCTTGCCGTCGACCTTCCCGCGAAGACCATCGTGCTCGCCGGCGTCGAGTTCATGGGCGAAAGCGCCAAGCTGCTGAACCCCGACAAGGTGGTGCTTCTGCCCGAGCCCACGGCCGATTGCCCCATGGCGCACATGGTGGCGAAGAAGACCGTCGAAGACGCCCGCGCCGAATACGGCGACGACTTGGCGGTGGTCTGCTACGTGAACTCCACGGCCGAGATGAAAACCTGGAGCGATGTGTGCGTCACCTCGTCCAACGCGATCAAGATCTGCCGCGAGATCCCCCAGCAGCACATCCTTTTCATTCCCGATGTGAACCTGGGCCGCTTCGTTGCCAAGCAGCTTCCGGAAAAGCACGTGATCCTGAACAAGGGCTTCTGCCCCCGTCACCAGCGCATCGTCCCCGAAGAGGTGATCGCCCTCGAGGATGAGTACCCCGAGGCCTTGGTGCTGGCGCATCCGGAGTGCACCGAAGAGGTGCTGGCCGAAGCGGATTACATCGGGTCCACCAAGGGCATCATCGAGTTCACCGAGAAAAGCGATGCGCAGGATTTCATCATCGTCACCATGGTGGGCGTGCTCAGGGAAATGGAGCTGCGCAACGCAGGCTCCGGGAAGCGCTTCCACTTCGCGCGCCGCCTGCCCATATGCGAGAACATGACCACGGTAACCCTGCAGAAGGTGGCCGACTGCCTGGAAAACGACCAGGTGGGCGTTCAAGTGCCCGAAGAATACCGGGAACCGGCCAAGAAGACCCTCGAGCTGATGCTCGAGTACGCAGCACGATAGGGAGCAACCAATGGAAACCAACGAGATAACCTGCGATGCAGTGATAGCTGGCTGCGGGGTGTCGGGGCTGTACGCCGCGCTGAACCTCCCCTCAACGGCGAATATAGTGATGCTCACGAAGACAGTGGTCGAGGAATGCGACTCCATGCTTGCCCAGGGCGGCATCTGCGTTCTGCACGACAAGGACGACTACGATGCGTTCTTCGAGGACACCATGCGTGCCGGCCACTACGAGAACCGTACCGAGAGCGTCGACATCATGATCCGCTCCAGCCGTGCGGTTATCGACGACCTGGTTGCGCGCGGGGTCGACTTCGAGCGAGAGGCGAACGGCGAGCTTGCCTACACGCGCGAGGGCGCCCATTCCCGTCCGCGTATCTGCTTCCACGGCGACATCACCGGCGAAGAGATAACCACGAAGCTCTTGGCCAACGTGCGCAAGCTTCCCAACGTGCGCATCCTGGAGCACGTGGAAGTGGTGGACATCATCGAATCGGCGAACCGCGAGCGCTGCATCGGGGTCGAATGCATCGACCGCCGCAAGGCCGCTGCGGGTTCCGGCCAGGAGGAGCGCCTGATCATCCGGGCTCCCTATACGATGCTCGCCACCGGCGGCATCGGCGGCACCTACGAGCGCTCCACCAATTATCCCAGCTTGACGGGCGATGCCTGCCGCATTGCGGGGGAGCACGGCATCGAGCTCGAGCACATGGACTACGTGCAGATCCATCCCACCAGCCTGTATGTGAAGCACCCCGGCAGGGCGTTCCTCATCTCGGAATCGTGCCGCGGGGAAGGGGCCATCCTGCTGGACAGGAACGGCCAGCGGTTCACCGACGAGCTGCAGCCGCGTGACGTCGTTTCCGCGGCGATCTACCGCCAGATGGAAAAGGATGGCACCGACCACGTGCTGCTCTCCTTCGAGCGCATGGCGCCCGAAGAGATAACCGGGCATTTCTCGCATATCTACGAGCATTGCCTGAGCGAGGGCTTCGACCTTTTGAAGGAGCCGATCCCTGTAGTGCCCGCCCAGCACTATTTCATGGGCGGCGTGCACGTTGACAGCGATTCGCAGACCACCTTGCCCAACCTGTTCGCCCTGGGGGAAACCGCCTGCAACGGCGTGCACGGGAAGAACCGCCTGGCATCGAATTCGCTGCTGGAGTCGCTGGTGTTCGCCCAGCGGGCGGCGCGCCTGGTGTCCGGCCGCATGGCGCAGGCCTCCCGCGTGCGTGCGGCTGCGGCAAGCGCGGGAGCTTCCGCTGCGGCGGTGGCCAAGAGCGTGGCCCAGGTCCAGGCCTGTGATCCCAAGGTGCAGGCGAAGGCGGCAAGCGCGCCGGTGCAGTATGCCGTTGCAGTGGGTGCTTCCGCACCGATTGCCGAAAAAGCGAAGGTAAAGGAGGCGAGGTAGATGGACTTGGCGGCCCTTTCACTGGTGGCAGACGAGCACATCCGCCTGGCCCTTAGGGAAGACATCACGAGCGAAGACGTTTCCACAGCCGCGGTTATGCCCGAACCGCGTCGCGGCTCGGTGGAGCTCATTGCCAAGCAGGAAGGCGTCATCGCGGGCTTGGACGTGTTCGAGCGCACGTTCGCCGTGCTCGACCCGACGGTGGGATTCGAGCGGAAGGTGGCCGACGGCGATCGCATACAGCCGGGGCAGCTGCTCGGCGTGGTGGAAGCCGATGTGCGCGCGCTTCTTTCGGCCGAACGGGTGGCGCTCAACTACCTGCAGCGCATGAGCGGTATCGCCACCAAAACCCGTAGCGCAGTCGACCTGCTCAAGGGCGCAGGGTCGAAGACCACCATCGTGGACACGCGCAAGACCACGCCGGGCATGCGCATCTTCGAGAAGGAGGCGGTGCGCATCGGTGGCGGAGGGAACCACCGCTTCAACCTTTCCGACGGCGTCATGCTGAAGGACAACCACCTCGATGCGGCCGGCGGCGTTGCCCGGGCCGTCTCCCTTGCGCGGGAGCACGCCCCGTTCGTCCGCAAGATCGAGGTGGAATGCGAGACGCTGGAGCAGGTTGCCGAGGCGGTTGCGGCAGGTGCCGACATCATCATGCTCGACAACATGGACGCAGACACGTGCCAAGAGGCCCTTTCGCTGATAGGCGGCCGCGCCCAAACCGAGGTATCGGGTAATATCGACATGGCCCGATTGGGGGAAATCGCCCGGCTCGGCGTCGATTTCGTGTCTTCGGGCGCGCTCACGCATTCGGCCGGCATCCTGGATCTGAGCCTGAAGCATCTGCGCGTATTCGAGTAAGAGGTTGTTATGCAGGAAAAAGGCACGGTGGCGGTAAGCGCCGATGAGCGCCGCAGCCGCATAGTGAAGGAGCTGTCTGCCTCGCAGGCCCCTGTTTCCGGCGGCGCGCTTGCCGATTCCCTGAAGGTGAGCCGCCAGGTCATCGTGCAGGATATAGCGCTCCTGCGCGCCAACGGCCATGCCATCACGGCAACCAACCGCGGCTACGTCATGGAGCGCGCGAAGGGGCTTGGCGCGTGCGAGCGCCGCTTCAAGGTGCACCACGCTCCGGAGCAGACCGAAGACGAGCTCACCTGCATCGTCGATTTGGGCGGCACGGTGGAAGACGTGATGGTGAACCACCGGGTGTACGGCAGGGTTACTGCGCCCTTGGGCATCAAGAGCCGGCGGGACATCGCCCGCTTCTCGGAGGACATGCGCACCGGGCGCTCGTCGCTGTTGATGACGGTCACCTCCGGCTACCATTTCCACCTGGTGTCCGCGCAGAGCGAAGAGGTTCTCGACGAGATCGAGCAGGCCCTTCTGGAAAAGGGATATTTGGCCGACTATCTTCCCCATGAGCGCGAGTAACTGGTATTATGGCGTTTGGCTTTTCGTAGTCCAGGCGAATATGGCCGGCAAGATGTGGTGCTCGTGCAAGGGCGGTAACTAATACCAGAAAACCCCTTGCGCGCGTATGCGGCAGACGGTATAATTCTCTGCTGTGTCAAAAGGCACCCTATTAGTGAAACTAAATGTTGAGCATATAGAAGGAACGGAAACCATGGATATTATCCGCGCAATCGAGCAGCAGCAGATCAACCCCGAGGTCGCAGACTTCAACGTTGGCGACAACGTGAAGGTCCACTACCGCATCAAGGAAGGCAACCGCGAGCGCATCCAGGTCTTCCAGGGCGATGTTATCCGTCGTCACGGTGCTTCTTCCCGCGAAACCTTCACTGTTCGCAAGATCAGCTTCTCCGTCGGCGTTGAGCGTACCTTCCCGGTTCACTCTCCCAAGATCGAGAAGATCGAGGTAACCCGCCGCGGCGATGTTAACCGCGCAAAGCTCTACTACCTGCGCGACAAGGTTGGCAAGGCTGCCAAGATCAAGGAAAAGGCTTTCAACTAGTCTTATCGAGCCCCGCTTATGCGGGGCTTTTTCGTTTCTGATGCGATAAAGCTGCGCAAGGCTCCGGCTGCATAGCAAGGGCATCAAGCGGTTTGGGCTTGTGGCACGCCCGCTGCTTGCCTTGCCTTGGCTGTGCCGTCGGGGTCTTGCTTTTGCTTCGGGTGGCTTGCGCCAGTTCGTCGTGGCCTTGGGCGCTGCGACCTGTTTGCACTGTTCTACTCCGGGTGGCTTGCGCTGGCTTGCTGCCGCCTTCGGGCGCTGCGACCTGTTTGCGCCGTTCTGCTTTGGGATAGAATTGAAGGCTGTTTGGAAGGATGGGCCATGCAAACAGTCAGCGATATCAAGAAACGCCTCTCCGAGGCCTCTGCGCAGGAGTTCGCGGTTTTGGAGCGCTCCCTTGTTGCCGATACGCGCAAAGGGGTGCAGGCCGCACTTGAGGTTACCCGCAGGCGCCTTGCGGCCGAAGAGGCCGAGCGGCAACGGGTCGCGTTGATGTACGGGTATCAAGAGGAGCTCGCGGGCGGCAAGCTGGTTGTCGGGCTCGACGAAGTAGGGCGCGGCCCTTTGGCTGGCCCGCTTACCGTCGGGGCGGTGGTGCTGCGCGCCGATGCGCCGCAGATAGCGGGCCTGAACGACTCCAAGCAGGTTCCCGAGCATCGCCGCGCTGACCTTGCCCAAACGGTGAAGGAGTGCGCCCTTGCATGGGCGGTTGTGGATATCCCGCCTTCCGAGATAGACGAACAGGGTATGTCCGCCTGCCTGCGGAAGGCGTTCGGCCGGGCGATTGCCGAGGTTGAAGGCCAAGGGGTGCACCCGGAAGTGGTGCTGCTCGATGGCAACCCGCTTCATCTTGACCCCCGGGAAGTCAATGTGGTGCATGGCGATGCCCGCTGCGCCTCCATCGCGGCAGCTTCGCTGATTGCCAAGGTTTCGCGTGATGCCCTTATGGTTTCCTACGACGAGGTGTATCCCGGCTACGATTTCGCGTCTTCAAAGGGCTACGGCAGCGCCCGCCACCGCGAGGCCATCGCGCAGAAGGGGCTGACCCCCATCCATCGGGCCTCCTTCTGCCAAGGCCTGCTTCAGGAGTCGCTGTTCTGATTTCCCTTTTTGCGCCAGCGTCTTTATCCGTTTTCGGCAATTTTTCGCAATGGTTTCGCTTTGCTTTGCGATCTTTTTCGCATTGCCTTCTCAATCAAATTAGATCGGGTTCGTACTGTATGCCTTGAACAAAGGAGGCATTATGGTTGAAACCGATGAACTGATGCTTGAAGAGGCGGAGGCCATCGAACTGGACGAAGGCGACCGGCAGGCAGGGGAAAAGAGCTCCAAGGACTCCAGAAGCCATCTTGATCTGGGCGCAAGGGGAGAAGAAGCCGCTATCCGCTACCTGAAACGGCGCGGCTACGATGTCCTTGTGCAGGGGTTCAGATGCAGGGCGGGCGAAGCGGACGTCATCGCCCGCACCGAGGACTGCCTCTGTTTCATCGAGGTGAAAACCCGCCGGGGCACGTCGAAGGGCTTCCCGGAGGAAGCGGTCGATGCGCGCAAGCGGGACCGCTACGAGCGCATAGCCGCCTACTACCTGAAAGACCATGTGCAGGAAGAGCTGCGCGTGCGGTTCGACGTCATCTCGATCATCGTGCTCTCCGAGAACCACGCGTTCCTCCGCTTCCATAAGAACGCCTACGGGGTTGATTGGTGATGCAGTACCGTTCGGCCTCTGTCCAAAGCGCAACCTTGCGCGGCGTCGAGGCTATTCCCGTGTCGGTGGAGGTGGTGGTCTCGAACGGGCTGCCGTCCTTTGCCATCGTGGGCATGGCCGATGCCGCCATTCAGGAATCCCGGGAGCGGGTGAAGGCGGCCTTCAAGGCATGCGGCTTCATCATGCCCAACGACAAGGTTGTGGTGAACTTGGCGCCCGGCGGCCTGCGCAAGGCCGGCTCGGGGTTCGACCTGCCCATCGCGCTTGCCCTGCTTGCCGCTACGGGGCAGATGGACCCTGCGATCCTGGAAGGTAAGCTTGCGGTGGGCGAGCTTTCGCTCGATGGGAGCGTGCGCTGCGTTCCAGGGCTGCTTGCCCACCAGAAGTGCGCGGTAGCCAACGGGCTCGGCTTGGTTTCGGGTGTTCCCGACGAGGGTATCGTGCCCATGTCGGGCCTGGAATGCAATCTGCTTGAGAGTCTTGCCCATGTGCGCGAGCCGCGCTTTGCCCCGTCCGTTCCCTTCCGCTCGGCCGTTCCTTCGAGCGAGGGGGACTACTCGGAGGTGCTTGGGCACGAGGCCGCCAAGCGCGCTTTGCAGGTTGCTGCCGCAGGCGGGCATGGCGCCATCATGGTGGGGCCGCCCGGCTCGGGGAAAACCATGTTGGCGCAGCGCTTCGGCAGCATCCTTCCCAAGCTCGAGGAAGACGCCCGGATAGAGACCGCCTTGATCCATTCGGTTGCCGGGTCCGATGTGTCGCGCGTTCTGGCGGGAATCCGCCCATTCCGCAGCCCCCATCACAGCGCAACGGCAGCGGGCTTGGTGGGAGGCGGCTCGCCTCCGCGGCCGGGGGAGGCCTCCCTTGCGCACAATGGGGTGCTCTTCCTGGACGAGATGGCCGAGTTCAGCGGGTCGGTACTGCAAACGCTTCGGCAGCCCATGGAGACGGGCAACGTGGTGCTTACGCGAGCGGACGGAACCTATACGTTCCCTGCGCGTTTCCAGCTTCTTGCTGCGGCCAATCCCTGCCCCTGCGGCTGTTTCGGCGATTCGAGCGGGCGCTGCAAGTGCGCCCCGGCGGCGGTTCAGGCGTATCAGAACCGCATCGGCGGGCCCCTGCTCGACCGCATCGACATCCGCATAGACGTATGGCGGGGCGACAGCCGCGAGCTGATGGAGCTGAAAGAGGGGTCGAGCTCGGAACAGCTGCGCGAGGGCGTGGAGCGCGCCCGGGTCTTCAGGGCCAAGCGGGAATCTGCCCGTTCCGGCAAGCGCAAAGGGATGCGCGCCTTGAAGGACGCGTGCGGGTTCGATGCCGAGACGGAGGATTTCTTCCTGTCGTTGGCGGAAGGGCGCCAGCTGAGCGCCCGGGCGATATCCAAGACGCTGCTGATCTCGCGCACCGTCGCCGATCTGGATGAGAGCGAGCATGTTGCGGCGAAGCACGTTGCCGAGGCCTTCGGCCTTCGCTTTGGAGGGGGATTCAATTGGTGAAAGACATGACTGCAGAACAGGCGAAGAGCGTGCACCGCAGCCGGTATGCGAGCGCTCCCGTGGTGAAGCTCAAGGGGCCGCGCTACACCTTGGGCAGGGGGCAGAACGGCTACCCGGATTCGCTCATGACCATACCCGACCCGCCTGAAACGCTGTTTGCGGTGGGAAACCTCGATGCCTTGAACGATGGCCTGGCTATCGTCGGCGCGCGGAAGGCAACCCCGTACGGGTCTTCCGCGGCAAGGAAGTTCGCTGCGCTGGCGGCGGGGAAGGGGGTGCCCATCGTCTCGGGCGGCGCCTTAGGCTGCGACTCCCAGGCTCACTTGGGGGCCTTGGATGCGGGCGGGCAGACTGTGGTGGTGCTGGGCGGCGGGTGCGACGTTCCCTATCCCGCCCGCAACGCGAGCCTGTTCCAGCGGGTGATCGACGAAGGGGGCGTGGTCGTCTCCGAGCACGAGTGGGAATTCCCTCCGTTGCCGTACACGTTCAGGGCGCGCAACCGCATCATCGCGGGGCTTGCGCGCGCGACGCTCATCGTGGAAGCGGGTTTGCCTTCGGGGACGTTTTCCACCGCCGACGAGGCGTTGGCCGCCAACCGCGACGTGCTGGTGGTTCCCGGTCCCATCACCTCGCCCACCTCGCGTGGCGCGAACCGGCTCATCTACCAGGGGGCCACTCCCATCATCGACTCTGAGACGTTCGAGGACGCGCTGTTCGGTCTGTTCGGCTGCCTGCGCATGGAAGATGCGCGAAGCGAAGGGGAGCGTGGCAGCGTGAGCGGGGAGGGGCCGCTGGTCCGCGTTGACGACGAAGACGACCTGCTTGCCGCCATCTGCGCCAACCCCATGCGCCTTGAGCAGCTTCTTGCGCTTTCTTGGGACGACGAGCCCGTGCAGGAGCCGGGTGACAAGCTCACCTGGCTGATGGTGAAGCTTGCGGATTACGAGAAGAGGGGCTTGGTGGGCAGGTATCCCGATGGGCGCTACGGTCCCGCTCGGGTATAGTTCAAGGCATGGAAAACAAAACGGTAGATATCATCGGGGCGGGCCTTGCGGGAACCGAGGCTGCCCTTCAACTTGCCCAGCGCGACGTTGCGGTGCGCCTGTTCGAGATGCGCCCGTTGGTCCAAACCGACGTGCATCGAAGCGGGAATGCCGCTGAGCTGGTGTGCTCGAACTCGCTGAAGTCGACGAAGCCCGACAGCGCAGCCGGCATGCTCAAGCACGAGCTTTCGCTTCTGGGCTCGCAGCTTATCGGGTTCGCCGAAGAGACGCGCGTCGCCGCTGGCGGCGCCTTGGCGGTCGACCGCGAGCTGTTCTCGCAGCGGGCAACCCGGGCGCTTGACGAGAGCCCGAATATAACCCGCATCAACGCCGAGGTCGTGGGCATCCGCGAAGACGGCGCCGTGATGGTCGCTGCCGGCAACGGCGAACCAGAGGCTCCGTACGGCCCCGCCGATGCCGTTGTGGTTGCCTCGGGTCCGCTTACGTCGGACAAGCTGGCTTCCTTCATGCAGGGGCTTGCCGGACAGGAGCATCTTGCGTTCTACGATGCCGCGGCGCCCGTGGTCATGGCCGACTCGCTTGATAGGGAGAAGGTCTTCAGCCAAAGCCGTTACGAAGACGGCGGGGGAGACTACCTGAACGCCCCCTTCAACAAGGACGAGTACGAGCGCTTCATGAAAGAGCTGGTAGGCGCCGAGCGCGTTATCAAGCGCGAGTTCGAGACCTCCGACCTGTTCCAGGCGTGCCAGCCGATCGAGGAGATTGCCCGCCGCGGGTTCGACGCACCCCGCTTTGGGCCGCTGAAGCCTGTTGGCCTTACCGACCCGGCAACGGGCCGCCGTCCTTGGGCGGTGGTGCAGCTGCGCGCCGAAGACGCCCATGGCCAAAGCTTCAACCTGGTCGGCTTCCAAACCAACCTCACCTTCCCCGAGCAGCGCCGCGTGTTCCGCATGATCCCCGGCTTGGAGAATGCGGAGTTCGCCCGCTACGGCGTGATGCACCGCAACTCCTTCATCGATGCGCCCCACCTGCTCGATAGCCATTTGCGCATGGTCGGCGGCAATGCTGGCTCCGTTTCCGTGCCCGTCTTCGTTGCCGGCCAATTCGGCGGGACCGAAGGGTACTGCGAGGCCATAGCTTCGGGGCTGTATGCCTCGCTGGGCGTTGCCGCCTTGTTGGGCGGAGTCGATTTCGCGCCCATGCCGGTCGACACCGCTTTCGGTGCGCTTGTTGCCTACGCTACCAGCCGCGATACAGTGGATTACCAGCCCATGCACGTGAACTTCGGCATCTTGCGTCCGTTCGAGAAGAAGATCAAGAACAAGCGCGAGCGCTATGCTGCCTACGCGCAGCGCGGACAGGGGGCGCTGGAGGCCTACCTGGCCGAGCTTCGCGAAAAGGGCCTGATGGCGTAGTGGGCGATCCTCGTCAGCTGCTGGATTCCTTCTGCCTGTCGCTTTCGGCGGAGCGCAATGCGTCGCCCCAGACCGTGCGTGCGTACAAAAGCGACGTGTCGGCCTTCCTCGCCTGGTGCGAGCATGATTGCGTGGATGCGTTGCAGGCAACCCATCGCGAAGTGCGCCGCTATCTGGCCTACCTCGATCAGGCCGGCTATTCCCGCAGGACGGTGAACCGCCGGCTGAGCGCCATCAAGTCCTTCTACCGTTGGCTTGTGGTGGAAGGTTCGGTGGAGTGCAGCCCGGCAGAGGTCTTGCAGGGGCCGAAGCAGGGAAAGCCGCTGCCGCGCGCGGTGCATCGCCAGGAGATGGACCGATTGCTCTCGGTTACGTTGGAGGGGAAGCGGCCTGAAGAGGCAACTCCCGAAGAGCTGCGCGATCAGGCGATGCTCGAGCTTCTGTACGCTTCCGGCCTGCGCGTTTCCGAGGCAGCGGGGTTGCAGCTTTCCGGGCTCGACCTGGAAGAGCGCCTGGTCCGCGTGATGGGCAAGGGCTCGAAGGAGCGCATCGTCCCGCTGCATGCCACCGCCTGCCGAGCGCTTGAAAGCTACCTTTCCCTTGGCAGGCCTGCGCTTTTAGGCAAGAGGCAGAGCAGTGCCGTGTTCATTTCCTCGCGCGGCAACGACATGAGCGCAAACGCCGTCCGCGTCGTGTTCAAGCGGGCCCTTCGCAAGGCGGGCCTCGACGAATCGCTTTCCCCGCATGCCATGCGCCATTCCTTCGCAACCGATCTGCTGGCCGGGGGCGCCGACCTGCGCAGCGTGCAGGAGATGCTCGGGCATTCGAGCCTTTCCACCACGCAGATCTACACGCACCTTACACCCGAGCGCCTGCGCAGCGCCCACCACCAGGCGCACCCGCGGGCTTAACGCCGCGCGCATGCCTGTCGGGCTTTCCCGAAACCATCCTTATCGATTTGGCGAAAACCAGTCAATTGTGGCTTCCTTGCATTACCCGCGAATTAGAATCAAAGGTCACAGATTGCAAGGAAAGGGCTGGCATGGGTCAGAGCTCCATCGTTATCAAAGGTGCGCGTGAGCACAACCTCAAGAACGTCGATGTCGTTATCCCGCGCGATGAGCTGGTGGTCATCACCGGCCTTTCGGGTTCGGGCAAGAGCTCTTTGGCGTTCGACACTATCTACGCCGAAGGGCAGCGCCGCTACGTGGAGAGCCTTTCCAGCTATGCCCGCCAGTTCCTGGGGCAGATGAGCAAGCCCGACCTCGATTCCATCGACGGCCTTTCGCCCGCTGTCTCCATCGACCAGAAAACCACCAGCAAGAACCCCCGCTCCACCGTGGGAACAGTGACCGAGATCTACGACTACCTGCGCCTTCTGTTCGCGCGCATCGGCATTCCCCATTGCCCGGAATGCGGGCGTGAGATCAAGGCGCAGACCACCGACCAGGTAACCGACGACGTCATGGCCCTCGGCGAAGGCGAGCGGGCCCTTATCATGGCGCCGGTGGTAACGGGGCGCAAGGGCGAGTTCACCAAGCTGTTCCAAGACCTTCAGAAGGAAGGCTTCAGCCGCGTGCGCATCGACGGCGAGGTCACGAAGCTCGGCGGAGAGCCCATCACGCTGAACAAGAAGCTCAAGCATTTCATCGAGGTCGTGGTGGACCGCGTCGTGCTCAAGGAAAGCGCGCGCGGCCGCATTGCGCAGGCGGTGGAGATGGCGTGCCAGCTTGCCGAGGGGCGTGTGCTGGTGAAGGTGATGCAGAAGGGCGACGAAGCCGCCGATGTGGTTACCTCCTCGGGTGCCACCGGGGGCCTGGCCCCGGGCGAGCATGTGTTCTCGCTGGCGCTTGCCTGCCCCGAGCACGGCCATTCCATGACCGAGCTTCAGCCGCGTGACTTCTCGTTCAACGCCCCCTACGGCGCCTGCCCCGACTGCCTGGGCATCGGCAGCCGCGAGGAGGTTGACCCCAGCCTGGTGGTTCCCGACAAGTCGCTTTCGCTGGAGGAAGGCGCGGTGGCGCCGTTCCGCACGGGGAACTACTACCCGCAGGTGATGCGCGCAGTGCTGCTGCATTACGGCGTTGACCCCAGCACGCCTTGGGAGGATATCCCCAAGAAGGTACAGAAGATCATGATGAACGGCGCCCCGGGGCAGAAGATCCGTGTGGACTACGTCACGGTCGACGGCCGCGAAACCTACTGGTTCATCGAATGGGAGGGCATCTGCGAGGCGGTCATGCACCGCTACAAGGAGGCTGCGTCCGACCGCCAGCGCCAGAAGTACGAGCAGTACTTCTCCATCATCCCGTGCGCCACCTGCGGCGGCAAGCGCCTGAACCCGCAGATCCTGGCGGTTACGGTTGGCGGCAAGAGCATCCACGAGGTGTGCGAGATGTCCTCGCTCGATTCGCTGGCGTTCTTCGAGGCCCTTCCCATCGCCAAGGGCCAAGAGGCCATAGCCGTCCCCATCGTGAAGGAGATCAAGACGCGTTTGAAGTTCCTGGTGGATGTGGGCTTGGACTACCTCACGCTCGAGCGCGCGACGGCAACGCTTTCCGGCGGCGAGGCGCAGCGAATCCGCCTTGCCACCCAGATCGGCGCGGGCCTTATGGGCGTCCTCTACATCTTGGACGAGCCCTCCATCGGCCTGCACCAGCGCGACAACGAGCGCCTTATCGGCACGCTCGAGCACCTGCGCGACCTGGGCAACACCGTTGTGGTGGTCGAGCATGACGAGGACACCATCCGCAGCGCCGACTACGTCATCGACATGGGTCCGGGCGCGGGCGAGCTGGGCGGGGAAGTGGTCGCCGCCGGCACCCCCGAAGAGGTCATGCAGGTGGAAGGGTCGCTTACGGCGCAGTACCTGAGCGGGCGCAAGTGCGTGCCCATCCCCTCCGAGCGCCGCAACCCGCGCCGCGGCTCCATCCAGCTGAAGGGCGCAACCGAGAACAACCTGAAGAAGGTGGACCTCACCGTTCCCTTGGGCACGCTGACCCTTATCACGGGGGTCTCCGGCTCGGGGAAAAGCTCGCTGATAACCGACACGCTGGCCCCTGCGCTGGCCAACCGCGTGAACCACGCCCACCGCAAGGCCGGCGAGTACCGCCGTCTTCTGGGGGCCGAGCTGCTGGACAAGGTTATCAACATCGACCAGAGCCCGATCGGCCGCACCCCTCGCTCCAACCCGGCAACCTACATCGGCCTTTGGGACGACATCCGCGCGCTGTTCGCCAGCACGCCCGAGGCGAAGGCCCGCGGCTACGCGCCCGGCCGCTTCAGCTTCAACGTCGCAGGCGGGCGCTGCGAGGCCTGCAAGGGCGACGGCCAGAGGAAGATCGAGATGCACTTCCTGCCCGACGTCTACGTCGATTGCGAGGTATGCCGGGGCAAGCGCTACAACCGCGAGACCCTGGAGGTAACCTACCGCGGAAAGAACGTCTACGAAGTGCTGGACATGACCGTCGACGAGGCGCGCAGCTTCTTCTCGAAGATACCGGGGCTCGCCCGCAAGCTCGACACCCTGCACGATGTGGGCCTGGGCTACATCCGCCTTGGCCAGCCGGCCACCACGCTTTCGGGCGGCGAGGCCCAGCGCGTGAAGCTGGCCAGCGAGCTGCAGCGCCGCCAAACCGGCAAGACCTTCTATATCCTCGACGAGCCCACCACCGGCCTGCACTTCGACGACGTGCGCCAGCTGCTGGAGGTTCTGCAGCGCTTGGTGGACGCCGGCAACACGGTGCTGGTCATCGAGCACAACCTCGACATCATCAAGGCGGCCGACTACGTGGTGGACCTGGGCCCCGAAGGCGGCAGCCGCGGCGGCACCGTCGTCGCCCAGGGCACGCCGGAGGAAATCGCCCAGGTTCCCGAAAGCCATACGGGGCGCTTCCTGGCACGCATCCTGGATTTGCCTGCCGCTGGCGCATCGGCGAAGGCGTAGGCCCGCGGTTGGCTTAGTATCGTTTCCATGAAGACCTCTCGCGAAAAAGCAGCCCTTGGCGTGTTCCTGTTCCTTGCCGTTGCGGCATTGGGCGTGGTGATCGCCTATATCGTCACGCTCGGCCACTCGCTCAACGTTGCCGCCAGCAAGATCGATGACGCCGCCGGCAGCCTGGACGGCTACACGGCGCTGCTGTACCAGGGCACGGCCGAGAGCCGCAGGGCCTCCGTTGTGGGCGCCTCGGCGGATATGGGCGACGGCCTGGGCTCGCGCGCATTGAGCGGCCGCCGCTCGCAGGATTCCTCCGGCGGCTCGGGCGAAGAGGTCAGCGCCGCTCAGGCCTCGAGCTCGGTGGGCGATGGCCAAGAGGGGCAGCAGAAGAGCGTCTCGCTGTTCAGCCTGCGGGCATCGTACGTGGAAAAGCAGGCCGCCGTCGTGACGGTAGACGTGGAGCACCCCGAAAGCTACAACGAGCGCTGCATCGTCCGCGCCAACGGGCGGACGTTCGGCTTCGTGTACATCGACGAGGTAACCGCTTGGCAGGGCTACCTGCAGAAGCGCATCGCCGACTACAAGCTCTGCGGCGTGGACATGGTGGTGTGCGTCACGAAGGAGATCGGCCTGCTGCGCAGCTACCAAGGGGTCAGCATCGTCATATCCCAGAAGGAGGAGGGGCTCTCCCCGCACGGGGTCTCCTCGCATGGCGTGTTCTACGACGATGCGGCGCAGAGAGGGCAGGTGGGATCCATCCTGGTTTCCCCTTCGCGCACCATCACCGCCAAGGACGTCGCCTCGGTGTAGCCGATGGGGCCATGACCAGCCCCGAACGGCTGGCTTCGGCGGCTGAATCTGCTGTTTTTCGCTTTGTGGGTTACACGCGGGGGGCGATTTGCTATCATAGCGAAGTTGTCGCCCTGGACGGGTGGCAAGAGTCGCGTGCTCAAATGCGGGCGTGGCGGAATTGGCAGACGCGCCAGGTTTAGGTTCTGGTGGGTAACCCCCGTGAAGGTTCAAGTCCTTTCGCCCGCACCAACGCGATCTACTGTGGTAACCAAGAAGGAGTTTATTCGTGAACATCAAAGTAGAGGCTCTCGAGAACAATCAGGTGAAGCTCAGCTTCGAGGTCGACGCTAAAGATGTCGACGCACGCATCAAGCGTACGTACCGTCAGGTAGCCAAGCGCTACAGCTTCCCTGGCTTCCGTCCTGGCAAGGCTCCCCGTCCCGTCATCGACAACATCATGGGCCTCGATGCGGTTCGCACCACGGTTACCGAGGATCTGGTGAACGAGGTATATCCCCAGGCTCTTGAAGAGAACAACCTGGTTCCCCTGCAGCGCCCCGATTACGAGTACGAGCAGGATCTGGTAGAGGATCACAAGCCCTTCAACTTCACCGCAACCGTTCAGCTCAAGCCCGAGCTCGAGCTTTCCAGCTACGAGCCCGTAGAGGTAGAGGTTCCCTCCGCCGAGGCCACCGACGAAGAGATCGACGCCCAGATCGAAGAGCTTCGCAACTACTACCATGACTTCAAGGACGCCAACGCCAACACCAAGGTGAAGCCCGGCGAGTTCGTGGAGCTCACCATGAGCGCCACCAACGAGAAGGGCGAGGAGGTTGCCGCATTCGCAGCCGACCACCGTCTGTACGAGCTTGGCCAGGGCGTTTACCCCGAGGCCTTCGACGCAGAGCTCATCGGCCTGAAGAAGGGCGGCGAAAAGGAGTTCGACCTCGACCTCACCGACATGCACTCCGCCGTCACCGACACCCTCGACGAGAAGGGCACCTTCCACTTCAACGTCAAGGTTGAGGTTATCAAGAAGAAGATCGTTCCCGAGATCACCGAGGAATGGGCAAAGGAAACCTTCGGCTTCGAGGGCCTGGAAGACATGCGCGGCAAGATCGCCGAGAGCATCAAGTCCCAGAAGGCCACCAGCATGAGCGCCCGCAAGGAAAACGAGTGCCTGCTCGCACTGGGCAACCGCATCGAGGGCGACCTGCCCGAGGCCATGCTCGAGCGTCAGGAGACCGAGAACCTCCAGAACTTCTACGGCCAGCTTTCCCGCATGGGCCTCACCTTCGACAAGTACCTTTCCGCAATGGAGATGACCCCCGACCAGTTCAAGGAAGACAACAAGAAGCAGGCAGCCGACACGGTTCGCCAGGATCTTGCCCTTGACGCTTGGGCCCGTCACTACGACATCAAGGCCACCGAGGAAGAGGTTCACAACGAGTTCGCCCAGGCCGACCTGGACGATCCCGATGCCATCGAGGCAACCTGGCGCAAGGAAGGTCGCCTGCCCATGATCCGCGAGAGCATCGTCCGCGCCAACGCCATGCGCGATGTCGTTGCCAAGGCAAAGGTAACCGAGGTAGAGGCAGCCAAGGAAGCCGACGCCGAGTAGAGCCTGAGCTCATCACCTAATACGTTGAGACGCAAAGGGCAACTGCCAAACACGGCGGTTGCCCTTTCGATCCATAAATGACCTGTCGCAGGAGATGCGACGCGCCTGAACGAAAAGAGGCACCAATGTTCACCAACCCCCTTCAATCAGCGCTTATCCCGTACGTTGTAGAGCAGTCGCCCCGCGGCGAGCGCAGCTACGACATCTACTCCCGCCTGCTCAACGAGCGCATCGTGTTCTTGGGCGAGCCTATCGACGACGCGGTTGCCAACACCGTTGTGGCCCAGCTGCTGCACCTTGAGTCGGTGGATCCCGACAAGGACATCTCCCTGTACGTCAATTCTCCCGGTGGCTCTGTTTCTGCGGGTCTGGCCATCTACGACACCATGCAGTACATCAAGTGCGATGTTTCCACCATCTGCATGGGCATGGCCGCTTCCATGGGCTCCGTGCTCCTGTGCGCCGGCGCGCCGGGCAAGCGCATCATCCTGCCCAACGCGCAGGTCATGATCCATCAGCCCATGGGCGGCTCGGGCGAGCGCACCCAGCAGACCGATTTCCAGATCCTGGCAACCGAGATGAAGAAGACCCGCGATCGCCTGGAGGGCATCATCGCCAAGCACTGCGGCCAGCCCGTCGAGCGCGTGCACGCCGATTCCGAGCGCGACAACTGGATGACCGCCGAAGAGGCCTGCGCCTACGGCCTGGTAGACAAGGTTGTTGCCTCCCGCTTCGGCTCTGAAGAGAAGAAAGCAGAGTAAGAATGACCGATCAGACGGGAACCACCCTTCCCACGCAAGAAGGCATCCACTGCACGTTCTGCGGTAAAACGCCTGATCAGGTGAACGCCATGATCTCGGGCCCCAACGGCATCTTCATCTGCGACGAATGCATCTCGCTTTCCGCAGAGGCCATGATGGCCGACCTGAACATGCGCGGCCTTGAGTCCGATGCCCTGAACCATGTGCTGCAGATCACCGCGGATACCGACGAGGCCATCGAGGAGCAGGGTGCGCCCAGCTTCGAGAACCTGCCCACTCCGCGCCAGCTGTTCGAGCAGCTCTCCGAGCACGTGGTGGGGCAGGAAGAGGCGAAGCGCGCGCTTTCCGTTGCCGTGTACAACCATTACAAGCGCGTCAGCCTTGGCGAAACCGCCAACCCGGGCGATGTCGAGCTTGCCAAGAGCAATATCATGCTGCTCGGCCCCACAGGTTCCGGTAAGACGCTGCTTGCCCAGACGCTTGCCCGCACGCTGCAGGTTCCCTTCGCCATCGCCGACGCCACCACGCTTACCGAGGCCGGCTATGTGGGTGAAGACGTGGAGAACATCCTGCTGAAGCTCATCACCGCGGCCGATTTCGATATCTCGCGTGCCGAGGTGGGCATCATCTACATCGACGAGATCGACAAGGTTGCCCGCAAGGCAGAGAACCTTTCCATCACGCGCGACGTTTCCGGTGAAGGCGTGCAGCAGGCGTTGCTGAAGATCGTGGAAGGCTGCGAGGCTTCCGTGCCCCCGCAAGGCGGCCGCAAGCATCCCCAGCAGGAGCTTATCCATATCGATACCACCAACATCCTGTTCATCTTGGGCGGCGCCTTCGTCGGCTTGCCCGACATCATCGCAGAGCGCGTTGGCAAGACCAGCATCGGCTTCGGTTCCGACATGCCCGAATCCAAGCGTGCCGCCGACGCCGAGCTGCTTTCCCAGGTTCTTCCCGAAGACCTGCACAAGTTCGGCATGATCCCCGAATTCGTGGGCCGCATCCCGGTGGTCACCGCGTTGAGGGAGCTTTCCGAGAAAGACCTGGTGCGCGTGCTCACCGAGCCGAAGAACGCGCTGGTGAAGCAGTACAAGGTGATGTTCGGCTACGAGGATTCCGAGCTGGTGTTCGAAGACGATGCGCTTACCGCCATCGCCGAAAAGGCCATCGAGCATCAGACCGGTGCACGCGGCTTGCGCAGCATCTGCGAGAACGCGCTCATGGACATCATGTACGAGCTGCCCGAGCACGAGGGCCACACCCGTGTGGTTATCCGTCGCAGCGACATCGAGGGAAGCACCAAGCCCGAGATCGAGCATGTCGAACTCGCTGGCAAGAAGGGCTCCGAGGCAAAGCAGAGCGCTTAACTGCCATATCGAGCCGCCGTGCGTCCCTATTGGACGATGCGGCGGCTTTTGCTGTTTAATAGTTACTCAGAACACGAACGACCATGGGAAGGACTGGCATGGCATCAGATAAAAAGGGCGATCAGTCGTACCAAGACTGGGAAAAGCCGCTTTTCGACGCCTGGAAGGAAAAGGGATATTTTCAGCGCACGCCTGGCTTCGGCAAGAACGGCGCCGATACCTACACCATCGTTATCCCACCTCCGAACGTTACCGGCATGCTCCACATGGGCCATGCCCTGAACGACACCATCCAAGACACCTGTATCCGCCATGCACGCATGAAGGGCTACCAGACCCGCTGGGTCCTCGGTACCGACCATGCCGGCATCGCCACCCAGACCAAGGTCGATAAGAAGCTTGCGGAAGAGGGCATCTCCCGCCTTGAGATCGGCCGCGAGAAGTTCATCGACGCCTGCTGGGACTGGCGCGAGGACTACGGCAACACCATCGTCCGCCAGATCGCGGGCATGGGCTGCTCGTGCGACTACTCGGACGAGCAGTTCACCATGTCGCCTGAATACGCCCACGCTGTGCGCAAGGTGTTCTGCGATTGGTACCACGACGACCTTATCTACAAGGGCCGCCGCATCGTGAACTGGTGCCCTTCCTGCACCACTGCCATCGCCGATGACGAGGCCGAGTACGTGGACGAGAAGGGCCATCTTTGGTACCTGCGCTACCCGCTTTCCGAGCCCGTCGACGGCATGGAGTACGTCGTTGTTGCCACCACGCGTCCCGAAACCATGCTGGGCGATACCGGCGTTGCCGTAAGCCCGAAGGACGAGCGCTACAAGAACCTCGTCGGCAAGACCGTCGACCTGCCCATCGTGGGCCGCAAGATCCCCATTTTCGCCGACTACTACGTTGATTCAGAATTCGGCACCGGCTGCGTGAAGACCACGCCCGCCCACGACCCGAACGACTACGCCATGGGCCAGCGCAACGGCCTTGAGCAGATCAACGTCTTCGACGAGCATGCCGTTGTTGTAGAAGGCTACGGCAAGTTCAGCGGCATGACCCGCGACGAGGCGCGCGAGGCCATCGTTGCGGAGTTCGAGGCGCTGGGCCTGCTCGACCATGTCGAGGACCACGACCATTCCGTCATGACGTGCTACCGCTGCCACACCAAGCTGGAGCCCTGGCTTTCCGAGCAGTGGTTCGTTGCGGTCGACCGCCTGAAGCAGCGCGCTGCCGAAGTGGTCGAAGACGGTTCCATCCAGTTCCATCCGGCACGCTGGAAGCAGGTGTACCTGGACTGGCTGGAGAACCTGAAGGACTGGTGCATTTCCCGTCAGCTGTGGTGGGGCCATCGCATCCCGATGTTCTACTGCGATTCCTGCGGTTGGGAAGACGCGCTGATGGAAGATACCGACGTGTGCCCCAAGTGCGGCGGCCACGTGCATCAGGACGAAGACGTGCTTGATACCTGGTTCAGCTCCCAACTGTGGCCGTTCGCCACGCAGGGCTGGCCGGAAGACGCCGACAAGCTTGCGCCCGTCTATCCCACCCAGGTGCTTTCCACCGCCCGCGACATCATGGGCCTGTGGGTTGCGCGCATGGTCATGTCGTCGCTGTACTTCACCGACCAGATCCCGTTCAAGGACGTCATCATCCATCCCACGGTTATGGCGGCCGACGGCAAGCCCATGTCGAAGAGCCGCGGCAACGGCGTTGACCCGCTGAAGCTGATGGAAGACTACGGCGCCGACGGCATGCGCTTCGGCCTGCTTATGCAGGTTACCGGCGCACAGGACTTGAAGTTCAACGAGAACAAGCTGGTCAGCAGCCGCAACTTCGCCAACAAGGTCCGCAACGCCGCCCGCTTCGTGAACATGAACCTGGAAGGTTTCGAGCCGGGGCAGCCCCAGCCGGCAACTCCCGCCGACCGCTGGATCTTCAGCCGCCTTGCGCGATTGGTCGCATCGCTCGACGAGGCGTACGGCAACTTCGAGTTCGCCGATATCGCCCGCGAGCTGTACGCGTTTTTCTGGAACGAGTTCTGCGACTGGTACATCGAGCTTTCCAAGCCCCGCCTGAACGCCGGTGGGGAAGAGCGCGCCGCGGTTCAGCGCAACCTGGTGTTCGTGCTCGACACCGCGCTTCGCTTGCTGCACCCTGCCATGCCGTTCGTCACCGAGCAGATCTACCAGGAGCTTCCCGGCGAAAAGGATGCCGAGTATCTGATGATGGCCGCTTGGCCGGAAGCGTCCGAGCTGGCGAAGTTCATCGACCCCGAGGCCGAGCGCATGGTAACCATGGTTACCCAGGCGGTTTCGGGCATCCGATCCATCCGCGCCCGCTACGGCATTTCCCCGCGCGAGCAGCTCGAGGTAGTGGTTAAGGCCCAAACCGCCGATGCGGCAGCTTTGTTCGGCAGCCAGCAGGAGCTTATCAGCACCATGGCCAACACCAAGGTTGCTGCGGTGTCCCAGGATGCCGAGCGCCCTGCTGAATCCAGCGTGGCCTTGGCCGATGGGGTAGAGGTCTACGTTGCCCTTTCCGGTTTGGTCGATTTCGAGGCCGAGCGTGCCCGCATCACCAAGGAGATCGGGAAGTTGGAAAAGGACCAGGTGAAGTTCAGCAAGAAGCTTTCCAACCCCGGCTTCCTTTCCAAGGCCGCTCCCGAGATCGTCGAGAAAGACCGTGCTAAGCTCGAGGGCATCGAAGATCGCCTTGAGCGTCTGCGTGCGGAGCTTGCCGAGATCGCTCAGGAGGGCTAAGCACCCATGAGTTCTATTACGTCCCAATTCCTTTCAGGAGAGCTGCAAATGGTTTTTGTTGCCGTCGTTGTGATGATCGTCCTTCTGTACGTACTGTCCATTTTCTGGTCGGTTCGCGATGCGCAGTCGCGCGGATTCGGCTGGGCATGGGGCCTGCTTTCCATCTTCCCGCTGGTGGGCTTGGTGGTGTACTGCATCATCCGTCCGCCCCTGCTTCTGGCAGACCGTGAAGAGCAGGAGTTGGAGTTGGCGCTGAAGCAGCGCGAGCTGATGAAGTACGGCGATTGCGGCAACTGCGGCTACCCGGTAGAGGCCGACTACGTCATGTGCCCCAATTGCCATACGCGTCTGAAGAACCTGTGCCCGAGCTGCCGTCATGCGCTCGACCCCGCATGGGCGGTGTGCCCGTACTGCACGACGCAGATCAAATAGGGCGAAAGGCTGCATACACGTACTTTGAAAGGGTGTTCTCGGGTTTCCGAGGGCACCCTTTCCTGTTGCAGGGCTCTGTCCGGTGTGCGGTTGGGCAATCTTTGGCGGAATGGCGGTTGGCGGCCGCTGATGGATGGCGATGTTCGTAAAACCCAAAAAAGAGGCTTTGCCCTCTTTGGAAATGTATTCCGCTACCACAAACCATTTGACATAAGGGCATATGCGCATTGAGTATGGTACGTACCATCAAAGTCAACGATTTCGCAGAACCGGGTTTTCGAAATGTATAAGCTTCGCGGTGTTGAAAAGTCATACAGCAAAAAAGGGGTTACCAGGACTGCGCTGAAGCGGGTCGACCTTGATTTGCCGAACACAGGGCTGTTCGCCGTTGTCGGTGAATCGGGCAGCGGAAAGTCGACCCTGCTGAACATGCTCTCTTGCTTGATTGCGCCCGACAAGGGGACGGTCGAGGTCGATGGCCTGGACTTCTGGAAGCTGAGCGATTCGCAGCGCTGCGGCTTCACTGCGCGCGACATCGGGTTCGTCTTCCAGGAAGAGGAGCTGATCGCCCATGCTTCGCTGCTTGAGAACATGCAGGCTGCGCTTACCTTGGCGGGTTTTACCGATGGCGAGCTTGCCGAAAGGGCGGATTCTGCCCTTGAGCGTGCGGGATTGAGCGAGTTCAAGGATTGCATCCCCGAACAGCTTTCGAAACACCAGCTGCGGAAGTTCTCGTTCGCTCGAGCTATGGGCAAGGGTGCTCGGATCCTGCTTCTGGACGAACCGGAAATCGGTTTGACGGAAGCAGAGCGAGAGATCCTAATCCAAGAAATCAAGAATGCCTCAACGGGTTTGCTGGTTGTCGTCGCCACGCGAGACGCCGGCTTTGCTAAGGCCCTTGAAGCTGAGGTCATCGCGATAGAAGACGGCGTTGTCGACTATACAGTCGAGGAGGCAATCGGATCCCATGCCGATAGTGCCCCTGCTGCCGCATCGGAGCCTAGCGCGGTTTCTGTGCCCCTGTCGTCTAAACTCGGTTTCGTTCGTGCGAGTTTGCGCAATAGAAGCGGAAGAAGCATCATCTTGGGCGTTTCCGCAATGCTGGGGATTGTTGCCCTTGCCTTCGTTTTCACGATCTCGAAGGGGATAATCACCTACATCGACACCGACAACCGCGACAACCTGTCGCAGCAGCCGCTTCAAGTTGGCACGGTTGCGTTCGATTCGACGGAACTCGAAAATGCGTTTACGGGCGATGGATCCACGCAGCTCTCAACTTCGGAGCTGATCACGAAGACCCTCCGCTCTGCGAAGAACAACGACCTGGCATCATTCAAATCGCATATCGAGGACAACAAGGATAAGTTCTCCGATTGCACCGAGCTCATCGACTACGACTACGGCATCACTCCGCAGGTGTTCGTGTCTGACACGAGTGCGGGAACCATTTCCTTGAAGACCTCCACCATCTCGGAGCTTTCAAGCTCGTACACTGCCAGCTTCACATCGCCCGCTGGCTTCACCACAATGGGGCGCCTGGATGCCAAGACGGAGAACTACACCTCGCAATACGACGTTCTGCAGGGCAGATGGCCGGAGAACTACAACGAGCTCGTTCTCGTCCTCCCGAGTGATCGCTCGGTTCCCGGCCTGGATTTGACCTCCAATTCGATCGAGGCCCGACTGCAACGGCTCAACAACACCCTCACGCTGCTCAACACGGGCGTCTTGTCGGACGATGGGACGGTTGAGTCGTATAACCTCACGCTTCAGCAATACCAGGATCTTGACCTCAAGCTTGTATCGATTGCCGAATGCTATACGCAAGCCGAAGGCGGGGGCACGTGGCAGAACAATTCGTCTGACGAAGCCTTCATGAAGAACATCATCGCGAATTCCGAGAGCCTGAAAATCGTCGGCGTCGTTGCGCCATCGGAGGGCGCCTCGTTCGAAACGCTGTCCTGCGGTCTGTGGTATCTCCCGTCGTTGGAGAACTACATTGCCCAGCGGGCGGGGGAGAGCGGGGTAGTGAAAGCGCAGATGGCCAACCCGGATGTCGATGTTTTCACCGGAATCCGCTTCGATAGCCAGGGGCGCACTTTCGACGATCTGACCAACAGCATCTCGGCACGCGTCCGTGCCGCGTTTGCCTCGATAATGGATCAGCTGAATACCGCCCTCGAGCAAACCTTTGCCGATATCGAAAAGGAGCTGGGCGACTTTGCCCTCGACGAGGACATCGAGTTCAACTTCATCGGCGAAGACTCTGGGAGCACCGGCGATTCCGCTTGGGGCAATAGCCAAGATCGCACAGATATCAACTGGCAAGACATACTGGGAACAACCCCGAAGGACAACAAGATCGTCGTTGACGTTGATTACGAGGTGATCGATGAAGCGCTGCTCAATGTGATCAGCGAATACCTCGCAGATGCAATCGCGAAGGGCAAGACCCCATCGCGCGAAGACCTTGTAAACTACTTGGCGAACAAAGAGGTCAACGAGAAGCTGAACAAGGAGATCGACAAGGCGTTCATCACGGTTGAATTGGACGATGAGACCAAGAAGCACCTCAACACGTTTGTCGAGCAGTACGTCGTTCCCTACCTCGTCGATTGCATCGAAGAGGAATACGGCGCCTATATCGTCTACATCGAGGCGCAGATCAAGGCAGACACGTACGAGCCCATGAAGGAGCTTGAGCAAACGCTGAACAAGCTCAATAGCGAAGATGTGTTCACGGCTCTGGGTATCGACGCCGCCCTGAACGACTTCTTCAAGGAGTTTGACCTGACGGGCACATTCGATGAGCTGGACAGCCTTTTCGCGTTCGATGAATCGTCTGAAGGCGAAGCCGAGGCGGGCGAAGCTGAGTCGAGCGGAAGTTCGGGCAGCATCGACCCTTCAACGAAGAAGTTCCTGGACATGATCGTGAAAATGGCGACTACAACCCGGAACACCTATTCCCTGAACATGAAATCCCTTGGGTACTCGGATTTCAGCACGCCTGCAACGATTAGGTTCTACACGCCAACCTATGAGGATCGAACCGCATTGAACGGCCTGATCGGCAGCTATAACAATGCGGTGAGCACCGGCAGCGATACCTCGAAGCACATCGACTACTACGACCTGGTGGACACGCTCACCGACATCTCGATGAATGTGGTCAAGGCTGCGAGCATCTCCTCTGTAGTGCTTTTGCTGCTCATGGGCGTCTCGACAACGCTGACCATCGGGGCCATCACCTTCTTCAGCTCGCGCGACCGTTGGCGCGAGACAAGCGTTATGCGGGTCCTGGGCGCAACACGGGGCACGGTGTTTATTACGCTCCTGCTGGAGGGCGCCGTTATCGGCCTGTTGTCGGCAGCTGCCGGACTGGGCGTTACCGCGCTTATGAGCATGCCCATCAACTCGTCGACGACGGCAAGAATCGGCTTCGACCTTATGGTTTTCGATCCGAGCCACGTTGCCCTGCTTTTGGCCCTCGGGGTGGTTTCGATGGTTGTCGGGTATCTGATTCCCGCCATCGTGGTTAGCAGGAAGGATGCTGTTTCGGTTCTGCGGGCACGTTAGAACCGTTGCTTTCCGTTCGCCGCGGAATATTTCCCGTTCGTAAATTACCAAGATTTGGGATTGCGCGCGGCGGGAAGCTGGCATAGAGTACGACCTACAACTTCATAGGTTGAAACCGATGAGGCGAAAGTCAAGCCATCATAAGCGCTCACAGAGAGCGGGT
>CAVAFY010000002.1:0-129311 GCA_963588035.1 Alloprevotella sp. | reverse complement strand
ACCCCGGACCTTGGGATTAAGAGTCCCCTGCTCTACCAACTAAGCTAACGGTCCATGGTAATGTCGCTTGAAGCGACTATCTATTATGCATCTAAGCGATGCGAGTTATCAAGGTTGCGCTGGGGTGGGTAATCGGACTCGAACCGACGACCTCCAGAGCCACAATCTGGCATTCTAGCCAACTGAACTATACCCACCGTAGGCGCGAATAGATACTATACACGAACCCCAGCAAAGCGCAAGGGGGAATTTCTGCGGACTGCGCCAAAACGTAAGAAGGGAGCCCGAAGGCCCCCTTCCCTGTCGAAAATGCGCTGGCATAAGCTAGCTGCAGAACCACCGTAGCCTAAACGATGCCCTGCGCCATCATCGCATCGGCAAGCTTCTTGAATCCGGCAATGTTCGCACCGGCAACGTAGTCGCCCTCAACGCCGAACTCGCGCGCAGCGTCATCGGCAGCATGGAAGATGCTCACCATGATGCCCTTGAGCTTCGCGTCAACCTCTTCGAACGTCCAGGAAAGGCGCTCGGAGTTCTGGGACATCTCCAAGCCGGAAGTGGCCACGCCGCCGGCGTTGGCAGCCTTGCCGGGCATGAACACAACGCCGTTTTCCTGCAGGTACTGGGTTGCGTCCATGGTGGTGGGCATGTTGGCGCCCTCGGCGACGATCTTGCAGCCATGGGCAGCCAGCAGCTGGGCGTCCTCGATGAAGAGCTCGTTCTGGGTGGCGCAGGGCAGCGCGATATCGCACCTGACGCCCCAAACGCCGCGGCCTTCGTGGTACTCGACGCCCTCACGGCGCTTTGCGTACTCGGAGATGCGGCCGCGCTCCACTTCCTTGATCTGCTTGACCAGGTCGACGTCGATGCCATTCGGATCGTAGACCCAGCCGGTGGAGTCGGAGAGCGAGACTACCTTCGCGCCGAGCTGCTGAGCCTTCTCGGTTGCGTAGATGGCGACATTGCCCGAGCCGGAAACCGTGACGGTCTTGCCCTCGAACGAGTCGCCCTTGCACTTCAGGTACTCTTCAACGAAGTAGATCAGGCCGTAGCCGGTGGCCTCGGTACGGGCAAGAGAGCCGCCGTAGGTCAAGCCCTTGCCGGTGAGCACGCCCTCCCATACGTTGCGGATGCGCTTGTACTGGCCGAACATGTAGCCGATCTCACGCGCGCCCGTGCCGATGTCACCGGCAGGGACGTCGGTGTCGGCGCCGATGTGCTTGCACAGCTCGGTCATGAACGACTGGCAGAAGCGCATTACCTCGGCGTCGGACTTGCCCTTCGGGTCGAAGTCGCAGCCGCCCTTGCCGCCGCCCATAGGCAACGTGGTAAGGCTGTTCTTGAAGATCTGCTCGAAACCGAGGAACTTGATGATGCCCAGGTTGACCGAAGGATGCAGGCGAAGACCGCCTTTGTAGGGGCCAAGGCAGCTGTTGAACTGAACGCGGAAACCGCGGTTCACCTGCACTTTGCCCTCGTCGTCTACCCAGGGCACGCGGAACATCACAACGCGCTCGGGCTCAACGATGCGCTCAAGCAGACCTGCCTTCTGGTACTCGGGATTCGCATCGATCACAGGCTTCAAAGACGTAAGAACCTCGGTAACGGCCTGAATGAATTCAGGCTCGTTTGCGTTCTTGGCCTTAACCTGCTCGATGACGGAGTCAACGTAGCTCATAGGACCTCCTTTTGTAGAAACTCAACGCGTTCAATAATACTTTCGAAACATTCTCGAAACCTTTGGGCAATGTTCCTGTAACACGTTGGAAACAAAGGAGATGGTAAGCGTGTATTCAGTTGGGATAAGCGGGAAACCTACATGCGCTCAGGCGCGGAAACGCCCAGAAGGTTCAGCGAAAGGGCCAGCACGATGCGCGTTGCATCCACCAGCGAAAGGCGTGCCTGCTCCAATTCCTTGTCCTCTACCAGCACATGGCAGTTGCCGTAGAAGGAATGGAACAACCCAGCCAGCTGCTGAGCGTAGTGCGTGAGCCTGAACGGAGCGCGGTCGCGGGCGGCACCGGCCACCAAGTCGGCGAAGTCGGCCATCTGGCGCATGAGCGCCAGCTCGCTTTCGTGCGACAAAGGCGAAAGATCGGCACCATCGAGCTTGAGCATCTCCGCAATAGCCTCGGCGGAAACAGACTCGGCGTCCATGCCGCGCTCGGCAGCAGCCTTGCGCAGGATAGAGCAGATGCGCGCATGGGCGTACTGCACGTAGTAAACCGGGTTGGAGGAATCCTGCTTCTTGGCAACCTCGATATCGAAGTCGATGGCCTGATCAGCAGATTTGGATAGCATCAGGTAGCGGGTGGCGTCAACGCCCACTTCGTCGATGAGCTCCTGGAAGGTGACCATCTCGCCCGTGCGCTTGGACATGCGAACCGGTTCCCCGTCGCGAAGGAGGTTAACCAACTGGCCCAGCATAACCTCAAGGGCGCCTGGGTAGCCCCAAGCGGTCATCATGGCCATGCAGCGCTGGATGTAGCCGTGGTGGTCGGCGCCCCAGATGTCGATAAGGTGGTCGTAGCCGCGCTGCATCTTGTCGTAATGGTAGGCAACGTCGCTCATGAAGTAGGTAAGGTCGCCGTTGGCCTTCACCAGAACGCGGTCCTTGTCGTCACCGAAGTCGGTGGAACGGAAGAAGGTGGCGTCGTCCTCAACGTACAGCAGGCCCTTTTCCTGCATAACCTCGAAGGCGCGCTGCTGCTTGGTCTTCCCCTCCCCATCGGCCACGAACAGGGAGCGCTCGCTGAACCAGGTGTCGAAGTTGTTGCCGAACTCGGCCAACGTGGCCTTGACGGTATCGAGCATCATGGCATAGCCGCGCTCGCGGAACTCCACCAAGCGCTCCTGCTCGTCTGCGTTGAGCCACTTGTCGCCGTCCTGGTCGATGATGGCCTGGGCGATGTCCTTCACGTAGCCGCCGCCATAGCAGGCCTCGGGCATCTCAACGTCCATGCCCAGCAGCTGCTGGTAGCGAACCACGACCGAATTGCCAAAGACGTTCATCTGGTTGCCCTGGTCGTTGATGTAGAACTCCTCATCTACGGCATAGCCGGCATGGCGCAGAACGCGCGCGGTGGCATCGCCAAGCGCCGCCCAGCGGCCGTGGCCCACGTGCATCGGGCCCGTCGGATTCGCGGAAACGTACTCGAGGTTCACCTTGCAGGGCTCGGGCAGCTGCGACTTGCCGAAATCGGCGCCCTTTTCGCGCGCCTCGGCCACTACCGCCTGGAACGAGGAGTTGGTAAGGGTGAGGTTGATGAAGCCGGGGCCTGCGATCTCGAACGACTCGACGATGTCGTTTTCGGGAAGGTGATCGACGATGGCCTGGGCGATGGCCCGCGGGTTCATGCGAGCCGCCTTCGCCAAGCGCATGGCGATGGTGCAGGCCCAGTCGCCGTGGCCCTCTTCGCGCGGACGCTCCAAGGAAGGCTGCGGGACTTCTTCAAGGGGAAGCTCCCCCGCCTCAACAGCGGCCTTCAGGGCCTGGAACAAAACCGACTCGAGCGATTCGCGAATGGTCATGGAGAACTTCCTTCATCATCTAAACCCATGCGCAGCAAAGCGCGCAGACTACAAAACAAAAACAGCACCGCCCGAAGGCAGTGCTGTTCATTGTAGCATTATCGAAACGGGCCGGGTCTTACGGCCACAGCGCAAGCAAAGCGAATCCGCAGCCGAGCCCGCTACGCCAAGCGCTCTTTGACGTACTGCTCGAATTCGTCGGCCGCCGAATTGCGGATGCGCTCGAACAGCGCCCGGTCCTTGCCCCCAACCGCGATGCCGTCGATGGCGGAAACCGCCACACCGGGGGTGGAAGACGAGGACACGATAACCTCGTCGGCGTCCATGAGCTCCTCTTTGGTGAACGCCCGCTCTTCAACCGGAACACCCAGGCGCTCGCAGGCCATGATCAGATGCTTGCGCGCAATGCCGGGCAGGATAAGGTTGTCGGCCGGATGAGTGATGAACGCCCCGTCCTTCAAGATATGCACGTTGCTGTGGGCGCATTCGGTAACGAACCCATCGCGGACGAACACGGACTCGTAGCAATCTGCCTCTTTGGCTCGCTGAGCAGCCAGAACATTCGGAAGAAGGTTCAGGGTCTTGGTGTTGCAGTGGAAGAAGCGCGTGTCCTCCACGGTGATGAGCTCGACATCAGTTGGGCGCAGGTCCTTTTCCTCGGGAACGATCATCACCCACAGGTTCGACTTCCCCGATGGGAAGGCGTGGTTGCGCGGAGCGGTTCCGCGGGTAACCTGCCAGTACACGAACTGGTAGTTGCCGTCGCATTCAGCAACAAGGCCGGTAAGCAGCTCCAGAAGATCGTCCTTGGAAATGCCGGGGTCGATCTCCATGTTCTTGCAGCTGTTGAAGAACCGGTCGATGTGGTCTTCGGAGAACACCACCACGCCGTCAAGCGCCATGGTGGCATCGTATACGCCGTCGCCGTAGAAGCTCACGCGGTCGAGGAAGGGCACCTTCAGCTCTTCCAGCAAGCCGACTTCACCGTTGTAGTAGCCAACATTCTTCATGCGATCAGACCCCCCTAGCGAAGCGTTGCCAGCACAACGGCCTTGATGGAATGCATGCGGTTCTCGGCCTCTTGGAACACGCGGGACTGCGGGCCCTCGAACACTTCATCAGTCACTTCCATTTCAGTGAGGCCGAACTTCTGCTCGATCTCCTGCGCAACGGTGGTCTTGGTGTCGTGGAACGCGGGGAGGCAGTGCATGAAGATGGCGCCGTCGGCGGCGTTCTGCATAACCTTGGCGTTCACCTGGTACGGGGAAAGCTCCTTGATGCGCTGCTCCCACAGGCTTGCGGGCTCGCCCATGGAAACCCAGATATCAGTGTAGATCACATCGGCGCCCTTCGTAGCGGCCTCGACATCGCTGGTCACCGTTACGGTTGCGCCGTTTTCAGCCGCGATCTGGCGCACCTTCTGCACCAGCTCGGCGTCGGGGGCATCGGCCTCGGGGCAGCAGGCGACGTAGTTCATGCCTGTCTTCGCGCAGCCCACCATCAGGGAGTTGGCCACATTGTTCTTGGCATCGCCCATGAAGACGACCGTGCGGCCGGAAAGCTCGCCGAAGTTCTCGCGGATGGTAAGGGCGTCGGCAATGAACTGGGTGGGGTGGGCTTCAGTGGTAAGGCCGTTCCAAACCGGCACGCCAGCGTACTCGGCCAGCGTCTCGACGATCTCCTGGCCGAAGCCGCGGTACTCGATGCCGTCGAACATGCTTCCCAGAACGCGGGCGGTGTCCTCGATGGACTCCTTGTTGCCCATCTGAGAACCGGCAGGATCGAGGTAGGTTACGCCCATGCCAAGGTCGTGGCCGGCGATCTCGAACGAGCAACGGGTACGCGTGGAGGTCTTCTCGAACAGCAAGACGATGTTCTTGCCCTCCAGTTCCTTATGGAGCACGCCCGCCTTCTTCTTCGCCTTCAGCTCTTCAGCCAAGTCGATCATCTCGATGATCTCGGCAGAGGTGAAATCGAGCAGTTTCAGGAAATGGCGACCAGAAAGAGTACCAGCCATCGAAGCCTCCTATGCTATCCGGGGCAACCCGGTTGTCAGACGATTGATCAGCCAAATAGGCTTGTCCCATTATGGCACAGAAAGCCCCACCCCTTACGGGCCGCACAAGCGGCGAACATAAAGGATGGGGCCTGGGAAGCGTTATGGGCGAAGCGTTACTCCCCCATGTTCATCCCCTTGTACACGCCGGTGACGGCATACTCCACCCATTCGGCGATGTTGACCGCATGGTCGCCCACGCGCTCAAGGTACTTGGCGATCATGAACAGGTCCAACGCAAGGGTCTCATCGGGCTCGTGCTCGATGATGTGGCGCATGATCTCGCGCTTGGTCTCGTCGAACAGGTCATCGACCGACTCGTCCTTTGCGGCACAGGTCTGGGCCTTTTCCAGGTCGAGGTTCACATACGATGCCACTGCGTCGCTCACCTGGGCGCTTGCCAGCTCTGCCAGCGCGATAAGCGAGGGGAACGAGGCGAAGTCGGCCTTGCCCCCAAGGCTCAGCGCGATATCGCAGATCTCCACCGCCTGATCGCCGATGCGCTCCAGGTCGGTGACCATCTTCAGGGCAGCCGTAACCGAGCGCAGGTCGGTGGCAACCGGCTGCTCGCGCAGAAGCAGGCGCAGGCACAGGCGCTCGATATCGCGCTCCTGCTCGTCTACGATCGAATCGTTCTGGGTAATGAGGTAGGCCCTGGTCTCGTTGCCTTCGCGAACCGCCTCGAGCGACCCGCTCAGGGCATCTTCGACCAGCGTGGCCATCTCTATAACGTCCTTGCGGAGCGTATGGAGCTCCTCGTCGAAAATCGGTCGTGCCATATCAGCCGAACCTCCCTGAGATGTAGTCTTCGGTGCGCTTGTCCTGCGGGCTGGAGAACATGGCCTGGGTGGGCCCGCACTCCACCATTTCGCCCAAAAGGAAGAATGCCGTGGTGTCCGAGATACGGGCGGCCTGCTGCATATTGTGCGTAACGATGATGATCGTGTAGTTCTGCTTCAGCTCGCCGACAAGCTCCTCGATCTTCGAGGTGGAGATCGGGTCCAACGCGCTGGTGGGCTCGTCCATCAGCAGGACCTCCGGGCCGACCGCAAGCGCACGGGCAATGCACAGGCGCTGCTGCTGGCCGCCGGAAAGGCCGAGCGCGTTCTTCTTCAGGCGGTCCTTCAGCTCGTCGAAGATAGCGGCCTTGCGCAGCGAGTCCTCGACGATCTCGTCGAGTTCGGCCTTCTTCTTGATGCCATGGGTACGCGGGCCGAACGCGATGTTGTCGTAGATGGACATCGGGAACGGGTTGGCCTTCTGGAACACCATGCCGACCTTCTTGCGCAGGACGTTGACGTCGTAGCGGTCGTAGATATCCTGGCCGTCCAGGGTGATGCGGCCGGTGATCTTGCACCCTTCCACCAGGTCGTTCATGCGGTTGAGCGACTTCAGCAAGGTTGACTTGCCGCAACCCGAGGGGCCGATCATAGCCGTTACCCGGTTCTTCATGAACGAGATGTTGATGTCGGTGAGAGCCTGGTAGTCGCCATAGAACAGGTCCATGTGCGACACCTCCATCTTGGGGAGGTTACTCATCGCTCATCCCTCCTTTTGCAATGCGCTTCGCAACGGCAGAGGTTGCGAAGTTGATGAGTAGAACAAACAGAAGCAGCAGAACCGCCGTTGCGTAGGTCGCATCGATGTGCAGGCCCTCGCTGGCAAGCAGGTACATGTGCACCGCGAGCGTGCGCGTGGAGCTGAACAGCGAGTCGGGGACCGCCGCGATGGAGCCCGCCGTGTAGATCAGGGCCGCAGATTCGCCCACCGTCCTGCCGATGGCAAGGATGATGCCGCCTAGGATGCCGGGGATCGCGGAAGGCAGGACCACGCGAACCACCGTGCGGAAGCGCCCCGCGCCCAACCCGAACGACCCTTCGCGGTACAAGTCGGGCACGGCGATCAGGGCTTCCTGGGTTGCGCGCATGATGATCGGGAAGGTCATGATGGCCATGGTGCACACGCCCGCGAGCAGGGAAAGCCCCCACTGCAGGTAGTACACGAAGAACAGCAGGCCGAACAGGCCGTAGACGATAGAGGGGATGCCGGCCAGCGTCTCGGTGGCAAGCGCCACGACGCGGACGAACCAGTTGCCCCGGTCGGTGTACTCGTTCAGGAAGATGGCGGCCCCGATGCCGAACACCGAAGAGCAGCTTACCGAGAGCAGGATCACGATAAGCGTGTTCAGCAGCGCCGGCATGAACGAGCAGTTGTCGGAGGTGTACTCGAGAGAGAACATCTCGGGCTTGATCTGGGGAATGCCCATGATCAGGATGTAGCCGATGATGAAACACACCGCGCAGATGGTAAGCACTGTGGCCACATGCACCAGCCCACGGAACACCCACGAAGATGCCTTTGCGGGCTTCGAGCGGGAAAGCATTGCGCTATCAGCCATTCTTACCCCTCCTCTTCAAAGCGGAGAACGCGAAGTTGATGATGAGGATGAACACGAACAGCACGCAGGCGGTGCCGATCAGGGCGCCGCGATGGAGGTCGGCCGCATAGCCCATCTCCAGCACGATGTTCGCGGTCATGGTGCGGACGCCGTCGGTGATGGCGGACGGCATCTTCACCTGGTTGCCGGCGATCATGATCACCGCCATGGTCTCGCCGATGGCGCGGCCGATAGCCAGGATGATGGACGCCAGGATGCCGGAAACGGCGGCGGGAAGGACAACCTTCATGACGCTCTGCTCATGGTCGGCGCCCAACGCAAGCGCTCCCTCGTAATAGCTCTGAGGCACGGCGCGAAGCGCGCTTTCGGAAAGGGTGATGATGGTGGGAAGGATCATCACGCCTAGCACCAGCGAGGCGCACAGGATGGACTGACCCGTACCACCGATGTTGTTGCGGATGAAGGGAACCAGCACCACCAGGCCGAAGAAGCCGTAGACAACCGATGGGATGCCGGCCAGCAGCTGAACGCCGCTCTTCGCCACGCGGGACACGCGTTCCGATCCGAAGCAGGCCAAAAACACCGCGCAGAGGATTCCCAGGGGAACACCCACCACCAAGGCGCCGGCCATAACGTAGAGGCTTCCGACGATCATGACGCCGATGCCGAAGACCTCGCTGGAGGGCTTCCAAGAGGCGCCGAAGATGAACTCCGGCAGCCCGATCTGGGCAATGGCAGGGATGCCGTTGCCGAAGATAAAGATGCAGATTACCAAAACTGCAGCCACCGAGATGGCTGCAGCCAGGCCAAAGAGCATCTTCGCGATAAGCTCTTTCGTTTGAGTCATAGGGGTTAGCCGATCTCGCTCCACTTGGTGATCTCACCGGTGAAGATCTGCTTCACCTGATCGCTGGTGAGGGAATCGACCTTGCTGTCCTTGTTCAGGATAACTGCGATGCCGTCGGTAGCGATTACGGTGTTCTGAGCGCCCTGAGCGGTCTCGGAATCCTTCAGCTCGCGGGAAGCCATGCCAAGGTCGCAGGCGCCTTCGATTGCGGAGGTGACGCCGGTGGTGGAGTCGGACTGGTTGACCTCAACGGTTACGTTGGGGTTCAGGGCCTTGTAAGCCTCGGAGAGCTTCTCCATAACCGGGGTTACGGAAGAGGAGCCGGCAACGGTCACCTTGCCGGACAAGCCGGAAGCGGTGTAGGAAGTGGTGGTATCCATGGGGATGTAGCCCTCTTCCTCTACAACCTTCTGGCCCTCGGCGGAAAGGATGAATGCCATGAAGTCCTTGGCAACGTCGCTGAGCGCCTTGGAGGAGTTGGTTACCACGTTGAAGGGACGGGATACCTTGTAGGTGCCGCTCTTCACGTTGGCGGCAGTCGCCTCGGCGCCGTCGATCTTGGCAGCCTTCACGGTGTCATCGAGGGAACCCAAGGAGATGTAGCCGATTGCGTTGGAGTCGTTGGCAACCGTGGTCTTCATTACTGCGGTGGAGTTGGTGATCGCGGCAGACTCGGTGGTCTTGTCCACCTTGGTGCCGCTGCTGTCCTTCTCCTCGATGCCGAACAGCTCGATGAAGGCACCGCGGGTGCCGGAGCCGTCCTCGCGGGAGGTAACGTTGATGGATGCATCCTGCGAAGAGGAGCTCTTGGAGTCGTTGCTACCGCAACCTGCCAGCAAACCGCATGCTGCGATCATGCATGCACCCACGGCGATTGCAAGTACCTTGTTCCGTACGCTTGTCACTTTCACTTTCCTTCTTTCTCTTCTACGGGCATTCGGCCGAAAGGAGCATCGGCCTGCCCTTGTTGCATTTCTAATCTTGGGATTCGGCAAGCATCGATTGGTTACACAAGCCTGAAAGGTGGTTATCAACGCGTTAACCAAAAGGCTGTTTCTTAAAAAGTTCTTAAACGCACCGGGAGGACCCGCGGATGTCGCATAATTTAGTAAACAATTCGAAAGGAAAAGCCGTGACCACGATCTTGCTCATCGAAGACGACCCCACTATCCGTCTTGCCACTGAATTCTCACTGACCAAGCACGGCTACGCGGTCAGCTCCTGCGAAGACGGGTTGTCGGGCTACGAAACGGCTCTCTCCATCGAGCCCGACCTGGTGCTGCTTGACGTGATGCTCCCTGGAATGGACGGCTTCGAAGTGGCGAAGCGCCTGCGCAACGAGAGCTTCAACTCGCCCATCCTCATGCTCACGGCGCTCGACTCCGACGATGACAAGATCAAGGGCCTGGACGCCGGCGCAGACGACTACGTGACCAAGCCGTTCAGCACCGACGTGTTGCTCGCGCGCATCCGCGCCAACCTGCGCAGGTCGGAAATGGACGGCGTCAGCGCGTCGACGCCCCAAACCTACGGAGACCTTACGCTTGATGCGCAGAACTGCACCGCAAGCGTGAAGGGCAAGACCCTGAAGCTTCGCAGCAAGGAACTGCAGCTGCTGTTCGCCCTGGCCGAGCGCGAGGGAATGCTGTGTCGCCGCACCTGGCTTACCCAGAAGGTGTGGAAGGAAGACTATCTGAGCACGTCGCGCACCATCGACGTGCACATCCGCCGTTTGCGCTCGGTGCTTGACGAGGCAAGCGATTACACGTTCATCCACACCGTCCATGGCATGGGCTACCGCTTCGAGCCCATCGCGCGCAACGCAGAAGACGCCAACCGATGAAAATCGTGACCAAAGGGGAAGCCCGCTGGGAGCCAACGAGCACGGCAAGGAAGTGGGAGCGCAGGTTCCTTCTGGGCTACCTTGTTATCGCCCTCTTCTTCGTGGGATGCTTCCTGGCGTTCGTCTACAACCCCATCAACGAGCAGGTGGAATCTCGCCAGATAACGAACCTGACCACCACCGCCCAAGCGCAGGCCAATGTCCTTGCTTCCAGCTCTGATGCCCAAGCCTTCGTCGAAAGCGCGGTGCTGAACACCGACTTGCGCGAAACGCTGATCCGCCAAGACGGAACCGTGGTCGCAGACTCCGAGATGAATCCGGCAGAGCTCGGCAACCACTTGGGCCGCGAAGAGGTGGATGCGGCGCTTTCGGGCAATGTCGGCAAAGCACAGCGAACCAGCGAAAGCGACGAGACGAACCGACTCTACGTGGCGGTCCCCGTCCAATACAACGGCGAAACGATGGCTCTGCGCCTGAGCGAGCCTTCCACCGTGGTCGAGTCGATCACGCGAACCACCCAAACCACCGCCGCCATCATCGTGGTCATGGGCATTGGGATCATTGTGATGGTTGCCCTGTTCTCGTACCGCGAATCGAAGGCGCCATTGAAGAAGCTCGATCAGGTCCGCTCCGACTTCGTTGCAAATGCCAGCCATGAGCTGAAAACCCCGGTAGCAGGCATTCGACTTCTTTCCGAGGCCATCAACGATGCCGCAGAGGTCGACGACAAGAAGAGCCTGCGCCTGTTCTTAGAGCGCTTGGACAACGAGGCGGAGCGTTTGCAGCGCCTGGTAATCGATCTGCTGGACCTTTCAAGGCTCGAGGAGAATCCGAACACCCGCCAAGACGTACGGACCGACCTGCACAGCACCCTTACCACCAGCTTCATCCAGCACAAGGCCGAAGCGGAAGACAAAGGCATCAACCTGCTGCTGGATGACCGCTCCAACCCGGGCGACCGCTGCTACGCCAACATCGAGCCGTCCGATGCCTCGCTGATCTTCGACAACCTGATAGAGAACGCCATCATGTACACCGACGAGGGCAGCATCCTGGTAACGTTCTCGCCCTACCCGCACAGCATCACCGTATCCGTGAAGGACACGGGCATCGGCATCCCGCAAGCCGACCAAGCACGCATCTTCGAACGCTTCTACCGCGTGAACAAAGCACGGAGCCGCGAGGTGGGCGGCACCGGCCTAGGCCTTTCCCTGGTCCGCCACGCCGTAGAGCGCGGCAACGGCAAGATAACCGTAACCAGCAAACTAAACGAAGGCAGCGAATTCACCATAGACCTCCCCCGCGCCAAATAACCGGCGAGCAAGAGGCCCCAACCTGGCCAGAATTTAGAAAAGCCCTAGGTAGGCGTAGTAAAACAGCGAGCAGAGATCTGGCGAGTTCAGCTGGCTTGAAAGAAGAAGGCGCTGGCCGAGTTTCTAAAACGTACCCCAAGCACGTTTGCTTAACGGAATTTCACCTCATCGGTTCGATTCCCTAAACTCGGTTGAAAGCAAAAGCGACCGAGGAGACATTTCTCCTAGGTTGGCGCAGTAAAACAGCGAGCAGTTCCCTGACGAGTTCAGCTGGCTTGAAAGAGGAAGGCGCTGGCCTAAGGGCCGCGCCGACCGATTGAAAGCCAGATGGGCCGTCAGGGAACTGCGCAGCGTCAGGTCGCCTCAAACGAAAAAGCGCCGTCCGGAAGGACGGCGCAATATGAATTGGAGCGGGTGACGGGAATCGAACCCGCCTCATCAGCTTGGAAGGCTGAGGTTCTACCAATGAACTACACCCGCGAATAGTGGTCGGGATGACAGGATTCGAACCTGCGACATCCTGCTCCCAAAGCAGGCGCGCTACCAAACTGCGCCACATCCCGAACGCAACGTTTAGGAAGTATAGCAGACAATCATGCGGTCTGCAGCTTCGTTTTGAGCTCCCTCAAAGCGTTCCCACGATGCGATATGGAATTCTTTTCCGCCTGGGTAAGCTCTGCCATGGTTGTATCGCCACCGTAGAGGTCGGGCAGGAACAGCGGGTCGTACCCGAAGCCATTGCTCCCCTTCAGCTCGAAGCCGATCTTACCTTCAACGAAGCCCTCGGTCACCGTCTCGGCCCCATCTTCGTCGATGAACACCAGCACGCTGGCAAACCGCGCAGTGCGCTGTTCCAAGGGAACATCACTGAGCTCCGAGAGCAGCTTGGCATTGTTCGCGGCATCATCACCGTCCACACCGCTGTAGCGCGACGAGTAGACGCCGGGTGCGCCGTCAAGGGCATCTACGATCAAGCCCGAGTCGTCGGCCAGAACCGCACAGCCCGCAAGCTCGAACGCAGCACGCGCCTTGATGCGGGCGTTATCGATAAAGAGCGACCCCGTTTCTTCCGGGTCGGAATGGAGGCCGGCATCCTTCAGGCTCTTGAACTCCCAGCCCTCGAAGTTGAGCGCAGTCTCGATCTCCTCAACCTTGTGCTGGTTGTTGGTAGCGATCACCACGGTCTTGCTCATAGGTATCCGTCCTTTCAGAACTTACAGAACAACATGCTCCACGTTGCCCAGGGGCATACGCAGAACGCGCTCACCGAACGAGGCGAAATCCGCCACGTTCTCGGATGAAGAGGCAAAGCGTCGTATTGCAACATTCCCGGCTTGCGCAAAGCTCTCCCGGCGGGATAGAACGTCTTTGCAGTCAAGCGACACCTCGGTAGCCGAAGATATCAGCTTCACCCCACTGCCCACTACCGCGCCGATCAAAGCCTTCAGCAAGGGAAAATGAGTGCAGCCCATGACCAGCGTATCGATGTCGCAGCGGCGCAGCGGATCCAAGTAGTCTTGGGCAATCTCCTGGAACTCAGGGCGGATATAGACCTTCGACGCCAACGACGTATAGCTCTCTATCGGCCCTTTCGCCATCTGGATGCCCAGCTCGGCTATCTCGACGAAACGAGGGGTGGCCGTGGAGAACACCGTGATGCCCGCATCGATGTTGCGGATGGCGCGCGTGTACACGCCCGAATCTACCGTGCCCTGCGTGGCGATGACGCCGACGCGCCGGTTGTGGGTGGCTCGAGCGGCCGCGCGGGCACCGGGCTCAACCACGCCGATGATGGGGATGTCGAACGTTTTCTGCGCAATCTCCAACCCTGCTGCGGTTGCCGTGTTGCAGGCGATGACGATCATCTTCACGTCCTGCCGAACAAGCCACGAGCAGATACGCAAAACGAACGATTGCACTTCATCGAGGCTGCGCGGGCCATAGGGGCAATGGGCGGTATCGCCGTAGTAGACCAGGTTCTCTTCCGGCAAGAGCTTCACGATCTCACGCGCAACCGTAAGGCCGCCGAACCCGGAGTCGAACACGCCAATCGGTCGATTGTCGAAACCCATCCGCCACTATCTCCTTTCGCCTTACCAGTACGGCGCAATCGCAGGCTTTGCCAGCGCAGACCGCGCCCGAAGCGCCCGTCAAAGGCCGACGCGAAGTCGGGCAACCAAGAAGGCCACAACCTAAAACTTGGCTGTGGCCTGCTGTTTCAATGGTGCGCCCAGGGGGATTCGAACCCTCGACCTTCGGATTAGAAGTCCACTGCTCTATCCAGCTGAGCTATGGGCGCGCAAGCAAGGATTATAGCGCACCCTGCCCCGCTTAGCGCCTGCCCAAGCAAGGCACAGCAAACCGCCAGAAAAGAAGAGCCGCCCGAAGGCGGCCCGACACCGTTAGTTGTGGGTGATGATGCACACGCCCTTGCTCAGATTCTGGTAGAACCATTGGGCGTCCGACACGGAAAGGTTCACGCAACCATGGCTGCCATTCGTCTGGTAGCGCGTCCCGCCGAACGAGGACTGCCAAGAAGCGTCATGCAAGCCAACCGAATTGCCAACGAAGGGCATCCAGTAGGTAACCTGGGTCTCGTAGTCCTTCTCGCCGTTGGACTTGTAGCCGATAAGGGTGGAAGGGCTCTGCTTGTTGTTCAGGTAGTACACGCCGGTAGGGGTGGCGCGACCATCCACGGGTTTGCCGGAAACGATGCCGCAGGAGTGCAGCAGGTTGCCGCTGGCGTCGTAGTAGCGCGCCGTCTGCTCGGTAAGGTCAACGTCAACGTACGCGCCCCAGTCGCGCTGGCCGGCACCGGTATACACATCGCCGGTTTGGCTGCAGGCGATGTCGACCGAGGTCTTGCCGCCCGCCACCAATGCGTTGTACACATCCTGCGCCAGGGTTGCGGTATCGACCTTCCAGCCGTAGGTGCCGCCGGACACGGTGCAGGCCTTGCCGTCCTCGCGCGTCCAAGAGCGAGTGGTGCCAACCGTGTTCATGCCGCTGGCGTTGTCTTCCACCCATTCGGTAACCATATCCTGGTTGATAACCAGGGAGTAGTCATCGGGGTTCACATAGATCCAACTGCCGAAGGTGGGCTTGTCGATGGCAGCTGCCTTGACGGTGCCGTTCAGCATGAGCGAAAGGCTGCTGGGGAACAGGGTGTTTGCCTGCTGGGCAGCGGTGGCCAATCGCTCATCGGAGGAAAGGACCTTCGGCTTGATGAGCTCGTCGTCGGTAACGGTGCATTCAGTGCGCATCTCGCGCAGGCACTGGCCCGCCTTCTGGCAAAGCTTGTCAGCATCGATCTGGTTGCCGTACACCTCGGCCTTGGGGACGAAAGCATCGACGGATTCGCTGTAGGTTACCGTAGCGTTCTTCGAGGCATCCTGGTTCACGTTGAATGCCTCTACCTTTTCCTTGATAACGTCGTCGACCGAACCTTCCTCGTAGGAGGCGACAACCACATCGGAGATGTCATGCTGCTTGAACATCTCGACGAACCAGAGGGCGATGTTCTGGTTCGCCGCAGCATCGGAAGCGATCTTGGCGGAATCGATCTGGATAGCGGTTTCGCCCTGCCCGAAGTTCAAGGTGAAGCCCTTGCCGGAAATGGTGAGGGTATACGAATCGGCCTGGTTCTGGATCTTCTGCGCAATCGAACCGCTGGCCTGCAACGACACGTCTTCGTTGTTCAGCTTGGTGTTCGGGAAGAAATGGCCGCTGAAGAACAGGGCGCCGCCGCCGTAGACGATGGCGAGCACCAGCACGACGATGCCCACAACGATAAGGGGCACCTTCTTCGAATGACCCTGGCTGGGACCCGCGGGCTCATTGGGCGCATATGGGGTCCCGTACGCGAACTGCTCTTGCCCGGCAGGACGGAACACGGAGGTTTCCGCCGCGCTTACCGAAGGATCTGTCTTCGCAGGTGCCGCAGCGTGCTTGCCCTGAGGTTGCTCCGACTTCGAGCCAAAACCGTTCGTGCCCTTCATAACGCCTAAATCTCTTTCCCTCGATACGTTCGTTTTAATCTTTGTAAGTCTAGCGCAATCCAGCAGCCAGCAGCGGAAAACGTAGGTCGTCAATGGCATTTTGAACATAGCTTCACACGAGTTTCAGGATTCATTCAGGTTGGTAACAAGCAGCCGAAGGGGGTTGCCAGATAACCAGCCCTCAATTTTCCCGATAACAGATGCTATTGCCCCGGATTCGCAAACCCGTATGATGGGTTGCGCTCACGAAACAAAGAGATCAAGGGACTTAGGAAAGGAAATACCGATATGAAGAACTCCCTCGTTAAGAAGAAAGGCGCCATCGCACTTTTCGCCGGCGTGCTTGCCTTGGGCATCGGCGCGCTTGCGCTCACCGGCTGCTCCAGCAACTCCAGCTCCAGCTCCGATGACAAGACCATCACCATCGCCGCCGTCCCCACCCCGCACGCAGAGGTGCTGAACAACGCCGTCGCCCCCATCCTGGAAAAGGACGGCTACAAACTGGTAGTCAAGGAGTTCACCGACTACGTTCAGCCCAACACCGTAACCGAGAGCGGTGACGTCGACGCCAACTACTTCCAGCACAAGCCGTACCTGGACAACTTCAACGAGGAACAGGGCACCCACCTGGTTTCCGTCGAGGGCATCCACTTCGAGCCCATGGGCGTGTACTCCAAGAAGATCTCCAAGCTTTCCGATCTTGAGGACGGCGCCGCCGTTGCCGTTCCCAACGATGCCACCAACGAGGCTCGCGCCCTTCTGCTCCTTCAGCAGGAAGGCCTGATCACCCTTAAGGACGGCGTTGGTGTGAACGCCACCCCCAACGACATCGTCTCCAACCCCAAGAACCTCACCTTCAAGGAGGTAGAGGCCGCAAACGTCCCCAACATCGTTGACGACGTTGCCATCGCCTGCATCAACGGCAACTACGCAATCGCCGCCGGTTTCAAGGTGAACACCGACGCCCTGGCTGTTGAGTCCGCCGCATCCGAGGCTGCCCAGACCTACGCCAACCTGCTCGTAGTGAAGGAGGGCAACGAGAACTCCGACAAGACCAAGGAGCTCGCCAAGGCCCTGAACTCCAGCGAGGTTCGTGACTACATCAACGCAACCTACGAAGGCGCGGTCGTTCCCGTTTTCTAATAGGGCGAAAACACGCCAAACGAAATGGAGCCCCTGATGGGGCTCCATTTTTATGCTCTAAAGCGGTTGAGGGCTGCGGTGCGCTACGCGCAGGCCGAACGATGTGCCCCGCCAAGGAAAACAGGCCAGGCTGCACGCCCCCTACTTGTTCTCGATCTGGCCGATGTTCTTCAGCTCGATGGATATCAGCCCGTTGGGCATGCTGGCGAACTCGATGAAATCCGAGTTGTGGGCGTACTCGGAGGGGAACGTGATCTCGATGCCGGTATCGGTACGGATCTTATGGTTGCGGGCGATGCGTTCGGCCGCCTTCTTGTCGACCCGCACCCGCTCGGGAATGCGCTCCTCTTCCGCCGCCTTGACGAAGCGCTCTTGCAGCGGCTCATCCTCGAATACCTCTTCGGCCAGTTCCTGGGGCGAAACACCCGTGCCCTCTTCGGCAGCCTCGGCAACGTAGGCCTTCGCACGGGAAAGCGCCACCGCGCTGTTCGCGCCGTATTCCACCGCTACCTCTTCAACGATGTTGGTTATCTCGTCGATCACTTCCTTGCTCGATGCCTCCATGGAGCATTGCAGCAAGCCATCAGGGATCAAATAGGTATCTTGACCCGCAATGGAGCGAAGCTTGTCCTGGAAGGCAACCTCGAGCGTACGCGCATCGATGATGGCGAACGACGGGATCTTCTGGGACGGGTTCGGCATGATGGCGTGATGGCGCTCGATGGCATTGGTCGGCATGCCGTCCTCGCCATAGCCAACCGAATGGATGTAGGCCTGCTTGCTCTCCAGAAGGAACAAGCCGAAATAGCGGTTGACCTGGCCATCGAAGGATGCCGTGATCTCTTCCTCGCTCGCGCTGCCTGCTTCAAGCTTGGCCTCTTCCTCGAAGTCGACCACCAGAAGGTCGGTGGAATCGGATTTCTCCATCCGCCCAAGCTCGCCGGCGATGAACTCGGCAATCTGAACGGAAAGCCCGATGAAATCGCGTTCCCCGCGGAAGTACGCGCGCAGCTCGGGGGCGAACGTGCTCTCGGGTGAAAACTCCCCGCGCTTGTTGTCCAAATGGGTTAGGCATTTGCGAGCCTGCTTCGTCACATACGACTTGATCTGGCGGCTCTCAAGGTCGAGCTCGGCCTGCGAGAACACATTGACGCAGGATGTGAAGTCGAAAACATGCAAAACAGCGTGGTTGATGCGAAGCATTCCGTTCCTTTCCCTTTGAAAAGCATCTAGGAACATACCATCAATGCAGCGCGGCAACAAAACCACACGCACAGCAAACCACCTGAATGGAGCACAACGAACGAATGGGCACCCATCGCAACGACCCAGTCAAAAGGAGCGGCGTGAATTTTCCGGGTGCTATAATCCTTCAACTGATAGACCACCTAGGGCAGCTGTTCGGCTGCATCGCAAGGAGCATGCATTAGATGGGTTGCACGGTTATCGGCTGCGGCAAAGCACTGCCAGAACTTTCCGTAAAGAACAACGACTTCCTGGACCTGGTAGACACCAGCGATGAATGGATAACGAAGCGCACCGGCATCAAGTCGCGGCGCATATCCACCACCGAGACCAATGTCGACCTGGCCGAAGCTGCCGCCCGCCGCGCCCTGGGCTGGGAACCGGGCGAAAACACGGGGTCCATTGAGGCCGAATCCATCGATCTGATCATCTACTCGACGGTTTCCCCCGACTCCATCGTGCCATCCTGCTCTGCTCTTCTGCGCAAACGCCTGGGCCTGGAAAACGCTGCAACGTTCGACATGAACGCCGCCTGCACCGGCTTCGTCTACGGCATGACCGTTGCCGAGGCGATGCTTGCCGCTTCATCAGCGCCGGGCATCGGCGGCTGCGTTCGCAACCCCTTCAAACGGGCGCTGGTTATCGGCTCTGAGCGCATCAGCCGCATCACCAACTGGGAAGACCGCTCCACCTGCATCCTCCTGGGCGACGGAGCAGGCGCGGCCGTCGTCGAATGGGACGATGCAAAGCCGGGCATTTTGGCAACCTATATCGTGAACGACACCGACCATGACAACGCGCTGACCTGCCCGATGTCCTTCGACGCGAAGCAGCCGTTCACGAAAGGCGGCTTCTCCCAGGAAAGCTGGGACGCAGAAGATCCGAGCCTCGCAACGATAGATGAGGAGATCGGCATCGCAGAGGCCGTGCAGGACGGCCGCGCACGCCAACTTCTGTATATGCACGGGCAGAAGGTGTTCAAGTTCGCCGCCATGGCAATGGGCCGCGCCATCAAGGCCGTATGCGAGCGCGCTGGCATCCAGCCCGAAGAAGTGAAGTGCATCATCCCCCATCAGGCGAACGAGCGCATCATCAAATACGCCGCGAAGCACTGCGGGCTTTCCCTAGACCACTTCCAGATCTCCATCACCGAACGCGGCAACTCTTCTTCGGCCTGCGTCCCGATGGCCCTGGCCGACGCGTACGAGAACGGGAGCATCGTACCGGGTGACAAGGTTATCCTGGTGGCGTTCGGCGGCGGGTTCACCAGCGGCGCCGTGCTCTTCGAGGCGTAAGCGAGGGTCTGTTGCACCGCTTTCGGGCAATATCAGACGAATAATCCCGATTGAAACGAAAAAGGGCGGCCATCAGGCCGCCCTTCTGCATACGCCGAACCCTCCTTGCACAGGAAGAGTTCGACCGTTTCTTTTTGGTGGAGGCGCGGAGAATCGAACTCCGGTCCATACTAAATCATCGACGAGGCTCTACAAGCTTATTCAATGTTCAAGTTTCGGACACCCAAGACCCATTGACAGGTCCGATAAGCGTCCTAGCGGGTTTGGTCTTAGCCTTGCGCATACCAGCTACATCGCAAGGAGCATTCCCCTGAAAATGATAACGGCAACAAGCGCGGAGAAAGAGCTTGCGCCGTCACGCTGCATTTAAATTAAGCAGCGAGGGCCAGCTGGCCCTGAGTGTTGTTTTTGCCAATTAACTTGACGGTACCCCTGTTTAACGTGGCGAGGAGACCACGACCTGCTCCTCGGGTCCAACTTACCATGTCGAAACCAGTCGCCCCCAAATGGGATATTGCATTGTGAATGTGCCGCAAAAATGCTGGAACCCCATTCTAACCGCTGCGGCATTCCTGTCAAAGGCGGCAGAACCAGACCCTAGCAAGCCACAGAGGCTGCCGAATCAAATTCCAATCAGATAGCCCCGTCGGCAACAACTCCACCGCTCAAAGGTTTATGCTAGGGGAAGTCAACCGAAAGGAAATCATGGATCAGACAGCTACCGGCCTTTCCCGCCGCACCTTCCTAAAAGCGAGCGGAATCTCTGCACTGGGCCTTGGCCTTATGCTTTCCGGATGCAGTTCCAACAGCTCCGACAACAGCACGAACGACAACAAAGCGAATACCCAGAACGTGAGCTACGACGACATAAGCTTCGACCTGATCAAGAAGGCCGAAGAGGTTTTGAAGGACGTGACCATCACCACGCCGCTCGTGCCTATCTCGCTTCCCCTCAGCAATGCCCAGGTGTACCTGAAGATGGAGAACCTTCAGCACACCGGCGTCTTCAAGCTGCGCGGCGCCTACTTCAAGATGAGCACGCTCACCGACGAGCAGAAGAAGCTCGGCGTGGTAACCTGCTCGGCCGGCAACCACGCGCAGGGCGTTGGCTACTCCTCCCGCGCGTTCGGTATCCCTGCCACCATCTTCATCCCCTCCATCGCTCCGCAGTCGAAGATCGACCGCACTGCTTCGTACGGCGTGGACATCAAGATCATCAACGGAAGCTTCGAAGACGCCAAGGAAGCGGCCGAGAAATTTGCCGAGGAAACCGGGGCAATCTACGTGCCTCCCTACAACGACGCCTGCATCATGGCCGGCCAGGGAACTATCGGCCTTGAGATCATGGATGCGTGCAGCGATCTTGATGCCATCGTGGTGCCCGTCGGCGGCGGCGGCCTGATCGGCGGCATCGCGCTGGCGGCGAAAACCATCAACCCGAACATCAAGGTGTACGGCGTGGAGTCCGAGGGCGCACCCAGCATGCACGCCTCGCTGAAAGCCGGCACGCCCACTACCGTTACCACCAAGGAATCCCTGGCAGACGGCCTGGACATCGCGTGCCCCGGCGACAAGACCTTCGCCGTTGCCAAGGAGTACGTCGACGACGTGTTCGTGATCACCGAAGAGCAGATCGCCCAAGCCATCAAGACCCTCGGCACCGAAGAGAAGATCATCGCCGAGGGTGCCGGTGCCTGCGCATTCGCTGCCGTTTCGCTGGGGCTTATCCCCGTCAACGCAGACGCCAAGGTAGCCTGCGTGGTTTCGGGCGGCAACATCGATGCCGCAAAGTTCTCCGAGATCATCACGGCTTAATGCTTGCCATCGGATGCCATCTATCCAGCGCACGCGGCTTTGCCGCCATGGGCGAAACCGCGTGCGAGCTGGATGCGAACACGTTTGCGTTCTTCACCCGCAACCCGCGCGGCGGCAAAGCCAAGGCGATCGACCCTGAAGATGCCGCAAGGCTGCGGCAAATCATGGAAACGAACAGCTTCGGCACCCTGGTTGCGCATGCCCCTTACACCTTGAATCCCTGTTCGAACAAAGAGCACGCCCGCCAATTCGCCTACGAATGCATGGCAGACGACCTGTGCCGCATGGAGGCCGTCCCGAACAGCTACTACAACTTCCACCCAGGAAGCCATGTTGGCCAGGGAGCCGAGGCGGGCATCGAGATGATCGCCTCCCTGCTGAACCGGGTTCTGCAGCCAGAGCAATCCACAACCGTGCTGCTTGAGACGATGGCAGGGAAAGGCACCGAGATCGGCCGCTCGTTCGAGGAGTTGGCGCAGATCAGGCAACGCGTGGAGCTTTCCGACCACCTGGGCGTGTGCCTGGATACCTGCCATGTAAGCGATGCCGGCTACGATATCGCGGGCGACCTGGACGGCGTCCTGGAAGAATTCGACCGCGTTATCGGCATCCAGCATCTGAAGGCGCTGCACCTCAACGATTCGAAGAACCCCTGCGGCTCCCAGAAAGACCGCCACGAGCAGATCGGCAAGGGCTATTTGGGGCTGGACACCTTCGAGCGCATCGTGAACCACCCGGCACTCAAGCATCTGCCGATGATCCTGGAAACGCCCAACGAGCTCCCGGGGTACGCCGAGGAGATCCGCGTGCTCAGGGGCTTGGCGTCGTAAACGCACTTTCGGCCGTTTTCTTTTTACCAGCGGCCACTCAGCCGCTACAATAATTCAGCTACAACCAACCTCAACGGCCCTACAGGGTTGCACCCGCTCTGGCCGATGAAAGGAACCGTCCCATGGCAAGCCTGCAGGACAAGATCGCCTCACGTCGAACCTTTGCCATCATCTCGCATCCCGACGCGGGCAAGACCACCATCACCGAAAAGCTCTTGCTGTACACCGGCAGCATCCAAACCGCCGGCTCGGTAAAGGGCAAGGCCAGCTCCAAGCACGCGGTTTCCGACTGGATGGAGATCGAGAAGGAACGCGGCATCTCGGTTACCTCCTCGGTTCTGCAGTTCAATTACGAGGGCCACTGCGTGAACATCCTCGACACACCCGGCCACCAGGACTTTTCCGAAGACACCTACCGCACCCTCATGGCCGCCGACGCCGCGGTGATGGTCATCGACGGCGCTAAAGGCGTCGAGGCGCAAACGAAGAAGCTCTTCAAGGTCTGCACCCTGCGCCACATCCCCATCTTCACGTTCGTCAACAAGCTCGACCGCGAGACGCGCGACCCGTTCGACCTCATGGAGGAAATCGAAACGGTGCTGGGCATCGGAACCTACCCTATGAACTGGCCCATCGGCTGCGGGCAGAACTTCCGCGGCGTGTTCGACCGCCAATCGCGCCGCGTTATCGCCTTCGAGGGCACCGGGCGCGGCAACTCCACCAAGAAGGTTGCCGAGATCGAGGTCGAGCTGGGCGATGCCCAGATGGACGAGCTGATCGGCGAAGCGAACCACAAGAACCTCATGGACGATGTTGAGCTTCTGGACGGCGCGGGCGACGAGCTGGACCTGGATGCCATCGCAACGGGCAAGCTCTCGCCGGTGTTCTTCGGGTCCGCCCTTACCAACTTCGGCGTAGAGCCCTTCTTGCGCGAGTTCCTTCGCCTGGCACCGACGCCCCGTCCCTACACCGATTGCCTCACCGGCAGGGAAGTCGATCCCATGCGCAAGGACTTCGCCGGGTTCGTGTTCAAGATCCAAGCGAACATGGACAAGAACCACCGCGACCGCATCGCCTTCGTGCGCATCTGCTCGGGCAAGTTCGAGCGCGGCATGGAAGCGTTCCATATGCAGGGCGGGAAGAAGATGAAGCTGGCAACGGGCACCTCGCTCATGGCCGACGACCGCGCCATCGTCGATGAAGCCTATGCCGGCGATATCGTGGGTCTGTTCGACCCCGGCATCTTCAGCATCGGCGATACCATCTGCGCCGGCAAAGACCGCGTCCAATTCCCCGAGATCCCCATGTTCGCGCCCGAGATGTTCGCGCGGATCTCGCAGGTGAACACCCTGAAGCGCAAGCAATTCGTCAAGGGCATGGAGGAGCTTGCCCAAGAGGGCGCGGTTCAGGTATTCCGCGTACCGGGCTTCGGCATGGAAAGCGTCATCGTCGGCGTGGTGGGCGTTCTGCAGTTCGAGGTTCTGGAGCAGCGCCTGAAAACGGAATACAACGTGGAGGTGCGCCGAGAGACCCTTCCCTACCGCGAGGTCCGCTGGGTTGCCAACAAGCCGGGTGAGATCGACGTGGACAAGCTGAACCTTACGCGCGACACCCTGCGCGTAGAGGACATGCGCGGCCGCAAGCTATTGCTGTTCACCACGCCCTGGAACGTGAACTGGGCCGTGGACCACAACCCCGATCTGGTCATGTCAGAAGTGGGCAACTTCGACTTCAAGTAAGGCGAACACCCGCAATAGGCCGCAGAATCGAACAGAATGAATCGATGCCGCAATCGGAACCCCGGTTGCGGCATCTTCTTTAGGATATAGAGCGCCGACCTGCAGCAACGAGCATTCAGCTCACCCAAGTCTCTACTCGCCTATCGCAATACCCAGGCAATCCCCTTTGCCGTGCGCAGCGCAGGCTCCGAGAAGTGGTTGCCAGGGTTCCACTCGAAGGTAGTTTCCACGCCACTGTGCTGTAGGCACTCATAAACCTCCTGCGTCGCATCAGCGACGTTGCGCAGCAGGCGGCTAGGGGTACGCGTTTCCTTCTTCCCCAAGCTCAGGTACACCCGCGATGGCTGTTGTTGGAATCCATGTGATTCGAAGTACTCGGTGAACCCCGGAAACCAGAGCGAGCCCGAGGCGCTTACCGCATTTTGGAACAGCGGGCAGTTGGTCAGCGACCAAAGCGCGAACAAGCCGCCGAGAGAATACCCGGCAATCGTCCTTACCGGACTGCTCGCCTGCAATGCCTCTTCCACCGCGGGGCAAACCTGGCTGGCAAGCACCTTAAGCGTGTCATCGGCATGTCCCGAAAACGGTGCATCCGCAGAGAACACGCCCTCGCATTCCCATGGGGAAAGATCGTTGTCCCAATCCAGGCCAGAGATGAAAGCAAGGGCAAACTCCGACCTAGCCAGCGATTCGCAGCAAGACCACACGTCTTCCCCGTCGCCTTCTACTACCGGCAGGTACACGACGTTCGGCCGACTGGCAGGATCGAACCCTGGCGTGCATCGGAGAGTGACGCAAAGATCGGGAATACTCAGCTTGATAGGATCCATGTAGGCCACCTGAAGATAGTGATAGGCGTATGATTGCACAGCAATCTGCGCACCAACCGATACGCAACTATGATAGCTCGCATTTGTGTAAAATCTGGAAGTTCGCAACTCGGCGAAACTAGGTCATAGAGACCGCACCCGCTTATTGCCTATATTGATCAAAGCAGCAGAAAATTCACGGAAGGCAATAATGCAAGAACCATTCGAGAGGCGCATCGACGCCAAGCTGATAGTATCGGTACTCGCGTGCGGACTTATGTCATTCGCAGGCGTGGTGGTTGAAACCGCCATGAACATAACCTTTCCCTCGCTGATGGAAGAGTTCTCGGTAACCACCGCCTCGGTTCAGTGGGTCACCACAGGCTATCTGCTTGTGCTTACCGCCATCATGCCGCTGTCGTCGCTGCTGAAGCGCCGCTTCCGCACCAAATCGCTGTTCCTAACCGCAATACTCCTCTTCATTGCCGGCACTTTGGCCTGCACGCTGGCTTCGGAGTTCTGGATCCTGATTGCCGGAAGGGTAATCCAAGGAATCGGAACCGGCTTGGCCTTGCCCCTTATGTTCAACATAGTCATCGAGCAGGCACCCCTTGGCAAGATGGGAATGATGATGGGCATCGCGACCCTTATCACCGCAACCGCGCCTGCTGTGGGTCCCTCGGTCGGAGGCCTGATCGTCACCCTGTGGGGATGGCGCATGATCTTCGTGGTGCTGATGCCCTTCCTGCTGATATCGCTTATCTGCGGATTAGCGGCCATCAGGCAAGTAAGCGAAACCGAGAAGGTTGCCTTCAGCCTTCCGCAATACCTTTCCATCGCCGGAGGCTTCGTTTGCCTTGTGTTCGCCACCAGCAGCGCAAGCACGGCAGGCTGGCTGAGCCTGCAGGTAGTAGGGCTGTTCGTGCTCTCGTTGGTACTGTTCGCGGTCTACTTTTCCCTTGCAGCCAAAAGCGACAGCCCGATTATCAGGACCAGCATCTTCAAGAGCAGGAAGTTCCGCCTTTGCCTGGCATACGTTGTACTGCTCCAGGCAATCGTGTTGGGCCTTGGCTATCTTGTGCCGTACTTCGGGCAGGTGGTCCACAACCAGAGCGCCTTCGATGCCGGCTGCCTGCTGCTTCCCGGCTGTATTATCGGAGCGGCCCTTGCGCCCATGGGCGGGCGAATCCTCGATGTGCTGGGTTCGCGCACCCCGCTCACCTTCGGTGCCCTGGCGCAATTAGCGGCTATCGTGCTGTTCATCGCCGTTGCCCTACCGGGCCAGCCCTGGATGTTCATGGCCGTATACATCTTGATCCCCATTGCCCAAGGCTTCTCCGCGGCGAATTCCATGACAACCGGATTGGGATACCTGCACGAAGAGCTGAAGACCGACGGCAATGCCACCTTCAACACGATGCAACAGCTAGGCGGCGCGCTTGGCACTGCCATCACCACCTCTATCGTCAACTCGGCTCAAGCCGCAAGCCCGAACGACCTGGTGGCGGGCACCGTCGCCGGCACCGAGCTTTCACTCTATGTCCTGCTGGGAATTTCGGCGCTTGCCTTCCTGAGCTTGCTTGCCGTCGCCTTTGGCAAGAAGAACCAGGGCTAAGCCCTCGAACAAGTCGGGCCGGCCCCATCGCAATGGAGCCGGCCCGAGAAAACCCCGATAGGTAGAGCGATCGCCTACAGCAGGGAGATGACCTCCCAATCATGCTGGGTAGCCTCGGTAGGGCCAACCAGCGAAAGGATTGCTACCGGCTTCGCACCCTGCTTGCTTACCAAGTCGATAAGCGATTGCGCGGTTGCCTCGTCATATGAGTCGACCACCAGGATCGTTTTCTCGTTCTTCTTGATGGAAGTGCCCTCGGGCAGAGCGAAGCTGCCGTCATCCGCCTTCTGCGCACAAAGGAAGCGCATCCAAGCAGAGAGTGCCACCGAATACCCGAAGTACGAATCGATGCCTTCCGGGGCAACAACGAGCTCGGGCTTGGAATCGCGATCGACCCGCTGCAGAAGCTCTACCGCCAAACGGTTCGCAACGATAGGATCCTGCATCATTGCGGTGGCATTCACCGAGGTGCCCTCGTTTTCAAGGGCATTCATCTTATTGAGCAGTTCTTTGATCTCAGATACTTCCACGCTTAAAGCTCCTTAGCTATGGCATCGAATGCTGCGGCCGGATGGGCGTTTTCCGTGATGGGACGCCCAACCACGATGTGGGATGCCCCGTTGTCGAACGCCTGGCGGGGCGTGGTAACACGCGTTTGGTCACCCATGGCGGAACCGGCAGGACGAACGCCGGGGGTAACGATGAAGGCCTCGGGGCCGAGCAGCTCGCGAAGCATAGGCGCCTCTTGCGGGGAGGCGACGACGCCGGAAAGCCCGGCCTCTTTCGCCTGGCGAGCCAAAGACATAACCTGCTCCACCACCGGGCGCTCGACGCCGGTAGCCTGCAGGTCGTCAGAGCTCATGCTGGTGAGAACCGTAATACCCAAGGAAATAGGCTCTTCGTCGATCCAACAGGCCTCGGCCAGTCCTTCCTTAGCCGCCTGCATCATCTTCACGCCGCCCACGGCATGCATGGTGAGCATGTCGGCGCCGGCCTCCGCAGAAGCACGGGCCGCGCCTTTCACCTGATGAGGGATGTCATGGAACTTCAGGTCCAAGAACACCTTGAAGCCGCGCTTCTGCAGCATATGGATGAAGTAGGGCCCTTCCTGGTAGAAAAGGGTCATGCCCACCTTCAGCCACTTCGCGCGACCGGAAAGCATATCGGCAAGCTCAAGCGCGCGCGTGCGGTCGCAGTCGAGGGCGACGATCACGCGGTCCTTACGGGGAATGTCGTTGAAATCTAGCATTCAAGCGCTCCAATCAATTCCTTGACGTCGGAAACTCCCGTTTCCTCGCAGTACTTTTGGATCCCCTCGATCGTCTGAAGGGTTGCCCGGGGGTTGTTGAAGTTGGCCGTGCCCACAGCTACCGCGGTGGCACCAGCCAGCATGAACTCGACGGCATCGGTGCCGTTCATGATGCCACCCATGCCGAGGATGGGCACATCGACGGCGTTGTGCACCTGCCACACCATGCGAAGCGCAACCGGCTTCACCGCAGGGCCGGAAAGGCCGCCGACAACGCGGGCGAGCACCGGCTTCTTCTTGCGGACGTCGATAGCCATGCCCAGCAAGGTGTTGATGAGCGAGATGGCATCCGCACCGGCAGCCTCTGCCGCCTTGGCGATCTCGGCGATATCGGTAACGTTCGGGGTGAGCTTCACGAACATCGGGCGCTTGGTGGCTGCACGGCAAGCGGAAACCACCTCTTCGACCATCTTCGGGTCGGTACCGAAGGTAAGCCCACCGGAATCGACGTTCGGGCACGAGATGTTCACCTCGTAGGCGTCGACGTCCTCGGTCTGCTCAAGGGCCTCGATCACCGAAACGTACTCCGGGACGCTATGGCCGGAAACGTTGACGATGGTTGTAGCCCCCGCGCTGCGAAGCCACGGGAGGTCACGGCTCTTCAGCACCTCCACCCCGGGGTTCTGAAGGCCGATGGAGTTGAGCATGCCGCTCGGGGTCTCGGCGATGCGGGGTGCATCGTTTCCGGCCCAGCCGTTCAAGGAAACGCCCTTGGTGGTAACCGCACCCAGCAAAGCAGGGTCAACGAAATCAGAGTACTCGCGGCCCGAAGCGTACGTGCCGGAAGCAGTGGTAACCGGGTTCTTCATTTGAAGGCCGCCCAGGTTCACGGAAAGATCCACGCTCATTTACCACACCACCTTAGAGGCATCGAAGACGGGGCCGTCCACGCAAGAGCGCTTTCGCCCGTCAACCGTTTCAACGATGCAGGAAAGGCAGGCGCCGATACCGCATGCCATCCGCTTCTCCAGGGAGATGAAGGAGGGAATGCCCGCCTTCAAGGTAAGGTCCGATACCGCATGCATCATCGGCTCGGGGCCGCAGCAGGCAACATAATCGAACTGTTTTTCCGCGATGCGCTGGGAAACCACATCGGTAACGAAGCCTGCATGGCCCCGGGTGCCGTCGTCGGTGGCAAGATGCGGCTCGTCGCCCAGAAGCTCGCGGTACTTAGGTTCGCAAACGAGTGCGCCCGCCGTCTGGGCGCCCAATACCACTTCAACATCGATGCCTGCGGCAACCAGTTCCTGGGCATGCATGAACAACGGTGCCGCGCCAACGCCGCCGGCGACCAAGAGTGCGCTGCGAACACCTTCAGGCGCATGCCAGCCATGGCCGACAGGGCCCATGATGTCGACGGCAGCGCCGGGCGCCACCGTGATGAGCTGCTTGCTGCCGAAGCCCACCACCTGGTACAGGATGGCCATTTTCGACTTGTCGTCACTCACATGGAACACCGAGAACGGGCGGCGTAGGATATGGCCCTCCATCCCCGGGATGAGCATATGGACGAACTGCCCCGGCTGCACCTGGGCGGCAAGCTCGCCCGCTTCGACGGTTACGAGCCAGAGCCGGTCGTGGAGCTGCTCGTTGGCAACCACCACGGCCTGTGTGTCTTGGATTGCTGCCATGGGGCTACTGTTCCTCCCACTGGTCAAGATCCTGCAGGGCAACGATGGGCAGGTTCTCGTCGCGCAACGTCTCGATTGCGGAAACGAAGGCCTGCGCGCCTGCCAGCGTCGTTACATAGCAGAGGTTCTGGCGCACGCACATGGTGCGGAGCTGATAGCCGTCGCCGCGGGTCTCCTGGCCGAACGGCGTGTTGATGACCAGGTCGATCTCGCCGTCCATGATCTTGGTGCCGATGTTGGGCTCCTCGGTTCCGATGCGGCCGATCTGCTCGCAGGGGATGCCGGCGGAAACCAGGGCACGTGCCGTGCCCTCGGTGCAAAGCAGGCTGAAGCCCATGCGGGAGAGGTCGCGGGCCAAGGGCAGGATAGCGCGCTTGTCGCGGTCGCACACGGAGACGAAGCAGGTGCCGCCCGTGGGAAGCTCCATGCTGGCGGCGGCCTGGGTCTTCGCGTAGGCCGAAGGGAAGTTGTTGGCGATACCCATAACCTCGCCGGTGGACTTCATCTCGGGCCCAAGGATAACGTCGGCGCCCGGGAAGCGGCCGAACGGCATAACGGCTTCCTTCACGCAGAAGTGGCTCTGACGGCGCTCGTCGCTGGGAAGGCCAAACGAGGCGATCTTCTCGCCCGACATGATGCGGGCGGCAAGCTTCGCCAGCGGCACGCCGGTTGCCTTGGATACGAACGGCACGGTACGCGAAGCGCGGGGGTTGGCCTCGATAACGTAGACCACCGCGTCCTTGATGGCGAACTGGATGTTGATAAGGCCGACGACGCCCAAGCGCTTCGCCAAGCGGCGGGTGATGTCACGCAGCTGCGAGACCTGAGCCTCCGAAAGCGTGAACGGAGGGATGCAGCAGGCGGAGTCGCCGGAATGCACGCCGGCTTCCTCGATGTGCTCCAGGACGCCGCCGATGTACACGTCCTCGCCGTCGCACAGGGCATCCACGTCGCTTTCGATAGCGCCTTCCAGGAAGCGATCGAGGTACACCGGATGATCGGGCGTGATGCGCGCCGCTTCGGCCATGTACTTCTCCAGGTACTTGGCGTCGTAGGCGATGACCATGCCGCGTCCGCCCAGAACGTAGCTGGGGCGGACCAGCAGCGGGAAGCCGATGCGGTCGGCAACCTGGCAGGCTTCCTCGAAGGAAGAGGCCATACCGGCTGCAGGGTAGGTGATGGAAAGCTCGTCGAGGATGGCCGAGAAGCGGTCGCGGTCTTCTGCCAGGTCGATGGCCTCGGGCTTGGTGCCCATGATGTGCACGCCGGCATCCTGCAGGGCGCGGGCAAGCTTGAGCGGCGTCTGGCCGCCCAGGGTAACCACTACCCCATCGGGCTGCTCGACATCGACGATGTCCATGACGTCTTCGTAGGTAAGCGGCTCGAAGTACAGGCGGTCGGAGGTGTCGTAGTCGGTGGAGACCGTTTCAGGGTTGCAGTTGACCATGATGGTCTCGTAACCGGCATCGTGCAGCGCGTAGCTCGCGTGCACGCAGCAGTAGTCGAACTCGATGCCCTGGCCGATGCGGTTCGGGCCTGCGCCCAAGATCATCGCGCGCTTCTTCGTGGCCGGACGGACCTCGGAAGTGCCCAGCTCGTAGGTCTTGTAGTGGTACTCGGTAAGGCTCTGGAACTCGGCTGCGCAGGTGTCAACCGTCTTGAACACGGGAACCACGCCGAGCTCCTTGCGGCGCGCGCGAACGGTAAGCTCGTCGGAGCCGGTGAGGTAGGCGATCTGATCGTCGGAGAGCCCGTAGCGCTTGGCGGTAAGCAGGTCCTCGGCCGAAAGCTCCTCGAGCTTCATCTTCGCAACGGCGCGCTCGACGGCAACGATATCGGCGATGCGGTTCAGGAACCAGCGGTCGATCTTGTTCGCCTGGAACACCTGCTCTACCGACCAGCCGCGGCGGAAGGCCTCGGCAACGTAGAACACGCGGTCTTCGGTGGGAAGGGCAACCAGCTCGTCGAAGCGCTCCTCGTCGAAGGAGTCCTTGCCGTCGCCGCCCAGGCCGTAACGGCCGTTCTCAAGCGAGCGCATTGCCTTGCCGAAGGCCTCTTCGAAGGTGCGGCCGATGGCCATGATCTCGCCGACGGCCTTCATGCGGGTGGAAAGGGTGGTGTCCGTGCCCTTGAACTTCTCGAACGCGAAGCGCGGAACCTTCACAACGCAGTAGTCGATGGTGGGCTCGAAGCAGGCCGGGGTTGCCTTGGTGATGTCGTTGGTGATCTCGTCGAGCGTATAGCCCACGGCGAGCTTTGCGGCAGCTTTGGCAATCGGGAAGCCGGTAGCCTTGGAGGCAAGCGCGGAAGAGCGCGAAACGCGGGGGTTCATCTCGATGACGATAAGGCGGCCGTTATCGGGGTTCACCGCGAACTGCACGTTGGAGCCGCCGGTTTCCACGCCGATCTTCTCGAGGATGGCCAGAGAGGCAACGCGCATGCGCTGGTACTCGACGTCGGAAAGGGTCTGCGCCGGGGCAACCGTGATGGAGTCGCCGGTGTGCACGCCCATCGGGTCGAGGTTCTCGATGGAGCAGATGATGATGCCGTTACCTGCGCGGTCGCGCATGACCTCCATCTCGTACTCTTTCCAACCCTCGATGCTCTCTTCAACCAGCACCTCGGTAACCGGGGAAAGGTCCAGGCCCTGGGAAACGATGAGCTTGAGCTCCTCTTCGGTATGCGCGATGCCGCCGCCGGCGCCGCCCAAGGTGAACGACGGGCGGATAACCACCGGGTAGCCCAAACGGCCAACCAGCTCGAGGGCGTCGTCGACGGAGTAGGCATAGCCGCTGCGCGCAACCTCCAGGCCGATCTCCGCCATGGCCTCGTTGAACTGCTTGCGGTCCTCGCCGCGCTCGATGGCGGCCAGGTCGCAGCCGATCATCTCAACGTTGTACTTGTCCAGCACGCCGGCCTTGGCAAGCTCGACGGCGGCGTTGAGGGCCGTCTGGCCACCGAGCGTGGGAAGCAGGGCGTCGGGGCGCTCCTTCTCGATGATCTTCTCGATGAATTCCTTGGTGATGGGCTCGACGTAGGTGCGATCCACCAGCTGCGGGTCGGTCATGATGGTTGCCGGGTTGGAGTTCACCAGCACAACCTCGAAGCCGTCCTCCTTCAGCACCTTGCAGGCCTGGGCGCCGGAGTAGTCGAATTCGCACGCCTGGCCGATGACGATGGGGCCGGAACCGATAACGAGTATGCGCTTGATGTCGGTACGCTTAGGCATGTGCCTCTCCTTCCTCAGCCCCGAAGACCCAGCCGGAAAGGCGGTCGGAGGCGATGTCTATGTCGAGATAGCCCGCGTCGCCGTCCATAAGGCGGGTGAACGCGGTGAACAGGTAATGGGCATCCGTGGGGCCGGGGCTGGCTTCCGGATGGTACTGAACCGAGAACACCGGCTGGTCAAGGAAGGCGATGCCCTCTGCCGTGCCGTCGTTGAGGTTCACATGGGTGAGCTGGATCTTGCCGAAGCGCTCGTTCTGGACCACCGGAGCCACACCTCGCTGCGCCCAGAAGCGCAGGTCGGAGACGTGCTCGGAAATCCCGTCGGAAAGCTCGGGCACCAAGGGGCCCAGGCTGTCGAACAGCAGGCCGAACCCGTGGTTCTGCGCGGTGATCTCCACGCGGCCGGTGCGAAGGTTCATCACCGGCTGGTTGCCGCCGCGGTGGCCGAACTTGAGCTTTTCCATCTGCGCGCCACTGGCCAGCGAGATCATCTGATGGCCAAGGCAGATGCCGAACAGCGGCACCTTGCCGATGAGCTTCTGCACCTGCTCGTAGGTTTCGCGCACGGCGTCCGGGTCGCCCGGGCCGTTGCTCAGGAACACGCCGTCGGGGTTCATGGCAAGCACGTCTTCAGCGGGGGTGTTCCAAGGAACCACGGTGAGCTTGCAGCCCACGCGCACCAGACCCTGCAGGATGGACTTCTTCACGCCGCAATCGTAGGCGACCACGTTGTAGCGGGCCTGAGCCGGAGCCGCAACGGCGAACGCCTGGCTGGCGGGAAGCTCGTCGAACGAGGCGGCCTCGGAGCGAGACACGGTCTTCGCAAGGTTAACGCCGACGATGCTCTCGGAGGCACGAACCTTCTCGAGCAGGCTCTGGGCATCCAAGTCGGTGGTGGAGATGGCACCGCGCTGGGCACCCTTGTCGCGCAGATGGCTGGTAAGCGAGCGCGTGTCGATGCCGGCGATGGCCACTACACCGTTCTCGGTCAGGAACGAGGGCAGGCTCTGGGTGCTGCGCCAGCTGGAAGGCGTGAAGCACATGTCGTGCACGACCAAGCCGCGCAGTGCGAGGGAATCGGACTGCAGGTCGTCGGGGTTGATGCCGTAGTTGCCGATCTGAGGGTAGGTCATGGTGACGATCTGGCCGGCGTACGAAGGATCCGAGATCACCTCCAGGTAGCCCTCCAGCGAAGTATTGAAGCAGACCTCGCCGAACACCTCGCCTTCAGCGGCGCAGGAATAGCCCTCGAAAACCGAGCCGTCCTCAAGAACCAGAAGAGCCTTCGGGCGAGCACCAAGGGTGGTGTTTTCCAGAAGCTTACTCAACGACTTCACCTTCCTTACAGGTCATAGTGCCTGCCATGAACACGTCAGTGGCACGCCCTTTCAATTCATAGCCCAAGAAGCCGCTGTTCTTGGATTTGGATACCATATCCTCGGCCTTGACGGTCCAAGCCGCTTCAGGGTCGAACACGGTGATGTCGGCAACCGAGCCCGCTTCCAGGCGAACCTGGTCGAGCCTGAGGATCTCGCGCGGGCGGATGGCCATCAGCTCGACCATGCGGTTGTAGTCGATGTGACCAGGTTGCACCAGATAGGTAAGCACCACGCCGAGCGAGGTTTCCAAGCCGGTCATGCCGAAGGGCGCCAGCTCGAATTCGCGGGCCTTCTCGTGTGCGGCATGCGGCGCATGGTCGGTGACGATGACGTCGATGGTGCCGTCCTTGATGCCCTCGATGATGGCGGCGTTGTCAGCCTTGGTGCGCAGCGGCGGGTTCATCTTCAGGTTCGTGTTGTAGGTCGCGGTGAGGTCGTCCTCGTTCAACACGATATGGTGCGGGGTTGCCTCTGCGGTAACCAGGGCACCGCGGGATTTGCCCTCGCGCACGATGTCGACGCCGCGGGCCGTGGTTATATGCTGGATGTGGATGGGGCAGCCGGTAAGCTCGGACAGGGCGATGTCGCGCTGGATCTGCAGCTCCTCGCCCGCAGCCGGCCAGCCGGCCATGCCCAGGCGGGTGGAGACAACGCCCTCGTTCACCTGGCCGGGACCCACCAGGTCCTCATCCTGGCAGTGGCTCATAACCACCTTGTCGAACGCCTTGGCGTAGTCCATCACGCGACGCATCATGCCGGCGCCCTGGACCCCGCGGCCGTCGTCGGTGAAGGCAACGGCGCCATGGGCAACCATGTCGCCGATCTCCGCCAACGCCTCGCCCTTGAGCCCCTTTGTGCAGGCACCGGACGGGTACACGTGGCAATGGCCGGCATTCGCAGCCTGATCGAGCACGTAGTCGATCGTGGCGCCGTTGTCGGTGGTGGGAACGGTGTTGGGCATGGAGCAGATGCCGGTGAACCCGCCGTGGGCAGCGGCAGCCGTGCCCGTTTCGATGGTTTCCTTGTACTCTTGGCCGGGGTCGCGCAAGTGGACGTGGATATCCACCAGGCCGGGAATCGCGATGCAACCGGTGCGGTCGAGCACCTCTGCCCCTTCGCAGGTTAGCCCTTCGCCCACTTCGGCGATGGTCTCGCCGTCGATGAGGATGTCGGCCACCTTGTCCAAGCCGAGAGCCGGGTCGATTACCCGGACGTTTTTAACGAGATGCTTCATCTGAGCCCCCTAGGAGAAGATAGATAAGCGCCATGCGGACGCACACGCCAGAGAATACCTGATCGACGATTACGGAATGCTTGCCATCGGCCATGTAGCTGTCCAGCTCGACGCCGCGGTTGATGGGCCCGGGATGGCAGATGATGGCGTCGTCCTTCATCAGCTTCTCGCGCTCGCGGGTAAGGCCGTAGCGGAGGTTGTACTCGCGCAGGCTGGGGAACGGCGCGCTTTCAAGGCGCTCCATCTGGATTCGCAGCATGTACACCACGTCGAGTTCCGGAAGCGCCTCTTCAAGATGCGGGGTAACCGCGTTGGCACCCAGGATGTCGGGGCGGGCCGGCAGCAAGGTGGCAGGAGCGATGAGCGTGACGTGGGCACCCATGCGACGCAGGGCGGGAACGAGCGACCCGCATACGCGCGAATGGGCGATGTCGCCGACGATGCCCACCTTCAGGCCCTCGAACGAGCCCTTTTCCTTCCAGATGGTGTACAGGTCCAACAGGGCCTGCGTGGGATGCTCGTGCTTACCGTCGCCCGCATCGATGACCGAGGCGTTGGTGTTCTGCGAAACCAGATAAGGCGAGCCGGCGCACTTGTGGCGCACGATGAACATATCCACCTTCATGGAGTCGAGCGTGCGCACGGTGTCCACCAGGCTTTCGCCCTTCACGGTGGAAGAGGCGCTGCCGCCGGCGTTCATCGAATCGCAGGAAAGGCGCTTCTCGGCAAGCTCGAACGATCCGCGCGTGCGCGTGGACGGCTCGAGGAACAGGTTGCAGATGGTCTTTCCGCGCAGGGCGGGGACCTTCTTGATGGGGCGGTTGTTCACCTCTTCGAAGGTCTTTGCCTGCTCGAGGATGGTGAGGATGTCCTCGCGCGAAAGCACGTCGATGGACAGGAGGTTCTTATGGGCGAACATGCGCATCTCCCTTCAGCGGAGCAGAGCCCACGTGCGAGCCGGGGGCAACCTTGGAAATGCAGACGCAAGACTTACCGTCGACTTCCTTCAGGTACAGGCGGACGTTCTCGTTCGCGGAAGAGGGAACGTTCTTGCCCACGAAGTCGGCGCGGATGGGAAGCTCACGATGGCCGCGGTCTACCAGCGTTGCGAGCTGGATGCGCGAGGGGCGACCGAAATCCATAAGCGCATCGAGTGCTGCGCGGATGGTGCGCCCGGTGTAGAGAACGTCGTCCACCAAGACGATCGTCTTTCCATCGAGGGAGAACAGGATGTCGGTGCCCTGGACGATGGGGGCGATGTTGGAAAGGGAATCATCGCGGTAGAAGCTGATATCGAGGGCCCCTACCGGCAGCGATACGCCCTCTATCTGATCGATGAGCTTGGCCAAGCGATGGGCCAAGATATCGCCGCGCGTAACGATGCCGACGAGCGCCAGTTCCTGGCACCCTTTGTTCTGCTCGAGGATCTGATGGGCCATGCGAACGAGGGTCCGATCGATCTCGGACCCATCCATAACCACTGATTCCTCAAGTTCCGTATCTTGCATGCACGCTCCTTTCGCTGAATCGAAGTGCGTACACAGAAGCCGCTGAGCCAGCCGCACGGAAATGCGCCTAGCAGCAATCCCCCGCCCGGATACTAAAAAGCCCCAGGCACGAGAGGGGCAATCAGTCTTGCCTCGGCCAAACCCGAGCGGGCTTCGCCGAAACGATATGTTTGCACCTTATCGGTCTCTCTGTACCGCCATTAAAGGTCGTTCAAAGTATACGACAGCCGGTGTGCAGGGTCTAGGAAAAAAGCGCCCATCGGATCAACCGACGGGCGCTTCGAGGCAAGGGGCAAGGTGCGGATCAAAGGGCGCTAGCGCAGATGAGCCGAATGCTATTTGGCCGCTTCCCGCTTAAGAACGCACACGAAATGCGAGTCGTAGATGGGGCCGGTGACCTTTTCGCGGTACAGGGCGTCGGAGGAAACCGTACGCTCCATCGTGAAGCCCTTGCCCTCTTCGCTGGCAAAGAACGCATCGATGACGTCTTGGTTCTCTTCCTTCAGAACGGTGCAGGTGGCGAAGGTGAGCTGACCGCCCGGGGCAACCAGCCTTGCCGCCTGCGCAAGCATCTTCGATCCCACCTGCGCTAAAGAGGAAACGTCTTCCTCGTTCATGCGCCAACGGATGTCGGGATGGCGGCGCAGCGTGCCGATGCCGGAGCAGGGAGCGTCCACCAGCACCGCGTCGTAGGCGCCCTCGGGCAAGGAGCTGAGGTTGGTGGCGTCCTTCACGAACACCTGGTCCTGCTTGATGGCGGCATCCTCCAGGTGCTTTTCGCGCTCCCGCGTGCGCTGCGGGTCCATGTCGAGCGTATCGAGCGTGATCTGCTCGCCGAAACGGCTCAGGGCAACGTTCTGCAGCATGATGGTCTTGGTGCCGCGTCCTGCGCCGATCTCCAGGAACCGCTCGGGTTTCTTCTCGGGCATGGCCAATGCGGCCGCACACTGGGCGGCGACGTCGGTGATCACCAGGGAGCCCTCGGAAAGCAAGCGGGAAACAAGCTCGTCGGTAACCGCCTTGCGCTCAGCGAAACCGAACGCCGGGATTGCGCAGGGAAGGTCGACCATCTTGGACACGGGCACTACCTTGACATGGCGCTCCACCAGGGAAGACAAGGTCTTCGGACCATCCACGCGCGCAAGGTTCAGCATGAAGAACAAAGGCGCCGGGTTGTTCGAGCGCTGCATGAAGCGCAGCGACTCCTGGCCGCCAAGGTCTGCCGAGAGGCGCTTGGCAAGCCAAACCGGGAAGCCTTCCTGCAGCGCCGCCGCCGATACGTCTTCAGCAGGGTCGCCGAACGGGAAGGTCTCTTTCAGCTCGATGGCACGGTGCAGCGCGAAGTTCGCCAACCCCGATGCCTGAGGGGCAACGGAGCGCACCAGCTCTACGCCCTGGTCGGCCACCACATGGTCGGGCTTGCCCAGGTAGAACAGCTCGCAGAACGACATGCGCAGGGCATCGCGGACATCGGGCTGGATGTCCTGCGGATTGTCCACCACGGAATCGATGAGCTGGTCAAGGGAGCCCTTTCGGGACACGACCTCGGTGGCAAGCACGCGGGCGAACGAGCGCTCAACGGCTGGCTTGTCGGAATACGTCACGAACTTGTCGATGGCCTCGGAAAGGTAGCAGCCCTGCTCGCGCACATAGGTAAGCACCTCGAGCGAGAGGATGCGTGCCGGGGTGGCCTTCGTGAAGCTCCTGCCCTGGCCGCCCTGCTTGTTCTGCCTGCCCTGGCCAGCACGGTAGCCCAGGCTCTTCGTACCCGCGGGATTATGGGTGTTCTCGAACCCGCGGAAGCCCGTCGACTTGCGCTCTTCCGTGTTGGAATCGGCGTTCTGGTTGAAACGGCCGCGGGACTTGAACTCCGGCTTCCTGCCCCTGTCGCCGCCGCGGGAATAACCGTTGCCGTCACGGCCATCGCGCTTGAAGTTCCCCCGCGGCTTACCCGACCCGGAGAACTTGCCGGAAGGCCTGCGGTTGCGGTCGCCTCCACGGTAGCTGCCCTTGTATCCGCCTTCGGTGCGATCACTCGCCGCCTTGCCGCGATATCCCTGGCCCTGGGGCTTGCGATCCGAATCGCCCGAAGGGCGCGCATCGTCATTGCGGCGGTAGCCGCCCTGACCCGAGCGCGGGCCGCCCGAGCGCTTACCGTTGCGGAACCCGGGTTTGCCCCCCTGGCTGCCGAAGCTGCGGCCACCGGAACGGCCCTGGCCGGCTGGCTTTCCGCCCTTGCGACCGCCTTTGTAGCCGCCTTTTCCGGCGCCTGACGGCTTGAATGAGCCCTTGCCCCCGCTGGGCTTGCCCTTGCTGTTCTCGTTATCCATTGATCTCCTGCCATTCTACGCCGCCCTGTTTTATGCCCTGGATGCCCGCCGCGAAGGCCTTTGCCTCCATCGACTTCTTCCCATCAGGCTTGACCAGCGTCAATTCCAATACCTGTTCCGGATCATCGCAACCCAAGTACAGCCTCTTCGCACGGAAGGCAACCTGCCCCGGTAGAAGAGGGAGCTCGGCGATCTGCGGCGCAAGCGCGGCAGCCTGCACCGCCACGCCCTTCCCCGCCACAGCGCACCGGCTTGGGTGGCTCTCACTCGATGCGCGAACATACCGCATCGCTTCAAGGGCGGTCATGTTCGGCGAGATATCGAGCTCGCCCTTCTCTACCTTCTCGGCGTACTCAATGCCCTCGCACGGCTGATCTTGCCAGGGAAGCTCCCCTGCCATTTCGAGCTCGTCGAGGGCCTCCACCAACGCCTTGCCGCCGGCTTGCGCAAGCTTAAGGGTCAGCTCTTCCGCGCCGCAATCGCCGATGGCGACCTTGCATTCGCGGCACACCGCACCGGTATCGAGCCCTTCCTCCATGCGCATGATGCCCACGCCCGTGAACTCATCGCCGGCAAGGATGGCCCGCTCCACCGGTGCTGCTCCACGCCAACGCGGAAGCAGCGAGCCGTGCACGTTCAGGCAGCCGAAACGGGGCAGTTCCAGAACGTCCTTGGGCAGAATAGCGCCGTATGCGGCAACGCACACCACGTCGGGCGAAAGGTCAGAAAGGGCCTGGAACGCCTCATCGGAGCGCAGCGACGAGTACTCGAAGACGGGAACCTGCGCCGCCGCAGCCGCAACCTTCACCGGCGAGGCTACCAGCTTCTTGCCGCGGCCGCGAACCGCATCCGGGCGCGTAAAGCAGCCCACCACCTGGTGTTTAGATTCAAGAAGGGCGCCCAGAACCTCGGCTGCGAAGTTGGGCGTGCCCATGAAAACCACGCGCATGCTACTCCGTTTCCCCGGGCTTCGCCCCATTGGCGAGAGCGATGCTGTAGTCATGGAGCGCCTTCACGCGGTCCATGGGCTCACACGACTCGAAGAGGGTGATGCCATCAAGATGGTCGATCTCGTGCTGGAAGCAGCGCCCCAGAAGCCCGCCGCTCTCAAGCTCGACCTGGTTGCCGTCAAGATCGAAGAAGCGCACGCGGGAGATCTCATGGCGCGTGATGGGAACCGAGATGCCGGGGATGGAAAGACAGCCCTCATCGGCGGTGACGGTTTCGCCTTTGCGTTCGATGACCTCGGGGTTCACCAAGACCAACGGGTTCGATGACTCGTCGGGCCCATCGTAGCAGTCAATCACCACCAGTCGGATGTTGAGCCCAACCTGCGGAGCCGCCAGCCCGCAGCCGTTGTTGGCGTACATGGTGTGCAGCATCTGCTTGGCAATCTTCTTCAGGGATCTGTCACCAACCTTGCATGGTTCGCAAACTTGGCGAAGCATGGGGTCGGGTGAAAGAACGATGTTCATGGATCTCATGGCGCACCCTTCCGTATTCACAGCTGCCGCGCACGGTACCGAGGCGGCAGAAATTATCGCAATCATTGAGTATACCAGCGGCGAGTGCCGCTGCTTCGGCTATTCCGTCTTGGCGTGCCCTTTGCGCAGGCGATTGAGCTCCCCTTGCACCATAAGGATGCTCTGGAACACCATCTCCTGCTCTTCTGCCGTTTGGGCGGCATCCATCTGCGACCTCATCTCCGCCACAGCCGCTTCCATGTCGCCGATGGCGAGTTCGTCGGCCAGGAAGCGGAGCGTATCGTGGGCAGGCGTTCCCGAGGGCAGGCTGGAAGAGGTAAGGATGCGCGAAGCGTACTTGCAGCGCGATTGCGCGCGCATGATCAGGTCGGCGACCGTCATGTCGGGGTTCTCGACGACGAGATCGATCAGGACCTGCGCAAGCTCGCCATGCACCCGCTCGTGCCATTCGGTCTGCCCCAGCTCGTTCATGAACTCGGGAACCATAGCGGGGTTCTGCGCGCACAGGCTCAGGAACTCCCGCTCGGTACGGATACGGTTCCGCTCGGCGGGAGGCAGGTCGCTCAGCCGACGGCGCCGTGGGGCGGGCGCGGCATTGTTCGCGCGCGATTCGTAATCGACCACCGTTGGCGCTTTGAGTCCCGCCAAACGATCGAGGACATCCTGCTCCCTGGTGCGCACCTTGCTGGCGATGTAGACCGCATAGTCTTTGGCAAGGAGCGAATCCTTGATGGGCGCAAGCACCGAAAGGGCATCCGTCGTTGCGCGGGACCTCCCCTCCGGGGAGGCAAGGTCGTAGCGCGCCAAGCGCCGGTCGATGCCGAACTTGATCAGCGGCACCGCACCATCAAGCACCTCGGAGAACGCGGCCGCGCCCTTCGCGGCGATGAACTCCGCCGGGTCGAGGTTGTCGGGCAGGGTGACCGCGCAAAGGTCGACACGCGTCACCCCCGCTTCAGGGGTAATGGACGAGTCGATGAACTGCAATGCCCTATCGGCGGCGCGCTGACCAGCCTCGTCGCCGTCGAACAGGTAGATGATGCGCTTCTTGGCATGATGCGAGAGAAAGCGGATATGCTGACGCGTGAGGGACGTTCCCAGCGTGGCGACCACGTTCGCGAAGCCTGCCTCGTGCAGGGCGATGACGTCGGTATAGCCTTCCACCACGATGGCATCGCCCGTGCTGGCCATCCGCGCCTTGGCCTTGTCCAGGGCATAGAGCACTTCCGACTTATGGAAGATGGGCGTGTCGCCCGTGTTCAGGTACTTCGGCTCGCCCTGCCCTATCACCCGACCGCCGAAGGCGATGCACTCGCCGCGCGAGTCGTTGATGGGGAACATGACGCGATTGAAGAAGCGGTCGTTCACCCCTTGCTGCCCGCGGACGGCAAGGTTGGCATCCACCAGCTCCTTGTCGCTGAAGCCGAGCGAACGCAGATGGGTAACCAGCTTGCGGTGGCCGGGAGCATACCCCAGGTTCCACCGGTCGGGGACTTCGCCACCCAGGTCGCGCCCACCAAGGTAGGTGCGCGCAGCAGCCGCCCCATCGTCGGACGAGCGCATCAGCAGGGTATGGTAATAGTTGGCCGCCTCGGAACACGCGGCCTTCAACCGCGCCTTCTGGCTATGCGCCTTGGAGGCCTGGGGCGATTCGGAAAGCTCTATCCCCGCCCTTCGGGCAAGGAAGCGAACGGCATCGATGAAGTCGACGTCGTCGAGCTTGCGCACGTACGTGATGATGTCGCCGCCTTCACCGCAGCCGAAGCAGTGCCAGGTCTGCGAGACGGAGTCCACCTTGCACGAAGGGGTCTTCTCCTGATGGAAGGGGCAGCAGCACCAGAAGTCCTTGCCCCGCTGGCGCATCACCGAGCGCTCGCCGAACAGCTCAACCAGGTCGTTGGCCTCGCGAACCTTGCGTATGTCCTCGTCGGATAGTATCGGAACACCCTTTCCTGCGGAAGAGGCCGGACTAGAGCGGCAGGCTACGGCAATACTCGATATTGCCCATAACGGTGCGGATGAGCTCTTCGGTGCTGTCGAACTTGATCATGGGGCGAAGGAACTCCACGAACTCGACTTCGATGCTCTCGCCGTAGATATCCTTGTCGAAGTCCAGGATGTGCACCTCGCAGGTGGCGTCGGTGGCATCCTTGAACACCGGCGAAACGCCCATGGAAACGGCAGCACGGTAGCGCTGTCCTTCCACGATGACATACGCCGCGTACACGCCCTCGCCCAGGACGCGGCGCTCAGGCTCGATGAAGAGGTTGGCGGTAGAGAAGCCCATATCGGCACCCTGACCACGGCCGGGGCGAACCTTTTCCACCAACGAGAAGCGCCTACCCAGCAGCTTCTCGGCCTCTTCGAGGTCGTGGACGGCCAGCAGCTTGCGGATGCGGGTAGCGGTAATGGGCGCGCCATCGGCGCTCTGCAGGTTGTGGGCATCGATGTGCGTGCCTGCCTCGGCACCCCATTCGCCCAGATCGGAAACGGAACCGGCAGCCTTTGCACCGAAATGGAAGTCAAGGCCCACATGCAGGTGCGCCGGTGCGTGGCCGTTGAAGGTCTTTGCCAGGAACTCGACAGGGCTCAGCGCTGCGAACTCGCGCGTAAAGGGAAGCGCCACCACGGCGTCTACCCCGCTTTCCATCAAACGGGCAATGCGCCGCTCGTTGCTCAGGAGCTTTCGCAGGCGGTCGGGATGGAAGATCTCGTCGGGATCGATGTCGAAGGTAAGGGCGATGGACTGACCACCGGTTTCACGGGCAGTCTCCTGAGCGCACGAAAGGAGGTACTGATGCCCCTTGTGGACGCCATCGAACACGCCGAAGGCGCACGAGGAGTTCTCGAACAGGGAATGATCGAAGTTATCGTCGACGTTATAAAGCTGTGCCACGTTCAACACCTATCGGAAACACGCATCGGCAACGGTAGCGATGCTCGGACTCACGGTACTCGTACAATGCTTTAAGCCGGTTGGCGGAAACCACGCCAACCACTTCCCCATCGCGGGGAGGGTCGGGGGAAGCGAACACGCTGGTGGTGCACGCGCAGGGCTCGAAGATATCAACCCTGATGGGCTCGTTCAAAGAAAGCGCATCCGGCTGGAGCATGGCCCCGTTCCCCACCGATTCGGCAACCTTGTCGCGAACGAACGCATAGCGCACACCCAGAACACGCAGGGGATCCAGCAAGGCCCCGTTCGGGTTCTCCTGAAGCTCTTCGAGCGAATAGCATTCCTCAAGCGAGACGTTGCCGGAAAAGGTTCGCTCAAGGGAGCACACATGGGCAGCGGTTTTGAGGTCGCGGCCCATATCGCGCGCGATGGAGCGCATGTAGGTGCCCTTGGAAACGCTCATCTCCACAACCCATTCGGCAAGGCGTCGCCCTTCGGCATCCTCGACCTCGCGAACCTCGACGAGCTTCGCATCGAAGACCTCGAACTCGCGCGGCTCCAAATCGATGACGGTGCCCTTGCGGGCGGCATCGTAGGACTTACGCCCGTTCACCTTGATGGCAGAGTACACAGGAGGAACCTGCATCCCCTTGCCAACCAGGAAGCTTACGTATTCACGGGCGAATTCCTCGTCAAAGGCCTGGGACGGGACAGGCAATTCCTTCGAAACGGCACCTTCGGCGTCGTCGGTTTCGGTGCCGATGCCGAACCGTACGCCCATGCGATAGCGCTTCCCGTGCCCGACCATGTAGGCATCCAGGCGGGTGGCCGGGCCGACGCACACGACGAGCACGCCCGAAGCCAAAGGATCGAGCGTGCCGGTGTGCCCGACGCGGCGCTCGTTGAATATCCTGCGGCAGCGGTTGACCACATCGTGCGAGGTCATGCCAACGGGCTTGTTCACCGCAACCAGCCGGCTCAAGCCAGAGGTTCCCCGTTTAGCCATTATGCGCACCGCCCTCAGAGGACGCTGCGAAGCACAGCTCGTTGACAGCATCGACGACCTGCACCAGCGCTTCATCCAGCGTTCCATGGAACGTGAACCCGGCAGCGGCCTTGTGCCCGCCGCCATCGAACCTGCGGGCGACCTGCGCAACATCGGTCGAGTCGTCTTTGGCGCGCATGCTGCCACGGATCTCGCCTGGATCGCTTTCACGGAGGATAAGCGCTACGCGAACGCCGTTGATGGAGCGCAGCGTGTCGATCAGGGACTCGGAATCGGCCTTCACCGCATTGCATTCAGCGAAATCCGCCTTGGTGAGGCTCGATACCGCCAAGGCACCGTTGTGGTGCAGCGCCATGTTCTGGATGGCGATCTGCTCAAGGCGGATGCTTGCAAGGGTGCGGTTCTGGAAGAACTCGCGGTTGATCGAAACCGGATCGGCACCGGCCTGCATCATCTCCGAAGCCACAGCAAACGATTCGGCCGTGGTGTTCTGGAAGGCGAAGCGACCGGTATCGGTGATCAGGCCGGTAAGCGCGCAGTGGGCAGCTTCCGGGGTGACTGCGCCCAGCAGCTTGCACACCTGCCAAACGAGCATGCTCGCAGATGGCGAAGCGGCATCGGTGTAGCTGTACTCCGACATGCGCGAATCAACGGCATGGTGGTCGATGGTGAAGGTGAACTGGGCTTTAGCCTGCAATGCAGCTGCGGTTCCCAGGCGTTCCACCGTAGGCACGTCGACGGCGACGAACACCTTGCATGCGCCTTCGAAGTCGCACCCGGCAACCATCTCTGCCGCCCCGGGAAGGAACGCCAAGTTGGCCGGCACGGGGTCGGGCTTTGCAAGAACACAGTGGGCGCGCTTGCCCAGCTTTCGCAAGGCATGCATAAGCGCAAGCTGGGAGCCGAGGCAATCCCCATCGGGATTCACATGACCGCAGATGACGAAATCGTCGAGCGCGGCAAGGCGCTCGGCGATTTCGGGAAGCGTGGTATTGGTTTGAGGGGTTGGCATTAATCCTCTTCGGTTGAATGGTTCCTAGCGGCATCTCGGGCAAGGGCGTTGGCGATGCGCTCGGCTTCGTCGACGCTGGAGTCGAGCATGAAGCGAAGCTCAGGCGCGACACGCCACGACAGCTTCTTCGCCATCAACGACCTGATGCGCCCAGCCGCAGCCTGGAAAGCGGCAGCGGTATCGACGTAGCGAGACGGCTCGGTGGTGTAGTAGACGTTGGCAACCGAACGGTCGAAGCTCACCTCGCAGGCGGTGATCGTAACCATGTTCAAGCGAGGGTCGCTGATCTCGAACAGGAGGATGCTGGCGATGACCTCGCGCGCCTGCTCGTTCACCTTTCGGCTGGAAGAACCCTGCTTCATTACTCGGTCCTCTCGATCTCGACGACCTTGTAGCCCTCGATGGTATCGCCGACTTTAATGTCCTGATAGCCTTCGATGCCGATACCGCACTCGTAGCCGCGGGCAACCGTCTTGACGTCGTCCTTGAAGCGACGCAGCGAGGCGATGTTGCCCTCGTAGATAACGGTGCCGTCGCGCACGATGCGAACCTTGTCGTCGCGGGAAAGCTCGCCCTCGACGATGTAGCAACCGGCAACGGTACCGGCCTTGGGCACCTTGAAGGTATCGCGAACCTCGGCGATGCCAGTGTCCTGCTCCACGATATCGGGCGAAAGCAGGCCGACGCGTGCGGCGTTGATGTCCTCGATCGCCTGGTAGATGACGCGGTACAGGCGGATGTCGACCTTCTCACGCTCGGCGACGTCGCGGGTCTTGCCGGTAGGACGGACGTTGAAGCCGATGATGATGGCGTCGGATGCGGCAGCCAAGGTAACGTCGGTTTCGGTGATGCCGCCAACGGCAGCATGGATGATGTTGATCTTGACCTCGGACTGGTCCATCTTCGAGAACGCATCGCGCAGCGCTTCGATGGAGCCCTGAACGTCGGCCTTCACAACCAGGTTCAGGTCGGTGGTCTTGCCTTCCTCGATGCGGCTGAACAGGTCGTCCAGGTTCATATGCGAACGGTCTTCCTGCTTGGCCAGGCGTGCACGCAGGGCACGCTCCTCGGCCAGACGGCGGGCGTCGCGCTCGTCCTCGAACACGCGGAACTCGTCGCCGGCGGTGGGAACGGAGTTCAAGCCGAGGATCTCAACCGGGTCTGCGGGCTTGGCGGCGTCCACATGGTTGCCGCGCGGTGCGATGAGCGCACGGACCTTGCCGTAGGAAGTGCCGGCCACAACCACATCGCCAGGATGCAGCGTGCCGCGGTTGATGAGCATGGTGGCTACCGGGCCACGGCCCTTGTCCAGGTTGGCCTCGATGACGAAGCCGGATGCCAGGGCGTCGGGGTTGGCCTTGAGCTCGAGCACATCGGCCTGAAGCAGAATGGTCTCGAGCAGGTCGTCGATATGCAGGCGCTTCTTAGCGGAAACATCGACGAACATGTTCTGGCCGCCCCACTCCTCGGGGATGATGCCGTACTCGGTAAGCTCCTGGCGAACACGATCGGGCGTAGCGCCGGGCTTGTCGATCTTGTTGACGGCAACCACGATCGGAACCTCGGCGGCCTTCGCGTGGTTGATGGCCTCAACGGTCTGGGGCATAACGCCGTCGTCGGCAGCGACAACGAGGACGATGACGTCGGTAACCTGGGCGCCGCGGGCACGCATGGCGGTAAACGCCTCGTGGCCAGGGGTGTCGATGAAGGTGATCTGGCGGCCGTTGATGTTGACCACCGAAGCACCGATGTGCTGGGTGATGCCGCCAGCTTCGCCCTCGGCAACGCCGGTGTCGCGGATGGCGTCAAGCAGCGAGGTTTTGCCGTGGTCGACATGGCCCATAACTGTGACGACGGGCGGGCGCGGCTTCAGGTCTTCCTCGGAGTCGTGGTACACGACCGCGAACTCTTCCTCCGGCGAGACAACGCGCACCTTGCGGTTCAGGTCGTCGGCGATGAGCTCGACAAGGTCGTCGCCCATGGTCTGGGTAAGGGTAAGCGGGCTGCCCAGAAGGAACAGGCGCTTGATAACGTCGTTGGGGGAAACATCCACCAGCTCGGCGAACTGGGCAACCGTGGCGCCCTGAGGGATCTCCACCACGGAATCGTCCAGCACGAGCGTCGGGTCGAGGCCCTTCTGCAATGCTTCCTGCTCGGCGCGCTCACGTGCCTCCGCCTCGCGCTTCTCCTTGCGCTTCTTGCGGCGGCCCTGGCCGTCGTGGGTGGCAGCCTCCACGGCAGCACGGGCCTCGGCCAGCACCTTGTCGCGCTGGAGCTTCTCTGCCTGGACGGCCATCTGGGCGTAGCGGTCCTCGGACTGAACGGCAGCGCCGAGCTCGAGCTCGGGAACGGAGGGCTCGAAGCCCTTGCGCTGACCCTTCTTGCCCTTGGCGCCGCGGGCGTTCTTCTTGGCGGCAGCCGCTTCCTGCTTCTGGTTCTGCAGGCGCTGCTGCTCTGCGTTGATCTGATCGAGCAGCGAAGAGAAGCTGGAGGTGGTCGTGGGAGCGGCCTTGTGCTGCTTCTTCACCGGAGGCTCTGCAGCCTTGGCGGGCTTGCGGCCGCGGTTGTGGAGCGCCTGCTCTACCGCCTGCTTCTTCGCAACCTCGGCGGCACGTGCAGCAGCCAGGGCGCGCTCGCGGGCCTCGGCCTTCTCGCGCTCAACGCGCTCGCGCTCGCGCTCGATCTGGGAAGCCAGGCTCTCGAACGGAGAGGACGAGATCTTGCGCTTGGGCTTCTCCTCGGCCTCCTTCGACTTCGCTTCCTCGCGGCGTGCACGCTCGGCCTCGCGGGCCTCGCGCTCCTTTTCCATGGCGGCGCGGCGCTCGGCCTTTTCCTCGGCCTTGCGCTCTTCCTCCTTCGCCTTGGACTCGGCCAACTTCTTGGCCTCCTCGTCCTCAAGCTTGCCGGCGCGCTGCTTGATCTCAGGCTCAAGGCTCTTGCGAACCTTCTGCACATAGGCGTCCTGGAGAATGCTGGCATGACTCTTGGCGGGGATCTTCATCTCCGCCAAACGATCGAGCAGCTCCTTGCTGGTCATATCAAATTCTTTTGCCAATTCATGTACTCGCATGCCAGGCATATGGTTCTCCCGTCTACTTATCCTCGTTCGAGAGCGCAGAGCGCAGCTGCTGGGCGATGCGCTCGCAATCATCTTCTGTCAACTTCGTTCTGAGCGCCGAATCGAGGCGCTTGGTTTTCATGGCCTTCTCAAGACAGGCTACGCTGCACAGGTAAGCTCCACGACCGTTCATACGACCGGTTGGGTCGAAGGCAACCTCGCCCTGAGGCGTGCGGACAACGCGAAGAAGCTCGTTCTTCGCGCTCACACCCCTGCATACCACGCAGGTACGCTGACGCGTTTTTCCGGCCATGTTCGCCAAGCTTACTCCCCTTCCTCCAATGCAGCATGGATACCGCAGTAGCGATAGCCAGGGCGTGCATGGTTGCGGCAACGGAAGCCATCTTCATTGGTGTAGGCGCACAACCCGTCCTCGAGCTCGTCGGCGGGCTCGTCGTCGATCAGCGAGTTGTCGGCAACCAGGGGCTCGCCGGCGAACGACGCGGACTTGATGTCGATGTGCCAGCCGGTAAGGCGGGCAGCCAGGCGTGCGTTCTGGCCTTCCTTGCCGATGGCGAGGGAAAGCTGGTCGTCGGGAACGATCACCGTTGCGTAGTTGTTCTCCTCGTCGATGTCCACGCGGGTAACGCGGGCCGGCGAAAGGGCGTTGGCAACGTAGATGCTGGGGTCTTCGTTCCACTGGATAACGTCGACGCGCTCGTTGCGAAGGCCCTCTACCACCATGCGCACACGGGAGCCCTTGGGGCCGACGCAGGCACCTACCGGGTCGAGGTTGGACTCGCGGGAGGAAACGGCAACCTTGGAGCGCTCACCGGGCTCGCGGGCGATGGACTTGATCTCCACCAAGCCGTCGTAGATCTCGGGAACCTCGATCTCGAACAGGCGGCGGATCAGGTCGGGATGGGTGCGCGACACCACGATGGAGGGACGCGTATGCTCGCCGCGGCCGCGGGGCTCGTCGGCGCTTGGGTCGCGGACCTCCACGATCAGCGTCTTCAAGCGCTGATTGTGGCGATAGTGCTCGTTGCGGGGGCGCTCGTTGCGCTCACCGGGGTTGCGCTTCAGGTCGTAGTGCGGAAGCTCGGCCTCTACGCCGTCCCTGATCTTGATGATGGTGAAATCGGGCGTGCCCTGGAGGACGGTGCCGGTGACCAGGTCGCCCACGCGGGAAGAGAACTCCTCGTAGATGGACTGGCGGCCGGCATCGCGGACGATGGAGCCGATGACGTTCTTGGCGTTGAGGGCAGCGATGCGGCTCACGTCTTCGGGAGTGACGTCGCGTTCCTCGAACTCGCTGTACTCGCCGGTCTCCTCGTCGGGCTCGCCGACCGGAACAAGCTCGTACACGTAGATCTTGCCGCTGTTGCGGTCGATGGTGACGCGAGCATCGTACTCAAGGTCGAGGATATTCTGGTAGCTTTTGGCCAAGGACGCTTCAAGGCGCTCGATAAGGTAGAACTCGTCGATCTTGCGCTCGTGGGCCAATGCCTGCAAAGCTTCGATCAATTCAGATGTTGCCATAGTAAAGGGTCCTTTCTACCCGCTGAAATCTATCGTGCCGATGACGTGGGCTTTCTTGATGCGCTCAAACGGAAGGGGGTACTGCTCGCCGTCCACCTCCACGAGGACCGCGTCTTCGCCCATGCCCTTCAGGATGCCGGTCCACTTGCTGCGGCCCTCATAGGGCTGCGTTAACGTGACCTGGACTTTCTCACCGGCGAATCGGTCGAAATGCTGAGGGGTGCGAAGAGGGCGGTCGATACCGGGGGAAGACACTTCCAAGGTATAGGCGCCGGGGAACGGATCGAGCTCGTCCATGAGCTCCCCTACCCACTTCTGCGAAGCAGCGAGCTCGTCGAAGCCGATGCCGCCCTCGCAATCCAAATACACGCGGATCGTGGGAGCCTTGCGGGAGCCGATGAGCTCCACGGTCACAACCTCAAGATTGTGGGCTTTGGCCTGGGGCTCCAATGCCTCAAGCAACTTGCGTTCCTTGGCGTTGAGCAAACCTGTTCCCTCCTTCAATACCCCGAACAAACAAAAGAAGCGGGTACAAGGCCCACTTCCTCCAAACATCGAAAGCTAATCGTAGTTTCATACGCCATATGTTTATACCACAGGAATACCGTTTAGACCATACCCAATTTAGCAGTCAGAAGGAGCCCCGCCATCCCGCCATCCTCGAAGATGCGGCGGCCCTACTACTCGATGTTGACATTCGGATAGAGCTTGTCGAATGCCGTCTCGGAAATAGAGTTGCCGTTGCTCAGATCGCTCGTCAGCGGCGCGAGTATCTTCGAGCTGTAGCTTTTGGGGTTGTCGTATGAGAGCGAGATTTCCCAGCACTGGGAGACCACGTTCAGCCTATCCAGCAGATACCCGTACAGCTGGTCGACCTGCTGATAGGTACTGTACAGCTCGCTGCCCTGCGCAACGCCGGCAGATTGGCACAGCTGGGCTAAGGATTCGCGCGACTTGGTAATGTCCTCGATCGTGGAATTGCAGGTATCGGCATAGCCCTGGCGGGTGGTCTTGTTGGTTACCAGGAAATAGCCCTCAAGCTCTTCGACCCGTTTGTCAACGTCCGACCTCCACGAGGCAAGATCCTGATACGAGCGGGAAAGATCGTACTTGAAGTCCGCTTCAGTATAGGTCTTGGCGGACGAGGAATCGGCCGAGGAATTCTGGGTGGCCGTAGGCACCGAGACCGTCGATGCCTGCTGCTGTGCCGGGATGAACCGCTGAACCGTCTCTTGGATCTGGGGAGCGAAGCTCCATGCAGCAAGTATCACCAGGATGATAACCACACCGCCCAAGAACGGCTTCATGGGAAACGGCGTACGGCGCTTACCCTGGCGATAGACCTTGGCATCCCTGTCGACATCGGCCACTACCCTGCCGCTATCTGAGACGATACGCTGCATGGGCATGGTGATGAACGGATCTTCAGCCCCCAGCTCGGGAATGGCCCTCAAGTCGGATTCGTCCTTGTGCAGGGAAGCGACGTCGACCTCCTGGGACAGGTCGAGCGGCTTGCCGTCCTTGTCCTGGTAGGAGCGGTCCTTCACCAGAGGCAGTTTCGAGGTGCTCGAAGGAGAGACGGCATCGGTGTAGACGATCTGCTCTTCAGCAGCCGCAATGCGCGCCTTCATGTCAACAACGGACGAGCCGCAGCGCGGACACTGCAGCTCGTCGTCGTTGATCTTTGTCCCACACTCGAGACAGTACAAGTTACTTTGCCTTTTCCTGGTTGTGGGAGATAAGGCGGTTAAGGGCGTTCAGGTAGGCCTTGGCGGAAGACACGACGATATCGCCGTCGGCGCCACGGCCGGTGAATACCTCGCCCTCGGCAGAGGCAACGCGCATGGTTACCTCGCCCAGCGCATCGATGCCGCGGGTAACGCTCTGAACAGAGAACTCGGTAAGGTCGTTCTCGATGTCGATGATCTCGTTGATGGCCTTCACCAGGGCATCAACCGGACCGGTGCCGGTGGAGCAGGAAACGAAGTCGCGACCTGCGGAATCACGCAGCGTGACGGTAGCGGTAGGCGTAAGCGGCTTGCCGCAGGAGATCTGGACGGATTCAAGCAGGTAGTGCGCAGTCTGGTTGCGGCCCTGCTCGCCAAGGAGTGACTCCAGGTCCTCGTCGTAGACTTCCTTCTTCTTGTCTGCCAGGTCGAGGAAGGCGTTGTACAGATCCTCGAACGCCTGGCCCTCGGGATGGTATCCCAGAGCCTCTACGCGGTGGCGCAGCGCAGCGCGACCGGAGCGAGCGGAGAGGATGATGGAGCTCTGACCAGCGCCAACCTCGCGCGGATCGATGATCTCGTAGGTCTCACGGGACTTGATGACGCCGTCCTGATGGATGCCGGAGGAATGAGCGAAGGCGTTTGCGCCGACGATGGACTTGTTGGGCTGGACCACGAAGCCGGTGATGGAGGAAACAAGGCGGGAGGCACGCACGAACTCACGCGTGTTGATGTCCGTGTGGGCGTTGAGCTCCTTGCCGTGCATCTTCATGGCCATGACGACTTCTTCCATGGCGGTATTGCCGGCACGCTCGCCCAGGCCGTTGATGGTGCACTCGATCTGACCAGCGCCGTTGGCAACACCGGCCAGGGAAAGCGCGGTAGCCATGCCCAGGTCGTTGTGGCAATGCACGGAGATGGTGGCCTTGTCGACGTTCTTGACGTTCTCCATCAGGAACTTGATGCGGCGGCCGAACTCGTCGGGCAGGGAGTAACCGGTGGTATCGGGGATGTTCACGACGGTAGCGCCGGCCTCGATGACGGCCTCGACGACCTTGGCCAAGAACTCGTAGTCGGAACGGCCTGCGTCCTCGCAGTAGAACTCCACGTCGTTGACGTACTTCTTCGCGTACTTGGTAGCGGCGATGGCGCGCTCGATGATCTTCTCGGGCGTGGTGCGCAGCTTGTCGTAGATATGGCTATGGGAAACGCCGATGCCGGTGTGGATGCGCGGGCGCTTGCACTCTGCCAAGGCGCGGGCTGCGGAATCGATGTCCTTCTCTACCGCGCGGGAAAGCGCGCAGACAACGGCCTTGTCGCCAACCTCGGCAGCGATCTGCTGGACGGATTTGAAGTCGCCAGGGGAAGATACCGGGAAGCCCGCCTCGATGACGTCGACGTTCAAACGCAGTAGCTGACGCGTGATAACCAGCTTCTCCTCGGAGTTCATGGAAGCGCCTGGCGACTGCTCGCCGTCGCGCAAGGTAGTGTCGAAGATAGCGATCTTACGAGTCATCTTGCGATCCTTTCTGGTATCGGTCTTTGTATCCATTGCACTATATCGCATTTTCGGTAAACGGCACCATGAGCCGGCTATTTATCACATCATTTCAGGCAAAGCTGAAAGGGCATTCAGGCACATAGCAAAAGGATGCCCCAACCGTATGGCCGGGGCATCCTTTCTGTATGACTAACAGCGTCTAGGTTGTTGAGTTCCACAAAGGGAGGGGTTAGACCGCTGCTTCGTCCTTTTCGCCGGTGCGTACACGCACAACGCTTTCGATGGCAGAGATGAAGATCTTGCCGTCTCCAACTTCGCCGGTGCGAGCAACGCGGACGATGAGGTCCACGATCTCGTCTACGCGGGCGTCGTCAACGATGATCTCGAACTTGACCTTGGGGATCATGTTCAAGAAGACCTCGCTGCCGCGGAAGTACTCCTTCCAACCGTGCTGGTTGCCGCAACCATGAACCTGATAGATGGTCATGCCGGAGATCTTAGCCTCGAAAAGAGCTTCTTTCAGGGGTTCGAGCTTTTCGGGACGAACTACTGCTGCAATACGTTTCATCGATCATTCACTCCCTTCCGTTAGTCCAAGCCGATGAATGCGGGGTAAGCGGATTCGCTGTGAGCCGTCATGTCCATGCCAGCTGCTTCCTCTTCCTTGCTTACGCGGAGGCCGCCGAAGATCGCCTTGACGATGAGGCCGATGATGAGGGAGCCAACGGCAACGAAGACGATGGTGACCAGGATGCCCAGGCACTGAGCGCCGAGGAGCGTGGGGTCGCCGGTGTAGATCAGGCCGCCGAAGTCGGTCCAGGAGAGCTCAGGCACGCAGAAGATGCCGGTGAGGATGCCGCCGACGATGCCGCCTACGCAGTGGCAACCGAAGGCGTCGAGAGCGTCGTCGTAACCGATCTTGGACTTGCAGAAGGAAATCGCGAAGTAGCAGATGGGGGAAACGATAAGGCCCATGACGATCGCAGCCCAGGGATCAACGAAGCCAGCTGCAGGGGTGATGACGACCAGGCCGGCAACAAGACCGGTTGCGCCGCCAACGAGGGTGGGCTTGCCCGTCTTTGCGGTCTCAACGATCATCCAGGAGATCATTGCGGCGCCAGAGGCGATGAAGGTGTTGAGCAGGGCCAGGGCAGCGATGCCGTCAGCAGCGAAGGCAGAGCCGCCGTTGAAGCCGAACCAACCGAACCACAGAAGGGTTGCGCCCAGGACAACGAAGGGTACGTTGTGGGGGCGATGGTTGACAGCACCGAAGATGCGGCGCTTGCCAAGCAGAAGGCACAGAACCAGGCCGGTAAGACCGGAGCTGATGTGGACGACGTCGCCGCCGGCGAAGTCGAGTGCGCCGATCTGGTCGCCGATGAAGCTGCCGTCGCCGCCCCATACCATGTGGGCCAAAGGTGCGTAGATGAGCAGAACCCAGATGGTGATGAAGGTCAGGAAAGCACCGAACTTCATACGGCCGGCAAGGGAGCCGCCGACGATAGCCGCGGTAATGGTAGCGAATGCTGCCTGGAAGGCGATATCGATGACGGCAGGATAGGTTGCGTCACCAGGGTTCTTAGCCTCAGCCAGCATATCGGAGACGGCGCTCAGGCAACCGAGCTGATCGAAACCACCGAAGAAGGGGTTCGAGCCGTCGCCGCCATAGGCGAGAGACCAACCTGCGAGGATCCAAACGATAGCAACTACTCCAATGATCACGAAAGACATGAACATCGTGTTGACCACATTTTTACGACGCGCAAGTCCGCCGTAAAAAAATGCAACACCCGGAGTCATGAGAAAGACCAGCATTGCGCTAACGAGCATGAATGCGGTCGCTCCTGTGTCAAGCATTGTGCATACCTCCTAAATATCCGTTCGAGCACATTTTCGACAAACCGATCTTTGCACGCATAACATGTTCAAAAGCGCTTAGGGACGTTTGTTAACGAGTGCGGAAAAACCTCGTAACATCTCTGACCAATGCGAGTAACAGACTGGAAACAGAAGCTGCGAAAACGGCTCTTTTAGGCAGCATTTGGGCAGGTTCCGCCCGGTTGGAGGGCTCAACGGGAAACAAAAAGCCCCACCCTTGCGAAGGAAGGATGGGGCGAACGATAACGCGATTGTTACAGCGGACGACGCTTTGCCTGTTACCTCGAGAGCATTTCCCGAACTGCGAGCTTTATGCCTTCAGCGTCTATGCCGCAGTCGGCGAACAGCTGGTCAACCTTGCCCTGGGCGATGAACTTGTCGGGCAGGCCGAGGACGGCAACCTTGGGGTTCTCCTTGCTTGTGGCGATGATCTCGGCCACACCCTCGCCTGCGCCGCCAAGGCAAACACCGTCTTCAACGGTGACGACCGCGCCGGTAGCAGCTGCCGCCAGGATAGCCTCCCGGTCGAGCGGCTTCACCCAGCGCATATCCACCACGCGAACGGAAACCCCCTCCGCCGCAAGCTGTTCTGCGGCATCGCAGGCGTAGTGAACCATACGGCCGAATGCGAGGATGGCCGCATCGGAGCCTTCTCGGACCACACGGGCCTTACCGGGCTTCATGAAGAGGGCATCGTCGGGCATGGGAACGCCGATTGCTTCCCCGCGCGGATAGCGCAGGGCAACCGGACCCTCAAGACGAAGTGCGGTATGCAGGGCATGGGCTAGCTCGGCTTCGTTGGAAGGGGCAAGCACCTTCATGTTCGGAACCGTGCGAAGCAGCGCCATGTCGAACATGCCGTGATGGGTGGGGCCGTCATCGCCCACCAAGCCGGCGCGGTCGATGGCGAACACCACGTCGAGGTTTTCGAGCGATACATTGATGATGGCCTGGTCGACCGCACGCTGGAAGAACGTGGAGTACAGCGCCACAACGGGCTTCTGGCCGCCAAGCGCCAAACCGCTGGCCATGCCGACCGCATGACCCTCGGCAATGCCCACATCGAAGCAGCGCTCGGGGTGCTTCGTGGCGAACTCGCGCAGGCCGGTACCATCCACCATGGCGGCAGAGACGGCGCAGATACGCTCGTCGAGCTGGGTCTCTTTCGCGAACGACTGGGTGAAGGCCTGCGTATAGGTAAGCGCCTTGGGCTTCGGCTTAAGGGATGCCCCGGTGTCGATGTCGTACGGGCCAACGCCATGGAAGCGGGAAGGCTCGGCTTCTGCCGGCGCGTAGCCTGCGCCCTTCTTGGTAACCACATGCACCAGAACCGGCACATCGCTTTCGAGCGCGTGACCGATGGTGCGCTTCAGCGCAGGGATGTCGTGCCCGTCTACCGGAGGGGTACACACGATTCCCAGCTGCTCGAACAGCATGGTATCGGGCATGACGAACTGCTTCAGCGATTCCTTGGCCGTCTTGCCCAGCTTGACCATCGCCTTACCGGCAATGCCCATGGAATTCTCCATGAAGTCCTGCATGGAATCGCGGCTTTTACGGTAGTTGCTGGTAACGCGCAAGGCGCCAAGGTGCATGGCCATGGCACCGACGTTGCGTGCGATGCTCATCTCGTTGTCGTTGAGGATGATGACCAGCGGGGTCTGGGCCTGCCCGATATCGTTCAGCGCCTCGAACGCCATGCCGCCGGCAAGGGAGGCATCGCCGATGAGGGCAACGATGTTCTGGGAATCCCCGCGCATATCGCGGGCGCGCGCCAAACCGCAGGCCACCGACAGCGAATCGGATGCATGGCCGGAAGGGTGGACGTCGTGGGGATTGCTGTGCGGCTTCGGGAAGCCGGAAAGGCCCTTGTATTGCCGAAGCGTTGGGAATTCCGCCAAACGGCCGGTTACCAGCATATGCGCGTAGGACTGATGCCCCACATCGAACAGGAACCTATCGTGCGGGGAATCGATAAGGGAATGAACCGCAAGGATGATCTCCACCGCGCCGAGGCTCGATGCAACATGGCCGCCGGTTTTCGAGGTGACCTCTATGATCTCCTGGCGGATTTCCGATGCCAATATGGAAAGCTCCTCGTCGGTGAGGAGCTTGAGTTTGTCAGGGGAATCGATGGAATCGAGGATTCGAGTCATTGCACTCCCCTTTCTATTCAGCAGCTTCTACATCGCCGCCATCGTCAGATGCTTCCTTTGAGGCATCGCCTTTGGCGGCAATCCCCTCTTCGATGATGCGAGAAGCGGCGAGCCCGATGCCAACCGCTTCCTCGTACAGGCCCAAGGCCTCTTCAAGAGGGAGCTCCTCGTCGCTGACCGCGGCCACGATCTGATCAAGACGCAGCTTTATGTCCTCGAAGGTTTGAGGAGCCTGTTCCCCCATTATGCATGCTCGCTTTCGAGTTGGGTAGCGATACGGCCAAGAATGCCGTTGATGAAGCGAGGGGAATCGTCGCCGCCGAACTCCTTGGCAAGGTTCACTGCCTCGTTGATGGAAACGGAGACCGGGACTTCGTCTACGAAGCGCATCTCGTACGTGGCCAAGCGGAGAAGGGAACGGTCCACGACGGGCATGCGGTCAAGCGACCAGTTCTCACTGGCGGCGGCGATCAGGGCATCGATGGCCTCGAGCTGTTCGCGGGAGCCATCGAGCAGGGACACGGCATAGTCGTCCAAGCCCTGGGTTTCAGGGACCAGGCTGCCATCATCAAGGAGCTCATGAGGGGTTTTGCCCATGATCTCACCCTGATACATCAACTGCAGAGCATGCTTACGTGCGAGCATGCGCTCTTCATGACGAGGTGCCTTAGACACTCGATCCTCCTAATCTTGGAACACGATGCCGTCTACGCGGATATCCACGCGCTTGACGGTAAGACTAACCTGGGAAAGCACGGCGCTGGCAACAGCCTCGCGGACGTTCTGTGCGATCTCCTTCAAGGAGCGGCCGGAAAGGACGCGCAGGGAAACCGCAACCTCGACGGAATTGTCCTCGAGGACGTTGACCGCAACCCCTTCAGCGGACTGCTTGAAGGAAAGCAGGGAGCGGATGCCCGAAGGAGCAGTGCCCACGCTGGCAACGCCTTCGACGTCGCGCACGGCAAGGGTGATGATGGTTTCCACAACGCCGGGGGCGATAGCCATGGTATCGGTATTGATGTCGGACATGTTACTCGTCCCCCATTTCGGTTTCGATGAAGTCGGTGTACACCCTACCCTCTTTGAAGGCTTCCTTTTCCAGAACCTCCAGATGGAAGGGGATGGTGGTCTTGATGCCCTCGATGACGAACTCGTTCAGGGCACGCTTGCCACGGGCCATGCACTCTTCGCGGTCGATGCCCCAAACGATGAGCTTGGCGACCATGGAGTCGTAGTACGGGGAGATGCGATCGCCCTGCTTGATGTAGGTTTCAACGCGCACGCCGGGGCCGCCGGGAACCTCGAAGCGGGTGATGGTGCCCGGGCAGGGACGGAAGTCGTGCTCAGGGTCTTCTGCGTTGATGCGGAACTCCATTGCATGGCCGAAGGGAGCGAACGGCGCACGCTCTGCGCAGCTCATAGGCTCGCCAGAGGCGATGCGGAGCTGTTCCTTGATGATGTCGGTGCCGGTGATGAGCTCGGATACCGGATGCTCCACCTGAACGCGCGTGTTCATCTCCATGAAGTAGAACTTGCCGTCGTGGTCCAGGAGGAACTCGATGGTGCCGGCGTTCTCGTAGTTCGTTGCACGCACAGCCTTGACGGCGGCAACGCCCATGGCGCGGCGGATCTCGTCGGTAAGCGCCGGAGAGGGAGCCTCTTCGAGCAGCTTCTGGTGACGGCGCTGCAGGGAGCAGTCGCGCTCGCACAGGGAGACGCGGTTGCCGTGCTGGTCTGCCAGGATCTGCACTTCGACATGACGCGGACGCAGAACGAGCTTCTCCAGGTAGACATCGCCGTTGCCGAACGCGGCGAGCGCCTCGTTCTTGGCAGCCATGAACTGGCCCTCGAGATCGGCGGGGTCGTGCACTTCGCGCATGCCCTTGCCGCCGCCGCCAGCCGAAGCCTTTACGAGGACGGGATAGCCCACCTTCTCGGCGAACTGACGGGCCTCCTCTACCGTTTCGATAACGCCGTCGGAACCGGGAACCGTGGGGACGCCGCACTGCTTCATGGTTTCGCGGGCCGCAGCCTTGTTGCCCATGGCGTCGATGCAGTCGGGCGAAGGGCCGATGAAGACAAGGTCGTTGTCAGCGCAGGCACGGGCGAAATCCGAGTTCTCGGCCAAGAAGCCGTAGCCGGGATGGATGGCCTGGCAGCCGGTGTTCACCGCGGCGGCGATGATGGACGACATGACCAGATAGCTTTTGTTGGCCTGGGCAGGGCCGATGCAGACCTTCTCGTCCGCATAGCGAACGGGATAGGTGTCGGCATCTTCCGTGGAGTAAACCGCGACGGTCTTGATGCCCAGTTCCTTGCAGGCACGCATGATGCGCAGGGCAACCTCGCCGCGGTTCGCTATAAGTACTTTCTCGAACATTTAGGCATTCTCCGGGCCGATGGCGTCATGGGTGGTGTGGGGCTCGATGTAGAACAAGGGGGTGCCGAACTCGACGGGCGTGGCGTCTTCAACGCAGACCTCGCGAACGGTGCCCATTTCCTCTGCGCCGATCTCGTTCATGAGCTTCATGGCCTCGACGATGCAGAGCGTCTGGTTGGCGGCAACCTCGTCGCCGACCTTGACGAAAGCAGGCTCACCGGGAGCAGGGGCCGCATAGAAGGTGCCGACCATCGGGGAGGTGACGCAGTGCCAGCTTGCAGGGCGCGAAGCGGTATCGGCCGCAGGTGCGGCAGCGGCAGGTGCGGGAGCAGCCGCGGCAACGGGGGCAGCAGCAACGGCAGCAGGAGCGGCGGCTACAGCGCCAGGCATGCGGACGGAGATTCGTGCGCCCTCTTCCTCGACCACGATTTCGCCTACGCCGCTTTCCTCGGCAACGCGAACGAGCTCTCGAATCTGGTTGATATCCACGTAATCGTCCTCCTTGGTCATGCTCGACTCCTCTTCCAGGAGGAAGTCGACCTTCTCAGATGTGCGGTGCTTGCTCAGGTACGTACGAGCCTCGTTCGGGAACAGCGCGTACATCAATACGTCTTCTTCGGTCTTCGCCAGATCGCCGATTTCCTCTTCGAGCTCGGCGAACGTGGTGGTTACCAGCGAGCCGGGCGAAACAGACGGATCCAGCACCTGATCGGAATCGGTGACAACACGGCTTACCACCTCGGGCGCCATAGGGCCGGGAGCCTTGCCGTAGTAGCCGCAGATGTAGTCCTTCATTTCCTTGGAAACAACGCTCCAGCGCTTGCCGGTGAGCACGTTGAAAACGGCCTGGGTACCGACGATCTGGGAAAGGGGCGTTACCAACGGCGGATAGCCGACCTCGGCGCGGACGCGGGGAATCTCCTCCATCACGTCGTCGAGACGGTCGAGCGCGTTCTGGATCTCGAGCTGGGAAACCAGATTCGACATCATGCCGCCGGGAACCTGATGCGAGTAGACCTTCATATGGGTAAGCGAGGAAACGCCGCGCTTGTAGTGGCCGCGCCTGCGGACCTCTTCCCAGTACTCGGAGACCTCGAACAGCAGGCCGAGGTCGAGGCCGGTGTCGTAGCGGCTTTCCTGAAGAGCGGCAACGAGCATCTCTACTGCGGGCTGGGAGTTGCCGAACGCCAAGGGCGCGCTGGCCGTATCGACGATGGCAGCGCCCGCCTCGGCGGCCTTAAGGTAGTTGGCCGGCGCCATGCCGCCAACGTAGTGGCAATGCACGTGAACGGGCAGGCCGATTTCTGCGTTGAAGGCCTTCACCATGCGCTCGGTGCGGTACGGGGTGAGCATACCGGCCATGTCCTTGATGGCGATGGAATCCGCACCCAGGTCCTTGAGCTGCTGACCGTATTCAAGGAAGCTGTCGAGCGTGTGAACCGGGGACATGGTGTAGGAGATGGCGCCCTCGAAATGGCCGCCGCATTCCTTGATGGCCTCGGCGCTGTCCACCACGTTGCGGATATCGTTCAGCGCGTCGAACACGCGGAACACATCGATGCCGTTGCGGTGCGATGCGGCGATGAACCGCGAAACCACTTCCTTGGAGTAATGCTTGTAGCCAACAAGGTTCTGGCCGCGCGTGAGCATGGAAAGACGGGTGTTGGGCGTTTTCGCCTTGATGGAACGAAGACGGTCCCAAGGATTCTCGTCCAGGAAGCGCAGGCAGGTGTCGAACGTGGCACCGCCCCAAGCCTCGATAGCCCAATAACCTACGCGATCCATCTTAGGCAAGATCGGAAGCATATCACCGATCGGCATACGGGTAGCCCAAAGGCTCTGCTGGCCGTCACGAACGGTGGTATCCATGATCTGTAGCTTTCCCAAGTGTTTCGCACCTCCTCTTGTCAGCAGTCCGCGCTTCTTTGAAGTGCAGCTATAGAAAACGAGTGTCTAGTATAAAGCACGGGGCGCCGAAGCGCCCCGCAGCCAATAGAAAATACAGTCAAGTCGCACAGGCTAGACGCGCTTCACGAAACGGCCGTCGCGGGAGTCGATCTGAAGGACGTCGCCGATCTCGACGAACGTGGGAACCTGAATGGTCACACCGGTCTCGAGCGTGGCGGGCTTGGTGGTGTTGGTAGCGGTGTCGCCCTTGAAGCCCGGCTCGGTTTCGGTGACCTCGAGCTCGACGAACATGGGAGGCTCGATGCTGATCAGCTCGTCGCCGGCGTACATGAGCGTAGCCTCGTCGTTCTCCTTCAGCCAGTTGGCTGCAGAACCGACGGTTTCAGCCGGGATAGCCAGCTGCTCGTAGGTGTTGGAGTCCATGAAGTTGAAGTCGGCGCCATCGCTGTAGAGGAACTGCATCTTCTTGGTTTCCAGACGAACAGCCTCGAACTTGGTGCCGGAGTTGAATGTGTAGTCGACAACGCGACCGGTTTTGATGTCGCGGAGCTTGGTGCGAACAAATGCACCGCCCTTGCCCGGCTTTACATGCTGGAACTCGACGATGGTGCAGAGCTTGTTGTTGTACTCGATGCACATGCCATTACGGAAATCGGCGGTAGAGATTGCCACTTTGCGCTCCTTTATAACCTAAATATTGCAGTAGAACTTAACCAGTATACCTGATCGGCTATCCAACGATGACCATTTCATGGGTGCTTTGCGTAAGTACCTCGTAGCCATCGCTGCGGACCACGCCGTAGTCTTCCAGTCGCATGCCGAATTTTCCGGGCAGGTAGATGCCCGGCTCCACGGTAAGCACATTGCCGGCAACGAGCGGCTCGTCGTTTCTCGGCGAAAGGTTGGGAGATTCGTGGATGTCGATGCCCACGCTGTGCCCCAGCGAATGCCCCATGGCGCCCTCGAAGCCGCCTTCTGCCAGCACCTGTTCCGCATGCGCGTGAACTTCGGAGCCGGAAACGCCGGCACGGACCATGGCCTCGCATTCCTCGTTCGCCTTCCTGAGCACCGCGAAGGCATGCTTGAGCTCATCTGAGGGCTGCCCCACGAACACCGTGCGCGTCATATCGGAGCAGTATCCACCGAAGCGTGCGCCGAAGTCCATCACCACGGCATCGCCCGGCAAGAGCTTGGTGTCCCCCGGAATGGCGTGCGGGGAAGCCGCATGGGCACCCGTGGCAACGATCGTGCTGAACGCCAAGCCCTCTGCACCCTCTTCGAACATGAAGTTGTCCAGCATGAGCTGGACCTCGCGCTCGGTCATCCCTGCATGCATGGCCTCGGCAATACGGGCAAAGGCCGCGTCGGTGATGGCCTGGGCCTTGCGCATGGCCTCGATCTCGGATCCGTCCTTCACCTGGCGAAGCTTCTCCACAAAGCAGCTCAATTCGACCAACTGGGCTTCAGGCTGTTCAGCCAGCGCCTTCTGGAGCTGACGGAACTCCGCCAAGGTAAGCGAGTCCTCTATGCCGATGCGAAGCGGTGCGCCTGCGCCGTCCCGCGAAAGGGCATCGAGGGCGCCGGTAAGAAACACCGAATGCGCCATCCGCGCGCCGTCGATGCGGATGCAGGTACCCTTCGCGCGGTCCCGCAGCGCGTCAAAATAGCGCGAATCGGTATGCAACGCGCAATCGGAGGAGGTCAGTACCACGGCATGAGCAGGCTCATCATCGAACACGCGCTCGAAGCCGGTAAGCCAAGCCACGTTCGAGAGGCCCCGCACGTACAGGACGTCAAGGCCGGCTTCCGCCATCGTTGCGCGAAGCGCAGCTAGGCGGCTCTCGTTATAGGCCATTGGTTTCCCCTTCCAAAATCGGACAAACTGGGCGTTTGTAAAAAAACAGCCCTGACCCGAAGGCCAGGGCCGTAAGAACAGCTACTTCAAGGCAATGCTTCTTTGCCAGGCCTGAAGGTATTCCAGGACGAACGAGTCGGAAAGCTCGCAGACCTCCCAATCGCCGCAAGCACGAGGCAGCACGAAACGGAGCTTGCCCGAACGGACCTTCTTGTCGCCCTTCATAAGATGAAGAAGGCGCTCGGGTTCCGCCTGCAATTCGATTTCGGGCAAGCCGAGCGAATCGAGCAACGCGTCCTGCGCCTGCACGAACTCCATGGAGGCACCAAGATGGGCCACCGCTAAACGAGCCGCGAAGCGCATGCCTTGGGCAACGGCATGGCCGTGGGAGTACACGCCGTAGCCGGCTTCTGTTTCGATGGCGTGGGCGAGTGTGTGGCCGTAGTTCAGGCATTCCCGCACGCCCTTGGTCTCTTCCTGGTCGCGGGCAACGACCGAGGCCTTGAACACGATACAGCGCTTAACCGCTTCTTGGACCACTTCAGGAACGCGGGTACCGAGATCGTCGGCATGCTCGTAGAGCCAGAAGAAGAACTCCTCCGAGTCGATGACGGCAGACTTGGCGATCTCACCGCAGCCGCACGCCCATTCCCGTTCGGGGAGCGTTGAGAGCGCAGCCACATCGGCGCACACCATCAGCGGCTGGCAGAAGGTGCCCACCAGGTTCTTCCCCGATTCCAGGTTGATGGCCGTCTTGCCGCCGACGGAGGAATCCACCATCGAGAGCAAGGTGGTGGGAACCTGCACGATGCGCAGGCCGCGCATGAACGTGGACCCGGTGAAGCCGGCAAGGTCGCCCACCACGCCGCCGCCGAGAGCCACCACCAGGGAGTCGCGCGAAAGGCCGCACTGGGCCATGGCCGACCATATCTCCGATGCGCACTCGACCGACTTGGCGGTTTCCCCGGAAGGCACGGTTATGACGGATACGGAATACCCCTGGGATTCAAGCGAGGCCTTCACCTGGGGCAAGTAGCGCGATGCCACCTCGGAATCGGTAACGATCAATGCCCGGGGGTTAGAATCGAGCTTGCGCAGCTCGGTGCCGAGCGACCCCATGCAGCCGGGGGCAACCAGCACATCGTAGGCAGCCTCTCCGGGGATATCTACAACGATCCTGGTCACCGCGCTATGCCTGCTTCACCATGATGCCGGCCTCGAGCAGGCGGTCGACCACCTCATCGGCAACATCGCGGATGCTGCGGCCTTCGGTGTCCACCGCAACATCGGCAGCAGCCTCGTACTGGGGTTCGCGCTCCACAATGGTCTTTCGCGCGGTGTCCAGGTTCTTGAACATGGGGCGGGAATCGGTGTTGGGGATTCGGGCAGCTGCGCCATCGGCAGACACCTTCAGGTACACCACGAAGCCGGATTCCTTCATGATCTGGGCATTCTCGGGGCGCTTGGTAACGACGCCGCCGCCGCAGCCGATAAGGCGAGGCGAACGGCCGGCCAAGTCGCGCAGGACGTCGGTCTCGATGTCGCGGAACGCCTCTTCGCCGTCTTCCGCGAAGATATCGGCGATGATGCGGTCCTCGCGCAGTTCGAGGTACTCATCGGCGTCGATGGAGGCAACGCCGCAGGTGACGGCGATCTGCTGGGAGATACTCGTCTTGCCGGCGCCCATGAAGCCGATGAAGAACACGGGCTTGGTTAGGTAGTACTGGCCTGCATGGCGGATGGGCTGGTCGGTCATGTTTCTAAGCTCCTAGAATGCGATAATGGATATTCTGCGCAGGCAACGGCATACGCCGATGCCGCTAGCGGGACATGGTCTTGATGCGCTCGCGGTAGTTGGCGATGTTCGCCTTGATGTCGGTCATGTTGTCAGAGCCGAACTTCTTAAGGTAGGCATCGGCAAGCACCAGCGCCACCTCGCTTTCGGCAACGACGGCGGCAGCGGGAACAGCACAGGTGTCGCTGCGCTCCTTGGAGGCCTCGGCCACTTCAAGCGTATCGAGGTTCACGGTGTTGAGCGGCGTGGTGAGCGTGGCGATGGGCTTCATGCCAACGGTAACCACGAGTGGCATACCGGTGGTCATGCCACCCTCCAAGCCGCCGGCGTTGTTGGAAGTGCGAACGAAGCCGTTGCCTTCCTCGAGTACGATCTCGTCGTGGACCTGGCTGCCGGGACGGCGGGTGGTCTCGAAGCCGAGGCCGAACTCAACGCCCTTGATAGCCGGGATGGAGAAGATAGCGCCGCCGAGCTTGGAGGTAAGGCGATCGGTGGGGGTGGCGTAGCCGCCGACTGCAGGCAGCAAGCCCGTTACCACCACGCGGAAGATGCCGCCCAGGGTATCGCCGTTGGCCTTCGCCTCGTCGATAGCCGCCATCATGCGCTCGGATGCCTGCGCATCGGGGCAGCGAACCTCACTGGTCTCGATGTCGAGGGGCGAATAGCCAACCGCATCGAGCATGGGGTCGTCTTCCTCCATGAAGGCGTCGCCGATGGACACCACGTAAGACTTGATCTCTACGCCCAGCTCAGCCAAAAACTCGCGCGCAATGCCGGAAGCGGCGACGCGCATGGTGGTCTCGCGGGCGCTGGTACGCTCAAGGATGTTTCGGCAATCGTCCATATCGTTGCGCAGAACACCCAGCAGGTCGGCATGGCCGGGGCGCGGCGTTACCTCGCGCACCAGGTCTTTCGGAGCATCGCCGAACACCGACATGCGCTCGGTCCAATTGGCCCAGTCGCGATTGGCCACCGTGAGCGTTACGGGCGAACCGATGGTCTTGCCGAAGCGCACGCCAGAGGTGATGGCTACCGTATCCTTCTCGATGGCCTGGCGGCCTCCGCGGCCATAGCCGCTCTGACGGCGGGCAAGATCGGAGTTGATGCCCTTTTCGGAGATAGAAAGACCGGCAGGAACGCCGGAAACGATGGCTGTGAGGCTGGGGCCATGGCTTTCACCAGCTGTGATGTATTGCATGCTGCCTTACCTTGATTGGTGTTGGTTATAACGGTTTACGATTCTACCAAAAACGCCGGCCACTCCAGCGAAATAAAGCGATCGGGAGGGGCCGCCCGGCTAAAGGCCGCCGCGGGAAAACTCGACGAAAAGCTCGGCGCAGTCGGCACCCCAGGCGCGCATGACCTCTTCAGCGCTGATGAAATCGCAGTTCGCCTCCTGTGCCGCATGCGGGAAAGGCAGGTCGGATCTATCCCACAAGCTGCAGACGATCTGACCTTGCCGCAAAGGAAGCGAAGCGGACGAGAGATCCGCATCGGCCGACACGACAACGTCGGCCTGCTCGATGCGCGAAGCGGAGGCGAGCGAGCCGCACTGGAACCGGGCGTTGTCGTAGGCACGTGCGGCGGAAAGGTGGCCCTCCCGTGCCTGCTCGGTATCGATGATCTGAGCTTTCTGCTCTTCGAAACGCTTCAAGAAAGAAACCAAGCCAGAACGCGTACGGTCCTTGTCGTTCCCCAATAGGGTGATTTGGGAAACGCCGGCACGAGCCAACTCGTAAGTGGCATCAAGCGCAGCGCTCCCCGACCCCAGCACCACCGCGTTCGAGCCATACAGCGGCAGGAACGTTCGCTCGATAAGGTCGATGGCGCTACGCGTAAGCTGGCTCAACGCCAAGGTGCCCCGCTCGCCGCGGAATACGATATCGGCGCCTTGCGAAAGGCGGGCAGAGGCGCCCAGCAGCTTGCCCTCACCGAAGGCAAGCGAGCGGAACGGATGCGAAACGGCAAACGCATGGGTGCGTGTGGCCTGGAACAAGCCCTGCGCTTCTTGCGCGCTTGAGCAGGGCTCGGCAATAACGTTCCACACCGCGGTCTTGTCCATGAAGGAACGGCGGAACTCCTTGGCAAGGGAAAGGGTTCCGGGAGTGGCTATGAACGTGAGGTTTCGCATGCGCCCACCCCCTCCGGCTCGCGATCGGAGATGAAGGCGCGCTCGATGCTTCGCACGAACACGGTATGCTTCAGGTCTTCCTCTACCAGCGGGCACACCAGATATGCGCGAAGCCCCGCCAGATGAGCCCCTACGATATCGGTAGAGAGCTGATCCCCCACCATAACGGTGGATTTACGGGTGCCGCCAACCTTGCGCAGGGCCAGGAAGAACCCATGCGGCAGCGGCTTGCATGCCTTCGCAACGACGGGAATGCCCATCTCGGCGGACAGTTCGTGCACCGATGCATGCCAGTTGTTGGAGAGGAAGCACAAGCGAACGCCGGCCTTCTGCAGCCGGGCGATCCACAGCCGCACATCCTTGGGCACTTGATGGTCGGCGCGCGAAACAACGGTGTTGTCGATGTCGAGCAGGACATGGGTGAAACCGCAGTCGAGGATATCGCGTTGAACGTCTATGGCGCTGGTGCGCGCGAAGTACCTGTCAGGATGCACGGGCGACATAACGGACCCCCGAACCTAGGAATGGTTGGCTATGGTCTGCTGATGCTGTTCGTAGGTCTTGTCGAAGTAGTAGTCGACACCGCCCTGGTCGTTCGTCCAGAAGCTGAAGAAGTAGTAGTCGTCGAAGTCGGGCTCCGGATTGCAGACTGCCTGAAGGGATTCGATCGAGGGGCTGCAGATGGGCGTCGGCGGCAAGCCCTTGGTTACCCGGGTGTTGTAGGGGCTTTTGGTGGTCCAGTCGTAGGTGTCCAGATTGTCCCCCACCTCGTAAGCGGTAGTCGCGTCGCTTCCCAGGAAGCCGTACGAAGGGCTGCCGGTATTGGACAGGCGGTTGTAGAACACGGCCGCAACCTTCGATCGGGTTTCGGCGGTTGCCTCCTTTTCCACGATAGAGGCAAGGATGAGCGTCTGATATTCGGAAAGGCCCTGGCTGCGAGGGTACGAGTAGTCCAGTACGGAAACCTCGGACTGGTACTGGTCGAGCATCTGACGCACAACGGCATCTGCCGTGCCATCAAGCAGGATCTCGTACGTCTTGGGGAACAGGAACCCTTCGAGGGAATTCGTGCCCGCAGCCTTCAGGAACGGGTAGGAATCCACGTATGCAGAGGCGTTGGAGGCCGCTTCCTTGAATTGGTCTGCGGTGATGGACCCGCCATAGGCCTCTTGTACGGCCTGGGCGATGGTATCGAGCTTTGCGCCCTCGGAGACGACCACGCCCGATTGCGTGCTGGAAGGCCCTGCCACCAGGACATTCACCAGGTCGTCGTAGCTCATCCCGCCGGTAAGGGAATACACGCCCGACTTCAGCGAAGAGGCAGCCCCTTGGGCATTCACCGCAGAGGTGAATTCGCCCCTACGAACGATAAGGCCCGCATCGTAGAGGGTATCTGCGATAACGGGCAACGTGGATCCATCAGCTATCTGAACCGTGACTCTTTCCCCATCCGGCGCTAAGTGGTCGTTGGCGGCTTCAGCGCAGCTTGTTCCCACGAACAGGGCGATGACTATGATAACGATGAGGGCGACGACACCGCCCGCAACGGCATAGGGCAGCTTCGACTTCTTCGGCCTGATAGCCGAGGTGTCGTAGGTGCGGAACTCCCGTTCGCCCCTTGCATGGGCGGCGCGGGCGGCATGGGTTGATTTCCGGGAATACGTAACCTTCCGGGGAGTCATTGGATCACCTTTCCGTAGGCATCTGCTGTCGCTTGTCCAGCCAGGACTGCAGGAACAGCGATGCCGCAATCATATCGACTTTCCCGCGCATGTCGCGCTCGGACAGCCCCTCTTCGCGCAGCACGCGCTTTGCCTCCGAAGAGCTCAAGCGCTCATCAGAGAACTCCAAGGGCAGGCCCGTGGAGGTTGCCACCTGCTGGGCAACCTCGCGAATGGACTGGGCCTGGGGGCCCTTTTGCCCGCTTAACGTAAGCGGCAGGCCGGAAACGATAAGCTCCGGTTCCCAATCTTCGCACAAACGGCGGAAGCTCGGGGCGTTCGAGCGCACCTCATCGGTGGGCAGCACGCACAAGGGCGTGGCTACCCGTTCCTGCGGGTCGCTGATCGCGATCCCGCAGCGAACCTTGCCGATGTCAAGCGCCATGATCCTCAAGAAACGTTTCCTAACCTGGTGCGCGCGAACTTACGCGAAGAGCTTTCGGGCAGCCTCGAGCGCTGCGTCGAGTCCGGAAACGTCCTTGCCGCCGGCCTGGGCCATGGTGGGCTTACCGCCGCCACCGCCCTTGATCTCCTTGGAGATGGCCTTGATGACGTTGCCGGCGTTGAAGCCCTTGGCAACGGCTTCGTCGGTACCCGCTGCAAGCAGGATAGGCGTGCCGTTGTTGTCGGACGCCAAGACGCAGGCGCCGGACTCGGGCAAACGACCGCGAACGATATCCCAGAAGTTGCGCATGCCGCCGGCGTCCACGCCATCCTTGCGGAAGACGAACACGGAGATGCCGTTGAACTCGATGGTATGGGCATCGAGCGCTTCAGGCAGACCGCCGGTAACCATCGAGGCCTTGTTCGCCTTGCGCTTCGCGTTCAGCTCGCGGAGCTGGGCGATGTTGCCCTCTACACGCGCGGTGACGTCGGAGGCAGGCACGCGGAGCAGCGAGGAGAGCTCCTTCACCTGGGACTCGAAACGATTGAGGTACTCGAGGGCCTCGTAGCTGGTAACCGCTTCGATGCGGCGCAGGTTGGAGCCGACGCTGCTCTCGGAAACGATCTTCACCAGGCCGATCTCGGCGGTGTTGGAAACATGGCAGCCGCCGCACAGCTCGCGGGAGAAGTCGCCCACTTCCACAACGCGCACGGTGTCGCCGTACTTCTCGCCGAACAGGGCGGTTACGCCGGCTTCGCGGGCCTTGGCAAGCGAGGTCTCGAAGATGTTGGTAGAAATGGCCTGCATCACCACGTCGTTGGCGATCTTCTCAACTTCCTTGATCTGCTCGGGCGTTACCGCCTCGAAGTGGGTGAAGTCGAAGCGGAGGCGCTCGGGGCCAACGTAGCTGCCGGCCTGTTTGACGTGGGCACCCAGAACCTGGCGCAGGGAAGCATGCAGGATATGGGTGCAGGTATGGTTGCGGGAGATGCGGGCACGGCGGGCACCGTCGACCTTGGCGCTGACGGGCGTGCCGGTGGAAACGCTGCCGGAAACGACCTTCACCTTGTGCGTAACCAGGCCCTTTTCAGGAGCCTTGGTGTCGACGACCTCGAGCACCGCCTGGTCGCCCACCAAGTGGCCGGTATCCCCCACTTCGCCGCCCATTTCCGCATAGAACGGGGTGACGTCGAGTATGACCTCGGCAACGTCGCCGGCATTGATCTGGGAAACGCGCGCGCCGTCCTTCACCAATGCCATGACCTTGGAATCCGAGGTCAAAGAGGTGTAGCCGACGAACTCGGTAGCGCCAAGCTCTTTCAGCAGCTCGGCATGGATGCCGCCGTACGTGCTCCAAGCAGCTTCCGCGTCTTTGACGTTGGCGGCACGGGCGCGCTCACGCTGCTCTTCCATGCAGCGGGCGAACTCCTCCTCATCGATGCGGAACCCGCGCTCTTCGCAGATCTCCTTCGTGATCTCGACCGGGAAGCCGTAGGTGTCGTGCAGCACGAACGCAGTGGCGCCGGAAAGGACGCTGCCCTCCATGCCGGAAAGCGCTTCGTCAAGATAGGCCTGGCCCTGGCGCAGGGTGGCGCCGAAGCGCTCTTCCTCGGAGAATACCGCGCGCTTGATAAGCTCCTCGTTCTCGACGAGCTCGGGGTACACATCGCCCATGAGCTCGATGATCTTGTCGATGTACTTTTCCAGGAAGGCGCCCTCGATGCCAAGGGAATGGCCCTTCATAACCGCACGGCGGAGCAGGCGGCGAAGAACATAGCCGCGGCCTTCGTTGGAGGGAAGGATACCGTCGGCGATCATGAACGTGACCGAACGGCTGTGGTCGGCCATGATGCGGAGGCTGGTGTCCAGCGAGCCGCCCTGGCCGTACTCCTTGCCGCACAGGGATTCGCCAACGGCAACCAGGCTGCGCAGCACGTCGGTGTCGTAGTTGTTGGTGACGCCCTGCATGATGGCGGCGATACGCTCGAGGCCCATGCCGGTATCGATGTTCTTGGTCTGAAGCGGCGCAAGCGTGCCGTCTTCCTGGCCATCGTACTGGGTGAACACGCAGTTCCAGTACTCAAGGTAGCGGTCGCAATCGCAGCCGGGCTTGCAGTCGGGGCTGCCGCAGCCAACCTCGGGGCCCTGGTCGAAGTAGATCTCGGAGCAGGGGCCGCACGGGCCGGTGGGGCCGGCGCGCCAGAAGTTGTCTTCCTCGCCCAGCTTGGAGATGTGGTCTTCGGGGACACCGAGGCCCTTCCAGATCTCGATGGTCTCATCGTCGTCCTCGAAGACGGTGAAGTACAGCTTTTCAGCGGGCAGGCCAAGGACCTGGGTGGAGAACTCGTAGGCCCATGCGCACATCTCGCTCTTGAAGTACTTGCCGAAGCTGAAGTTGCCCAGCATCTCGAAGAAGCTCAGGTGACGGGCATCGCCGATGTTCTCGATATCGTTGGTGCGCACGCACTTCTGAACCGTGGTGGTTCCGATATAGCGCTTGTCAAGCTCCTTCTGATGCAGGAAATAGGGCTTGAACTGCACCATGCCGGCGCTGGTAAGAAGCAGTGAAGGATCGTCGGGGATGAGAGAGGAGGAAGGCATGCGCTTGCAGCCCTTTTCCTCGAAGAACTTCAGGTACTTCTCACGGATTTCAGCAGTAGTCATGTACTTCATGCGGTAGTTGTCCTCTTCGGTTACGTGTTAGCGCGCTTATGCAAAAGCCGATTCTATCATTTTCCTTGATCCGAGCCATGCTGCTTTACTGCGTCGGCAGAAAAGCCGCCCGTGGCATCGACCAGAGGGTCGGGGCAGTCCTTGGAGGCATTGCCCTTGAAGATGACGCCGTCCGGCGCAACGATGGCACGCCCGGTGCGCTTCTCGAAGTAGTACACGAACAGCGATTTCGCGGCAGCTACGGCAGGGATGGAGGCGAGCATGCCCACGATGTTGCCCATGAAGCCGCCGACGGCGAAGCCCAAGGCCGAGCCGATCATCAAGGCCATGATCACCAACGCGGGGTGGATGTCGACGGAATTGCCCATGATCTTAGGCGAGACGAAGGTGTAGATGATCTGCTGCACCACGATGGTGTACACCAGTGCAAGCAGGGCAACCACAGGGCTCACGAACACGCCCACCAGGGCGGCCATCGCGCCGCCGAGCCAAGGACCAACAACGGGGATGATGTTCAGCAGGCCGGCGATAACGGCCAACGCAGCGGCGCTGGGAATGCCCATGATGGCAAAACCGATGCCGCACCCGGCGCCGATGAGCAGGCACTGCACCAGCGTGCCCTTGATGTAGCCGCCCATAACGCGCGTGCCGGTGAGGTAGATGATGTTCAGGTCGTCACGGTAGCGCGGGCCGAACAGGCGCTTGATCTCGGAGCCCATGCCCGGCAGCTCCATAAGCACCCAGTAGGCAACCACCAGGGAAAAGCCGATGACCAACGCCGAGGTGGCCAAGCCCGAGCCGAACCCGACAACGCCTTCGGCACTGGCGGAGGCCATGCCGGAGAACCACGCTCCCACGCTGGAAAGCGCATCGTTGAGCCAGCTGTTGACGCGCTCGTCCTGAAGCAGGTACGCATACTGACCGTACAGCTCGTTCCAGGAGTCCCTAAAGGCTGAGATCTGGTTGGCGAAGGTCTGCAGCAGCGCAGTGAACTGCTCGCCGATGCCCATGGCCGGGGAAAGCATCATCCAGCCCAACAGGAACAGGACGGCGAACATGAGGATGTACGCGATAAGCGTGCCCACCGAACGGGGCACGCCTTTCTTATCCAGGTAGTTCACCGGCCCGCGCAGGCAGAAAACGATGATAGTGGTCCAAACGATGATACCCATCGGGGTGGCAAGGAGGTTGAGCACCTTTCCCAACAGGTACAGAAGCGCGCACAGGACAACTATGGAGAGGCCCGTGTAGAGGCGCTTGCGGGATTTCAGGGTCTTGATTTCCTCGAGACGAAGTTCGCCGTCTTCAGCAACGGAACCAGAAACAGCCATCGGAAATGTTCTCCTACCTTTCTTGAGCAGACTCGGAATCGCGGGTGATATGGACATAGACCGCTTCCTTCAAATTGGAGGAAGCGCCGTTGGCCTGCACTGCCGCCTCGTCGCGGGCGGCAGTGGCCACAGCGGCCTCGGCGCGCTTCACGTCGTTGCGAGCCTGGGCATCGGCCACATAGCCCTCTACGGCATCGAGCTTGGCATCAACGGCCGCGGCAGCAGCGCCGACATAGTTTTGCTTAGAGCCCAAAGGGGCGATGCAGGTGCGGATGCGGCCGGTGATGTCGCTCAGGACATCGAGCGGCAACGAGGTGATGGAGTCGATGGACTCGGTAGCCTTGGACACATTGCCGGTGATGGTGTTGACGTCTTCCAGGATCTGATCGACGCGCATGATCTCCAGGTTGGCGGCATCTACGGTAAGGGTGATGCGCTCCAACAGCGGATCGATGCGATCAAGTGCGGGCTTGGTGGCATCGAGCGCTTCCTGTGCCTGGTCGAGAAGGGGATCGACCTTCGCGAAGGTCTCCCTCATGGCCTTGGTGAGCGTTACCAGCAGATACGCAAGCGCGGCCAGGGCAACAGCGCCCGCAACGCACAGCAGCACGATCCCCACGGGGATCAGCAATTCGAAGACTTCCATGTTTCCTCCTCTGGTCGGCGGCCTGGCTGGCCACATATGGTTTTATATTCTATCCGAAAGAGGCGCTTCCGTGCGGTAGCTCTCCCAACCGCGTTCGCCGGGCGTGAAAAAGACACCCCGTTCAAGGCCTTCGGGAAGATAGCGCTGGTCGGCATAGCCCTCAGGATTGTCGTGGGGGTAGAGGTATTCCCTATATTCCTCCGATCCGGGGCGATGCCTGTCACGCAGGTAGTCGGGAACGGAGCGAAGCGGGCCGTTGCGCACCTCGTCCATGGCCTTGGCAAGTCCCATATAGGAGGCGTTGGACTTCGGCGCAAGGGCCATGTACACCGCCGCCTGGGCAAGGTTGATGCGGCATTCGGGATAGCCTATGACCTCGGCGGCGCGGAACGCGGCCTCGCCGATAAGCACCGCCTGCGGGTCGGCGTTGCCGATGTCCTCCGCCGCGCAGATGAAGATGCGGCGCGCGATGAACTTCGGGTCTTCCCCACCGTCGATCATGCGCGCCAGCCAGTACAGAACCGCATCGGGGTCGGATCCGCGCATCGACTTGATGAAGGCGGATATCACGTCGTAGTGCATGTCCTGCTTCTTGTCGTACGGAAGGGTTCGGTGCGGAACGGCGGTGCGCACCATTTCCTCGGTAACGAGCGTTTCCTGCTTGGCGCGGGCCAAGTCGCAGGAAAGGGCAAGCGTGTTCAATGCGCTTCTGGCATCGCCGCCCGAAAGCGTGAGCACGGCCTTGCGGGCATCGTCGGAGAGCTCGAACGCACCGGCAAGCCCCTGATCTGCGCTGAGCGCGCGATCCAGGATACGGGAAAGCGCATCGTCGGAGAGCCGGTGCAGCTCGACCACGCGCGAGCGGGAGATAAGCGCGGAGTTCACCTCGAAGAACGGGTTCTCGGTTGTGGCGCCTATGAGCACGACCACGCCGTCTTCCACCGCATGGAGCAGGGCGTCCTGCTGCGCGCGGTTGAAGCGATGGATCTCGTCGACGAACAGGATGGTGCGGATGCCCAGCGACACCAGTCGCTTGTCGGCCTCGGCGATCTCCCGTCGAAGATCGGAAACGGTTCCGCCGATTGCGGAGACCTCGACGAAGTGCGCATGCGTGGTTTCAGCGATTACGTGCGCGATAGAGGTCTTTCCGGTGCCGGCAGGCCCGTACAGGATGACCGACGAAAGCGTATCGCCCTCGATTGCCGCACGCAGCCAGGTGCCTTCGCCCAGCGCGTCCTCTTGGCCGATGAGCTCATCGAGGGAGCGGGGGCGCATGCGCACCGCCAAGGGGGCGTTCTTGGTGCGCTTCGCATTGTCTATCTCGGTAAACAGCGTATCCATCGGCTATCCCCTCATCCTTGTTCCACAATTCGAATGTTCGGCAAGCATAAGCTACGACGCACGAGCATAAGCCTCCAGGACGGCTTGCTTCAACTGCCCCGCCTGATCGCTGGAGAATCGATACCTCACCGTTTGCGGCTGGCCGGCCTTGGCGGGATCTTCGTGCTCAACGCGCACGAAGACGGCTTCGACCGTAGGGCACCCTTGCTCGATAAGGGCCAGCGCGTAGCACTGCGCCTGCAGCAGATGCTTTTCCTGCAGATTGGCAGCGCCTTCACCAATGGATCCGCCGGTCTTGTAGTCGACCAGGAACGCCGATCCGTCTTCAGCGAACGAAACGGCATCGATCTCGCCTTCCAGGAAAACCAGAGCTTGTGCGTCCTCGAGGCGAACCATGAAGGGAACCTCTGCGCGCGGTGCGCCGACCTCGGAAAGGCAAGAGCAAACATCGCTTGCGAACCAACGGCTCAAGGCTGAGCGCAGTCTTTGCTCCTGATCGGGTGTTACCCCCTGAGCGCGAACCTGGGCTTCGATGGCCTGTTCGCCAGGGCATCGAAGCTCCCTGCCGGCTGCATCCAAGATGGCCCGCTGGGCAAGGCGATGGAACGCGGTGCCCAACACGGTAGCGTCCTCGTCCTGCAATGGGAGCGTATCGAACATCCCGGGCTCGCTGGCAGCATCGCCCACCGGCAAAGGAGACGCGATCGAGGAATAGGAGAACACATCCGTACGGGATGAGCCCAGCGGCAAAGCATAGGGAGCCTTTTGCGGAGGCTGGGAAGGGATATCGAACGAGCTGCCCTCGCCCAACTCCGCAGGCTCTGCATCCAGCGGGCTGTCCAACACGTTGAACTCGAAGCGCATCGGGGCCGATCCGCCGTAATCGAGCATCTGAACCGGAGCCGAAGGAGAGGCCTCCCACTGCAGGGCATCGTGCAGGTCTTCCAGCACACCCTTGTCTTCGTACGAGAAGTTCTTGTCGGGCTTGCGCACAACCCCGATGAACAGCGACTTGCTGGCGCGGGTAAGGGCAACGTAGAGCAAGCGGCGCGACTCGGCCAGCTCTTGGTCGTCAACATAGCTGCCCAAAAGCGCGCACCGGGCGGCATACGTTGGAGCCTGCTGGATGCCTTCCTGGGTTGCCTCGGGCCATTCAAGCAGACTGTAAAGGGAGTCCACCGGCTTGCGAACAGGCTTCAGGGCAGGCGGCTTGATGCAAGCATAGGTGCGCCCAGCGATGTTCTCCGCCAAAACGCTGTCGCTGCGGCCCGTCATGCGTAGGTCGGCCAGGGCAACATGCGGGAACTCCAGGCCCTTGCTGGCATGCACGGTCATGATGCGCACGAAATCGGAGCTGCCAGCAGAAAGGGTCCCCGGTGAAAGCTTCATCGCCTCGAGGTTGCCCCTGAATCGGTTGGCCGTGCGCACCAGGCCGAAGCCCTCCTGCTCGATATCCCCGATAAGTCGAAGCGCCTTGCTCAGGTTCCCCACTACCGCCTGCCCCTCGGCGCCCGAATTCTGCAGGCGGATGAGCCAGCCGCTGGAACGCAAGAGCTGCAGAACAGCAGCGCCGGCCCCGTCGGTACGGGAAACCTTAAGCGCGTCCGTCAGGCACAGGTGGGCGAAATCGAGCTGATCCTCCTGCTCAGGAGCCAATCCGGAAAGCCCGCGCTCCTTTTCCCAAAGAGCGAAACCGGTGGAAAGCTCGCGGCGATGGGAGCGCCCCTGACGGTCATGGCCGGTGGCAAGATGCAGAAGCGCATCATCGCCCAACGCGAACAGGGGCGATGCCAAAAGCGCATACAGCGCCTCGTTGTCCAACCGATCGGCGAAGAAGGAAAGCATGCTCGAGACCAGCTGCACCTCGTAGGCCCCCGAGAACGTCGATCCACCTGCAACCAGGCACTCGAACCCGGCATTCCGCAGAGCCTCGGCATACACGTCCACGTTCGACATGCCGCCCAACAGGACGACCATGCTTCCCGGCTCCTCTCCCGCCTGGCGAAGGTCGCTGAAGTGAGCCGCGATCCGCTCTGCGCACTGCTGCCTGCCGGCACCGACGCCCGGCCCCGTGCTCATGCACTCATAGAGCGCCATGGAGACGCGGGGGCGGCTGGCGAACACCGGGTCGGGCGCGTCGTTCACCTTCCCCTTGGGCGAAAGCGAAAGGAAGTAATCACCGAACACCTGGTCTTGCGAGAATATGCAGTCCACCAACGAGAGCACATCGGCGTGGCTGCGGAAGTTGTCAGGGAGGCTGACGAACTGCATGTCGGAGCAGTTTTCCTCCAGCATGGCGTGGTACCCGAAGAACACGTTGACGTCGGCGCCGCGGAAGCGGTAGATGCTCTGCTGGGCATCCCCCACCGTGCATACGTTGGCGTAGCCTTCTTTCGCCAAGGCACCTATCAGCGCAACCTGGAGCTCGTCGGTGTCCTGGAACTCGTCCACCATGATCATCTTGAAGCGGTTGCGGTAGGCTTCGGCAATGGCAGGGTTGCCGACCAGCGCCTTGTACGCAAGGCGCAGCAGGTCGACGTTGTCGAGCGCAGACGGCCCCTTGATGCGCTGATACTCGGCATCGACTTCGCGCGCGAGCGCAACCAAGGCGCGCAGGTCGCGCGAGGCAAGGGCGGCTTCGACCACAGCGCCGTCTTCGGCGAAGCTTTGACGATAATCGCCGAACAGCGCAGGGTCGGACTCCTTGGCATGGAAGTTCTTGGCCGTTTTGGGGAACCCGAAGTACACGCGAACGAAGCGCTCGGCATCGAAGCCCTCGTCATAGAACGAGGTACCGCAGCAACCCGAAAGCAGGTACTCATGCGCTGCAGATAGCGCCTCCCCCATCTGGGCAAGAACCTTCGCATCGGTCTTGCCCTGCTTGGGCAACGACTCCACGCAGGAAACAAGGTCTTCCGCCCGCTCCACCAGGGAACGCAGAAGCGCAGAGGGGTTGGCATCGGCATCTGGCACATCGATGGCATCGAACCCATCGGGCAAGGCCAAGGCGCGAGCGGTTAAGGTGCCCACCCATTTCTCGACCCCAGCGGCACCCGAGCCTTCCTCGCCCACGCCCAGGTAGGAAACCAGCGCAGCCAGCTGCGAATCGGGCTCCTGCTCCAGCCGCTCCATAACCGCATCGTAGGCACGCGAGCGGAGAGCGGCCACCTCCAGCTCGCTTGCCACCGTAAAGCCGGGGTCAATATCCAGCTCGAAGGCATGCTCGCGCAGGATGCGGGAGCACATGCCGTGGATCGTGGAGATCCAGGCGTCGTCGACCTTCAAGGCCTCTTCGCCCAGGCCCATGTCGATAAGCTTCCCCTTTATGCGCGACTTCAGCTCGGCCGCCGCCTTCTTGGTGAAGGTGATGGCAAGGACGTCTTCGATGCTGCTTGCAAACGCGCCGGAGCCGCTGTCTTCAAGCGCATAGGCGATGCGCTGGGTGAGCGTGAAGGTCTTGCCGCTGCCCGCACCGGCCGAAACCATGAGCGGCGCATCGAGCGTGGTGATGATCCGGCGCTGGCCGGGTGTGCAGGAATCGAGGTTCACGATAGCCTCCTTGCGCAATTGGCAACCGGGCAGTACTTGCAGGATTGGCTCTGCAGGGGGTTCGGCTCGATGCAGCCCTCGTACAGGCGGTCCAGCTTTTCCCGAACAAGGTCTTCGACCATATCCAGGTACGAGCCGAAGTTCATCTTCACGGCCGACTTGCCGCCCGCAAAGCCCTGCACATCAAGGAGCGCCTCGTCGAACGAGCCCGCAACCGACCTCTTGGGCTCTGAGGCCCGGTAGCTCAGGTACAGGGCGCCGACCGGGTTGGCACCCACTATCCCACGCGAGAGCGCCTGGGCGTACACAAGCGCCTGGATCTTGGATGGCAGGGTGTAGCCTTCCGCATCATCCGGGTCTATACCGGCATCGTGCCCAGCAACGCCGCCCTTGTAGTCGATCACGACGAAATGGCCGCGCTCGGGGTCCGCATCAACGCGGTCAACGCGGCCAATCACGCGAACGCCCGCATACTCGATGCGCTGATCGGGCTCTATCTGGCACTCCAGAAGCTCAGGCGCAAACGAGGGCATGAGCTTGGCCTGCACGGCAAGGTTCCTGGACAGGATCTGCTTCAAGCGGTTTGCGCGCGCCCGCTCCACCGGGCTCAAAGGGAGGAAGCGCGCATTGTCCTGTACCTCGGGCTGAGCTGCCAGAACCTTGTCGAACACGCGCTCAAAGAGCACTTGTGCGCTGGCAAGGTTCTTCGGATCAAGGCGCTTGCAGCCCAGCTCCTGCTCAAGGCACGAATAGAACGCCTCGAGCACGCTGTGGACGAACACGCCCTGCTCCAGCACGCCCAATTGCTCATCGGGAGCTTGCGGGCGCAAACGGCGGCTCGCGAACCAGCGGTACGGGCAGTTCACGTACTCTTCGATTGCCGAAGGCGAAAGAACCAGAACGGCTGGATCGTCGGGAGCGCGGTGAAGCGACAGATCGGCAACGCACGACTTCGAAAGCGAACCAGGCACAAAGCCGGGGATAGCGAACGACGCCGGATCGTTGCCGCCGAAATCGGCATTCGCGGCATAGGAGGAAGCTTCCCCGCCCTCGTTTCGAACCACGATGCAATCGGAGAGGCACGCCGGAACCCCGAAGGAATCCAGCCCATCGTCTTCACCTTGGCGCAAGGCAGTGCAGTACTCGTCCAAGACAAACGACGCGTACACGTCCTCGTCGCCGCCCGCGTTCAGAACGCGCTCGCACGCGAAGACCTTTTCCGCACGCGACTTCAGACCCTCGAAGCGCCGCCGCGCATCAGCAAGGGCGTGTGGGCGCGGCGGGAACCCGAGCTTATCCTCGAGCCCGATGATGGCGTTATGCGCCTCGCCTGCTCGCCAGAACCGAGCATCAAGATCGCAGACCACTACGGCATCGTACGATGCGGTGGGAAGCCGGTCCGCCAAGGATGCATCAACGACTTCTATAAGACCATCGCCCGAACCGCTCGTCCGGGAAGCATCGACAGAAAGCCCCTGCAGCGCGAACGAAAGCCCGGACGGCGGCACCTCCCACGAACGCGCCGCCTCATAGACGCCCCGCAACGCAGAGATGGCAACCTCCTGCTCGAAGATCTCAGCCGCATCGAAGCAGGAAAGCTCTTCCGCTATGTCCAAGAACCGGTCAAGCAGCAGCGAGGCATCGGAATCCTCAACCAGCTCCTCGAACAGATCGAAGGTAGGGGAAAGCAGATGCGCCATAGCGCGCAGGTCGTCGAAGCCAAGGGTTCTATCCCCGCGAACCTGGGAGTCGACCTTGGCCGCATCGAGCTCGGACACGCCGGAGAACGGCGAGGCAAGGTAGTCCATCAAGGCGGCGGAATCGTGCTCGCTATCGGTTAGGTATTCGCGGATGGAAAGGAACGCCTTGCCGAAATGGGTCTGGGCGAAGGGCCGCGAAGCGCGAAGGTTGCAGGTTGCCTCTTCCACGAAGGTGCGAGATACGCCCTCGAACACGCTGAAGGGACGCGAGGTGCACACCAAGATGCGCGGCGTACGGCCTTCCGAACGAAAATCGGCCAGCAATTCAGAAAGGTAGCTGGTAATCAAGGCGTTCTCGCACGAAGGACCTACAGCGAGCAGGAACGCCGGGCTGCAGCCTTCGGGGACCGAGGATATGAAGGAAGACGCTGCGGCTATCTGGATCTCGGAGCCGCTGGCCATGGCGAAGTCCTCGAAGGCAGGGCTTGGCTCCATTCCCCGCGAAAGCACGAACCGGCAAGCCGGGCAAACCGAACCCAAACCGGCAAGCGCATCGCCAGGGTCAACGAGCCCGCGCGAAAAAAGCAGCTGACGGTACAAGGGCACCAAGGCAAGCACCGCCCGCTCCTGAGGAGAAAGGGCAGAGGGCGGGTTGCCCAAGCATTCTTCCAACCGTGAAGAGCCCAAAACGTCGGCCAGGAAACGGCACACCAGGGCGATGCCGCCATCGGTGAGTTTGAAGTCCGAAAGTTCAGCCGCACTGGATAGCAGCTGCCGCACGGCGAACAAGCGGTCCATCGAAGTGGCAAGGGCGCGCCCATCGCCGTAGATCTCCCACGTATCGGCCAACCAAGAGGCGAACGTGGTGGCGTTCACGCCGAATGCGGCCCCTTTGCCGCTTTGGGAAAGCTGCTTCCGGTATTCCAGCGCTTGGCTGTGCGCTGGGAACAACATGACCTTCTGCCGCACCGCTATGCCCCTTTCCGCCACAAAGGCTGTTTCCGATTCAGCGAATTAATCGCTGTCAAGACTTATCTCCCTCGAATCATTTGCCTATACTGAGCTTAGCCGATCCCGTGTCTGCGATGGACCGATGACATTTAATTGGGAGTCTCAGATTGCTCGTGAAATGGGGATTCGCATCCGTTGATGCGAAAGCCAGGAAGCAAGCTGCGGACACCCACCTTACTAGGTGGGTTCATCCAATTAGCGGGGTCGGTTTCTTTATGTCTGGAACCATTCCCCTAATGCACCGCGCCGTAGACGTAGCCCCATCCATGGGATGAAAGCGACGAGTTCAGCTGCGTGCACAGCTTTTCGCGCGTGTAGAGCCCCGGCGGCAGCAAGCGGATGATCTCCTGCAGTTCCCTGTTAAGGCCATAGGCCTCTGCCTCGAGGATCACCTCAAGGCGAAGATAGTCCTCTTTGCTGGCGAACAGACGCTCAACGAATTCCTGGAGCATGCCGAAGTCAGCGCTTTTCTGCCGAGCCACCCGATAATCCTTTCCAAGCTAAACCGCGGTCAAATAACGAAACATACCGGTTGCGCCTATGCACCCTGCACAACGTCGAGCCCCGCCACGGTAGCCAGAAGGGCGCCTGTGTAGGCGGGGTTGGCATCGCCCGAGGTACGCAGGAACTCGACTCCGCGCGCCCGCAGGCCCAAAGCGACGTCCACCAAGGCATCGGCGGTAGGATACGGGTTCTCATCCGTTGGCTCGAACTGGCGTCGATCGCGTTTGCGCACCGCAACATCGAACAGCTTGGGCTTGTCCGTTGCCTTGGCCATGGTTTCGGCAAAACCATAGAGCGTGGAAGCGGGAGCACCGGAGGAAACACCGATGACGTCGGCACCGTACTCATCATAAAGGCGCACCGCTTCGTCGAGCGACCTCCCGCAAGGGAACGTGCCGTCGGGCTGCGGAACCAGGCAGATGAACAGCGGGCCGTCGGAGACCGAGCGAGCACCCATCAAAGCGCATTGGGCATCGTAGAGATTGGAAAAGCCCGTCAGGTAGATTCCGTCGAAGGGATACTCGATGAGGCAGCGTACAGCATCGCGGTACTGGTTACGCGACTGCTTGAGCGATGGGCCGCTGGTCGGGTCGAGCGGCAAGGCGCACGGGCCGATGGCTGCCAGATAATGCTGGGGAGCGTACTGCGCGCCGGCTTCGTAGGCGATGCGGGCCATTTCCGCAGAATGCCCCTCAAGGCGGGCATGGGCCAACTGCGCTTCGGTGATCCCCTCGGTCGGCGCAACGAACACGGGAACGCCGAGGGTCTTTTCCAGGTTGAAGGCTTCCTCGATAAGCTCGGGCTCGTTCAGCACCACGTATTCCCTATCCGCCAAGCCCTCGAAGCCCTGCGAGGAAAGCTGATAGTCGAGCGGGGTGGAAAGGACGAGCATATCTTTGTTGAAACGCATCTGGATATCGGGCATGGAAGGCCTCCTTGGGGCACCGTGAAACAGAGCCTGAGCGCTCTGCGTTGTGGTGGTTCATTATATCTGAGCAAGCCCCCAAGACGGCAAACCCAACAAGCGCAGCAGGTGCCCGCCGAGCACCGTCTGATCGAGGGCAAAAGTCAATGAGACACCGCTCGATCAACAAAGATTTGAAATGAACACGTTCATACTTTTGATGGGGTATAAAAACAAACCTTACATATGAAGGAAATATGTAGATGAATAAAGTGAACCCGTTCACGAGACGGTTTGAATGCGTTCACGGTTGCAGAAGGGTTACGAGGGGTTGTTCAACGGAAAAAATGCTCGTATATTACGAAGCAGCAAATGTGGTCCCCTCCCAATTTGCAACTGCTTTTCCCCAAAAGCAGTCGGTGCCAGATCCCCAATTTATAAGGCACCGGAACTCCCTCCTTGTGGGCCTGCCGAGATCCCCTCTCGCAGGCCCCTCCTCTTTTCTGGGGCTTTTTCCAAAGTGGATGTGGGGCCTTCCCGCAGCGCAGTGACAGATAGCGGGTCCACAACCAGCAATAGCAAATAGGGGCAGCCCCTATTTAGCACACTGAAGCGCCCCGAAAATGGGGCTATGGCTCAAAAAGCGTGTCTCACCGCCTGAGCTCCGTGGGCATGTGGAACCCGTTCCAGTCGATGCCGCATCCGTAGCCCCCGCCGCTCCGCGCTGGCGAGATTCGCCCTGGCGTATCCAGCCCTGCTCCGCACCCCCGCAGCCCCGCCATCCCGCTTTGCTCCACAACTCCGGCATCCCCCAATCCGCCCTGTACCGCATCCCCACGGCTCCCGCTGCCCTGCGATGGCGAAATTCGCCCATAATGCGCGCTCGCGCAGGAAAACGGCCTCGACTTGGCGAGATACGACTACTTTGCGCGCCACGACAGCGGTAATTCGCCATCAGCGCGGTCTTGGCGTACAAAGTAAGCGTATCTTGCCAGCTTCGGTTGTCGCAGCGCGCATTATGGGGATATTTCGCCAGATAGGGGCCTATTTCCTGCGCGAGCGCGCAAAGTAGTGGTTTTTCGCCAGCCGGGGACGCATCCGTTCCAAGCGTGCCATAGTACACCCGCCCAAAGCGCGCCATAACGCATCCGCTCCGAATGCGTTGCCGCAGCGGTCCGGGCTTGCAAAACGCATCGGGCATGCGCCTGATCGACAAGGCAACCGCACGCTCGTGGCATAATCAGTGGACTGGAAGAAGGGACGCTGATGGCGAACAAGGAAACCAAACGCTACACGGTGAGCATCGCCGAGATATGGCGCAGGAGCTTTACCCGCCTGCGTGACTGGCGCTTCTGGTGCGACATGGTTGTCTTCTTCTGCGTCTTCAGCGTGGTGGGCCACTGGTGCGAATGGGTGTACTGCCTGTTCAACGATCATTTCTTCGGCATCGTCGACCCGAATTCCGGGGTTTGGAACAACATCAACTACCCGTTTTTCGTATACGGCTTCGGCGTGGTGATCGCCTCGATAGTGCTGGTTCCCTACCGCGCGATGCTCATCAAGTGGAGGCAGTCGGGCATCAAGGCCGGCATCCACTTCTTCATCGTGAGCGTATTCGTGGCCATGGGCGCCGAATTGACCCAGGGCTTCCTGCAGAACCAGCCCGACCAGTATGGCAACTATCCCCTTTGGGACAACTCGCGCCTTCCCGGGAACATCCTGGGACAGGCGTGGATCGTGAACGACCTGCTGATCGCCGCTCTGCTGACGCTCTTCGTGTGGGTGGTGTACCCCATAGCCGGCAAGGCGCTGAGCAGGCTTTCCGACCCGGCAAGGATCCTGCTTACCGTGGCCGTAGCCATCGGCATGACCGTTCTTACCGTATACATGTACACCACGTACGGGTAAGCCGCGGAGACCAAGCTAAACTAAGCCAATCAAACACATCCTGCGTGGTTGGCATCGGTACGCCAAACCGCTAGGCAAACGCAGGCCGCGCTGCAAGTGCCCGCTGTGCTCGAAGCCGCTGTGCCGCACGAGGACTAAGCTGTATGCGCATCAGCCGCAAAAGGCCTAGGCCTGCGGGTTGTTAGCGGCCTGGGACATGGCCGCATGCTCCTTAGCCACCTCTGAGATAAGAAGATGCATCGGCCAGAAGCGATTATGCTGCGTAACCTGGGCTTTAAGGGCAACGCTGGCGTCGGATTCACGCAATGCGGCAAGCAGCTGGTCGAGTTGACCATTCGAGAGGCCGCTTACCAGCATGAACTCCACATCGGGCGCTTCAACACTGCAGGGCTTGCCCGACTTGGGCGAACCCATAAGCCCGGCAATGGCACCGACCGAAGCGCCCAGGTCTTCTTTCCCTACGGTGCGAACGGCAAAGCCCAATTGCTCCACCACCGCGCGCACAGCATCGCCGCGCGGGGTCTGCGCATCCAATCCATAGAGCGCAACCAGCGGCTTTGGCGCATTCTGGCGTGTGGCGCCGCGCTTGGGCTTCCCATTCTTCGGTTTGCCTGCTTTAGCCATTTCATGCTCCTTGAAAGTAAGCCGCCCTGCACAGAACGATACTGCACAGGGCGGGAATGATCGACAGCATTCAGCGGAGCGAACGGCTAGCAAGGCAACAGACCTCGATGCCCAGTCGTGCTGCATCCACTGCATGCATCCGTCTGCGTTTAGCCGAAGTAGCGGTCCAGCAAACCCTTCAGGGCCTTGCCGTGACGAGCCTCGTCGCGAGCCATCTCGTGGACGGTGTCGTGGATGGCGTCCAGGCCGTTCTTCTTGGCGCAAGCCGCAAGCTCAACCTTGCCGGCGGTGGCGCCGAACTCGCAGTCTACGCGCCACGCGAGGTTTTCCTTGGTGCTGGCCTTCATGTTGGGCTCGAGCTCGGTGCCCAGAAGCTCGGCGAACTTGGCAGCATGCTCTGCCTCTTCATAAGCCGCCTTCTCCCAATACAGGCCGACCTCGGGGTAACCCTCGCGATGGGCGATGCGCGCCATGCACAGGTACATGCCCACCTCGGAGCACTCGCCCGTGAAGTTCGCCTTCAACTGCTCGAGCAAGTAGGCCTTGTCTTCCTCGGAGATGTTGGGATTGTCCTTCACCGTCTTGCCGTACACGCCGTACTCATGCTCGGCTGCGAGCTCGATCTCGCCTTCGACCTTCATGAACTGGCTGGCCGGAGCGTGGCACACCGGGCACTCTGCCGGGGGCTGCTCGCCTTCGTAGATGTAACCGCATACCTTGCATACCCATTTCGTTGCCATAACTGCTTTCTCCTTTTCGTTTTCCTGGGGCACCTCTACCCCATTGCTTTCCTCTTCGTTAGATGCACCCGCGTACATAGGCTCGAAATCCTCGGCCCCATGCTTGCAGATGGGGCAGATGAAATCGGACGGGATCTGCTCACCCTCGTAGATGTACCCGCAGATGGAGCACTTCCAAGCGGTCACCTTCCCGCTGGCCGCGCCCTCGCTGCCGGCACTCTGGCCGCCATTGGCGGTCTTTCGCGTTACCGTACGGTAGAACTCGTAGGTAAGCGAAGGCTCGTCGGACAGATGCTGGGCCTGAACCGCCTTGCCCACGTACAGAACATGGCTGCCCAGGTCTTCCGCGCTCACCACCTCGCAATCGATGAAAGCGTTTGCACTGGACTCATAGAGCAACCCGCTTTCGCAACGCTCGACGTTGGCGCCTGCCAGATCCAAGGCTTCGCCGTCGGCGAACTTGTCTACCTCGTTGCCGCTCTGCATGCCGAAATGCTCGAAGAACGAGTACGGCGCGGACTCCGTAAGAGTCGATACGCAGAATCGGTTCGTTCGGCCGATCATCTCCTGCGTGCAGGTTCCCTTGATGCAGCAGACGCTTACCTGCCTGGGCTCAGACGAAGCCTGAATGGCCGTGTTGATGATGCAGGCGTTGTCGCGTTCGCCTTCTTTGGCTGAGAGCAGGAACACGCCGTAACTGAACTGGTGAAATGCTTTCGGATCGATGTCACTTGCCATGGTTGCCTCCCTTCTTGCAACTTGGGCACACCCCGCGGAACAGCAAGTCGTGCCCGGTGATGGTGTACCCCTCCGCTTTGGCGGCAGCATCAAGGTCGAGCGAAGCCAATGCGGGGTCGATCTCAACATCATCGACCCGGCCGCACTCAACGCACAGCACATGGTAGTGGGCCTTCAAAGTGTCGTCGAACCGATCGGGCCCATCGCTCACATTCACCTTCAACGCCGTTCTCTCTTCAGCCATGCGGTTGAGCACCCGGTATACCGTGGCCTTGCTGACAGTTGGGAACTCCGCCGAAACGGCCGCATAGACCTCATCGGCCGTTGGGTGCGAGCCGTGAAGCCTCGTCAACTGACTTGCCACTGCCTTCTGCTGAACGGTGTTTCGCCGCGCCATTGCTACCTCCCTTCCTGATAAGCTCAGTATAGCTTATTGGTAATCAATATCAATAGCGAATTGATATTACTTTAGTTAACGGTTTCTTTCATTTGGCACGTCCCGCAGGGTAAGGTGCTATTGTTACTGTTTACATCTAAGCAAATCCAAAACAGCAACCTCACCTCAGAACACGGGAGCACGTGTGCCCAAGTACAAGCAATTCAAGACCAAAACCAGCGTCAACCTGTCCAAACGCGCCAAACTAAGGCCTTCCGCCATTAAGCGGAACGAGCTGCTGGCAAAACGCCGCGCGCGACGCGTTAAACCTTCGTACCTGATAGTGGCAGGATTGGTGCTGGTTGCGATTCTTTCGATCCCCTCGCTGTTGGGCTCCGATCTTTCCATTGCCAGCCTGCGACCCGACCCCAGCGTAAGCACCGCCCCGAGCGTGACCCAAGACGGCAGCACCTTCCCCAACAAGATAGAGAAGTGGCGCTCCACCGTTGAAACCGCCTGCAACGATTCCGGGCTTGACGTGAAGTGGACCGACACCGTACTGGCTATGATGCAGGCCGAATCGGGTGGAAACCTGGACGTGTATTCCGTGGTAGGCGCCGACAACGACATCATGCAAGCCGGAGAGGGCTTGGCGGGCGTTACCGCTGGCCGGCGCAACGTGGTCGAACTGGGCGAAAGCGCGCTGTATGCCTGGGATATCGACCCGTCCCTAGCTGTGTACGGCGACACCGCCACCTCTTCGATCTACGCAGGCGTCTTGGAAACCAAGCAGAACGTCGACCTGTTCGAAGGCTGGCTTGGCAGCATCGATGTGGACGACGCCGGCAAGATCGGCCTTATCGCCCAGGGGTACAACTACGGCGCCGAGGGCTGGTTCAAGTACTGCAAGGCGCGGGGCATCACTTCTTGGAACTATGCCGATTCGAAGGCCTACCAGAGCATCCAGCGCGGGGGCACCGCGATGCACGGCGGAAAGGTGATCTCCTTCTACAATTCCGCACGCGGAGTAAGCGAAGACGCCTAAGCTCCATCGCCTGCTGCCGTTCTGCCGCTGCGAGGTACGGCGGTCACAACCCTAACGCTCTATGCGGTGATAGGCATCATTTGGCTCGACGTGCACCAGAATATCTTTGACCTGCGGGAACTTGTGCACCACTTCGGATTCGACCCGGTCGGCTACCTCATGCGAGACGGCGACCGTCATCTGCGGGTCTACCAGCACATGCATGTCGGCATACACATCGCCGCTGGTGCCGCGCGTGCGGATCTGATGCACGTCCTTCACCCCCGGGACCGCCAGCACGACGCCCTTCAAGTCCTCTTCGGGGATACGCGCCTTGTCCGAAAGCGTCTCGAACGCAGTGCGGAACACGTCGATCGCCGTGAACAGGATGGCCACCATAACCACCAAGGCCATGATGGAGTCGGCAATGGCAAAGCCGGCCTGCACCAGCACCAGGCCGATGATGACACCGATGGAAACCATGGCATCGGACAGCGTATGGCTGGCGTCAGCAAGCAGGATGTCGCTGTTCAGACGCTTTCCTTCCTTGCGCTCGTAGGCGGTAACGCCGACATTCACACAGAGGGTGCCCAGCATAACCGCATAGGAAACAACGGTTACCTGCGCATTGTGAACCCCGGATGCCAGTGAAGAGACGGCGCCGAAGCCGACTTCCGCTGCGGCGCACACCAAGAGCACGCCGATGGCCAAGCTGGCATACGTCTCGAACTTATGGTGGCCATAGGGATGGCCGGCATCGGCAGGACGAAGTGCCAAGGTGATGCCCACCAGCCCCACAACGTTCCCCAACGAGTCGAACACCGAATGGATGCCATCGGCCTGCATCGAGTTAGAGCTGGTCATCACACCGTAGACGAACTTCGCCAAAGCGACTGCGAGGTTCAGCACCAAAACGAGGGCTAGGATCTGCCTTACCTGGGAGATACGCGAAGAACGATAAGGAGCGGGCATGCTGCAGGACCATCTTTCAAAAACGCCGGGGGCAATCAATCGCCCACCGCAGTGGACGATTCAGCAATCATAGTCCCAAAACCCGTAAGCCCAGGTTAACAAGCAAAAGCGTAAGAACCGGCTAACTTCACGAACGGAAACCGGAAGATGTGCGCAACGATGCGCAGCGGCATCTGCCCCCTTCCGCGGGCGGCGATCCAGAGCGCAGCGAGGCGGCTGAAACGCCGAAAGCTACTGCTGCGAAAGGTACTGCTTCAGCATATCCACGAAACGGACCACCTCTTCCATGGTAGAGGCGTAGCCGAAGCTGACGCGCAGGGTGCGCTTGCCCATGGCCAGGGGAATGCCAGCCGCCTGCAGCGAGAGCTGGTGCTTATGGCGCCAGGTCCCCACCGGCACCGTGTTGATGTTCGCCTCGCACGCAGAAGCCTTCGAAACATAGATGCCATGGTCGCTGAGCCAACGAAGCGCCTGGGCGTTCTTCATGCCCGGTACGCTGAAGTTGAACAGGTAGGGGCTGCCGTCTTCGCGGGAGTTCACCACGGCATCGGGAATCTCAACGACCACCCTGCTGCGAAGGTGGTTCCAAAGCCCTCGCACGCGCTCTTCTTCTGCCGCCCTATCGGCGAACGCGCTGCGAACCGCCTCGGCGAACCCGGCTGCCAAGAACACCGGCTCGGTACCGGAGCGCAAGCCCTTTTCCTGGCCACCGCCGAACGCATTGGTGAACATCTTGGTGCCGCGGCGCACGTACAGCGCGCCGATACCCTTAGGGCCACCGATCTTATGGGCAGAAAGAGAGGCCAGGTCGATACCCCATTCGTTTACCGGAACATCGATCTTGCCGAACGCCTGGACAGCATCTACATGCACCAAGGCATCGGGCGCATAGCGGTTGCGCAGTTCCACGATCTCAGGAACGGGAAAGCGATAGCCCAGCTCGTTCTGAACCGCCATAACCGTAACCAGCGTAGTGGGCTCTTTCAGGAAGCGCGCGCAGGCATCCAGGTCGAAGTTGCCGTGCACGGCTTCCACGTACGAAACCTTGCAGTCGCCCTCGCGCTTAAGACCGCGAACGGAACGGGTAACGGAAGGGTGCTCGAGCGCAGACGTTATCACGCGCCCCGATTCGACCCCACGGGCCAACACCGAGCCGCGGATGGCCAAGTTGTTCGATTCGGTTCCGCCCGAGGTGAAGAACACCTCATCGGGCTCGGCGCCGAGCGCACGTGCCACTACGGCACGGCTTTCCTCGAGCACGGCCTTCGCGCGCTTTCCCAACGCATGGGTTGAGCTGGGATTACCGTAATTCGAAAGCTCCCGCATCATCACCTGTATAACCTCGGGGCGCGGCTTGGTGGTGGCAGCGTTGTCCAAGTACACCTCGGGGTAGCCGGACTGGCTGCCGCAAGCCGAAGCAGGGCCTTCGAGGGCACAATCTCCCTGGCCCAATGGAGCTTCGCAGGTGGATTCAGCGGGAAGCGCCATTACAGCGTGCCCGCCTTACGGGCGGCCTCGACTTCCGCCAAGGCCTCGGGCGGGGTATGCGCGCAGGTGCCGTCGCCGCGGTGCACGACCTCGATCGCGTCGCCCGCCTTCGCCTGACCGCCTTCCAGAACCACCGCGAATATACCCTCGCGCGGGAAGATGCAGTCGCCCGCAAGATGGTAGATGGCGCAGCGCGTATGGCACACCTTGCCGATCTGGCTTATCTCCACCAAGACGTCGGAGCCCAGGCGCAGCTGGGTGCCCAGCGGCAAATCAAGCAGATCGATGCCTTCGGTGGTGAAGTTCTCGGCGAAATCACCAGCGGAAACATCCAAGCCCATGTCACGTGCTTTTGCGATGGACTCTTCGGCCAAGAAGGAAACCTGGCGGTGCCAATCGCCCGCATGGGCATCGTTCTCGATGCCGAAATCGACGATCACGTTTTGAGGCTCCAGCCCCACCGGCTCTTTCTGAACGCCCTTGTGCTTGGAGATATTGATAGAGGTGATGGTAGCCACGAACGCCTCCCATTGAACGAATAATTCTTCCGAATGATAATTCCCGTTCCCGCAGCGAACACAGCAGGGAACGGGCTTTGGTTACATATGCGCCGATAAATGGTATTTGATTCTAGTTGGAGAATAAACAGGCCGAGCCCCAGGGCCCTACCCTAGCGATAGAAACGAGGCGTCTCCACTTCCAAACCCAATTCGCCCTGGATGCCATCCAGCGTACGGCTGGTAAGAGCGGCCAGCCCCCGGTAAAACGGATGGGCGCTTTCCGCCTCCACGATGCCGAGGAAATGCCCAGCCCAGGTAAGCAAGTGGTTCTGCAGGTACTCGCACAGCGCATCGGGCTTGTTCTGCGCAAGCCAGCCCATCAGGCTGAGCATGGTGCCGATGTGGTCTTCCGGCTCGTCGCTTTCTCCTTTCGCCACCGACACGCCATGGCAGCGCAGCCACGCCTTCAGGGCCAAGGTGGAAGCGCCGAACACCACCATGTCCTTGTCGGTGTACACCGAGCCCCAGGGCGGCGCAACCTTCGCGGCGGGTCCCACGAACAGGCGACGGTACTCGTCTACCAAGGCGGAGGCGTCCAGCCCGTCGGCCAAGCCTTCCTGCATCCGGGAAAGGCAATCGGCCGCCAACGGGGCATCGACAAAGGGCCACGCCTCTGCGGCGGAGTGAACGTCCAGCTCGCAGATAGCCTGGGCAGCCGGCAGCAGCTTCGCCTCATCGAGCTTCGGGTCGTAACTGAAAAACGGCCCCAACGTGCCACCTGCAAAGGCAATGCCTGCCAACTGAGAATCGCTGATCGTGCAGCTCATCTTCCATCCCCCTCTTCATGCCGATATACGCAAAGCGGGAAGGCCGAAGCCCTCCCGCTAAACGCTACCACGAAACCTTACAGCGCAATACCGATCTGCATGCCGTAGAACACCAAACGTGCCAGGAAAACGGCGATTGCCAGAAGCACCAGCGCCACCGTCAGAGCCGGAGCCGAGGGCATGAGCTTCACGTTGAGGAACCCGATGGCGAACACAACAAACGCAAGCACGATGAACAGGACGAATGCCCACACCAAGCTTGCCGTATTGGCTGCCACGTCGACAACCGGGCTTACCGCGGTGGAGCCGATGACGAACAGGCCGATAACCGCAACCAGTGAAACCACGAAGCCCACCGCCAACATGGCGAACACACGGTTCTCGCCTGCGCCGGAAAGCGCAGCGTCGGCGCTGTCGGCCAACTGCAGCACCAGCAGCCCCAGAAGCGAACCGCCGAACAGGCAGAAGCCCACGATAGAAGCCGGCGTGAAGGCGTTGTTCCAAGTGGGGATGGTGGGCAGCAGGTACGCCGCACCGACGGCCAGGGCGAACACCAGGGCCAAAACGGCAAGGACGCCGGTGAAGCCCTTGCGCACCGAATAGCTCATAGAGCCCGTAAGCGCCCAGATCCAATACACGGCAGCCGCAACCATGAACACGCCGAAGGCCGTGATCTCGTTGGCCATCGGGGTTGCACCCAACGTGTTGGCCACATTGAGGGCGTTCAACGGCTGCGTCAGGTGGGCGAACGAGGCGATCAGGCCCACGAACGCAACCAGCAGCGGGATAACCGTGAGCTTATCCAGAAGCTTCAGCTTCGCATCGTCGATGCGGTTGCTCGCAAAAGCGATGAACAGGGCGATGAACGCACCCGCGCCAATGGGCGCAAGCGTGGTGAACACCGCCAAAGGGATCTCATGCAATGCCGAATCCATGGCTTATGCCACCTCCTTGGGATTGCCGACGCGGCCCGTGGTGTCGCCGGGTTCCTTCGCCGCGGCGCTGGGCTTTATCAGCACGTGGGGGTCGGTAACACTCGGGTCGGGCATGGGAGCGATGCCGCGTACCGCGCCCGGGTGCTTCTTCTGCAGTTCCTCGAACTCGCCGAACTCGATGGCGCGAAGCGGGCAGGCGCCGACGCAAATCGGGTCCAGGCCTTCCTTCACGCGGTCGGCGCACCCGTTGCACTTAACCGAATGGCCGACCTCGCGGTCCACCTTGGGCGCATTGTACGGGCAGGCCATGGCGCAGTACCCGCAGCCGATGCACTTCGAGGCGTCAACGCTTACCAAGCCGGTGTCCGGGTCCTTGTGCATGGCGGTCGTGGGGCAGTTCGCAACGCAAGCCGGGTGCTCGCAATGCTGGCACGAGGTGGAAAGGTGGTACACCCACGAATCGCAGGTGTAGGTGCCATCGGCTCCCTGCTGCCACTGGCCGCCCTCGTAGTCGTATACCTTGCGGTAGGCCACGTCCAAGTTCAGGTCGTTGTAATCTTTGCACGCCATCACGCAGGTCTTGCACCCGGTGCAGCGCGCGTTATCGAAGAAGAATCCATATTGAGCCATGACGCACCTCCTATGCCTTCTTCACTTCGACGATGATGGAATTGCACGGGCCGTTGCCGTGGGCAAGCGGGCTGGGGCGGTACGTGGTAAGCGTGTTGATGCACGCCCCCTTGTCCACCTTGTCCCCGTACATCTCCGCCTTGTGCCAATGCCCCTGCGGCATGGCCACCATCGTGGGAACGATGCGGTTGGTAACATGAGCCTCGATGCGCACCTCGCCCGCTGGGCTCTTCACGCTCACCGTATCGCCTTCGCTGATGCCGCGCGGCTGCGCATCCACCGGGTTGATCCACAGGCGATGGCGGTTGTACTGGTCCAGTTGCTCGATGAAGCCGAACGAGGAATGGGTGCGCGCCTTGTCGTGCCAACCCGAGCAGTACAGCGGGAACTCGCTGGTAACCGAGCCGTAGCCCTCGATGCCGGGGTCGAACACCGGAATCGGGCTGATGACCTCGCCTTCCTTCAGCTTGCGCTTCTCGGCGATGTCGGCCAGCGCCTCGGAGTAGATCTCGATCTTGCCGGAAGGCGTGAACAGCGGGTTCGCCACCGGGTCGTCCCGGAAGTCCTTGAACGCGATTGCGCTGTCGTGCGGGCGCTTGTACACGCCCTGCTCCTTGATCTTCTCCCACGAGGGCATGAGCGGATCGGCCTCGGCGCCTGCCTTGTACAGCTTCTCGGTCCACTCGTCCTGGGTAAGGCCGGCGGTGAACTTGTCCTTCACGCCGAGCTTCTCGGCGATCTCGGCGTTCACGTCGTACGAGGGGCGGCACTCGAACGGCGGCTCCTGGGCAGGGCCGCCCACCGTCACGCCGACGTAGTACTCGGAATAGCCCTGCGTCGACATATTCAGCTGCTCAGAGCGCATGGCGTCGGGCAGAAGGATGTCGGCGTAGCGCGCGGTATCGGTCATCACGGTGTCCCATACCAAGATGAACTCGCACTTCGACTCGTCGGACAGGATCTCGTGCACCTTGTTGATGTCGCCGTGCTGGTTGGTAAGGCAATTGCCGGCATAGTTCCACATGAACTTGATGTTGCTGGGAAGGCCGTTTTCCGCACCGATGATGGCATCGGTTTCGGGACGCATCTCGGTACCGTGGTCCACCGCATTGAGCCACTCGTAGGTGCTGATCATGGCACCCGACGTGTTCAGCTTCCAATCCTTGTCCTTGGCCGGGATGCTGCCCACCAGATAGTCCACCGGCTCGGCCTCGCGCATGCCCGTGTTGGTGCCGGGCTTGCCGATCTGGCCAGTGAGCAGCGGAAGCATGCACACCGCACGCGTGGCCGACTCGCCGTTGCTGTGGCGCTGAAGGCCCCAGCCCTGCACCACGAACATGGTCTTAGCCTCGGCGATTTCCTTGGCGAAGGCACGGATGCGCTCGGCCGGGATCAGCGTGATGGGCGCCGCCCATTCCGGCGTCTTCTCCACCTTGTCGTAGCCGGTGCCCATGATGTAGTCGCGGTACGACTTGTTCTGCCCCTTCGCGGAGGCGGGCATGGTCTCTTCGTCGTAGCCGATGCAGTAGGTATGCAGGAAGTCCAGGTCCACCTGATTGTTCACGATGAGCTCGTGCGCAACGGCGGAAACGAGGGCCGCATCGGTGCCGGTACGGATGGGCAGCCATTCGTCCGTGCTGCCCGAGGCGGTTTCGTTCAAGCGGTAGTCCACATGGATGATCTTCGCGCCCGATTCGCGCACGCGGTTGAAGTCCCATACCATGTTGGCGCCGCCCATGCGGTTCTCTGCCGGGCTGTTGCCGAACATGATGACGAGATCGGCCTTCTCGGCTTGGTCCATCGACGAGGCGTGGAAGTTCTCGTACGGGCACATGGCCTCGACGCAGAACTCCTCCGGGTCGTTGGTGGCGTAGCCGCCGTACATGAACGGCATCACGTACTGATGCATGCCGGTGGAATAGTCGCCGTAGGCAGAAAGGTACCCGCCCAGCGCGTTAAGCAGGCGCGGGTGGTTCTTGCCCGTGCACGAGTACATGCCCGTTGCATACGGAACGTACACGGCGTCGTTGCCATAGGTCTCGATAGTGTACTTCAGCTTGTCGGCGATGGTCTGGATGGCCTCGTCCCAGCTGATGCGCTCGAACTTGCCCTCGCCGCGCTTGCCGACGCGCTTCATGGGATACTGAAGCCTGTCGGGATGGTTCAGCCATTGGCGCATCGAACGCCCGCGCAGGCAGGCACGTGCCTGGAAGTCCGCATCGCCGGTGTCGTCGGTTTCCATGTACTGGATCTTGCCGTCTTTAACATGCCATTTGAATACGCATCGGCCACCGCAGTTCACGTTGCATTGGCTCCACACGATGCTGTCGGGCGTGTCTGCCGCAGCGGGCTCCACTTCCCCGAACACCGACTCGCCTGCCGCAAGCGCACCGCCGGCAGCAGCCAAGGCGCCCAATGCGCCCGTAGCCTTCATGAACGTACGACGGGTGATGCTTGGTGTCATTCCTTGCATGACAGCCCCCTATCCCCTTATGTTCGGCGCCGTGCGAAATCAATCCCCTATCGCACCGGCACCCTGCTTTGTCCCCAAGGGCTTCATCGAACGTAATATCGGAGAAGCCCTTGTTCGGATTTCATAATAGGCATTCAGTTGATTCGAATGGACATGAATCTAGGGGCGAGCGTCGTAATCTTTATTCTATTTTGAGAATATTTCACCGAATCGCATAACAGCCGCTTTCGTCGGAAGGGGTTTTGCCAACCCATCGGCAGACCAGACGAGCATTGCCCGCGCCAATTGCCCTAAACTGAACGCCTAAGACCAAAGGACAGGAGCCCATGCTTTACGAGCCCACCCCGCATACGCCACGCCGCCCAAGCCCAGCCGTGCTGTTCGTGGGCCGCCAGAACTCCGGCAAAACCACCCTGCTGGAAAAGGTTATCTCTTGCCTTACCCTGCGCGGATTGGCCATTGCCACGCTGAAGCATCACGGGCATCCGGATTTCGAGATCGATGTACCCGGAAAGGATTCCTGGCGCCATAGGCAGGCCGGGGCGCAGAGCACCTGCGTTCTTTCCAGCAGCCGCATGGCGCTGACGCGCAACCTGGATACCGAGATGAGCTGCTTCGATGCGCTCGAGCTCATGCCCGACTACGACTTGGTCCTGGTAGAGGGCTTTCGCGGCGTAGGCCTGCCGGCAATCGAGCTGTTCCGCGCCCAGAACCCCAAAGACCAAGCTGCCGCTTCCGCCATGCTCGCGCGTTTGGAATCCACCCAGACCGCTGCCCCCCGTTCCGCCGCATCCGGCGCTGCCGTCCGCAACCCCGATGCCCCCGAGCTTCCCGTTGCGCTCGTAACCGACATGCCCGATCTTGCCCAAGCAGCCGAAGCGGCAAGCATCCCCGTTTTCGGATTCGAGGACATCGACGCCATCTGCTCGTTCGTGCAGGAGCGCTATGCGCGGGCGCCACTCACCATCGCCATCCAGGCGGGCGGCGAATCGAAGCGCATGGGGCAATCGAAGGCCCGCACCGAATTCCTGGGCCGGCCGCTGATCGAGCACATGCTGGACGTGGTAACGGGGTTCGCCGACGAGCTTATCGTCACCACCAATGAAGCCGAGCAGCTGCGCTACCTGGAGCAACTGCACCCCGGAATCCGCCTGGTGGCCGATGTCGCCGACGAACGCGGCGCACTACCGGGCCTGCTAACCGCCATACACCACAGCTCCAACGACATCGTCGGCGTGGTGGCCTGCGACATGATCGCGTTTCCCACCCAGATGCTGGCGCGCGAGGCGCTTACGCTGCAGGCGACGAGCGCCGATGCCGTGATCCCCCGCACCGACGGCTACTGGGAACCCTTTGCCGGCGTCTACCGCAAAAGCACCTGCGAGCCGGTGCTGCAGAGGATCGTGGGCGGTGGATCGAAGCGCATGCGCGACCTTATCGACTGCATCGATTGCCGCCCGTTCAGCGCGAAGAGCTGGCAACGCCGCGGGATGATCGACCCCTTCGCGAACGTGAACACCCCGCATGAACTGGCGCAGGCAGAAGTCCTCTACCGCGTATATCGCTAGGAGGGGCAATGAGCAGCACGATCGATAAGGCCATCGATGCAGCAGAAGCCCTTTCGCCTGCCGCCATCGGCGCTTATCCGCAGTGGTGCACGAGGGTGCGGAACAACCGCTCGAACTGCTCGGCCTGCATGGATGCCTGCCCGCAGGGAGCAGTGCTCGCCTTCGAAAACGAGATCGCGATAGACCCCGACACCTGCACGGGCTGCGGGGCCTGCGCTGCAGCGTGCCCCACCGGGGCCCTGGCGTGCAAGAACCCGCCACGTGGAGAGCTGGCGCAGCGAATAGAGCGCATCGCGCGCGACGGCAGCAAGCTTGCCTTCTGCTGCGAAGCATCCGGCCTACGGCAATCCGACGATGCCCGCTTTGTGGAGGTTGCCTGCTTGGCGCAGCTCGACGAAGCGCTTATCGCACATGCCGTTGCCTGCGGAATCGAAGCCATCGCCCTGGTTGGCGACGAGTGCGCAACCTGCCCGAACAGCGCAGCAGAACCGCAGATAGAAGCCCTGGTTCACCGAAGCGAACAGCTGCTGGATTTCTGGGGGCTGCAGCAAGCAAGGCTTTCCCGCAAAACCGAGTACGGCGCCCCGCACACGCCCACCAACCCAGCGCAAAGAAGGATGGCCCTCCAAGGCCTGGCAGACGAGGCCAAGCTGTTCGCCGCGAACGCGATGGAGCGATCTCTCCAGGAAAACAGGGGGAGCAAGCCGGAAACCTTGGCCAGCATGCTGGCAAGCAGCAACGGACACCTGCCCCAGCGGGTTCCGCCACGGGCAAGCATGCTGCTGAACGACCTGTACTCGCTGGAACGCACGCCAACGAAGCCGTGGATCACGCGCCTGTTCGCGCAGGTGCGCATCAATGAAGAAGCGTGCAACAAGTGCGGGAAATGCGCGTTCTTCTGCCCAACGGGGGCGCTTCGGTTCCACGGCGAGCCCGCCAGGCCGGCCGTCATGGGCGTTGCGGCATCGGCGGATGAATCGTTCCACACCTTCCGCGCCTGCGACTGCGTCAACTGCGGGCTCTGCGTTGATACCTGCCAGGAGCATGCCCTGAAGCTGGAGAACGTGAACGCTAAGGACTTGTTCGAGCTAGAGCCCCAAAGCCCTTACCTGGGCGATTAACTCAGGAGTGGCCTTCTTTTCCAGGTTCGGGACCGTCGAGCGCGAGATAACCCCGTTGTCGATAAGCTCTTCCAGCGATTCGCGGAGCACGCGGTTGGCGCATTCGGTGGTCTCGCGCTCGATGCGACGGTACAGCGCGATGAGCGCTTCCGCCTCGGGCGTCAGATGGGAGCCGCGGGCACCCTGGCGAACGAAAAGGGTGAGGCCAAGGCCCTCTTCGGTGTTCTTGATGATGCGCCACGCCTTGCTGTAGGCCATGCCCATGTCGGCTGCGGCTTTGTTCAGGGAGCCGAACTGCTGCACGCGTTCGCACAGCTTCACCACGCCCAATCCAAGCCCCGGAGTATGGCCAGGGCTGGCCTTCGACTTGATGAAAACCTTCACATCGGCAGAGACTTCATCGCTGCGCATACCGTTCACCTCGTTTTTCCCGCTTGTTGAGCCTTTTTTACCGTATTTCAAGGCTTTTATTGCTTGAGAATGCTTTTATTCTCGACCAAGGACAATTTTTATTAGGAGAAAGGATCCAAATGTTCGTTACCGCAAAAATGAAGAGGCTTGCGGCCGCGTTCGTTGCAGTCGCTTGCTGCGGCTGCTTGGCAGTTGCCCTTACCGGTTGCCAGCAGGAGCAGAAGAAGGAGGATGTCCAGCTTCAGATTTTCGCTGCCAACTCCCTTTCCAAGGCAATGGAAGAGGTTCAACAGGCCTACATCGAGGACGGCCACAGCAACGTTTCCTTCGCTGACACCCAGTACAAGGCTTCTGGCGAGCTGAACGAGATGCTCGGCGCCGGTTCCTACGCCGACCTGCTGATCTCCGCTTCCAAGGGCTCCATGGACACGGCTGTCAAGGAAGGCTACGTAGACGAGAGCACCCGCACCGACATGTTCAAGAACGACCTGGTCATGGTTGCCAAGGAGGGCTCCGGCCTTTCCAACGTCACCCTTGACGACATCAAGAGCGGCAAGTACTCCATCTGCGTAGGCGACGACTCCGTGCCTGCAGGCAACTACGCTGCACAGTCCCTTTCCACCATCGGCGTGTACACCCCTGCAGCCGACGAGGCTGGCAAGACCGGCAAGGACATCACCGGCAAGGGCGGCACGTACTCCACCGACCTGAAGGTTGTTACCGACACCTCCGTTGGCAACGTTTGCAAGCATGCACAGTCCGGCGACGTCGACATCGCATTCGTGTACACCTCCGACGTATACCGCTTCGGTGGCGTGGAGATCGTCGGCACCGTTCCTGGCGACACCCACAAGAACATCGTGTACCCCGGCGCCATCACCAAGGATTGCAAGAACGTTGACGCAACCAAGGAATTCCTGGATTGGTGCCTGAACAACGAGAAGGCACAGCAGATCTGGCAGAAGTGGGGCTTCGAGCTCGCTTAAGCGCTGAATCCAAACCTTTGCGACAATCGCAAGCTGAAGGAGATGGGTACGCACCGTGCCCATCTCCTCATTTTCCGATACGGCACCTTCATCAGTAAGGCATACCTATGAATGTGAAACGATATGTTGCCAGCGCCGTTATGGCGTTTGTGCTGGCACTGGGGCTTTTGCCCTGCTTGGCGTTCGCCGACGATGCATTGGGAGACGTCGACAGCCCGCAAGCACCCAAATCCAGCACCACTTCATCAGGTGCTTCCAGCAGCACCTCCAACGGCACCGGCAGCTCAAGCAGCGCCGACGCCGATGCCAAAGTTGCCGTATCGGAAGATGCAACTACCGCGAAGATCGAGGGGGCAGGCTTCGCCACCACCGATTTCTCCCGCGCACAGAAAGGATCGAACCGGTCCATCGACGGCACCTATTACGGGTACTCGTACCTGGTGAACCAGGATGCGGGAACCACCCTGCAGCTTATCGCGTGCGACACCTATGCAGTGTGCTATGTGCCCCAGGCCTTGGCCCAGAAGCTGGGGATCGACATCGACAACGCCGCCGAACAGGCCCTTATCAAGCAGTACCTGAATGCCCTCGATGAGCAGCAGGCCGCAGGCTCCACCCCGCTTTCCCGCATTGCCACCTGGCACTTCACCAGCGACGGAACGTACACGCTTGGCGCCGTATCCTTCAAGTTCGACCAGAAGGTCGGCTCGAACGTCTACGCAAGCGTTATCGGAACCGACGGCACTGACCTTACCGACAGCGAGAACGCCAACTACTTCAAGCCCACGTTCGCCGACTTCGCGAAGCTCGCCCCGGCCGACGAGGTGACCGTCAACGAAGCCGCAAGCGGCTTTGCCGCCATGGGCAAGTTCCTGGCCGAGCTCGACTGGAGCCCGCTATGGGTCACGCTCAAGACCACCGGCGTGGCCATTGTCATCATCTTCGTGCTGGGCTTGCTGGCCGCGTACTGGTGCCTGCACCTTTCGCAGAAGGCCAAGAACGTGGCCGACAGCATCTTCACCATCCCGATGGTGCTGCCGCCTACCGTCTGTGGCTTCATCTTGTTGTACCTGTGCGGTCGCAACACCCCATTCGGCAGCTTCTTCATCGACATCGGGTTCCCGCTTATCTTCAGCTGGCCGGCAACGGTCATTGCCGCCGTGGTGGTAGCGTTCCCGCTGATGTACCGCAGCGCGCTGGGCGCGTTCGAGAACCTTGACCCGAACATGCTCGACGCCGCACGAACACTGGGCTGGAGCAACGCGCGCATCTTCGTGAAGCTGATGCTGCCGCTTTCCTGGAGTTCCATCGCCGCCGGCACCGTGCTCTCCTTCGCGCGAGCCCTGGGCGAATTCGGCGCCACCCTGTTCCTTGCGGGCAACTACCTGGGAATCACGCGCACCATCCCCATCGCCATCTACTTCGAGTGGATGAACGGCAACGACGGCGTTGCCTGGTTCTGGACCGCCATCGTCATCGGCTTCAGCTTCCTGGTTATCCTGTTCATCAACCTCTGGAGCAGCCGCACCACCAAATACCGTAAGGGAGCCAAGAAATGAGCCTCTCCGTAAACATCAAGAAGCACTTCCCCACCTTTACGCTCGATGTCAACATCGACGCACAGGACGAAACGCTGGGCTTTCTGGGTGAATCGGGCTGCGGCAAGAGCCTTACCATGCGCTGCATCGCCGGCATCGAGACGCCCGACGAGGGCAAGATCGTCGTGAACGACAAGGTGTTCTTCGAGCGCGAAGCCGGCAAGAAGCCAACGGTGAACCTGACGCCGCAGGAGCGCAAAACGGCGCTGCTGTTCCAGAACTACATGCTGTTCCCCAACCTCACGGTTGCGCAGAACGTCGCCGCCGGCATCGACCGCAAAACGCCGAAGGACCAGCGCGACGAGCAGGTTAACGGCGAGCTGCGCCGATTCGGCCTGGAGGGCTTCGGCGAGCGTTACCCCAGCCAGCTTTCCGGCGGCCAGCAGCAGCGCGTTGCCCTGGCGCGCATGCTGGCGGCAAAGCCCGACATCCTTATGCTCGACGAGCCGTTTTCCGCGCTCGACGCCCACCTGAAGGGCGTGCTGGAACAGAACCTTTCCAGCCTGTTCGAGGCGTTCCACGGCACCGTGCTCTACGTCAGCCACGACATCGACGAGGCCCTGCGCTTCTGCGACCGCATCGCGGTGGTGGACCACGGCCACGTTATGGAGATCAGCAACGGCAGCGAGCTGGTGAACAACCCGCAGAGCACCGCCGGCATCAAGCTTTCCGGCTGCAAGAACTGCACGCCTGCCGTGCGAACCGGCGCCAACCGCGTGTTCCTTCCCGCCTGGGGCATCGACGTGAATACCGATGAGGCTGTTGCCGAAGACATCAAATGCCTGGGCGTTCGCGCCTTCTTCCTTGAGCGGGCGCAGGCAAACGACGAGAACGCCTACCGTGTTCGCGTGGTGCGCACCAGCGATTCCCGCTTCGACCGCTCCGTGCTGCTGGAGTTCCTTGATCGCAGCTCAAAAGCAGACGCAGCCGTAAGCCAGACGGAAAACGAGATGGCCTACCTGGAGCAGCACCTGTTCTGGCGCGTGGACAAGCTTTCGGTCCCCGAGAACGAGCTGCCCGTCAAGGACGAGGAGCTGTGGATCCGCATCCCCAAGGGAAAGATCTACCTGGTAAGCAAGTAGCCTGTCGTTTCGCGTGAATCGGGATGCTGGCTGCTGTTCATCCATAATGATGGCCAGCATCCACCCAAGCGCCGAAAACCGGGGTGGCTTTGCTCCGCAAGGGCAGGAACTTGCCGTACTCTATTCATGCTGGAACACGCACGACAACGCATCTAAGGAGGGCAGGATGAAGGACGCATACGGACGCGGAATCGATTACCTTCGCATCTCGCTCACCGACCGATGCAACCTTCGCTGCGTGTACTGCATGCCCGAATCGGGCGTGGTATCCCTGCCCCACGAAAGCATCCTGCGCCTTGAGGAATTCGAGCGGGCCATCAGGTGCGCGGCACAGCTCGGCATCAAGCACATCCGCTTCACCGGCGGTGAGCCCACCGTTCGCAAGGGCCTGGTTGGCCTGGTGGAGCGCACCGTTGCCACTCCCGGCATCGAAAGCGTTGCGCTCACCACGAACGCCACGCTGCTGCCCGGCATGGCAGCCGACCTCAAAGCCGCAGGCTTATCGCGCGTGAACATCTCGCTCGACACGCTCGATGCAGACCAGTACCGCCTTATCACGCGCCGCGGCAACCTGTCCGACGCAATCGAAGGCATCAAAGCTGCCCTCGATTGCGGGCTTTCCCCCGTGAAGCTGAACACGGTCGTGGTGCACAGCCTTAACCAAGATCTTCTGGGATTCGCCAAGCTCACGTTGGATAAACCGCTGCACGTGCGCTTCATCGAGTACATGCCGGTAGGCCACGATGAGGATTGCGGGGGCTGCGGCTGGGGAATCGATGACGTGGTCCCCGCCGAGGAGATCCTGCAAACCATCGACGCCCAAGCAAGCAGCTTAGGTCTTGGGCACCTGCAGCCCGCAGACGAAGGCAAACCCGACGGGTGGGGGCCGGCCCGTTACTACCGCCTGCCCAATGCACAGGGCACCATCGGCGTTATATCGGCGATATCGAACCACTTCTGCGGCTCGTGCAACCGCCTGCGCCTTACCGCAGACGGCAAGATCAAGCCATGCCTGTTCAGCGACCAGGAATACGACCTGCGCATCGCCTTGCGCGAAGGAGCCGACCAAGACGTTCGTGCCGTGTTCGAGGCAGCCCTGGCGCATAAGCCAAGCGGTCACGAGCATCGCATCGGCACGAAGCGTATGATGAGCCAAGTCGGCGGGTAACCGCACAGCCTTCCGCCGTGCCGTCTATTCGCGCGGCTTCGCTGCGAAGCATCCGCCTGCGTAGCCCACGATCAGCCATCAACGCGGACCAAATCATTCATACCAACCACCAGCAAAGGAGCCCGCTGTGCCAACCTTGACCCATATCGATGCCGAAGGCGATGCCCGCATGGTCGACGTTTCCGCCAAGGCAGAAACGAAGCGTACCGCCATCGCGGAAGGGTTCGTTTCCATGCAGCCCGAAACCCTTCAGGTCATCGAATCCGGAACCGCCAAGAAGGGCGACGTGCTGGCCGCGGCCCGCATCGCCGGCATCATGGCCGCCAAGCAGACCAGCAACATCATCCCCCTGTGCCATCCGCTGGCACTTACCAAGGTAGAGGTCAAATGCGCTCCCCAGCACGCCGAGGAGCGCGAAGACGGCCGCTGCGGCATCCATCTGACGGCAACCTGCTCGCTTGTGGGCAAGACCGGTGTGGAAATGGAAGCCCTTACCGCGGTGAGCGTTGCCGGCCTTACCGTGTACGACATGTGCAAGGCCATCGACCGCGGGATGGAAATCGATACCATACGGCTGCTGCACAAAGAGGGCGGCAAAACCGGTACCTGGGACCGAGACTAGAACCTCGGCGTATTCGGCATACGGAAGCGGGGCTTCACGATCTCGCTGCGGATGCGCTTGAACGCAGCCGCCTCCCCTTCTTCGGCAACCCAGGTAAGCATCCGCTCAAGCAGGATGCGCGTGTCGTTGTGCATCAAGATCTCGCCCTTGCAGCTCTGCTCCAAGCGGAAGTACTCCAGCGCGCTTGAATCCGAGTACGCACTGCCCTGGTACACCTTGCTTGCGGCCATGCGGTCGCACAGCATCTCCACCACATAGCGCGTGGGCATGGGCTTACCCTCGAAGTTGGCATCGCGGTTGCCGCGCATATCGATCCAGTACTCGTAATGGTGGCGGTTGCGCCCCTTATGGTGCAGCCACGCCGTTGAATAGCCCAGCTCGCCACGTTCGGCGGTGTTGGGGCTTCGGTCGCCCTGGAAGTAATGCACGCCCACCCGGAATTCCGTCAATGAGAATTTAGAAAGATCATGCGTGATGCCCTGCTTGTACAGGCCCACCTTGAAGCAATGCTTTAGAACCAGGGCTTTGTGGTGGTTGATCACGCAGAAATGATGCCAGCCGTTCGCCAACAAGCTCATTGGGCATTGCCTCCTTTCAAAACGCGAACCGAACCAAGCATGGGCAACCAAAGCGATGTTGCCCATCTATCTTATCCCGAAACGCAGCTCGCCCGGGAAAAGAAAGCCCTCGGCTCGCAGGGAGCCGAGGGCTGATACAACGCAATCGATACGATTACAGGGTGCGAAGCGCAACTTCCTTGAGCTGCTTCGCGGTTACCGCATTCGGGGCACCCGTCATCGGGTCGGATGCGGAGCTGGTCTTCGGGAAGGCGATAACGTCGCGGATGGACTGCTTGCCGGCCAAAAGCATTACCAAACGGTCAAGGCCGATAGCGATGCCGCCATGAGGCGGAGCGCCCAGCTCGAGCGCATGGATAAGGTGGCCGAACTTCACTTCCATGTCCTCATCGTCGACGCCGCAGCGGGCAAGAACGCGCTTCTGCAGCTCGGCATTGTGGATACGGATGGAACCGCCGCCGGCCTCGAAGCCGTCCATGACGATGTCGTAGCTGTAGCTGCCGCAAGCCAACGGGTCGGACTCGATCTTGTCCCAATCGGCTTCGGGGATCATCGTGAACGGATGATGCTCTGCGGCGTACTTGCCGGTTTCCTCATCGAGCTTGAACATCGGGAAGTCGACGACCCAGAGCAGCTTGTGGCCCTCGCGCGGGATGTTCAGCGCTTCGGCCATATGCAGGCGAAGGGCGGAAAGAACGGCGTTGGCCACGTCGAAGGTGTCGGCAGCGAACAGAACCAGGTCGCCGGCCTCTACGCCCATGGCTTCCTTGATCTTGGCATGAACCTCGTCGCCGAGGAACTTGATGATGGGGCTCTTTTCCTTGCCGTCGGTGGTGTAGGCGATCCAAGCCATGCCCTTCGCGCCGTTCTCGGCTGCGATGTTGCCCAGCTTCTCGATCTCGCCGCGGCTCCAGTCGCCTGCGCCCTTGCAGTTGATGGCCTTGACGATGTTGCCGGCCTCTACCGCCTTGCTGAACACGCCGAAGCCGCAGCCGCGCACAACCTCGGTGAGCTCGACGAGCTCCATGCCGAAGCGGATGTCGGGACGGTCGCAACCGAAGCGGTCCATGGCCTCTTTCCAGGGCATGCGCTGCAGCGGGAACTCATGCTCGACGCCGGCAGCTTCCAGAACCTCCTGAAACACGCCTTCCATCATGTCGATGACGTCGTTTTCCTTCACGAACGACATCTCGATATCCACCTGGGTGAACTCGGGCTGGCGGTCGGCGCGCAGGTCCTCGTCGCGGAAGCAGCGGGCGATCTGGTAATAGCGCTCGATGCCGCCGACCATCAGCATCTGCTTGAACTGCTGAGGGCTCTGGGGCAGCGCGTAGAACTTGCCGGGGTTCGGACGGGAGGGAACGATGTAGTCGCGTGCGCCTTCGGGGGTGGAATTTGCCAGGATGGGGGTTTCCACCTCAAGGAAGCCGCGCTTGTTAAGGGCAGAGCGCATAGCCTGGGCAACCACATGGCGAAGCTTCAGGTTCGCGTACATCTCGGGACGGCGAAGGTCGAGGTAGCGCCACTTCATGCGGGTGGTCTCGTCGGTCTCGATGCCGTCTTCGATGGAGAACGGCGGGGTGACGGAGGTGTTCAGCACCTTGACGGAGCTGGCCAGCACCTCGATCTCGCCGGTTGCCATGTTAGGGTTCACCGCATCTTCCATGCGGGCGCGAACCTTGCCGGTAACCTCGAGCGCGTACTCGCGGCCAAGGTGCTCGGCAACGTGGAACTCGTCGGCGGAAACGCAATCGGGGTCTACCACGACCTGGGTGTAGCCGTCACGGTCGCGCAGGTCGACGAAGATCAGACCGCCATGATCGCGGTTGTGCCATACCCAACCGGTTAGGGTAACCTCGGCATCTACGTCGCTGCGGCGCAGCTGCCCACAGGTGTGGGAGTGCATGCAGTACTCGTTCAAGTAATCGGTCATGGTAGTGCTTGCTCCTCTTTTTCTATCGTTCAAGGCCGCCTGGGGCAGCCAAACCGTCGTATATCATGAGCGCCCAGGCGGGCGCGCCATTGCAGTTCCTAGCGAAGCGCTGCGGCAACTTCGCCGAGGGTTACCTCCTGCTCAACATGCGTGTCCATGTTGCGCACCTTGGCAACGCCTTGGGCAACCTCGTCGGGACCCAAGACCACCACATGCTTGGCAGAAAGCTTGTCCGCCAGCTTGAACTGGCTCTTCAGGCTGCGCTTCTGGTGGTCTACCTCAACGTAGAGACCTTGAGCGCGCAGCTGCTGCGCCAGGTTGAACGCAGCGGCACGGGTGGAATCGTCCACGCTGGCGATGAACGCCGCCGGCACAGCAGCCTGGGCGGTCTTCCTACCCAGCGCCTCGAGCGCCAGCACGCAGCGCTCGTAGCCAAGGGCGAAGCCCAGGCCCGGAGTATCGCGGCCGCCAACTTCCTTGCACAGCTTGTCGTAGCGACCGCCGCCGCCGATGGCGTTCTGGCTGCCCATGCCCGTATCCACCTGGATCTCGAAAACCGTGCGCGTGTAGTAGTCCAGGCCGCGCACCAGGCGCCAGTCCTCGACATAGGCGATGCCCGCCGCATCCAGGTAGCCCTTCACGGACTCGTAATGCTCACGGCAATCCTCGCACAGGTGGTCGGTGATCTTGGGCGCGCCCTCCATCACCGCACCGCACGCCTCGTTCTTGCAGTCGAACGCGCGCAGGGGGTTCAGGTCGGCACGATGGTTGCATTCCTCGCACAGCTCTTCGGAGTGGCCATGGATGAAGTCGCGAACCAGGTCGCGGTACGCCGGGCGGCACTTCTCGCAGCCCATGGAGTTCAGCAGCAGGCGCGTTTCCGCTGCAGGAATGCCGATGGCCTCGTAGAAGCGCATGAGCATGACGATTGCCTCGGCATCCACCGTGGGCTCGTCGGCGCCCAGGCATTCGACGCCCACCTGGCGGAACTGGCGAAGGCGGCCCTTCTGGGGGCGCTCCGCGCGGAACATCGGGCCGGCGTACATCAGCTTGGCGGGCGCACCGCCCTGGGGAACCAGGTCGTGCTGCACCACCGCGCGCACCGTGCCGGCCGTGCCCTCGGGGCGCAGCGAAAGACGGCTCTTCGCCTTCAGCGATTCGCCGGCAAGGAGCTTCTCCAAGTTGCCGCCGGAAACAACCGTGAACATTTCCTTGGAAACCACGTCGGTGGATTGGCCGATGCCGCGCACGAACAGGTCGGTCTGCTCGAAAAGCGGGGTCTCGATGGGCTGGTAGCCGCATCGCCCGAAGATCTCAAAAGCGGTTTGACGGAAATGGTCCCAAAACCGCACGTCATCGGGAAGCAGGTCGAACGTTCCCTCAGGTGCCTTCGTTGCCATATGCTCTGCTTTGCTCTCTTTCGCTTACTAGCCGGTGGTTTAACTTGCCTAGTATACCCCCACTGCCCGGGATTTAGGGCTTCGCGCCCCAACTGCACCGGGACAACAAACGGCGGAAAGGGGGAATGCCCCTTTCCGCCGCAATCAGGCAGTCTTACAGGTTGGCCACTACCAGGTTGCCCATCTCCACGGTGCCCACAACCTTGTCGGCCGGAGTGGAGGCGTCCTTCAGGTCGCCCGTGCGCCAGCCGGCGTCGAGCACAGCGGTGATGGCGTTCTGGATGTCGTCGGCGGCTTCGCCCATGTCGAAGCTGTAGCGCAGCATCATGCCAACCGACATGATCTGGGCAAGCGGGTTGGCAATGCCCTGACCGGCGATGTCGGGGGCGCTGCCGTGGCTGGGCTCGTAGAGCGCCACACCGTCACCGAGGGATGCGGATGCCAGCATGCCCAAGGAACCGGTGATCTGCGCAGCCTCGTCGGAGAGGATGTCGCCGAACATGTTCTCGGTAACCACCACGTCGAAGTCGGCCGGGCGGTTGATGAGCTGCATGGCGGTGTTGTCAACCAGCAGGTCCTCAAGCTCTACCTCGGGGTACTCCTCGTCGTGCACGCGATGCACGACCTCGCGCCACATGCGGGAGGTCTCCAGCACGTTGCGCTTGTCGACGCTGGTAACCTTGCCGCGGCGCTTGCGGGCAGCCTCGAACGCCTGGCGGGCGATGCGCTCAACCTCGTACTCGCGGTACTCGAGCATGTCGTAGGCGCGCTGGCCCTTGCCGCCGTTGGCGCCGGCGCCTTCCTCGTCGTAGAAGCGCTCGCGCTTGCCGAAGTACAGGCCGCCGGTAAGCTCGCGGACGATGACCAGGTCTACCCCATCGATGACCTCGGGCTTCAGGGTAGAGGCACCGGCGAGGGCCGGGAAGATCTGAACCGGGCGCAGGTTGGTGTACAGGCCCAGCGCCTTGCGGATGCCCAGCAGGCCCTGTTCGGGGCGCGGGGCGTTCGGGTCGGTGCTGTCCCACTTCGGGCCGCCGACAGCAGCAAGCAGCACCGCGTCGGAAGCGTTGGCAACATCGAGCGTGGCCTGCGGCAGCGCTTCGCTGGCAGCGTCGATGGCGCAACCGCCGATAAGGGCATCCTCGCAGGTGAACTCGACATCGTACTTCTTGCCCACGGCGTTCAGGACCTTAACGCCCTCCGCCATGATCTCGGGGCCGATGCCGTCGCCGGGCAGCGTGCAGATCTTATAGCTCTTCGTCATAGTGAAATCCTCTTTCAGATGAAAATCGTTCGCGTTCGACTATACCGCAGCAACGAAAAACCCGCCAAGGAAAGAAGCCTTGGACCGGCGGCAGGCAACGCACGTGCGCGCCTGCTTCGGCCGAGCCCCTTTCCCTGGCGGGCGGAAACGAGCAAATGGACGTTCGCGCTATTCGATGCCCAGCACGTGGCGGGTGCGGTTGATAAGGCCGCCCTGCTCGATGATGTCGGCGATGAACGGCGGGAACGCCTGGGCGGTGAAGGTCTCGCCCGTGGTGACGTCGGTGATGGTGCCGGTCTCGGTATCGACGCTGACGGTGTCGCCGTCCTTGATGGCGTCTACCGCTTCGGGGCATTCCAGGATGGCGAGGCCCGTATTGATGGAGTTGCGGTAGAAGATGCGCGCGAAGCTCTTGGCGATGACGGCATCCACGCCGGCGGCCTTGATGGCGATCGGCGCATGCTCGCGCGAGGAGCCGCAGCCGAAGTTCTCTTCCGCAACGATGATGTCGCCCTGAGCAACCTTGTTCACGAAGTTCACGTCAAGGTCTTCCAGGCAGTGCTTGGCAAGCTCGGAGGGCTCGGACGTGGTGAGGTAACGCGCCGGGATGATGACGTCGGTGTCGATGTCGCGCCCGTAGCGATGAACAGTTCCCTGGTATTGCATTCGCTTCTCCTAATTAATCAAGATCTTCGGGCAAGCCGATGTGGCCCAGAACCGCGCTGGCAGCGGCGACGGAAGGCGAGGAAAGGTACACCTCGCTGGTGGGGTCGCCCATGCGGCCGACGAAGTTGCGGTTGGTGGTGGCGATGGAGCGCTCGCCGGCAGCGAGGATGCCCATGTAGCCGCCGAGGCAGGGGCCGCAGGTAGGCGTGGAAACGGCGCAGTTCGCATCGAGGAAGATGTCCATCAGGCCCTCATGGATGCACTGGCGGTACACCTGCTGGGTTGCCGGGATGATGATGCAGCGGACGTCCTTGTGCACCTTGTGGCCCTTCAGCACGGCTGCAGCCTGGCGCATGTCCTCGATGCGGCCGTTGGTGCAGGAGCCGATGACCGACTGCTGGATAACGATGTCGCGCGCCTCGGATGCGGGGCGGGTGTTGGAGGGCAGGTGCGGGAAAGCCACCGTGGGAACGATGTCCTGCGCGTCGATGTTGTAGACCTTCGCGTAGACGGCATCGGGGTCGGAGTGGTACTCGGTGTAGGGGCGCTCGGTGCGCCCGTCCATGTACTCGCGGGTAACGTCGTCCACCGGGATAAGGCCGGCCTTGCCGCCCGCCTCGATGGCCATGTTGGAAATGGAGAGGCGCTCGTCCATGCACAGGCTCTGGATTGCGCTGCCGCGGAACTCCATGGCCTGGTACAGGGCGCCGTCGACGCCGATCATGCCGATGATGTGCAGGATGATGTCCTTGCCGGTAACGCCGGGGCGAAGCTCGCCCTCGATGTTGAACAGGAGGCTCTCGGGAACCTTGAACCATGCCTTGCCGGTGGCGTAGCCCACAGCAGCATCGGTGGAGCCGACGCCGGTGGAAAACGCACCCAGCGCACCGTAGGTGCAGGTGTGGCTGTCGGCGCCGATGATGAGGTCGCCTGCGCCCACAACGCCCTGCTCGGGAAGGAGCGCATGCTCAACGCCCATGCAGCCTACTTCGTAGTAATGCGTGATGCCCTGCTCGCGGGCGAAGTCACGCGTCATCTTCGCCTGCTCGGCGCTCTTGATGTCCTTGTTGGGAACGTAGTGGTCGGGAACCAGAGCGATCTTCGTCGGGTCGAAGACCTTTTCCACCCCGATCTTCTTGAACTCCTTGATAGCCACCGGTGCGGTAACGTCGTTGGAAAGCACCAGGTCGAGGTTGCACTCGATCAGCTGGCCAGGAACCACTTCTTCGAGCCCCGCGTGTGCCGCAAGGATCTTCTCAGCCATGGTCATGGGACGTGGCATGTTCTCTCCTTCACTGCTTGCTTTTAGCGATGCCCTTCAGTATAGCATCGCGCGCAAGAAGGAGGGCCAACCACGGATATCGGCCGAGCCTGCCGACCCAAGCTGCAGGACATCAGCGGGAACCTGTGCGGCCGAAGCAGCCCGTCCAAACAGGGCACCGGCAAACATGCAGTAAACGGGTCGCCGATTGCTTGCCGGAATGAGAGCCTTAGGAAACGCGCTTCTTCAGCTCGCGGATGCGCTTCGCATGGCGTACCACGTTCGAGATATCGAAGCCCACCGCGCACACGAACACCAAGAGAGCGATGATGCCGATGGCCGCATCGCCGCTGGGCGTGAATATCACCGCGAGCATGGCGAAGGGAACCAGGAACACCAGGGAAAGGAAGCTCAAGCGCTTCCAAATGCCCTGCCCGATGGAGATGAGCGTGTACAGGTACAGGCCCGTGGCCGGCGCGCTGAGCTGGAACGAGAGCGCCAGGATAACCAGCTTCACAGCGATGAGCTCCGCATCGAGTTTCAGGTCGGCCTTCGCATCCTTGAGCTGCTGCTCAACCGTAGGCGGCTCGGGGAAGAACGAGTTGAACACCGCTTCCGCGAAAGAGGAAGCGCCGAAGGGAGACGCGCCGCCGCCCGCAGCCCCGGCCTTGAACGGGTCGGTCCAGGCGAAGGGGTTCGAACCGGCGCCGCCCGCGAACGGGTTGCCGGACGTGGACGTGTAGGTGGTCTTGTTGCCGTTTTCGTCCCAGCTGGTCCAGACGAAGGTTTCCGCGCCGAACGGCCAGCCCTCGAAGGGATTGGCCTGGCTGCCCTGCCCACCGCCAGCGCCAGGGTGGGTTGCCGTGTACGGGTTGTACGAGAAGGGCGCACCGTAGGGCGTCCCCTGCGTGCTGTACTCCGGATCCCACGAGCGGTTCAGCAGCACATCGCGGGCCTCGTTGATGAGCTTGGTCTTCTCTTCCGCTTGGGCGCGGGCATCGGCATCCTGGCCGAACTTGTCGGGATGGTTGGCGATCACCAGCTTGCGATGCGCCTTCTTCACCTCTTCATCGGTGGCGCCTTCGGCAAGCCCCAGCGTTTTCAGGGCCTCGGACTTCTTCATGGCTAGAACAAGATCTCGTCAAGGGAGCGCTTGGGAACGTAGTGCACCTTGTTCTGGTCGCGGTAGTACTTGACGTCGCCGTCCTTCATCTCGACCACGCGGATGTCCTCGACGGGGCGACCCAAGGCCAGAACCAAAACCGGCTCCAGATTCTGGGGCATATCCAGGATCTGCTTCAGCTCGGCCTTCTTGAACGACATGATCATGCAGCCGCCGAAGCCTTCCTCGGTGGCGGCGAGCATGATGGTCTGCGCGCAGATGCCCACATCGATCTGGCACGCCTGCGGACTGCACAGGTCGGTATCCACCGCCATGACGATGTAACCGGTAGGGCGCTCGCCGGGCTCGGGGCCGTCCCAGTCGGAAAGGTATCCCGCCCAGGCAAGCGTGTCGAACACCTGCGAGCACGCCTCACGCTCGGAAACCACATGGTACTTCAGCGGCTGAAGGTTCTTCGTGCTGGCCGTGTAGCGGGTGTTGTCCACCCACTGCTCCATGAGCTTCGGGGTTACCGGGAAGTTCTCGCGAAAACGGCGGTTGCTTCGCGTGGTGTGCGCAAGGTGCTGGATGAAGCTGGGCATGCGGATTCCTTTCGGGCCTGCTGGCTGCAGGATGGTTTCGGTTGTTAGACAGGATAAGGAAGCGCGCCGCTCGATGCTAGCGCGTTTCGAGAGGCGTTTCCGTTTCGGTACCCTCAGGTTCGGGGGCGGCGGCCGGCACTGCGGCGCCCTGGCTTGGCGCGGCGGTTGCGGTGGCACCTTCCGCCGTGGGCACGAGGTCGCTACCGGCTTCCGCAGAGGCAATCTGCCCATCATCGACCAAGGCGCTCATAACAGTCGTGGCGTGGCGCGCATCGTCGAGCTCTTGCTTGCTATGGCCGGCCTTGATGCCCAGCTCTTCTCTTTGGCGCTGGCGGTTGAAGTTGGTGTCGGGGACCTTTTCCTTCTTTTCCTTCTTCGGGCGGAAGGTCTTGGTGGTTTGGATGAGGATGGCGCCGATAAGGAACGGCATCCAGAACACGATGCCGCGATACACCATGCCGATGGCCATGCCGGCGGTGGCTGAGGCACCGAAGGCGGTGAACGCAACGGTCACCGCAGCTTCCACCACGCCGACGCCCTGGGGCGTGAACGATACCATGGCGAACAGCGTTGCCACCACGTAGCCGCAGACCAACGATTCAGGCACGGCGACGCCGAAGGCGTAACCAACCAGGCAGAACGCGGAAAGCTCGCAGCAGCTGGCGATAAGCGAGCAGCCCCAGGCCTTCAGCACCGTTTTCGGGTTCTTCGCAAGGAGCTTGGCGGCCTTGCTGAAGGAATGCACCGTCTTTTCCACCCAGGGGTCCAGCGGGTCTTTCTTGAAGCGCACCAGCACCTTGTTCACGAAGCGCGAGATTGGGTTCAGGATTCGGATTACCAGCTCGGGGTTCTTGTTGCCCAGCACCATGATGCTGATCATGGCACCTACCAGCACGAGAACCACCAGGCCGAAGATGAGCCAGACGGGAGAAAGGCCCACCGTCAGCGCCAGCAGGGCGAAGCCGATGATCATGATGGTGGCAAACGCGGAATCGACCGTGATCTGCATAAGCAGGGCAGCGGATGTGGCCTTGCCCGGAGAGATGCCGCGCCGGCGCGCGTCGTCCACCACCAAGGTGGTGCCCGCCAGGTTCAGCGAGGGGATGACGGTGTTCAGGAAGAACGTGCCGAACACCAACGGGAGGGTGTTCTTCGGGCGCATGGTCTCCCCCACGGCTTTGAAGGAGAAGGTGTAGGCGAAGCTCTGGGCAACGTACTTGCCAAGCTGGATAAGAAGGGCGATGACCAGCGGAATCACGGCGCCCTGCGCCATGGTTTGCGCGAGCTCGTTGATCTGGTCGCCGCGAAGGAACACGAACGCCAGGACGATGATGATGACCAAGCCGGCCATAAGATTTCGGATGCTGAACTTCACCAGTAAGAAAACCTATTTCTCGAATTGGGAAAAAGACGCAATAAAGTATAACAAAGCGCCGTACCCCGGCACCGAGGCCGTGGCGAAACCCCACGTCTGCGCCGAAGTGTCCCATTAGGGCACGTCAGGCGGGCAAACAGGAGCATAGCACCCGTTCCCGCACACCAAAAAGGAAGCCAGGCACGAGGCCCGGCTTCCCTACAGTAAATGCCGTATGCCTGATTAGTGGCGGAAGTGGCGATGGCCGGTGAACACCATGGCGATGCCGTGCTCGTCGCAGGCCTGGATAACCTCTTCGTCGCGGATTGAGCCGCCGGGCTGGATGATGGCCTTCACGCCGTACTCAGCCAGGGTATCCACATTGTCGCGGAACGGGAAGAACGCGTCGGAGGCGCATACCAGGCCGTCAGCCTCAACGCCCATGCGCTCGCACGCCTCATGCGCACGCTCGCAGGCGAGCTTGGCGGAGTCCACGCGGTTCGGCTGGCCAGGGCCCATGCCGATGCCCGCATGGTCCTTCGAAACCAGGATGGCGTTGGACTTCACGCCCTTGCACACCTTCCAGGCGAAGAGCATCTCGTGCAGCTGGCCCTCGGTGGGCTTGAGCTTGGTGGGAACGGTGAAGTCTTCCGGCGTCTCGGTAACGCGGTCTACCTGCTGGGCGAGCATGCCACCGTCCACAGAACGGAACTCCATGGCCGCAGGGGCATCCACGCCGCCGGTTGCCAGAACGCGCAGGTTCTTCTTCTGCTGCAGAAGCTCCAGGGCATCGGCTGCGAACGAGGGAGCGATGAGCACCTCCACGAACAGGTGGTTCTCGTTGATATGCTCGACGAATTCCTTGGTAACCTCCACGTTGGCGGCGATGATTCCGCCGTAGGCGCTCTTCGGGTCGCAGGCAAACGCCTTGTCGAAGGCCTCTACCACGGTTGCCGCCGTGGCGGAACCGCAGGGATTCTGGTGCTTCAAGATGACCACGGCGGGCTCGTCGAACTCACGCGCAAGCGTCCAGCAGGCGTCGGTGTCCAGGATGTTGTTGTACGAAAGCTCCTTGCCGTTGAGCTGCTTGGCGTTCACCAGGGAATGCTCGGTTGCAAGCTCGGGCACGCGGTAGAACGCCGCGTCCTGATGCGGGTTCTCGCCGTAGCGCAGGCCCTGCTGCTTCACCAGGTCGATGGAAAGCTGCTCGGGGAACAGCTCGTCGTCCTGGCCGAGCTGGCTGCCCAGCCAGTTGGCGATGGCGCCGTCGTAAGCGTTGGTGGTCTGGAACACGCGCAGTGCGAGCTTGGTGCGGGTTGCCAGGGTGGTTGCGCCGTCGTTGGCGCGCATCTCAGCCAGGATGGTGCCGTAGCTTGCCGGGTCGGTTACCACGGCAACGCTGGCGAAGTTCTTGGCGGCGGAGCGCAGCATGGAGGGGCCGCCGATGTCGATGTTCTCGATGCAGGTGCCGAAGTCGGCGCCGGATTCCACCGTCTTCTCGAACGCATAGAGGTTCACCACCACCATGTCGATCATCTGGATGCCGTGCTCCTGCGCCTGAGCCATATGCTCGGGGTTGTCGCGCTTGGCAAGAAGGCCGCCGTGCACAGCGGGGTGCAGCGTCTTCACGCGGCCGTCCATCATCTCGGGGAACTGGGTAACCTCGTCGATGGGGGTAACGGGCACGCCAGCCTCTGCGATAACGCGGGCCGTGCCGCCCGTAGAGATTATCTGCGCACCGAACTCCTCGGACAGTGCACGGGCGAACTCAACAACGCCCGTCTTATCCGTTACCGACATGAGAACACGCTTTACCTTGGGGTCTGCCACCTGGTACCGCCTTTCCACGTTGCCTGCTATATCTGATGCTTCAAATATAGCAGCGCGCGAAGAAGCGACCGCGTTCAAAAAGAAAAAAGCCAAGGGCGCGAAACCCTTGACTCTGAATGGTTGCATAAGCTGCGAAGCGCTATTCCACTATGCGCACCGTGCGCGTGGCTTCGTCAACCGAAACGCGCCCTTCGGCAAGCAGCTGCACAACGCGGGGGTACAGCTCGTGCTCCACCGCATGGATGCGCGCCTCGAGTGCTTCCACTGTGTCATCCTCGCGCACCTCCACCGCGCGCTGGGCGATGATGGGCCCCTTGTCGTAGTCGGCGTTGGCGAAATGGACGGTGACGCCCGTCACCTTCACACCGAAGTCGAAGGCATCCTGGATGGCGTGCGCACCCTTGAACGAGGGCAGCAGCGCCGGGTGCAGGTTCACCACCCTATCGGGGAACGCATCAAGCACTTCGGCGGTTACCATGCGCATATAGCCCGCCATAACCACGTACTCGGCGCCGGCTTCCTTCAGCGCATCGGCGATGCGCTTGTTGGCAGCCACGGCATCGGCATACGCCTCGCGGTTCAGCACCAGCACCGGGATGCCGGCCTTCTTGGCGCGCTCGATGCCGTACGCATCGGGGCGCGAGGAAACCACCAGGCTGATGCGCGCATCAAGCGTGCCCTCCTGGATATGGTCGATGAGCGACTGCAGGTTGGAGCCACTGCCGCTGATAAGGACGCCGATGTTCAAAGGGGTTCCCATGAGCGCGCTACTCCTCTGCAGCCTCAGCATCTTCAGGGGAAGCGAAGAGCTTTTCCTGGTCCACGTAGGCAACCTCGCCGGAACCGGCAACGATGCGGCCCACAACGGCGGGCGTTTCGCCCTCGGCTTCCAGGATGTCCATGACCTCGTCCACCTTGTTGGGGGCAACCACCAGCACCATGCCAAGGCCCATGTTGAAGGTCTTCAGCGCCTCGTGCTCATCCAAATGGGCGGCGTGGCACACGAACGGGATGATGGGAGGCATGTCCCAAGTGCCCACGTGCACCTCGGCGTCCATGGTCTCAGGCAGGGCGCGGTTCAGGTTCTCGGTGATGCCGCCACCGGTGATGTGGGCCAGCGAGCGGACGGCACCGGGAAGCTGGCGCAGCACCTTGCGGACGGGCTTCACGTAGATGCGGGTGGGCTCCAGCAGCGCGTCGAGCACGCTCTTGCCGCCCAGTGATTCCTGCGGCATGCGCAGCTCGTAGAGCGTCTTGCCGTCGGTGACCACCTTGCGCACCAGCGAGTAGCCGTTGGAATGGATGCCGGAAGAGGCCAGGCCGATGAGCACGTCGCCTTCCTGCGCCTTGTTCGGGTCGAGCATCTCGGGACGGTCTACCACGCCCACGCAGAAGCCGGAAAGATCGTACTCATGCGGATCCATGACGCCGGGGTGCTCGGCCATCTCGCCGCCGATAAGGGCGGCGCCGCTCATCTGGCAGCCGTCGGCGATGCCGGAGACGATTTCAGCCACCGCCTCGCTCTTCAGCTTGCCGATGGCGATGTAGTCCAGGAAGAACAGGGGCTCGGCGCCCGTTGCCAGGATGTCGTTCACGCACATGGCAACCAGGTCGATGCCCACGGTGTCGTGCTTGCCGGCGAGCTTGGCAAGCTGGATCTTGGTGCCAACGCCGTCGGTGCCGGAAACCAGGATGGGGTCGGCCATGTTCTTGGCCACGCCGATGCTGAACAGGCCGCCGAAGCCGCCGATGTCGCCGCGGACCTCGTCGCGGTACGTGCGGTGCACCGCGTCCTTGATGGCGTCTACCGCACGGGCACCCTCGGCCGTGTCCACGCCCGCCTGGGCATAGGTGGTTGCCGCACCCTGGGTGGTCCAGCTGGGCCATTTGGTGTTGTCGTTGTCCAAAGCGTTAACCTTAACGCGATCAGTCATAGCATCTCCTGGAATCGGTGCCCCGGTGGGGCCGTTTGCTTTCCTACAAGTTTTGCGGGCCGTTGCGCCCGTATGCCGGTTAGTCCAGAACCGCCTTGCCCTCGGGAAGGAAGCTCTTCGCCTTCATGGTATCAGGAATGTCCACCGGGTAGCGGCCCGTGAAGCAGGCGTCGCAGAAACCGGGGTGGTCGCACTTCACGGCTTCGTGCAGGCCCTCGACGGAAATGAAGGCGAGCGAATCGCAGCCGATGAACTCGCACATCTGGGCGTTGGTCATGTTGGCGGCGATGAGCTGGTCCTGCGTGTCGGTGTCGATGCCGTAGAAGCAGGGCCAACGCGTTTCAGGCGAGACGATGCGCAGGTGCACTTCCGACGCCCCCGCCTCGCGCAGCATGTCCACCAGCTTCTTCGAGGTGTTGCCGCGCACGATGGAGTCGTCGATGACCACCAGGCGCTGGCCCTTGATGACGGAAGGCAGCGGGTTCAGCTTCAGGCGGATGCCCAGCTGGCGCATCTCGTCGGTGGGCTGGATGAACGTGCGGCCCACGTAGCGGTTCTTCACGATGCCGTTGGCGTACGGGATATGGCTTTCCAGCGCGTAGCCCATGGCGGAAGGCAGGCCGGAGTCGGGAACGCCCACCACCAGGTCGGCTTCCACCGGCGCCTCGCGCGCAAGGACACGGCCCATCTGACGGCGCGACACGTAAACGCTCTGGCCGTCCATCACGGAGTCGGGGCGGGCGAAGTACACCCACTCGAAGATGCAGCTGGCGCGCGGGCCGGGCTCTACGCCCACCTCGGACACCATGCCCTCTTCGGAGAAGCGCACGATCTCGCCCGGGGCGACCTCACGCAAGAACGTTGCGCCCACGATGTCCAGGCCGCAGGTTTCCGACGACACCACCCAGCCGCGGCCGTTCGGCAGCTCGCCGATAACCAGCGGGCGGATGCCGTTGGGGTCGCGGAAGGCATAGAGCGCATCGGGGCTGGCCAGCAGCATGGCATAGGCGCCCTCGATCATCTTCATGGCCTTGCGGATGCCGCTGCGCAGCGAATTCGTGGCCTTGGTAACCTCGCCGATGATCTTCGCGGCGGCCTCGGAGTCGGTGCCCGCGCGCAGATGCACGCCGTAGTCGATGATCTTCGCCTTCAGGTAGTTGGTATTCACCAGCGTGCCGTTGTGCGCAAGCGCGATGAGCACGTCGTCGATGGCGGAGATATGAGGCTGGGCAGCCTCCCACGCATCCACGCTGCCGCTGGTGGAATAGCGCACATGGCCGATGGCCAGGTTGCCCTTCAGGGCCGAAAGCGCGCTTTCGTTGAACGCCTGGGTAACCAGGCCCAGGTCCTTGTAGGCCATGATGGTTGCGCCATCGCCCACGGCGATGCCCGCCGACTCCTGCCCGCGATGCTGCAGGGCCTGAAGGCCGAAGCACGTCATGCGCGCAACGTCTTCACCAGGAGCGAAGATGCCGAAAACACCGCACTCCTCTTCCATCCTGTCGGGGCGCTCTCCGGGAAACACCGACGTGCTCATGTGAATTGCCTCCTAGTAGTCGCGGTCCATGACCGTGTTCGTGCCGGAAGAAAGGTTGGTGGTGCCCTGCTGGGTACCGGTTAGGTACGGGTCGTTGGCAGCGGTGGTTTCCACCACGGCGGCGAACAGAACCGAACGTCCATCGTTCTGCGTGTACTCGCAGGTGGAGAACAGCATGGACTGCTTGATGTCCGAAGCCGAGAGCACCGTACCGCTCTGGCTTACCGAGCTGCGGTCCAGCTTGTCCTGCACATAGGCCTGGTAGCTGGCATCGTCGGCGAACGACGTCTGGACGATGGCGTCGCTGCCCACGGTTTTCACCACGGCGAAGGTGGTAAGGCGGTAGTTGCCGCTCGGCGTGAGGACGTAGATGTCGCGATGGCTGTCGAACGTGGACTGGTCGACGAAATCGGCCAGCGAGGCGAACATGGAGCCATCGTTCATGTGGTGGCCGTACAGCGCGCTGTTGCGGTCGGACAGGTCGGACTTGTTGGTGGAGTCCAGGAAGATGGTGCCGGCGCTGGCAAGCCAACCGGTAGAGCCGTCGAATGCCTTGTGCAGGTACTCATCGTTGTCCGTCCCCTGCACCACCGGGTAGTTAATGGGCGTGTCGGGAACGTAGATCCAGGCGACGATATCGGGGTTGATGGCGCGCAGGGAATCCCAGTCCACCGAAAGGCTGCTGAGCGTTACGTTGCCGTCAGAGCCTTTGGCGTCCGAAACCGCGGCGTACTGCTCCAAGTCGCCGTACGCGCGCTGCTGCGCGAAGTACTGGTAACCGATGGCGCCAAGTGCGCACAGGGATGCAACGAGCACGATGATGGCAACGATGAACACCACGCGCCAAGGGCCGCCGCCGTTGTTGCCGTTGTTGCCGTTATGGCGCGCGGCAGAGCCGTATGCGTTGCGGGAGTACTGGCCGGTTCCGCCCGAGCCGACCGCAGCGCCGGCAGCGGCATACTGCCCTGCCCTGCCCGCAGGCGGTACCTGGCGCGAGTGCGAGCCACTCGCAGCCTGGCGCCCTGCAGCAGTGGGCACATGGTAGTTGCCGGGAACGTAACCGCCCGATGCGCCTGCGGAAGGAAACGCGGTGGTGCCGCCAGGCCGTGCCGTCTGCGCTGCTTGGCGAGCCTGGCGCCGAGGCCGAGGCTGAGGTTGATGCTGATACTGGGATTGCCGAGCCTGTGCAGGCTGCGCAGACCGTGCGGATGCGCCATGCTGCGGAGCGGCGCTTCTACGCGATGCGGAGGGCGCCTGCTGCCCCGCGGCATGGCGGCCTTGAGCGTGCGAACCCTTATGGTTACCTATAGGCATGTTTCACCTTCGCCGTTGGCTTGTTGATTGCTGGCATCGACGGCAGCAGATGTGCCGGATGCAATTTTTCCATAGTAGCAAATAAAGAAAGCGCATACACGAAAACAGCCCGCCGTAGCTTCCATCCCCTGAAAACTACAACGGGCTGATTTCACGCCGAGTTTGTGCTCTTAGCGAATTACCCCTCCCGCTATTGCGGAACTCGCTCGCATATAGATCACCTTCAAGTCCCGAAGCCCCACCGAACTCCCCCAAGACGAAGGACCCGAGAACTTGAACGTGTTCCATTCGAACAAGACCAATTAAAACACGTGTTCAGATGGGAAGCAATGCTTTCTTTCAATTCTTTTAGATCGCGTTTGATTACCGCAAACAATGAATGGCAACGCTCTTGAGCAAATCCAATAACGCCAGATAGCGCGACTTCCCTACGGCCGAAACCTCTTCAGCGGTAGCGAACGAGCCCGCCGCGCCGGAAACCAGCGAGATGCCCAACACCTCCATGCCCACATGGCGGGCGGCGATCACCTCTTCGATTGAGCTTACTCCCACCGTGCTTGCGCCCATCAGGGAAAACGCGCGCATCTCTGCCGGCGTCTCCAAGCTGGGGCCGGGAACTGCCAGGTAGACGCCCTCTTTCAGGGAATGGCCCTGACCGGCTGCCGCTTCCTGGGCAATGCGGCGCAGGCGCGGGCTGTAGGCGTCGTTCAGCGAAACGAACCGGCGCGCGAAGCGGTTGGGGTCGTAGCCCACAAGGGGGTTTCGCCCAGTGAGGTTGATGTGGTCGGTGGTAAGGCAGAGGTCGCCCAGGGAAAGGCCTTCGACAAGCGGCCGGACCGAATAGGTTGTTACCAGCACGCGAATGCCTAAGCGCCCCATCAGCCAGACAGGATAGGCAACCTCTGGGGCGGAATACCCTTCGTATCCGTGCAGGCGGCCTTGCATGGCGAACACGCACACGCCGTCCAGGTAGCCGCACACGAACTGGCCCGCATGCCCGATTACCGAGCAACGCTTCATATGCGGGATGTCCGAAAACGGGATGCGGACAGCGTTTTCCAGGCTGTCCGCCACCGAGCCCAAGCCCATTCCCAGCACCACGCCGAGCGCGGGCGTGCGGCCTTCCAGGTATTCCTCGATGGTTTCCAGCGATTCGGCAAGGCTCGAATCAAGCTCGCCCGCCGAAGAGCCCACGAATCCGGAAGCGTAATCTACGAATTCAGTTGAAGTGCGTTGCGCTGCCATGGCAATCCCCTTCCTTTGGCATGACCACCTCCATTATACGAGGGGTGCCGCAGATTGCCGGCCCGCACGCGGGCATACGCGCGAACGCTATTCGGGCTTGCGCGCCACTAGCACACGGGGGCGCCCTGCTAGGTCGTTCACGATGCGGGTGCAGCAGAAGCCCTGCCCCGCCGCAAGTTCGGCGGCCTGCTCAAGATGGCCTTCATAGAGCTCCACCGCAAGCACGCCGCCCGGTTTCAAGCAAGCAAAGGCATCGGGCAGGAAACGGCGGAACAGGGCAAGCCCGTCTTCGCCGCCGTCGAGCGCAAGGCGCGGGTCCCAATCGCTTACCTCGGCGGGAAGGGAGTCGCATACCGCCGTGGGAACGTAGGGAGGGTTCGAGATAACCAGATCGAACGTGCCCCGCTCCTCCTGGGGCACGGCAGAGAGCAAGTCGCTCTCAACCACCTGCACGCGTTCGGCCAAGCCCAGGTGATCCACGTTCTTCCGCGCCAGCGCCAGGGCATCGGGGGCGACATCGAGCGCCAGCACCTGAGCCGCAGGATACTCGGAAGCCAGCGCGCAGGCGATGCAGCCCGATCCGGTGCACAGATCGATGGCCTTCAACTCGGGAAGGCTGGCATCCACGATCTGCTCGCCTTCCTCACCCTGCTGAACATGGCTGGCCGGGCGCGGTAGGTCGAGCTCGGCAAAGGCCTCGCTCACCAGCACCTCGGTTTCGGGGCGCGGGATAAGCACCCCGGGGGCAACGAACAGGGTTAGGTAGCGAAACGGCGCCTTGCCGCTGATAAGCTGCAGCGGCTCGCCCTTGCCGCGGCGGGCAACGAAATCACGCAGCACAGTGCGCTCGTCGGTGGAAAGGGGCTTCTCGAAGTTAACGTACAGCTCTATGCGCGAAAGGCCCGTGGCTTCGGACATCAGCCATTCGGCGGAAAGGCGCGGGTTGGCATCGCCCTTGCGCTCCAGGTAGCCAACCGTCCAATCCAAGGCGGCCTTTATGGTCCAGATGTCGTTAGTCATGGCAGTCGTTTCAGATAGGGGCGATCAGGGAATAAGGGCGAAGCGGAGCAGCAAGGGCCGCGGGCGCAAGCTCGTCGCAAGCAAGCTCGCCGCAGCGCAGCCCGATTCGTTGGGCCCGCACATAAAAACGGGCGGCAACCGAACCCCAGAGGGGCTGGTTGCCGCCCGGAAGGGGCGAAGGGACTATACCGCTTCCTCGAGCTTCTGGGCTCGGTCGGCAGCCTGCAGCGCGGTGATCACATCGCCCAGCAAGTCGCCCATCAGCACACCGTTGTAGGTGGAGTTGAAGCCGATGCGGTGGTCGGTAACGCGGTCCTGCGGCGCGTTGTAGGTGCGGATCTTCTCGGCGCGGTCGCCCGAGCCGATCTGCGCCAGGCGCTTGGCGCCTTCAGCGGCCTGCTGTTCGGCCAGCATCTTCTCGTACAGGCGCGCACGGAGAACGGCCATGGCCGCGATCTTGTTCTGCAGCTGGCTCTTCTGGTCCTGGGACTGAACCACCAAGCCCGAGGGAAGATGCGTGATGCGCACGGCGGAGTCGGTGGTGTTAACGCACTGGCCGCCCGGGCCGCCGGCGCGGAACACGTCGATGCGCAGGTCGTTTTCCTTGATGTCGATTTCCACTTCGTCGGCCTCGGGGAGCACGGCAACGGTTGCCGTGGAGGTGTGGATGCGGCCCTGGCTTTCCGTCTTGGGAATGCGCTGCACGCGGTGAACGCCGCTCTCGAACTTCATGACCGAGAACACCTTGTTGCCCTTCACCTTGAACTGGATTTCCTTGTAGCCGCCGGCCTCGGAAGGAGAGACGTCCATGGTTTCGACCTTCCAGCCCTGATGGTCGCAGAAGCGCTGGTACATCTTGTACAGGTCGCCCGCGAAGATGGCAGCCTCGTCGCCGCCGGCAGCAGCGCGGATCTCAACGATGATGTCCTTCTCGTCGGCCGGGTCGGAGGGAATGAGCATGAACTTGATGTCCTCTTCAAGCTGAGGAAGCTCGCCTTCGATGCGGGAGATCTCTTCCTGGCCGAACTCCTTCATGTCGGGGTCGCCCAGAAGCTCCTTGGCTTCCGCCAAGTCGTCCAAGTCGCGGATGTACTCGCGCGCCTTGGTTACCAGCGGGCCCTGGTCGGCGTAGCTTTTCGCCAGCTTGTTGTACTCGCCCTGGTTGGAAAGCACCGCCGGGTCGCCGAGCTTCTGCTCAAGCTCTTCGTAGGCACTGATGATCTTCTCAAGCTTTTCGCGCATGTTGTTCCTTCTCAAACCTCACGCGCCCGCCATATGCGGGCGAACCGAACGGGGCGGCTGCCCCGGAAAATTCATAGCATCATATCTTAGCATGTTGGCAGGAAGATGGCAGCGGCAGCAACCGATGAGCATACGTGCGCCGGGCCCGAACTGCGGAACCCGACGCACGCAAATACAGTAGCCCTATTGAAGCGCTCTACCGAGCTGCCAGAAACGCCGCGGCCGATTCGGCAGCCAAGGCGCCATCCGCCACCGCGGTAACCACTTGGCGCAGGGGCGTGGTGCGCACATCACCTGCGGCGAAGATACCCGGCTGCGAGGTTGCCCCGCCCTGTTCGGCCACTACGTAGCCGTTCGCATCCAGATCGACAACTCCTTCAAGCCAAGCCGTTTCGGGCCGCGTGCCGATGGCAACGAACAGGCCTTCGACCACCAAGTTGGTTGCGTCATGGGTATTCACGTTTTCCAGACCCAGCCCAGAAAGGCGGCCTTCTGTTTGGGAAATACCGGTAACCACGGAATCCCAATGGATGGAAAGGTTGGGCAGCTGCTGCAACTGCTGAGCATACCAAGGGTTCGCGCGCAGGGCATCGCGCCGATGGATAAGGTGCACCCGGCTGGCCACGCGCGAAAGGTACACGGCGTCGGCGCAGGCGCTGTCGCCACCGCCCACCACGGCAACGTCCTTCCCACGGAAGAAGTTCCCGTCGCAGGTGGCGCAGTAGGAAACGCCCTTGCCCACCAAACCTTCCGCACCATCTACCGGAAGCGGTGTAGGCTTGGCACCGGTGGCAACGATGACCGTTTTCGCCTGGTAGGACTCCTGCAAGCCGCGCACCGTAAAAGGCTGGCCGGCGACGGGCGCTTCGACGGCAACCGCCCTGTCAGACACAATACGGGCGCCGAAGCGTTCCGCCTGCGAGCGAAGGGCAAGCGCGGCATCGAAGCCGTTTACGCCCTCCGCAAAACCCGGGTAGTTCTCCAGCTTGTCAATGGAGGCAAGCTGGCCACCGGCGGAAAGCTCTTCCAGCAAAACGGTGGAAAGCCCAGCGCGTGCAGCGTAGATGCCCGCCGAAAGCCCGGCCGGGCCGGCGCCAACGATAAGCACGTCTATCATGACGGGCACCCCCTTAGGAAAGGGCTTCCTCCAGCGCCTGCTTCGGCTGGACGCCGACGAACTGCTGGGCGGGCTGGCCGCCCTTGAAAACGATGAGGGTGGGCACGCTCATAACGCCGAAGCGCTGCGCCAGCTGGGGCTCTTGGTCGACGTCTACCTTGTAAACCGCCGCCTTGCCCTGCTTGGCAACGGCCACTTCCTCGAGCACCGGAGCCATCATCTTGCAGGGGCCGCACCAGGTGGCGAAGAAATCTACCAGCACGGGATACGGGACGTTCTCTACCTTTTCTGCGAATTCGCTTTGCGTGATGTGGGGAACCATAACGGCCTCCTTACCTAGTTGTTTTTCACGCCCATTCTAACAGCGGGCGCAAGGACAGCCGAAAGCGGTTTCCCAACCGTGAAGAAGGCGCTGCGCAAAGGATGTGCATTGCCTAACCCGGGAACGCCCCCGTTCACAACCTCCGAGGGACAATATCCTCGATCATGCACGGAATACACATCTGTTATCTAACTTGTCGTTATAGGCATCTCTGAAGTACGCGGCAGTGCCATATATGGCATCGGGCATATCGCCGAAATAAACGTTGAGCACAAGTCCCCTAAACCAGAACCAGCTCGAAGCGGAATTGAACACGATATGTCGCCCAGCGAACAAGACAGCTTAAGGCTTTTCCTGTTTAGGGGGCGATGCTGAATGCTCAGTGGCCAGCTGTATACGGAATGGCGAAAAACCGCTACTTTGCGCGCTTGCGCAAGAAATGGGCCCTCACTTGGCGAAATACTCCTATAATGCGCGCTGCGACAGCCAAAGCTGGCAAGATGCGACTACTTTGTACGCTAAATGGCAAAGATTCGCTGTCGCGGCGCGCAAAGTAGTCGTATCTCGCCAAGTAGGGGCCGTTTTCCTGCGCGAGCGCGCATTATAGGAGGATTTCGCCAGCGCGGGACGGCGGGGGTTGTGGGGTTGCGGCGCAGGGCAAATCTCGCCAGCCTGGGGCGGCGGGGCATGCATCCACCCACGCGAAAAGGCACCTACCCCCAACGCACCCAAAACGAAAAGAGGCCCATCACCCTGGGGAGATTCCCCTTGGGTTGATGGGCCTTGAAGAAGCGGGGCTTCTAGAAGCCTTGGATCCTAAAGCTCTTTATGCCTTCATCTTGCTGCCGATAAGAGCAACGAAGATGAAGCTGAAGATGCCCTCGAGGATCATGACCACGCCGGAAACCACTACAACGAAGGAGAACGGCGCGAACATTACGAAGAAGCCGCAGATGATGAAGATGATCGAGCAGATGATCATAAGGATGCCGCCGGGAGCCTTCGAGCGAAGAGCAGAAACGCCCGCAGTCAAGACGTTGGCGCCATCGGCGACGATGTACGCACCCGCCAGGATCGTCAGAGCGCCGGCTACGAAGTCGGGCCTAGAGAGGCAGATAAGACCGAACAGGAAAAGGATCACGCCGCCGAGAACCGACGCGCCAGCATTCTCGGAATCGACAAAGCAGAAGATGACCTTCGCCATACCGGCAATGACAAGCAGAATGCCGATGTAGAAGCAAAGGCTCAATCCCGCCAAAAGCGGCTGGGCCAAAAACAGGATGCCGAGCAGGATGGAGATGATTCCACTGGCGATTACGCTACCTTTGACAATGTGAAACGATTCGTTAACCATGTCCCTATCTTTCTAAATCGCACTTACTGTTAACCACGGCATTATACTGGTAATGCAGCACTGGTAATACAGGAAAATTGAACATTTAATTGCAGATATGCAAAATATAAGGCACGACAAGCGTCTTGTAGGGGCACGAAGCAAGAAATCGAGCAGGCAATGGAAGCTGAAATCACTGACGCAGAAGCAATCGGCAAAGAACCGCTTAGCAAGAAGATCTTCAAGGCAATCGACTTCAACACGTTCGTTGCGATCATGCTGGCCGTTTGCGCCTTGGCGACGGCATGGGCATCGTGGATCGGCGACCTTCATGAAAGCGATCAGGATTCCAACTACGCCAAAGCAGAGCGTCTGAACGCCGAGGCGAATTCAAGCTACAACCTCAACTCGCAGCTCTACATCGCGGTCTTCAACCTGTGGTCTCACGTGTACGACTTGAACGCAGAAGTCAAAGCACTTGAAACCGCCGGGGACACGCAGGGCGCCAACGTAAAACGCGAGCAGATGAACTTGTACATCGAAACCAACTGCCCCGATTACCAGAACTTCAAAAGCGCCATCTACAACGCCCTCGAAAAAGGCGGCACGGCAACTCCCTTCGACGAGTACCCCGAGTCCAGCTTCTTCACCGACTCCGAGGAATTGGCAGAAGAGGCAACCGCAGCCCGCGAGGAAGGAAATCGCTGCAACCTGGCCAGCGACTCGTTCGGCCTGGTAAGCGTGCTCTATTCGCTCTGCCTGTTCCTCTTCGGCATGGTTGGCCTGTACAAGCATCGCAGGCCAAGGCAAATCGTCGTTGCCGTCGGTTCAGTTGTCCTAGTCGTTGCAACCCTGTACATGCTCTCCCTTCCCCTGCCAAACGAGTTCGATTTCGCGAACTACTTCAAGCTTTCGCAGTAAGCCGCGAATCTTCAGCTGCTTCTTGGGCATCGATTCGGGCCAAGTGCTGCAGGGCACCGCTTGCAGCACTTGGCCCGAAGGCATTGCGCTTCCCGCCCGGGAATGAAAGCACGTTGACCTGACGGCATTGCGCTTCCCGCCTAGGACCGAGGGTCGGCGTCCGGGGGGAATGGATCGGAGCGGCCAACCCGATGAGACTTCGTTTCCCGTCAGGAAACGAAGCTCGATGCCCAGAGAGAAGGATCCGAAGCAAGGCGCAGCAGCCGAAACACCCGCGCAAACCAAAAAGGCCCCGCCCATTGAACCGCCTCCCATTTCTTGGACACGAGAAATGGGAGGCCCTTTTATGGCTGGA
>CAVAFY010000001.1:0-160643 GCA_963588035.1 Alloprevotella sp. | reverse complement strand
GTCTTGTCCTTGGAGCGGCAGTCGATGAACTTCTGCACGCGGTTGGCCATGTCGGTCTTCTGCTGCAGGTTGGTCTTGATGCTCTGGCGCGTTTTCTCGGCGTTCTCGCGCGAGCGCTTGTTGATGAGCACCTGCTCCATGATCTTGCCGGCGGCGGGCTTGTTCTCTATCAGGTAGGTTTGCAGGCGCTCCTTGAAGAACGCCGTCATGGCCTGCTGGATGAACTTGTTGTTGATGGCCTTCTTGGTCTGGTTCTCGTACGAGGTCTGCGTAGAGAAGCAGTTGGTTACCAACACCAGGCAGTCTTGCACGTCCTGCCATTTGATGGAGCTCTCGTTCTTGTTGTACTTGCCCTGCTGCTTGATGTACGCGTCGATTGCGCTGGTAAGGGCGCTGCGAGCGGCCTTTTCGGGCGAGCCGCCGTTTTCCAGCCAGGAGGAGTTGTGGTAGTACTCCTGCATCTGGAAGGTGCGCGAGAAGCACAGGCAGGCGGTGATCTTCACGTTGTAGTCGGGCAGGTCCTCGCGGTCGCGTCCGCGGCGGTCGGCCTGGATGAAGAAGGGCTCGGTCAGGTAGTCGGCACCTACCTTTTCCAGCACGTAGTCCTCGATGCCCTTGGGGTAGCAGAAGTCCTCTTCCGTGAAGCCGTCTTCGCCTTCGATGCGCAGGCGGAAGGTAACGTTTGCGTTCACCACGGCCTGGCGGCGCATGGTTTCGCGGTACCAATCGGCCGGGATGTCGATAGAGGTGAATACCTCCAGGTCGGGGCGCCATTTGATGGTGGTGCCCGTACGGCTGGGCTCTTCGGAGGGCTCTACCGAAAGCGCCTTCTTCTTGGCGCCTACCACCTTGCCCTTCTTGAAGTGCAGCTGGTACTTGTTGCCGTCGCGCCACACGGTGACGTCCATGTACTCGGAGGCATACTGCGTTGCGCACGAGCCCAGGCCGTTGGTGCCCAGGGAAAAATCGTAGTCGCCGCCCTGGTTGTTGTTGTACTTGCCGCCGGCATACAGCTCGCAGAACACCAGCTCCCAGTTGAAGCGCTTTTCGGTGGGGTTCCAGTCCAAGGGGCAACCGCGGCCGTGGTCTTCAACCTGGATGGAGCCGTCAGCGAACGCCGTAAGGGTAATAAGGTTGCCGTAACCCTGACGGGCCTCGTCCACCGCATTGGACAGGATCTCGAACGCGGCATGGGCGCAGCCATCCAGCCCGTCGGAGCCGAAGATAACTGCCGGGCGCAGCCTTACGCGCTCTTCGTCTTTCAGCTGACGGATGCTGTCGTTGCCGTAATCGGCGCTGTTCTTTGCCATGCTCATTCTTTCGGTGGTTGCGTTCTGCGTTTGCCGCCAACGGGTGCGCGGCTTGCCCTATGCCGCCTTGGCAGATTCAGCCGCAGTGCTGCAACGGCTGATAGCGAAGGAAAAGGGTGGTTTGTCGGCTTTGAGACTTTACCACAAAGGCCAACCCATGCCCTTGCCTGCACGACTTTAACCACATCGAACACACGTTCGCTGTTCGAGCAAGGGGGCTAAGGGCACTCCGCTTTCCGGGCACCCCTTACGTGCGTGACGCACGTGGCTACACGCTGAACTCGAACACATCGCCATCATTTCCTGAAAATGTTGGAATCCCAACAGAATTCCTTACGCATAAGCGCCAGAATCTTGATAAGCCCGAAGAAAAGGAGCCGCCCGAACACGGCACGAAGAAGAGGAGCTGCCATGAAACGACGGATCATCGAGATAGACCAGAGCAAGTGCAACGGCTGCGGCGCCTGCGCCGAGGCCTGCCACGAAGGCGCCATCGCCATGGTGGACGGCAAGGCGAAGCTGATGCGGGACGACTACTGCGATGGCCTGGGCGATTGCCTGCCCGCCTGTCCCACCGGTGCCATCACCTTCGTGGAGCGCGAGGCTGCCGCCTACAACGAGGCGGCCGTTGAGGAGAACAGGAAGCAAAGGATGCAAGAAGCCATGACCAACGAAGAGCCCACCCTACCCTGCGGATGCCCCGGCAGCAAGTCGAAGACCATCAGCCACACCGAATGCGCCACCGCACCACTGCCCTACGCCGAACCGGTGAACCGCCTGCAGCAGTGGCCGGTGCAGATCAAGCTGGTTCCGCCCACGGCGCCCTACTTCGACGGTGCCAAGCTGCTCATCGCCGCGGACTGCACGGCCTTCGCCTATGCGGCCTTCCACGAGCGCTTCATGAAGGGCCATATCACGCTCATCGGCTGCCCCAAGCTCGACTTCGTGGACTACTCAGAGAAGCTCACCGAGATCATCCGCGACAACGACATCAAGAGCGTCACCATCGCGCGCATGGAGGTGCCCTGCTGCGGCGGACTCGAGCAGGCAACCAAGCAGGCGCTGCAGAACAGCGGCAAGTTCATCCCCTGGCAGGTGGTAACCATCTCCTGCGATGGCCAGATCCTGGACTAGGCGCTGAACCCGCTAGAACCCAAGCCCAAGCATCAAGAAGGGCGCCCATCCCAGCCGTTAGGCCGAGGTGGGCGCCCTTTGCGCTGCCTGGTTCGATGCGGAACCTACCCGCAGCGGCCCTACCCGCAGTTCTGGCGGATAACGCGGATAAGCTGCTCGGCGTCGAGCGGCTTCGATACGTGGGCCGTCATGCCGGCGGCGGCGCTGAGCTGCTGGTCGTCGGCGAAGGCGTTCGCGGTAACGGCGATGATGGGCACGGTTTTGGCATCGGGACGGTCCAGCAAACGGATGGCACGGGTGGCCTCGGTGCCGCTGAGCACCGGCATCATCTCGTCCATCAGGATCATGTGATAGTGGCCGTTGGGCGAGCACTTGAACTTGTCAACCGCTTCCTGCCCATTCGCAACAGCGTCCACCTCGATGCCCTCCTGCTGCAGCATGAAAGCGGCGATCTCGGCGTTGATCTGGTTGTCTTCCGCTAGAAGGGCGCGTTTGCCCGCCAGCGAGACGTTGGGGACGGCAGCCGAATCGCTGCAGGCGCCGGCGTTGGCGTCGATCTCGAACTCGAGCTCGATGGTGAACGTGGTTCCCTGGCCCTTCACGCTCTCAAGCTGGATGGTGCCGCCCAGCTGGTCAACGATCTCCCTGCTGATGGCAAGGCCCAGGCCGCTGCCTTGGTACACCGCATGCGAGCTGGAATCTTCCTGGGCAAACGCCTCGAAGGCGCGCTCCTGGAATTCCTCGCTCATGCCGATGCCGGTGTCTTTGCAGATGAAGCGCACCCTAACGCGGCCCTCAGCTGCTGAAAGCTCCTTGCAGTCCATGCGAACCGTGCCGCCCTTGCGGTTGTACTTGATGGCGTTGCTGCCCAGGTTCTGCAGCACCTGCTTCACATGCAGCGAGCTGCCCAGCACGCAGGTATGCTCCACATCAACGCTGGACGTAAGCAGAACGCCCACGTTGTCGGCCTGAACCTGCAGGACGTCCACCACCGACTGCACGGTCTTGCGCAGGTCGAACGGCTTCGTCTCGAAGTGCATCTGCCCGCTTTCGAGCTTGTTCATGTCCAGCGCGCTGTTCACCAGCTCCAGCAGGAAGCTGGAAGCCTCCCACATCTTGCTGCGGCATTCGGCCTGCTTCTGCATGTCGTCGGCGTAATGGTCGCCGATGGCAAGCATGCCGCGGATACCGTTGATGGGAGTTCGCACGTCGTGGCTCATGCGGCGCAGGAAGTCGGTCTTGGCCATGTTGGCGCGCTCCAGGCTTTCGGTGTACTCGCGCTCGCGCATCAACTTGGCGTTCTGGAGGTTGGTGCGGATGAAGAACCCAACCAGGACGATAACCAGGTACAGGGCGAAGCCGCCGATCAGCATCATGTCCCGGTCGGCCATCACCGAGCTTGCGGGGAACCACACGTACACGTCGTAGCCGTTCGAGGTGGTTTTCAGCGCATAGCAATCAGCGCCTTCGAACGTGCCCTTGGATAGGCCATGCGTGCTGGTATTGCCGTCCAGCACAAGCTTCGACCCGAACGATTCCCTGGTCGTGCCCATCAACGAGGAGACGTTCGAGGCAAGCACGCGCTCCTCGTCGGCGACGGCAACCGAGCCGTCTTTGCTGAGGATGTAGTTGTCGAACATGGCGTTGAACATCGCCTGGCTGCTGCTCAGGTCGCCCTTTTCCACATGGCTGGCGCCCACCAGAACACCGCTGGAAAGGTGCTGCGAGGCGCAGGCAGCCAGATCGTACGAGTTGTCGCCAGAGGAAATGCGGGCCAGGTAGCTTTCCCAGGGGTACTGCACCAGCTCGTCCACCTTGTCGCTCTCCTGAAGCGCCGAGGATACCGCGCTTACGGCTTCGGAGTCGCCAACCTGGCGCAGGATCTGGCCGCTGGAGGCGTCCACCAGGAACACTGCCCGCAGGTTCATCTTCTTCAGGTAGGCCTGGATCTCGGCGTCGTCGGCACCGTTGGCAACATCGAAGCGGCTGTCCAGCTCTTCGAGCTTTTCCCACACCGACGTTATGCTCCTGGTTTGCGAGCTGTAGATGTTCGCTTCGTTGCGCTGGATGCTCTCGCGCGCAAACGCAACGGTGTCCTGCGCCGTTTTCGCCGTATTGCTCAGGCTCCGGTCGGTAAGGACGAAGTACGCGGCAACCAGCAGCACCACGCCAACGGCAAGCCAGATGGCGAAAAACGCAATGGTGCGCTTGTCGGGCTTCGGGAACTTGGAATATGCCTCGTTATCGCGCATCGTTTACCTCCCCTACCACCAAATCGGGATCAAGGCCGTAGCTTTGAACCACACGCGCAACCGTTCCGTCGGCGATCATGTCGTCCAACACGCCGTCCAGCTTCGAAACAAGCTCCGAGTTGCCGCTGGTCTTATCGAAGGCAACGCCGATCTCCGTGCCGTAGAAGCCTTCAGGAAGCAGGGTGAACAGGCCATCGGAGTTCTTGGCCAGAATGCTCATGGGACCAACGTGGCCGCTGATGGCGTCGACGCTTCCCAGGCGCAGGGCGGCAGTGGTCTCGTCCATGGTGGTGAACACCAGCACGTCGGACGGCTGGGGAACGATGCTTCCCGCATGGCGCACCCATGCCTCTTCGCTCTTGGTGGTGGCCTCGACGCCCACGCGCTTGCCCTCAAGCTGGGACAGCGACTCGATGCCGCTGTCGGAGCGCACCAGCGCGGACTGGTAGCTTCTCATGTACGGGCCGGCCCACTGGTACTTGCTCTCGCGGCCCGTCATGCTGTAGCACGACCACAGGCAGTCGATCTCGCCCGATGAAAGCAGGTCGTTCTTCTTTTCCCAGGAAATGCCTATGAACTCGGGGGTGTAGCCCAAGCGGTTGCACGCCTCTACCGCAAGCTCGTAGTCGATGCCGGTGATATGGCCGCTGTCGTCGTAATAGGTGTACGGCTCGTAGATGTCGACGCCGATCTTCAGAACGGGCTTGCCCGAAGACGAGTCGGCGTCGGCTGAGCAGCCGAAAGCGAACACGCTCAAGGCAACCATGCACAGCAGCACAGCCAATCGCTTCAAAGTAGAACACACTCCTTGGTGCGGGGGTCGATTCCGAAGGGCTAATAGTAGCATGGCGAAGGCCCATTCGGGGGCGCTAGCCCACCAGGTCGAACATCTTCTCGATGAGCATATCCACGTCGATGGGCTTGGCGATGTGGCCGTCCATCCCCGCAGCCAGGGCGGCGTCGCGGTCGCTCGAAAACGCGTTGGCCGTAACCGCGATGATGGGGATGCGTGCCTGCGCCGGGTTGGGCAGCTCGCGGATGGCGCGGGTGGCCTCGTAGCCGTTCATGTTGGGCATCTGGATGTCCATCAGCACCACATCGTAGGTGCCGGGTGCGCTCTGCGAAACCTTTTCGACAGCGCGCACCCCGTCGTCGGCAGTGTCGACCTCGAAGCCGGCGTTGCGCAGTATCTCGAAGGCGATCTCGCGATTGAACTCGTTGTCTTCCACCAGCAGGATACTCTTGCCCACCATGGCCCTCATCTGGTCGGCGCTGGGGGCCTCGCCACCGGGCTGGCCGCCCTTTTCCGCTGGCTTCACCGTTTCAAGGTGCAGCGACACCACGAACTCGGTGCCCACGCCCAGTTGGCTTTTCAGGCTGATGGAGCCGTTCATGACGTTCACCAGGTTCTTGGCGATGCTCAGCCCCAGGCCCGTGCCCGCAACCGCGCCGTCAGCACCCTCCTGCTCGCGCGAGAACGCCTCGAAGGCGTGGGCGGCGAACTCCTCGCTCATGCCGATGCCCGTGTCGCTGATGCGGAACACGTAGTGCGCGTAGCGGGAGGAAAGCAGGGCGCGCTCCTCCACCTCGAACGTGACCTTGCCGCCGGGCTTGGTGAACTTCACCGCGTTGCCCAGGATGTTCATGAGCACTTTCTTGATCTTCAGCTCGTCGCCCACCACGTTGCAGTGCTTGACCTGCGAGGTGTCGAAAGAAAGCTCGATGCCGCCGGCCTGGGCGTTGCCCGCGTTGATGGTGTACATCTCGTCGAACAACGAGCACAGATCCATGGGCGCCCTGTCCAGCTTCACGCGGCCGCTTTCGATATGGCTCATGTCCAGCACGTCGTTAACCAGATCAAGCAGGTGGTTGCTGGCGATGGAGACCTTGTCCAGGTAGCGAAGCACCATTTCCGGGTCGTCGACGCGGCTCTTCGCCAGTTCGGTGAACCCGATGATGGCGTTCAGGGGCGTGCGGATGTCGTGGGACATGTTGGAAAGGAACACCGTCTTGTCGGCGCTGGCCTCTTCCGCCGCATTGAGCGCCGTTTTCAGGATCTCCTGCTGCTCGCGCTCCTGGGCGATGGTGCTGTCGATGTTCTGGAAGCCCGCGACGATGCCCTCGTTGTTGCCCGCCACCAGGAACTTGAACTGGAAGTAATGCAATTCCCCGGCATCGATGATGCGATACGAGCCGATGTACTCGGGTTGGCTGGCAAGCTCGGCCTTTACCGTCTCGAGCCGCATGGCGTCGTAGAGCCACTGCTTGTCTTCGGGGTGCACGCGCTCGTTGATGTAGCGGCTGTAGGTTGCCTCGTACGGGTACACGGTGTCGGGGCTGTCGGTAAGGCCCGAGGTCACGAACCCGTCGAGCTTCAGCACGTTCACCGTGTCGTCTTCCGGATGGATAAGGAAGACGTTCAGGTAGTCCTTCGCAAGCGAGTTGAACAGAACCAGGTTGTGGCGAGCCCGCTGCTCCAAAGCCTCGAGCGTGGTTGCCTTCTGCTGAAGGCTATCTGGCTGCTGGCTATCGGACGATGCTGGGGGCATGGCGTTGATCCTCGTTGCTTCTCTACGCGGCGGGGCGCCTGCGGGCCGTCAGACGGGCAGGCGTCAATTTTTGGTTGAAGCCAACTGTATCATCGCGAACCCGGATTTATGGGATGCGCCAGCAGATTTAACGTCCACGAGGGCTCCAAGGCGGCGGGCGGCAGCTCGAGTTAAGGCCAGGGGCGTGATCCGCGGTTAAGCAGGCCAGAGCCTGTCGATGATGGCGTCGAGCGAGGCCGGGGCCGCCGACGGGCAGCAGCGATGCTTCGGCTAGGCGATGCGGCCCTTGGCGGGGAACGCCGCGGTGAACACCGTGCCGCGCTCGGCGGAGCTTTGCACCGTCAGCGTGCCGCCGTGCTCCTCCACTATGCTGCGGGCGATGGAAAGCCCCAGGCCATAGCCGCCCTTTCCGCCGGTACGGGCCTCATCGGCCCGCCAGAAGCGGTCGAACACGTGGGGCAGCTCGCCTTCGGGGATGGGCGCTCCGGTGTTGCCCACCCGCAGCAGGGCATGCTTGCCCTCGATGGCCGTTTCCACCCAGATGCGCCCGTTTTCGCCGGCGTACTTGCAGGCGTTGTCGGCCAGAACGCCCAGCACGCGCTCGATGTCGCCGCGCACGCCATCGATGCACACGCCGGGCTGGCAGTTGTCCTCGATGAGCACCCCGCGCTCGAAGGCCACGGCCTCGAATTGCAGCACGCAGCGCTGGGCCGCATCGGTCAGGTCGATGGGCTCGCGCTGCTTCAGCGTGCCCTCCAGCGCACCGGCCTCGGCGGCGTCGTGCTTGGCCAGGGCCAGCATGTCCTCCACCAGCTGCTGCATGCGATGCCCTTCGTGCTGGATGCCCTCTATCCACTGGCGCTGGCTTTCCACGGTTTCGTTGGGGTGCCCCAGCGCGATGGACGCGTCCGCCAAGATAACGGTAAGGGGCGTTTTCAGCTCGTGGGAGGCATCGGCGATGAACTGGCGCTGGGAACGCCATGCCTGCTCGGCCGGACGCAGCGCCCAGCGGGAGAACAGGATGGATATCAGCAGGAACGCAACCACCACGCCAACGCCCACCAGCGCAAGCGTTGCCGCCAACGACTTCCAGCCGGAAGCCGAGCCCTCGTCGGCGAAGGCCAGGTAGGTGGTATCGCCCTCGGTACGCTTTTCGTACAGAAGGCCCAGGTCGGCAATCTCGCCCGTGCCCTCGGGGGCATCCAACAGGCGCTCGACGGCAGCGCCCAGCACGCTTTCGTCGATGGAGGCGGTGCCGAACGGCGACGCCGTGGGCTGGGCCGATTCGCCCGAAAGCGAGTACACCGCAACGGGGATGCTCTGTCCCTGCCCGCCGCCGATCTCGGGCGCCGCAGGGCCGCTGCCATCAGTCGCCCCTCCCGCAGAGCCCTCGGCTTCCGCAGGACTGCTGCCGGTTGATGTACCGTTTTCGGAAGCGCCGCCTTCGGGAGCCGCTACCCCGGCACCGTCGGATCCGGCGGGCTGTTCGCCCCTATCGGAAGCGGCAGGATCTTCCGGGTTCGCTCCGCGCCCGTCGGCCGCATCGCCTTCGGGGTTCGGGTCGGCCTGAGCCGAAGGCGCGGTGTCGGCCTTCTTCGCATCGCGCTGGGCGGCCTGCGCAGCAGCATCGATGGAGCCGGAAAGCGATTGGGAAACCTGGCTCATCTCGTTCGAGTAATGCACGTAGCAGATGGAGGAAAAGGCCAGCACCACCACAACGGCGACGCAGGCCATGTTCAGCGCGATGAACTTCGTGCGCAGGCGGGAAAACACCCCGACGCGCCGGGTGGGTAACTTACGCATTGGCGCCTTCTACCAGCCCGTACCCCACTCCGCGGACGGTCTCGATATGCGCATCGGCACCCAGGAAGCGCAGCTTCTTACGCAGGAAGGAAACGTAGGCCTCCACGTTGTTGTCCTCCACCGAGGCGGCGGCGCCCCATACCTTTTCGATGATGGTTGCCTTGGGAACGGTTTTGCCCGCATTCGCCATAAGCACGCGCGCCAAGGCGAACTCCTTGCCGGAAAGGTGGATGGCATCGCTGCCCTGGCGCACCTCGTGGGCATTAAGGTCAAGCGTGATGCCGAAGGCCTCTATGCTCTCGAACTCCACCTCGCCGCGCCGGCGGGTGAGCGCGCGCAGATGGGCCATGAGCTCGGCGGGCGCGAAGGGCTTGGTCATGTAGTCGTCGGCACCCGAATCGAACCCGCGGATCTTGTCGGGCACGGCGTCGCGCGCGGTGAGCATCAGCACGGGGGTGGAAACCCCTTCGCGGCGCAGGTCGGCCACCACCTCGAAGCCGTTTCGCTTCGGCAGCATCACATCCAGGATCACCACGTCGTAGGTGCCCTGGACGGCAAGAAGGTAGCCGGCGTCGCCGTCGTTCACCACGTCGACCGAATTGCCTGCCTCTTTGAGTATCTGCGACAGGGCGCTTGCCAAGCCCTCGTCGTCTTCGACGATCAACAGATTCATGCCTTGCCGTCCTTCGCGTTCTTGCGGAAAACCGGGCGCCTGCTGGGCCGCTTGCCCAACCGCGCCCGGCCAGCTGCCGTTTCGTTGACTCCCATTCTACTTGCCCTTCTGAAAGGAAGCTGAAAGCCAAAGGGGGCTTTCAGCAAGTTTTCAGGGTTGTTTCCTAGCATTAACGCCGTCAACGAGGCACAACGGCCAACGATTGGAGCACACCATGGCTGAATATACCGGCACCTTCAAGCGCAAGGAAGTGAAGTACCGCCTTAGCGCCCAGCAGGCCGCGCAGATCAAGCAGGCGCTTGCCGCATGCATGGCGCCCGACGCCTACGGGCAGACGGCCATCACCAGCAGGTACTACGACACCGCGCAGCGCAGCATGATAGCGCGCTCGCTTGAAAAGCCCCTGTACAAAGAGAAGCTTCGCCTGCGCACCTACGGGCAGAAGACGGCGGACAGCACCGTGTTCGTGGAGCTGAAGAAGAAGCACCGCGGCATCGTGTACAAGCGCCGCATCGCCGCGAGCGAGGGTACGGCCCGGATGCTGATGGACGGCCACCCCTATGAGATCGCGCTTGCCATGTACCCCTTGGCCGACGAGGAGCTGAGGGCCGAGGCGCGCACGGCGGCAAGCTTCCAAACCGCAGCGGAGATCTCCGCCTGTGCGCACCGCAACGGGCCGCTGGTGCCTTCCATGGACATCCTGGTAAGCCGCGTTGCCTGGGCACCCCTGCCCGATTCGCGTGGGGAACTTGCCCAGGGCGTGCGCATCACCTTCGACGAGGACATCCGCTACCGCGATTTGATGGGGCCCGAAGCATCCAAGCAGGTGCCGCTTTTGCAGCCCGGCGAGGCCATCATGGAGGTGAAGGTGCCCGGCGCCTACCCGTTGTGGCTGGTAGACGCCCTGAATTCCTGCCAGGCCTACCCCACCTCGTTCTCGAAGTACGGCGAGGCCTACCTTGCCTGCGAGGGCATGCGCGCACCGCTTGCCTACTACCAGCAGGCCGATCTCGACGAGCGGTTCAACGCCATAGAGCCCGCGCCTTCGCAAGCCGATGAGGGCTTCGCTGCCGCCGCAGCCACCCACGGCGCCCACGCACGGCGGCCCATCAGCCTTCCCGAGATCGTGGCAAGCGCCTAACCCTGCAAACCCCGACCAGACAAGGAGCACAACAACATGTTCGACCTCGTATCCACCTCGATCTTCGGGACCACCGATTCCGCCATGGCAAGCGTTTCCACGCCCGAGTTCCTGATCTGCTGCCTGACCTCCATCGTGCTGGGCATGGCCTGCGCCGGCATCTACATGTTCCGGCACAACCACTCCAAGAACTTCGTGGTTACCCTGGCCCTTCTGCCGCTCATCGTGCAGATGGTCATCACCCTGGTGAACGGCAACCTGGGCGCGGGCATCGCCGTTATGGGCGTGTTCAACCTGGTGCGCTTCCGCAGCATCCCCGGTTCGGCGAAGGACATCGGCAGCGTGTTCCTGGCAATGGCCATCGGCCTGGCAACCGGCATGGGCTTCATCGGCCTTGCAGTCATATTCACCATCATCGTGGCCATCGTGAACATCGTGTACGTGTGCACCTCGTTCGGCAAGCCGGCCGAGCCCGGCAAGCGCCTGTGCATCTCGGTACCCGAAGACCTGGAATTCGACGGCATGTTCGACGAGGCGCTTGCCCGCTACACCGCCAGCCACGAGCTGGTGGAGGTCAGTACCACCAACATGGGCAGCCTGTACCAGCTTGAGTACGAGATCCGCATGAAGCAGGCCGGCCTGGAGAAGCACATGATCGACGAGATGCGCACCATGAACGGCAACCTGAAGATCTCGCTCGGCCGCGCACCCATGCAGAAGGAGGTTCTGTAATGTTTAAGAAACCCCTGTTGGCCCTGTTCGGCTGCACCACCGCTGCTCTGTTGGCGCTCACCGGCTGCTCTGCCGCCAACGCCAACGCCAGCGAGAGCACCGAGTACGCAAGCTTCGAGGAAGTGGCGGCCGCCTTCAACGCCTCGGCGCTTGACCTGGACTATTCCAAGCGCGACATGGACGCTTCCTACGAAGCCGATTCCGCCACCGCCATCACGCTTTCCACCAGCACCGCGAGCGTGAATGGCTCGGGCGCAACGGCCGACGGGCAGACGGTCACCATCACCGAGGCCGGAACCTATGTGGTGTCGGGAACGCTGACCGACGGCCGCATCGTGGTGGATGCCGGCGAAGACGACAAGGTGCAGATCGTGCTTTCCGGCACCAGCATAACCAGTGCTGACGGCCCGGCGATCCGCGTGAACCAGACCGACAAGTGCTTCATCACCTTGGCGGCCGGCACGCAGAACACCCTGTCGGACGGCTCCGCCCACAGCAGCGAGGACACGAACGCCTGCGTCTACGCTGCCTGCGACCTGACCGTGAACGGCGAGGGGCAGCTTACCGTGAACGGCAACTACCGCCACGGCATATTCTCGAAGGACGACCTGGTGGTATACGGTGGAACCATCACCGTGAACGCGGTGGAAGACGGTCTGCACGGCAAGGACTCCGTGAAGATCGGCGCGGGAACGCTGAACATCACCGCAGGCGGCGACGGCGTTAAGTCCACCAAGGACAACAAGCCCACGAAAGGGTACGTCTACGTAAGCGGCGGCACTGTTGCCATCGACGCGGCCGACGACGGCATCCAGGGCAAGACCTATGTGGAGCTCGCCGGCGGCACGGTTTCCATCAACGCGGTCGACGATGCCATCCATTCCGACCTGGAAGGCGTTATCAGCAACGGAACCACCACCGTTGCCAGCGGCGACGATGCGTTCCATTGCGAGACGGCGCTCACCGTGAACAACGGGCAGTTCACCGCAACCACCTGCTACGAGGGCTACGAGGCCCAAGTGGTTACCATCAACGGCGGCGAGACGAGCATCACCGCAACCGACGACGCCCTGAACGCCTCCACCGCCGATCTGAGCGACAGCGATTCCGAGAGCACCCAGACCAGCGAAGCGAACGGCCTGCAAGGCGGCGCACCCCAGCAGCCGCAGGGCCAAGGCGGCGATGCCCCGAGCGGTGACCCCGGCGCGGCAACGGGCAGCGCCCAGGGCACCAACCCCGGCGCGGCGCAGAACAGCACCGGCACCACCCCGCCGGAAATGCCCAGCGGCGATGCAGCCCAGGGCAACAACGGCCAGGGCAACGGCACCGACCAGAACGCAGCAGGCAGCACTTCGGGGCAGCCCTCCGACAACGGGCAGAGCGCCAACGGCGGCCAGCCGCAAGGCGACATGGGCAACCAGCCCGCCGGCAACGGGCAGGGCGGCGGCCCCATGGGATCCGACTCCAACTGCCTGATACAGATCAACGGCGGCACGGTGGTGCTTGACTCCCAGGGCGACGGCATCGACTCCAACGGCAACGTGGAGATCACCGGCGGCACGGTACTCGTGAACGGGCCCTCCAGCGGCGGCGACGGCGCCTTCGACTACGACGGAAGCGCCACCATCTCGGGCGGAACGGTGCTGATGGCAGGCTCGACCGGCATGGCGCAGAGCTTCACCAGCGGCACGCAGGCCTTCGCGATGGTGCAGGCCAGCGGTTCCAAGGGCAGCACCATCCAGGTGACCGACGCCAACGGAAACGTGGTTGCCACGCTCACCGCAACGAAGAGCTTCGGCTGCGTGCTGGCCAGCGGCAGCACCATAACCAACGGCAGCACCGTCACCGTCACGGTAGACGGCACCTCCACCACCGGCACGGCCACCACCACCGGCAGCGCGGGCATCGCGTTCGGCGGCGCCGACAACGCAGCGGGCGCAGGCCAAGGCGGCAACGCACCCGGCGGAACGCAGGCGCAAGGCGGCATGCAGGCGCCCAACAGCAACGGCCAAACCGCTTCTTCGACGGCCACGATCTAGCGACGGCGCGCAAGCGCAGCGAAACGAAACCGGGTGGGCGAAAACCGTGCTCCCGCCCACTCGGCAAGGCGCCCCCTGGCGACGCCGGGCAGGAAGCTGAAAACCTTGCGGGGGCGACCTTGCTTCCGCTCACCGAACGACGAATCGAACACGCACACCGGAGGGGCGCACCACTGCGCCCCTCCGGTGTGTTTCGGCAGGTTCGCCGGGCACCGAAAAACCACCGCAGACTGTGCTTCAACCTTTTCTTGAACCCCCTATTTATGGTAGAAAATTACCTGTTTTGCGCAAATGCCAACCGCCAGGGAACAGGAAGAAGGTTGCTCGGAGATGACCACCGAAGCACAGCCCGAAAACGAGCTTATCCGCGATTTCCAACTCGATGTTTTCGACCAAAGCGATCTTGCGTTCTGCATCATCCGCTTGGAGCTTGACCAGGAAGGCAACCCCTTCGACTGGACCTTCGCCTACGCAAACGGGGCCCTGGCCAAGATCGACGGCCTGCCCTACGAAGGCCTGGTTGGCAAGCGCTTCTACGACGTGTTCCCCAAGGGCGACCGCAAATGGCTCAGCTACTACTACCGCGCCGCCTTCGAGGGCGAAACCCTCAGCTTCGAGCGCATCTGCGAGGAAATCGGCATGTACCAGCACGTCAGTTGCTGGCCCACCGGGCACCGCGGCTACTGCGCCTGCATCCTGCGCGATATCCGCGAGGAAGCCCTGGAACGCGAGAACACCAACCTCGCCCTGCAGGAAGCCCTCGTGGCATCCGAGCGGGCCAGTGCGGCGAAAACCGCGTTCCTCTCCTCCATGAGCCACGACATCCGCACGCCCATGAACGCCATCATCGGCATGACCGCGCTAGCCGCCGCCCACCTTGGCGACGACGAGCGCGTGAGCGACTGCCTGAAGAAGATCTCGCTTTCCAGCAAGCACCTGCTCAGCCTTATCAACGAGGTGCTGGACATGAGCAAGATCGAAACCGGCAGCGTGGTGCTCTCCGAAGACGAGTTCAACCTTTCAGAGCTGCTGGACAGCCTGGTTATCATGATCAACCAGCAGCTGGAAACCAAGGCGCACCACTTCTCGGTCTCCTCGAAGGATCTGATTCACGAGTACGTGATCGGCGACTCGCTGCGCATCCAGCAGATATTCGTCAACGTCATGAGCAATGCCATCAAGTACACGCCCGATGGCGGCAAGATCAGCCTGAAGATCTCCGAGAAGCCCTCCAACCAGGCGAAGGTCGCCTGCTACGAGTTCGCCTTCGAAGACAACGGCATCGGCATGGACGAAGAGTACCTGCAGCACGTCTTCGAGCCGTTCAGCCGCGCAGACGATGCGGTGGTAACCCACATCCAGGGCACCGGGCTGGGCATGCCCATCTCCCGCAACATCGCCCGCCTTATGGGCGGCGACGTGGTGGTGGAAAGCAAGAAGGGCGTGGGCTCGCGCTTCACGGTCACCATCCGCCTGAAGCTGCAGGACCGCGAGGTGGAAGACGACTTCACCAGCTTCGTCGATCTGGACGTGCTGGTGGCAGACGACGACCGGGCCAGCCTGGATTCCACCTGCCACATCCTGGACGGCTTCGGCATGAAGACCACCGGAACCACCAGCGGCTCCGACGCCGTTGAGCTCACCGTTGCCCAGCACGAGGCGGGCAAGGACTTCTTCGCCTGCATCCTCGATTGGAAGATGCCCGACGTCGACGGCGTCGAGGCAACCCGCCGCATCCGCGCAGCCGTGGGCGAAGACGTGCCCATCATCATCGTCTCGGCCTACGACTGGAGCACGATAGAGAAGGAAGCGCGCGAGGCCGGCGCAAACGCATTCGTCACCAAGCCGCTGTTCCGCTCGCGCCTGGCAAGGACGTTCCATGCCATCTTGGACGACGCCACCGAAACCATCACCACGCTGAAGCCCATCCAGCGCATCGAGAAGGCGAACGGCGAGGGCAAGCGCGCCCTGCTGGTGGAAGACAACCTGCTGAACTCCGAGATCGCCAAGGAGATCCTGGAGATGGGCGGCCTGGAGGTCGAGTGCGCCTACGACGGCGCCGAGGCGGTTGACCTGGTTTCCACCTGCCCCGACGGCTACTACGACATCGTGTTCATGGACATCCAGATGCCCAAGATGAACGGCAACGACGCCACACGCGCCATCCGCGCCATGAAGCGCGAGTGGTGCCGCACCGTGCCCATCATCGCCATGACGGCCAACGCCTTCGCCGAAGACGTGCAGGCAGCCAAGACCATCGGCATGAACGAGCACATCGCCAAGCCGCTGGATCTTTCGCGTTTGGCCACCGTGCTTAACAAATGGCTTCCGTAAACTCCATGATCCGGGTGTACCCTTATCTGCGTTAGCTTGAACGCAGGAAAGAGGTTCGCATGTCCATCCAACGGAAAATCGGCATCATCGGGCTTGGCCACGTAGGCGCCCATGTTGCCAACAGCTTGCTTCTGCAGGGCATCGCCGACGAGCTCTATTTCGTAAGCACCAACGACCAGAAGAACATCTCGGAAGCGCAGGACCTGCACGACTCCATCAGCTTCGTGCCCTACAACACGCGCATCGTGAACTGCAGCGATAGGTACGAGGACCTGGCCGAATGCAACATCATCGTCAACTGCGCGGGCAACGTTTCCCTGGTAGCCGAAAGCCGCGACGGCGAGCTGTTCAACTCCACCGAAAGCGCGCGCACCTTCGTGGACAAGATCCTGAAGGCGGGCTTCAACGGCATCCTGGTGAACGTCGCCAACCCGTGCGACGTGGTGGCCACCGCCATCTGGCGCATGACCGGCTACAACCCGAAGAAGATCATCGGCACCGGCTGCGGCTTGGATTCCGCCCGCCTGCGCTCGGAGATCTCGAAGGTCACCGGCGTCAGCCCGAAGTCGATCCACGCCCATATCATCGGCGAGCACGGCTTCACGCAGATCGCCGCTTGGAAATCCGCGACGATCGCCGGCACCACCATCGACGACCTGGCGAAGGCCTACCCCGAGAAGTACGGCTTCGACCAGGCAGAGGTCGAGGAGCGGGCCCGCAAGGGCGGCTACGTCACCTTCGCCGGCAAGGGATGCACCGAATACGCGGTCGCCAACTGCACCGCCCGCCTATGCGCCGCCATCCTGCACAACGAGCACGCGGTGCTTTCCGCTTCCACGCTGCTTACCGGCGAATACGGCGAGAAGGACATCTTCGCCTCATTGCCGTGCCTGATAGGCGCAGAGGGCGTCGAGCAGGTGTTCACGCCCGAGCTCTCCGAAAAGGAGTTGGCGGGCTTCCATGCCAGCTGCGACCATATCCGCGACAACCTCTCGAAGCTTCCCTGGTTGTAAGCCGCGGCGGCGGAACCCTTTCAGCACGAAAAAAGCGGCTCGGATAGAACCGAGCCGCTTTTGTTTTCTGCGGGTATTTGTGCCGCCCAGAACGGCCGAAGCCCAACAGGTTAGCCGTTGAACTTCTTGTACAGGCGGTTGTTGGTGTCCAGCCAGCTTTCCACCGTGCCGGTGTCGAAGCCGTCTTCCGGATCGATCACCAGGGCGTACATCTCCTCTTCCTTCAGGAGCGCGTCCATGGCATCGGTGAGCTGGATCTCGTTGCCGGCGCCGGGCTTCGCATCGGCCAGGAGTTCCATCACGCGGGGCGTGAGCAGGTAGCGGCCGAACACTGCCAGGTTGGAGGGAGCCTCTTCCACGGCAGGCTTTTCCACCAGGGAGTTCACCTTCCAAACACCCTCGGAAACCTCTTCGCCGTCGATAACGCCGAAACGGTCCACCTGGTCTTCGGCAACGGGCAGCACCGCGATGACGCTGGCGCCGTTGTGCGCGTCGGACACTTCCTTCATCTTGATGAGCATCTGGTTGTCGGGGACGATCACATCGCCCAGCAGCACGAAGAACGGCTCATTGCCCGTCTTCTCGGCGGCGCAATGCACGGCATGGCCCAAGCCCAGAGGCTCGTCCTGGTACACATAGCTCACGTTCAGGTTGCCGGCATGGGCCACCTTGTCGGCGTACTTGTCCTTGCCGCGGGAACGGAGCTCCGCCTCCAGTTCGGGGTTGGGGGTGAAGTGCTCCTCGATGGACTTCTTGTCGCGGCTGTTGATGATGACGACCTCGTCGGCCGCGGAGGCAAGACCCTCCTCTACCACATATTGGATAACCGGGCGGTCTACCACAAGGAGCATTTCCTTGGGTTGGGCCTTGGTTGCGGGCAAGAAACGGCTGCCCAAGCCAGCAGCAGGAATGAGTGCCTTCATGAATCCTCCTGATCGATGTTCAAACGTCTTTATATTACCAAAAGCGACGGGTTACCCGGGCAGCGGGCAAGGAAACACCTTGACACAGCAGGTTGGCTGCTGTTTAATCATTACTCGCTGGGGATGTAGCTCAGTTGGGAGAGCGCAACGTTCGCAATGTTGAGGTCGTGGGTTCGATCCCCATCATCTCCACCAGTGATTGCTAAGCAGGTACGGAAACGTGCCTGCTTTTTGTTTTCACAGCGACAAGGGGATCGAACCGATGAGGTGAAATCCCGTAAAGGAAACAGCCCAGTAGGCTGTTTTAGGGATTCGCCCGCCCAAGCTTACGAGGAAGGGGCAGAGCGCGAGCGAAGCGTACGATCGATCCCCATCATCTTCGCCAGATGCAATGCATAGGCCACTCGATGAGTGGCCTTTTCTGGGTTATAGTTCATAACCCCTTTTTCTGCATCCACGCTGCTCTTCGTTGGCGAAATTCTCCTATAATGCGCGCTCGCGCAGGAAAACGGCCCCTACCTGGCGAAAAACCACTACTTTGCGCGCCACGACAGCGATATCTCGCCACTCAGCGTGCAAAGTAGGCGTATCTTGCCAGCTTTGGCTGTCGCAGCGCGCATTATGGGGATATTTCGCCAAGTAGGGGCTCGTTTTCTGCGCAAGCGCGCAAAGTAGTGCTTTTTCGCCACCCGAAAGCCTTCGAACCGCTCAATGGCTTTGCAAGCGAAGGGTAACTGCAAGGGGACACTGCGAGCGTCCAAGCTCAACGGCCTAGTGACCGCCACCTGGACTAAACCCTGCAGCAGACAGCGGCGCAGCAACCCAATGGCCGCCGCCGTGTATCACGGCTACGGCGTGGGGCAGCACGCCTACCACGCCGTCCCAATTCTCTGCCGCAGCCTTCTTGCTGCCAGGCAGGCTGATCGCCATCGCGGTTCCGTGCCGCATGCGAAGCACACAGCTGAGTATGGCGCGGGGTGATGGCCAGGCCGCAAGCACGCATCCCTTCCGCTAAGCACGGGGCTTCGATTTAACTTTCGCCAGGTAGACGAAGGGAGCAACGATAATCATGAGCGGCAGCGCGACACCGTTTCCGAAAACCGAAAGAAGCGTCGGCGATATGGTGTCTCCGATGCGCCTGAAAAGGTCCAACCCGACCAGCCTGTCTGACTCTTGGGTATCGGCAAGCGCTTCCATCTCGCGGAAAGCCTTCGTCGTCGCATAGTATCCGACACCATCTATGAAGCCCAGTACAGCAACCGAGACGACCATGCCCACAAGCGAGTCGCTCAAGAGGTAGAACAACACCACGACGCCGCTCAAAACGATAAAGGCAATCAGATGGAACGTGAGGCTCACATGGCGATTGACCACGTGGTAGAGCGGGTTGGCATAGACGCGAATGACCCTCTGCATCGTCTTTGCAAGCGAGATGACGACCGCAGACAACCCAAGGGCCGCAACGTCGAGCGGAAGCTTGTATTGCACAAGGGTGAACACAACCGAAGCAGGTAGGACGATGCAGATCGCGTACACGAGGACATCGCCTCGAATCAAGATCTTGAGGACGCTTGAAACATCGGATTTCGCATTGCGAGCCCCATCAAGGCCTACCTTCAACTCGCTCTTCTTGAACATGAGGCAGATAAGAAGCGATACGCCAAGACATGCTGCAGCCATGATCTGGACAAAGGCGAAGCTCAAAACCACGCTGACAACGCCACCGATTATATTGCCGACAACCTGGCCGAGCGACTCGCCCGACGAGAACTCGACTTGGGAGCCGTCCTTGCGATCGACGTCGGACAAAAGCGCCGAATAGAAATCCGAGATCATCATGATCTGCGAACGAGCGGCGTTGAAGATCATGAGTCCCGCAATGAAAACGACGATGTTCGAAGAGGCACCGCACATGAAAGCCGCAACTGCCCCGATGCCAAGAACAACGATCGAATAGGTTTTCACGTTTTTGCACGTCTTCAAAATGCTGGACGAAATGAACGATCCGAACACGCTGGCAACCATTGTGAGGGTGAAGATCGCACTGATCAGAAGCGTGACATTATCGGTCCAATAGAGCATCACCACCTGGCGAATCCGCAAGACGCTTACGATGTTGAACGCCGAGATGCAGACGCCATTGACCATGAGCACTGTTCGCATGCGGTAGTCGCTTGCCGTGAGCGAGGCCTGCGACCCGACCATCTCTCGCTTCAGCTTCGTTCGCGCCTTCTTTTGGTACTCGTAAACGAGCATGAAAGCCAAAAGGAGCATGAGCAGCGCTTCGATCTGCACATTCATTTTCAAGTTTTCGATTTCGCCGTCGTCGGCAACGATTTCGAACGAGTTGACGATCTCATCGGCAGAGCCCGGATCGATCGCCTTGCCCTGCAGATCGGCACTGCTTGCGACCTCTTTGATCGTCTGGCTCGATTTAGCGATGCTGTTTCCAATTTCAAGAAGTTGGGCCTGGTCGGAAACCCCAAGCTTCTCGGCATTTTGGCAGGCGGCCACAAGGTCGAGCCTTAGATTGGATTCTTCCGCCTGCTTGGCGAGGTCTATGGTTGCAAGCTCTGCATAAAGCGAGTTACCGGCAAACGAGGAGACGACTGCCAAAATGAGGACGATCGTTGCAACAAGGCGTTTGGTCGAACCCTCAGCGAAAAGCCTATGGAACAGCGCAAGCAAGAGCAAGGCCAGCGCGAAGCCGCCAAGCATGATCAGCGCAAGGGTTGCAACCCCCTCGACGAATAGACCGACGATTTGGGGAATATGCGCTTTCACGAGAACCTTGTAATGGTCAAAATCGGTGACACTGCACGTGCTGTCGCCAATGATGATGAGCTTCTCGTTAACGCTGCTGGTTAACTGGTCTTTTACCGCATCGGAAACATCACCGCCCGACGAAAGGAACGTGTTCGCGTCTTTATCGAGGACGTAGATCTCCTTTTCGTAGCTGCCCTCCGTGTCCTCTTCCAGCGCGGTGATGATCTGCTTGATCTTGCCACCGTTCGATGCATCGTAATGCGCATCGTAATGACCGACGTAGCCCGCAGGCTCAGCCGAAACCGTCGAAAGCACACGGGTGTTCGTTTGGGCGAAAAGGTTGATGCAGGTGAGCACGAAGATGAAGAGCGTGACCAGAAAGAGAGCCAGCGCCTCTTTCCGGAATTTGCGTACGTCGAAATCCATTGGTAACCGAATGACCTAACCTGGTTTTGCGTGCCGATTGCCGGCGAAGCAGCCTAGTGGCCGCCGCCGTGCATCATGCTTACGGCGTGGGGCAGCACGCCTACCACGCCGTCCCAATTCTCTGCCGCAGCCTTCTTGCTGCCGGGCAGGTTGATGACCAACGTGGTGCCACGCTGCATGCACAGGGCGCGGCTGAGCATGGCACGCGGGGTGATGGCAAGGCTGTAGGCGCGCATGCCTTCCGCGATGCCCGGCACTTCCCTTTCGCACACATCGCGCGTGGCCTCGGGCGTGACATCGCGCAGGCTCAAGCCCGTACCGCCGCAGGTGAGCACCACATCAACCCCCACCTCGTCGGCGGCACGCTTGATGGCGGCAGCGATGTCGGCTCGCTCGTCGCGAACCAGCTCGTAGCTGGCGCACTCCCAGCCTTCCTGAGCAATGCGCTCCCGCAGAAGCGCGCCGGCGGTGTCCTCCCCTTCGTTGCGGGTATCGGAGCAGGTGATTATGGCGAAGCGCAGCATGGCTACAGCACCGTCCCCTCGGGAACGTCCAACAGCACGCAATCAAGCAGCGTGCCGTCGGGAACGGGATTCTGCTCGATGCCCTCGGGCAAAATGGCCAGGCAGTTCGCGCGCTGGATGGTGCTGAACAGCCCGGAGCTCTGGTTCTTGGCCGGGGCAACGCAGAGCGTGCCGTCCTCGTTTCGGGAAAGCACCGCGCGAAGATAGATGCGGCGCGGGTCCTTCTTCTTGCGGTTGCCCACCAGGCGTGCCTTCACCGTGGGGCGCTCGTACACCGAAAAGCCCTGCATCTTGCGCAGGGCCTGGCGCACCAGCACCTCGAAGCCGCAGAACGCCGCAGCCGGGTTCCCCGGCAAGCCGAACACCGGCGTGCCGTTTACCAGGCCGAACGTCTGGGCCTTGCCCGGGCGCATGTTCACCAGCGTCATATGCAGGGTACCCAGGCGCTCCACCACCGGCTTGATGAAGTCGTAGTCGCCGTTCGAGGCGCCGCCGGTGGTAACGATGAAGTCGTAGTCCTGCGAGGCGCACTGGATAACGCGGGCAAGCTCATCCAAATCGTCGGCCACGATGGGAAGGCACGCGGGAATGCCGCCCGCCTCGGCAACGCAGGCGGCCATGGCGTACGAGTTGCTGTCGCGGATGCAACCCGGGGCCAAAGGCTCGGTAGGCGATAGCAGCTCGGAGCCGATGGCGACAACCGCAACGCGGGGACGGCGGTACACCGGCACCTCCACTATGCCGCAGCTGGCAAGGAAGCCCACGCCGGCGGCACTCACCGCTTCGCCTGCATGGATGGCAACGTCACCGACGAAGATCTCCTCGCCCTTGGAACGGATGTTGTCGCCGGGCTTGGCGGGCTGGCTGAAGCTTACCGCGCTCCCCTTGCGGCCGTCCCCTTTGCCGTAATCGACGATCTCGTACTTCACCACCGCATCGGCAGCCGCGGGCACCGGGGCACCGGTCATTATGCGCACCACCTGGCCGGGCTCGATGGGGCCGTTGTACACCGAGCCGGCCGGGACCTCGGCGATAACCTGGCACGTTACCGGGTTTTCCTGGCTGGCCTGGGCAAGGTCGGCCGTGCGCACCGCGAAGCCATCCATGGCCGCATGGTCGAACGGGGTGATGTCGCAGTCGCTTACCAGGTCGGCCGCGGCAACGCGCCCTACCGCCTGCAGCAGCGGAGCCGTTTCCACGTCGAGCGTCTTGATATGGGAGAGCAGGCACTCGCGCGCCTCTTCCACGCCCATCATCCTCGTTGCGTCAGCCATTAGAGCACCTCGTAATACGAATCGCCTGCGCAGCTGCGGCAGATCACCGCACCGCGCCCTGTCTTCACTTCGCGCCCGTCGGTTATGTCCTCGCCGCATACCGCGCACGTGGCGTGGGCGTGGGGCTTGCCGGGCTCGTCGAATTCGGTGAAGTTGACCTGCACCTTCTGGATACTGAACAGGTCTTCGTCGCTGCGGGCAGCGAACCACGCCTCAACGTCTTCGCCCTTCGGGCACTTCGGCGCCACATTCACCATGCGGATGGCCTCGCGCGTGTTCAGGTCGAAGAACGTCGCCGCCTGCTTGCCGTAGTCCATCACCTTCATGCGGCGCTTGCCGGGATGACAGCCCGTTACCACCATGATGGCGTCGGTAAGGCAGCGGTCGCATTCCACGTACACGATAAGATCGCGGTAGGTATCCGCGTCTTCGATGCCGAAATGCCTCAACGCGTAGCGGGCCATGCGCACGCCGGTAAGCTGGCCACCGCAGAGGTGCCCATGGAAATCGATGGCACGCTGAAGGTCTTCCTCGAATGATCTGGCCATATGTGTATCCTTCCGTAAGAAGCCGTGAAGGCGATGCGGGGGCTTGCTGCGATCCTAACCCATCCGTTGAAGGCTCGAGGTAGCCAACAGCACCGGCAGCAACCTGCGGCGTCGGCACACCCGCAAGCACCCGACCAGCCCAGCAGTCCAAGCCGGACGCTACATGTCCCAGCTGATGAATGCCCAGGGTACGTCGCGCGGCTGGTCCAAATGCCAGCGCGGATCGCCATCGGCAGACCGCTCATGAACCAGATGGCCGGAAAGCCAATCCTTGAGCCGAGCTGCCGCCAGATCGGCGCTCACTTGCTGAGGCGCATCGCCCACATATTCCATTGTTTTCAATAGAGAATAATACGCTTCATCGGGTGAGCTGTACGTCTTCATCCTGGGCGAATGGATGTAAGAAACGGTGGGCTCATAGCCCAGGTCCGAAGCGATGCCGAACACGAACAGCGCATCGTTGTGGCGCTCGAGCTTCAGGCCCATGGCACGGGCAACCTGTTCGTCCACGCGCGGGGACACACCGGTGCCGGCCGTGACGCACACGCGCCTGCGCGCAGCAGAAGATAGCTTGCGGATGGAATCCTCCAAGTCGTGCGTGATGATGGAGCGGGAAGCCAGGGCCACATCGACGGAGTTTTCGCCCAAGCCGAACTGCGCCCAATCGTCTTCCCAACTCATCTGCACAGGGCATATCGTCCCTTGCGCAACCGGAAGCGCATCCCCGCTTGCCGCGTCAACCACCGGCACGCCGCAGGTCGCGGCGTTTTCGCGCACGCGCTCCAGCATGCCCTCGCTGAAGTCGGCCGCAACAACCGCATGCCCGGCCTTCGCCAGGGGAACGGCCAGCGAACCGGTACCGCAGCCCATATCTAAGACGGACTCGCCGCCTGCCAGCTGCATATTCCGGATGAACGAGCGAACGTAGTCGTTCGGGGCATCGTGGAAGGAATAGGTGCGGGCACGCTTATCCCAATGGGCCTGGGCATCGGGCTTGTGGCGCACCGCATCGAGCTTGCGCCATTCCTCGGCTAAATCCAACATCCCGCACCCCTTCTACGAATCCGACTGGCCCCATTGTAGGCCGCTGATTGCCTGTTTACCCCGCAGACCCGCGCCCAGGGTTGCGTAGGGCGGAAAACAGGTGCAAGCGATATCTTCGCAACGACCGGGCTGAACCGGGAAGGCAACGGCGGCAAACCGCGCCCCAATGCCCTAGCGCAGCCAACCCCACACAGCGCCCAAATGCAACCAGAAGCAAAACAGCCGCCTTCGCCCTCCCATCGCGAGACGCAACGGGATCGGCGAAAGCGGCTGCCCGTAGTCAGCAAAGCCCAACCCAGGCCAACGGCCAGGCGCTATTTCCCTTCGTGGAACTTCGGGTCGTGGGCGATGGCGTCCAAGCGTGCGGTGATGACTTCCTCGACCTCGAAGGAAAACGGCGTGAGCGCATCCTCGACGAACACCGTGCGGATGTACTCGCCGCACTCGTCGCACTTGTAGATGCGGTGCGAATCGTCGCCTTCGACGTTGAAGTAATGCAGGTGCTTGGGGTTCTGGGTACCGCACCGTGCGCAACGGATGCGATCAGCGGCCCATTCCGTGCCGCACTGCTGGCAGTACAGCGTGCGCCCGCGGCCATCGGTGGGGCTTTCGCCGCCGACCTTCGAAAGCGCCGGGGAGCATCCGCAAACAGGGCACTTGAGCGGATTGTGGTTCATCTTGCCCACCTTGCGCTGCGCCTTCAGCACCGCCTTGGCAACAAGCTCCAGGTCAACCCGGAGGGCCATCATCCCGATCAGCCCAACCATATGGGCGCTGGCATCGGGAACATCCTGCTCGAAGGCGTGCGAGAGCAGAACGCCCAGGAACGCCTCGGGGTCGGACGCAGCAAGCTCCATGTCTTCCTGGCTTACCAGGTTGCGGAAGTTAACCGCCCGAAGCGCCTCGGTGTCCTCTTCGGAGAGGATCCCCTCGTCGCAAACGTACTCGCGCAGGCTGTAGCAGATGGCGCAGAAGCGCTCTTTGGCAAGCTTCGGCGGCGCGAACGAGAACACGGGCTTGTCGTCGATCCAGGCAGACTCGAGCTGCTCTTCGCTGGGCACCGTGTAGTGCTTGTCAGCGGTGGTGGGCCCCTTCGACCAGCGGTCCATGTCCTCCCACAGGCCGTAGAAGAACGAGAGGCGCTTCATGTCGTCGCCGGAAAGGCGGGGCTCGTAGGATTTGATGACCTTGTCGATGAATTTCAGGTTCATTGGAGGCAACGCTCCTTCTTCTATAGAAACGCCCGACGAAACAGCGCAAAACCGTTTCGCCGGGACTTTTCACGTACAGCCAACCTTAACAGGTTGAACGAGAGGAACCCCTGCCCAAAAGGCAAGCGGCGCATCAAGGCGCAACGCGAAGGCGCCGAAGCCTCGAGGGGCAAGGGCGCCGCCCCACCTTGCGGCGGGGCAGCGGAAACCCTCCCGATCAAGCTATTTCTGCTCGCCTTCCTTCTTGCGGACAACGTCGTTGTCGCTCTTCAGCTCCTCACGTGCCCAATGGCCCCAATGGTACAGGGCGTCGGACTCGGAGATGTAGCCGTCTTTCCACATCACCTTCCACATGCCGCGGTACGGCTGGAAGATGCCCGCGCCCAGGAAGATGTGCGCCAGGGCGAAGATGAGCATGATGCAGAAGAACAGGTCGTGGAAGAACAGCATCCACGAATGGATTCCCGTGCCCATGGGCAGGCACGTGGAGTTCAGCAGCAGCAGCACGCCGGTGATGGCCATGATGAAGCCGCTGATCCAGAGGGCGCCGTCGGCCACACGCTGGCCGGACTTCTGCTCGTCCTGGTCGGGCATGTGGATCCACTTGGCCATGAACAGGTACGGCAGGAACAGGATCATCCATTTCTTGTCGTCTTCCGTCCACTTGCACACGTTGTTGTGCCAGATGTGCTTCACGCCGGCGGGTGCCGCGATGGCGCTGATGATGGGCACCAGCACGAACAGCACGCCGATGACGCGGTGGCTCATGCGGAACGCGAACACCACGTCCGGCCCGACCAGTGAGGTCAGGGGCGGCACGAACACGAACGCGCCCGAGATCATGAGCCAGATGCAGCAGATGACCGTGATGCCGTGCGTCCAGCGGGCCTGACGGGAGTGGCGCTTGATGAAGCGCTCGCCGCCGACGGTGCGCCCCCTCAGGAACGCCTCGTTCTCTGCCTGCTCGCGCTCGGAGATGTTGAACTCAGCATGGTTACTCATGGTCATCGCCCCCTTTCTTGCCGACAGGAAGGTTCTCGGTGATGGACTCCTTCACCGTGCGCTCATCAGGGCCGTTGCCCTGCCTTACCACCTTGCCGGTTTCCAGGCTGATGGTGTCGCCGGTGCCGTCGTTGTACACCAGCGTGTCGCGCTTGTAGCCGTGGGCCAGGCCGTACATGGCCGCAAGGCCGAGGACGGTGGCGCCGGCGCCGACAGCCGTGATGGGCTTCATGAGGCCGGAGAGGAACGCCGCCGCAGGGATCGACGGGTTCGCAACCGCCCCATGGGCTTCCATGCCGTGCTTGAGCACCTGAATGACATGCAGGCCGTCCATCTCGCTTTCGCCGTAGACGCAGGCGTTCTGGTAGCCGTGGTCCTTCAGGAACCCAAGGCGCTCGTGGGCGAGCTTGATCATCTCGCTGCGCTCGCCGAACTGAAGCGCACCGGGCTGGCACGTGGTTACGCAAGCCGGCATCATGCCGTTCTTGACGCGATCCACGCAGCCCGAGCACTTGTTGATGACGGTCTTGCCGTTGCGGTCCTCGTAACGGGGAACGTCGTAGGGGCAGGCCGCCGAGCAGTTCTGACAGCCGATGCACTTGGCCTGGTCGTAGGTGACCATGCCCGTCTCATCGTCCTTGTACAGCGCTCCGGCCGGGCACATGTTCACGCAGCCCGCATTGGTGCAGTGCTGGCAGGCACGGCGCCCGAAGGCCCAGCCCACCCGCTTCTGCGAGTTGGCGTCCTCGAAGTCCTGGAACGTCATGATGAGGCGCGTGCAGGAGTTCAGGTCGGAGGGGTGGGTGAACTTGCCGTCCCAGTCCACGGAATGGTACGGGTTTTCCGCAGTGGGCTCTGAGGGCAGGTCGTTCCAGCACTTGCAGGCCACTTGGCAACCCCTGCAACCGGTGCAGCGAGAAGAATCGAACAGTATCGCCATTTCAGTCATTGTGGGTCACCTCCTAAACCGTGGTTTTCTCGATGTTCACCAGGAACGCCTTGTATTCGGGCGTCTGGCTGTTCGGGTCGCCGACGTTCGGCGTGAGGTCGTTCACCGCACCGTGCGTGGTCAAGCCGAAGAGCTTGCTCCAGCTGTAGTGGTGCGTCAGGCCGATCTGGTGCTGCGTCTTGCCGTTCACGGTGAGCGGGCGCAGGCGCGGCGTTACGACGGCCGTGACGACAACCGATGCGCGGCGGTTCCAAACGCGGATCTTGTCACCGGTCTGGATGCCCTTCTCCTTGGCCAGCTCACGCGACATCTCGATCATGTCGCCGGGCATGGCCTCTACCAAAGCCGGGCAGGCACGCGTTTGGGCGCCCGTCTGCCAATGCTCGGTAACGGAGTACGTGGTTGCCACGTACGGGTACTCGTCCACCGTGGCGTGACGCGTGGAGTCGTCGACGTACTGGGTGCCCTTGCGCTTCTTGCCCGCCGTTTCCGGACGGCCAAGGTAGCAGGGGCTGTTCAAGCGGCCGTTCAGGAGGTTCTCGGACATGGGCGTCTCGAAGGGCTCGAAATGCTCGGGCAGCGGGCCGTCCACCATGCCGTAGCTCTCCAGGCGGCCGTTCTGCTCCCAGAGCATGAAGAACGCCTTGTTGTTGGGCTCGATCTGCTTGGTGGTGCCGTCGGCCAGCGCCTTGGTGGCGCTGAAGTCGGGGATGTCCATGCCAGCCTTGTAGCCGGAGATCCACTTCTTGGCCTCGGTGTCCCACTTCACCAGCGCCTTGTCTGCCGCCCAGGGCTGACCCTGCATGTCGGCGGAGGCGCGGTTGTAGATGACGCGGCGGTTGTTCGGCCAAGCGTAGGCCCACTCCGAGTTCAGGCCAAGGCCGGAAGTGTCCACCGTGTTGCGGCGGTACACCGGCTGGCTCTCGGCGGAAACCGGGGCCTTGTTGTTGCTGTAGAAGCCGGAGTAGATCCACATGCCGCAGGCAGTGGTACCGTCGGCGGCAAGGTTGGCGTAGCCGGAGAGCAGGTCGATCTTGCCGCTGGAAAGCGTGGCGTCGTCGGTGCTGGCAAAACCGCTCTTCCAGTCGGAAGTGGTGGTCTTGTAGCCGTTCAATGCCCACGCAACGGGACGCGGGTCGATCTTGCCGTTCAGGTAGTAGTCCCACTTCAGCTTCAGGATGGGATCGGTGGCCACGCCGCCTTCCTCCTTGTACAGGCGGACGATCTCGCGCCACAGAAGGTCGCAGATCTCGTAGTCGGGCTTGGACTCGTCCCAAGGCTCGACTGCCTGCTGGCGCCACTGGATCCAGCGGCCGGAGTTCAGGATGGTGCCCGGCTTCTCGTAGATGAGGGCGCAGGGCAGGAAGTAGCACGTGGTGCCGATCTCCTCGGGCTTCATGTCGGGGGCATCCCAGAAGGAAGCCGTCTCGGTGATCACCTGGTCGACGACGACCAACCAGTCCATGTTGGCCATGGAGCGGCGGACGTTGCCGGTGTTGGGCGCACTGTGGCACGGGTTCATGCCCCATGCGTAATAGCCCTTCATGGTGCCTTCCTTCATCTTCTCGAACGAAGACATCTCGGACCAGTCGGAGCCGTCGTGGCTGGGGACCTTCGGCCACCAGTCGTAGCCGTAGTCGTTTTCCACGGTGGCGTTGTCGCCGTAGAACTCTTTCAGCTGGGAGATCATGAACTTGGGCTTGTTGGTGTAGTAGCCATCCGAATAGGTCTGGCTTTCCAGCCAATGGGCCAGCGTGTCGCGGTCGGTGGTGTTCGACCACTTCAGGTAGGCCGGCTGCTCGTTCACCAGCATGCCCATGTCGGTTGCGCCCTGAACGTTGGGCTCGCCGCGCAGTGCGCACACGCCGCCGCCGGGGACGCCGATGTTGCCGGAGAGCAACTGGAGCACCGACATGGCGCGGGTGTTCTGGGCGCCGTAGGTGTGCTGCGTCTGGCCAAGGGCGTACAGGATGGTGCCTGCCTTGCCGGGGGCGCAGGAGGTCGCCCAGGTGGAGTACACCAGCTCAAGGTCTTCCTTGTCCATACCGCACACACGGCACACGGTGTCCATGTCGTAGCGGGAGTAGTGCTCCTTGAACTTCTGGTACACGCAGCGCTCGTGCTGCAGGGTTGCGTCCTTCTTGGGAACGGTGAGCACCGGCTTCTCGAAGGCGGGAACGCCTTCCTTCACCGACCAGGCGTAGGCACCGTTCTCGGAGGTGTCCCACTGCTCTTCGTGGTCGGTCTCGTAATGCCAGGAATGCACGTTGTACGTCTCGGATTCCTCGTTCCAACCGCTGAACAGGCCGGTTTCCGGGTCGAAGGAGTACTCCTCGTCCAGGATGTAGGAGGCGTTCGTGTAGTTGATGAGGTACTCGAAGTTGTAGTTGCTCGGGTTCTTGCCCGTAGCGGTGTACTCGGCCAAACCAGGCTCGATGAGGTTGTCGATGATGTACTTGTACAGGCCGCCGTAGAACGCGATGTCCGTGCCGCTTCGGATGGGGCAGTAGATATCGGCTTGCTCGGCCGTACGGGTATAGCGGGGGTCTACAACCATCCACTTCGCGCCCTTGTCGTGGGCCCTATGGAGCCACTTGGAGCTTACAGGGTGGTTTTCGACGGAGTTGGATCCGATGTTCATGATGACATCGGTGTTCTGCATGTCGCACCAATGGGTTGTCATTGAGCCGCGACCGAATGATGCCGCCAGACCGGCGACGGTAGGACCGTGTCAAACACGGGCTTGGTTATCGATTGCCACGATACCAAGCGCTCTCATCATCTTCAGGATGAGGTACTCTTCTTCAGAGTTCTGTTGGGAACCGCCCAGGCTGGCAATGCTCTCGCAGCGGTTCACGGTAAGGGTCTTGCCCTTTACCTCTTCGGTTTCAACGAAGCCCGCATCGCGGGTTTCCTTGGTTTTCCGGGCGATTTCCTTGATGGCCTCTTCCCAGGTGATGGGCTCCCATTCCTTCTTGAAGGGACGGCGCACCAGAGGCTTGGTCTGGCGAACCTTGCTCTTCTCGATCTTATGGGTTTCGGGGTTCACGACGTTGCGCAGCTGGAACATCGTGGCGCCCTTGGGGCACAGGCCGCCTTCGTTGATGGGGTGATCCGGATCGCCTTCCAAGTTGATGAGCTCGCCGTCGCGCACCGAGCAGATGGAGCCACAGCCACCAGCGCAATAGCAGCAGATGTTCGTGTACTCTTCGGTGTTGACGAGCTTCCACTCGGAGGAGGATTCCACTGCCAGGGCTGGCGACGGCTGCATGAACTCGAAGGCCATGCTGGTCGCGAAAGCGGCGCCGGCTGCCTTGAAGAAGCCGCGGCGTGACAGTTCCATTTCCCACACTCCTTTCAGTTGCTCTCCTTTCCCGCCCAGTGGGCAGGACTCTACTGACTGCATCGTATCGGCAAGCGGCGCTGCGCAGCCCAATCGAATCAACGACGCCCGGGAACTAATCGCCGAACGGTCGAAAACGGGCAGATCTTCTTAGTTGGAAATAATTTATAACCCCAGTTCGTATATGGATTTATTCTTTCAGTTGAATAACTCGGAACCGCTGGCCGCAGGCTGCCCATTGGTATACTTGGGCAGAACGAAAGGAGGCCTTATGTCCGAGAAAGAGGAGCGCATCCGCTTGACGCAGCTCACCTCGAAGGGTGGTTGAGCAGCCAAGTGGGGTCCGGGCGACCTCAAGGAAATACTTTCCTCGCTATCCCCCGCCGGCGCACCGCCGAAAGACGCGCGCCTGATGCTCGGATATGAGACCAGCGACGACTGCGCAGTATGGCAGGTCAACGAGACCACCGCCGCCGTGCTCACCGTCGACTTCTTCACCCCCGTGGTAGACGACCCGTACGAGTTCGGGCGGGTTGCCGCAGCCAACGCGCTTTCCGATGTGTTCGCCATGGGGGCTCAGCCCCATGTTGCCCTGAACCTGCTGGCGCTGGACATAAACCTGGGAACCGAGGTTGCCGCAGCCATCCTGCAGGGCGGCGCCGACGCGGTGGCTCAGGCCGGCGCGTTCGTTTCCGGCGGGCACACCATCGACGACAACGAGCCGAAGTACGGCCTTTCGGTGTTCGGCACGGTAGACCCGGCGCGCATCGTGCGCAACGAGGGCGCAGAGCCCGGCGACGTGCTGTACCTTACCAAGCCCCTGGGCACCGGCATCATGAGCGCGGCGCTGAAGATCGACCAGATCGGCGAAGAGCAGATGAGGCCCGTGGTCGAGTCGATGATGGAACTGAACTACGCGGGCAGCAAGGCCATGATCGCCGCGCAGGTGCACGCCGCAACCGACGTGACCGGATTCGGGCTGGCCGGGCACCTGCACGAGATGCTGGCCGCCAGCGGATGCTCGGCAGAGATTGACTTCGCCTCCCTGCCGCTGTTCGGCCCCGTGTGGCAGCTTTCCTGCGACTACTGCCGGCCGGGACGCACCTTCGCCATCATGGAAGATCTGGGGCCCTACCTGCACCAGGGCTCGCTCGAAGACGAGGAGTTCGACAACCGCCTGGGCGTCGTATGCGACCCGCAGACCTCGGGCGGCATACTGGCGGCCATCCCGCCTGCGCACGCCAGGGAATTCGAGGAGACGTTCGAAGCCCTGGCAGGTCGCAAGCCGGCACGCATCGGCACGGTTACCGCAGGCGACGTTGGCTGCATGAGGTTCGCCGACGGCCGGTAGCTTCGGCTGCGCAGCGCATCAGCCACGCAGGCCACAGGATGCCGAGCCCGAAAGAAGAAGCGGCGCTTCCTACACCTTTTCGTAGGAAGCGCCGCTTTTCAGGTAGATGCCCTCTATCTGGTCGGCTACGCCAAGCTGCTCGGCCACATCACGCACCCGCGCAGATGCCTGTTGCGGATGGGGCGATGCGAACAGCAGCCCCATCCCGCACCCGGCGCGAATCGTTGGAGGCACCGGGACCAAGCGCCCATCGCTGCCGAAGGCAGCTTCGAAGGAAAGCGCCGCATGGGTGGAGCCGAACGCCACCAAGAACGAGCGCATGCTACAGGGTGATGGTCTTGCTGGAGGCCTGCATACGGCCCAGGATGTCGTACATGTTCGACACCTCGCCCACCGCAAGCTGGTCCTTCAGGCCGTAGAAATCGAGGCACGTGCCGCATACCAGCACCTCGGTGCCGCGCGCAAGCAGGGCGCTTACGCTGTCGATGACCTGCTGCTCGCCGCCGGCAACCAGCTTCACGCCGCTGTTCATGAACAGCAGATGCGCTGGCGGGTTGTCCGACTCGGAAAGCGTGTAGAGCGCCATCTTCATCAGGCTGGCGCCCAGCTTCGGGTCGCCCTCACCTACATGGTCTTTGCCCACGAACACGGCATAGGGCTCAAGTCCTGCGCCCGGCGCAGCGGCATCGAGCGCCGCATCGCAGGAAAGCTCGCCGAACGTGAGCGTCCACTCACCTTCGCCTTCCTCCACCGAAAGGCTGCGGCCCAAGCGCTTCGCCAAATGGGTGAGGTTGGTCACCGCGGACTCGTTCCCCACGCGGATCTGCAGGGGGTCGGGGGAGGCATCGAGCTCCTTCTTCGCCATCATCAGCGGTTTCGGGCACAAGAACTCCCGTGCATCGATTTCCTTCATTGCCATCATCTTCCTTTCAAACCAGGCGCTGATACAGCGCCACTCTATCCGTCAATGCGCCCTTGAGCGGACGCCGGCTAACCAGGCAGCACGCGGGATCCCGCCAAAGATTCCCGCAGCTGGCCTGCGCATTCGCCCAATGCAATTATCCCCTTCTCCACCTCGGCTTCCGTGTTGAGGTACGAGAAGCTGAAGCGAACCGCCCCACGCTGCTCGGTGCCGAGCGCCCGGTGCATAAGCGGGGCGCAATGGGCGCCGGCGCGGGTGCAGATGCCCCAATCCCGGGCCAAGGCATCGCCCAAAAGCGCCGAGTCCACGCCCTCGACGTCGACCGCGACCACGCCGCTCCTATCGATTCCGCCATGGCCGCCCAAGACCCTTACGCCGGGGACAGCGCGAGCCCCTTCCTCGAAACGCGAAGTGAGCGCGGCGACCTTTCCGTGCAGGGCGGCAACACCCACTTCCTCGATGAAGCGCATGCCGGCGGCCAAGCCCGCAAGGCCATGGGCGTTGACAGTACCCGCCTCGAGCGCTTCGGGCATGAACAGGGGATGGCGCTCATCGTAGGTATGGGTGCCGGAGCCGCCTTCCAGCAGCGGATGGATGGAAACCGAGGGCAGGGTGCACAAACCACCGGTGCCCTGCGGGCCGAACATGCTCTTGTGGCCCGTGAAGCACACCACGTCGGCGCCGATTTCCTGCTGCGAAAGGGGCAGCGCGCCCGCCGTCTGCGCGGCGTCCAGGATGAACAGGGCACCGTGCTCGTGCGCCAGGCGCGCCATGCGGGCGACGTCGTACACGTCGCCGGTAAGGTTGGAGGCATGGGTTGCCGCCACATAGTGCACGCCGCCTTCTGCCAGCAAGCGCTCGTATTCTGCGAAATCAAGGCTGCCATCAGGGTTGATGGATGCAATCTTCACCGTGCAGCCCTGTTCGTCGCGCAACCGGAACAAAGGCCGCAGCACCGAGTTGTGCGATGCCGCGGTGGTGAGCAGCTTGCTACCGGGCTTCGCCAGTCCCTGCAGAGCGATGTTGAGCGCCATGGTGGCGTTCAGCGCGAACGAGACGCAGGATGCGGAAGGCGCGCCCAACAGCTGGGCCACGCTGCGCCGCGCCTCGAACACGGCCCTTCCCGCCTCCAGCGAAGCGGGATGCGCGCCACGCCCCACGCCGCCGAACGATGCCATGCCGTTCACGACGGCCTGCGCCACCTGGGGCGGCTTCTGCATGGTGGTGGCAGCATTGTCGAAATAGATCATCGCTCGTGCACCCCTTCGTATTCGAGACCCTGCTGTTCGATGAACTTCAGCAGATCTTCGGTCTGCGCGCCCTCGGCGAACCAGGCAAAGCCGCAACCGGCGGAAACGGTGCGCGGGATGGTGCCCAGACGGCCGCCTAGGCCACAGCGCTTAGCAGCTGCTTCGAAGCCGAACGCATCGGCCGTTGTGTGAAAAGATACGATAACCATATGACCTACCCTACTGCACCGCCTGCTCTCGCAATCAGCTAAAACGGCTAGAGCGGGAAAACAAACGGCGGAATGCGCGCCAAGGGAAGCCAAGCGCCCTAACAGAACCTGTCGCGCGAAGGGTTGATGGCGCCCTCCACGCGTACGATGCGCTCGATGGGGTACGGTGCCGCATCGATGACCGCCTGCGCACGTCCCACTTCGGCAGGGTCCAGCATCACCGAGGTCCCGCAGCACGCCTGCATGCCATGGGGCGCAGGGGCCACGCGCGCCGGGATGCCCGCTTTGCGGATGCGCTCGTACAAGTCGAAGGCCTCGGTGCTTGTGCGCACCAGTATGTAGCTTGCGTCTTTGGCGGCCATCAGGCACCGCCCGCCGCAAGGCACGCCGCCCCCAAGGCACCGGCGAACCGTGCCTCCTCGCACGTCTCGACCGGGGATCCCAGCACCTGGGAAAGGCACTCCACGATGAAGGCGTTCGAGCACAGGCCGCCGGTAAGGAACACGGGGCTGCCCTTCGCGCCCGAGGCCATGGCGGCAACGCGCCCCACCACGGAATCGATCACCCCGCGCGCAATGTTCTGCCGCGGCTCCCCGCGCCCGATGAGCGAGATGACCTCGCTTTCGGCGAACACCGTGCACATGCTGGAGATGGTGGTGGGCTTCCCCTCGCGCGCAAGCGCCGAGAGCTCCTCCTGACTCACTGCCAGCCTGTCGGCCATGATCTCCAAGAAGCGCCCGGTACCAGCAGCGCACTTGTCGTTCATCAGGAACTTCTTCACGTTGTCGCCGGAAAGCCAGATCACCTTGGTGTCTTGGCCGCCGACATCGATCACCACGCCATCGGGGCCGAACAGGTGTGCAGCGCCTTTCGCATGGCACGTGATCTCGGTTACCACCTTGTCGGCGAAGGAAACGGCATTGCGCCCGTAACCGGTGGCGACCACGGCATGCTCGGCGGCAAGCAGGCCCGCCTGCTCAAGGTGCTCGCGGGCCGCCGCGGCGGCTTCCACGCTGCTGAAGCCCGTAGGACACAGCCAGGTATCCACTGTTTCGCCATCGCGCATAGCCGCCACCTTGGTAGCGGTAGAGCCGATATCAACCCCGATTCCCAGCATCGCGAAAGCACTTCCTTCCCACCGAACAAGAAACCCGGGCAGGCCGAAGCCCGCCCGGAAAAGATCGAATCGGATAGCTGCCCTTAGCCCAGCATCTCCACGAACGCCTGGATGCGCGTGCGCAGCTGCTCGGCGTCGTTGTCGGTGTAGTCGGTTTCCAGGCCAAGGCAGGCAATGCCCTCCGCCTCGAGCGCGGCGGCAACCGACGACTTCTCCACATTGTAGGTGGTGCAGAACTTCAGGTTGGCGTCGATCACGCCGTCGACCTGGTACTCGCGCGCCAGGCGGACGATGTCGTCGATGCGGCCCGGGTTGGGCGTGAAGCAGGCGCAGTTGTTCTTCATGTAGCGCTCGGAAAGGGCGGCGAACTGGCCTTCCAGCGTGGTCTGGCCCTCGTCCACCAAATGCTCGAAGTAGCGGGTGCCCGTGCACATCTCCTCGCACACCACGGCGGCGCCGCTGGTTTCGATGAGGTGATGCAGCTTCCAGTTGGGGATGGCCATGGGCGTGCCCGTGATAAGGATGCGCTTGGTGCCTGCGGGGAACACGCTCACGCCATCGGCCACGCGCTGCTCAAGCTCGTCGGCGAGCTCGTTGGCCTTCTGGGCGCAGCGCTCGGGGTCGTCGAAGAAGGCGATCTGCGTCATGAGCAGGCGGTCCTTGCCGGAAATGGGGATGCAGTCGGTTGCCTTTGTTGCCGCGAACACGCGTGCCAGGGCGCGGCGCTTCGCGTTGACGAGCTTGATCGCCTCGCCCAGCTTCTCGGCGGTGAGCTCGTTGCCGGTGAACGCTTCCACCTCGTGCGCGAAATCGGCGATCTCGCCCGTCCACTTGTCGATGTCCTTGGGGCGCTTCATCTGCGGCATGTCCATGACGTAGGTCTTCTTGTCGGCGCCCAGGATCTCGTAGGCCTTCTTCTTGGCATCGCACGTGGTTTCGCCCACGTACATGTCCGCCACGCTGAAGTACGGGCACGTCTTGCCGAAGTGCGCGCCGAGTGAAGCCTTCACCAGGGGGCACGTATCGGCAGGCAGCACCTTCTCGCCTTCCGGAACCCAGAACTGCGAGCCGCCGCACAGGCCCGTGACCGCGCCGCCGCAGGCGATGACCACCTCGTCGGGCACGTACACGCAGAACGTGCCGAATACCTTGCCGCCCGCTTTCTGCAGCTCGATGAGCTCAGATGGGCGGATGCCGTGGATGTCCGAGACGACGAAATCGTAGAACGCCATTGCCTCGGGGCGATTTTCCTGGCTCAGGTACACGTCGCCGAACGCGGTGGGAAGCACGGCGCACAGCTGGTCGTGCGTTTCCAGGTCCATGCCTAAGCTCTTCCACATCTCATGATTGTCTGCCATTGGTTAACTCCTCTCACTAAGGGGCTGTCGCCGTGCGTCGGGCTGGCGCGGGCGCACTTCCCCATATGCCTTTGAACGAGTGAACGAACGATGCCCGGCATCCCCCTTCGGGCTGTTGAGGGGCATGCCGGGCGCGGGTTTTCCAGTTGCCGGCCAGCTGCGCTAGCCGATGACGATGGTGAACACGCCGTCTTGCTCGGTAACCGCAGCTTGCAGCTTCTTGCGCTTGGCAAGCCGCAGGATGTTGTCGCGGGGAGCGGCGCTGTCCACTTCCACCGACACCTGTTGGCCGGGGTTCTTCTTCAGCGCATCCTGCACCATCATCAGCGGCTGGGGGCAGGAAAGGCCTTTCGCATCTACGGCGACCATTGCGAAACCTCCTAGGAACGGGAACGCTTGAGGTTCACGAACGCGATGACGAACAGGATGACGATGCACACCACCGTGGCGATCTGACCAGCCTCGGTAGTGCCCTTGGCGCTGGAGGCGATGCCGAAGTTATGGGCAAAGGCAGCGCCCATCAGAAGGCCCACGAAGGTTACCGCAGCGTCGCCGTTGCCGGAGCCGGCAAGGACCAGCTGGCGCAGCGGGCAGCCGCCCAGAAGGGTTGCGCCGAAGCCGACCACGTACATGCCCAGGATGTTCCACAGGGCCTCGGTGTGGGCGATGGGCTGATCGGCGAAGCTGAGGTTGAAGTGGCCGGTTGCCACGTTGTACACCAGAACGCCCGCGAACAGGATGCCGATGACCAGCAGTCCCCAACCGTCGCGCACCAGGAACACGTCGCGCAGGCCGCCGGCGAAGCACAGGCGGGTGCGCTGGGCAACGACGCCGAAGGCGATGCCGCCGATGATGGAGAGCACGACCGGGGCATGCATGCTGCCGGGACCGGACTGGGAAACGGCGAACACGGTGGTGGTGACGCTCAGGATGAACAGGGCGATGACCACGATGGGAAGCGCGAAGCCCTCGGCCTTCTTCACGGTTTCGGCCTTGCCCAGGCTGAAGCCGTTCTTAAGGAAGAGCACGCCCGTGCCGATACCGGCAGCGAAGCCGATGAGGGCAACCCATGCGTTCAGGTCGCCGCCGGCCATGCGCAGGACCATGCGAAGGGGGCAGCCCAGGAAGATCAGGCAGCCGATCATCATGATGAAGCCCAGGATGAAGCGGGTGAAGGGGGAAGAGCCGGCCTGAGCCTTGAACTCCTTGTTGGCAAGCGCCATGACGCAGGCGCCAACGATGATGCCGATGATCTCGGGGCGAAGGTACTGGACCGTCTCGTTGGTCTGCAGCTTCAGGGCGCCTGCCGTGTCGCGCACGAAGCAAGCGATGCAGATTGCCATGTTGCCGGGGTTGCCGTTAGAGGCAAGAAGGATGGCCACGATCGCGGTGACGATGCCGCAACCGGCCAAAATCAAATGCTCTTTCTTGGAAGAGTCCATTTCTGCTCCTTTGATAGGGGGATTCAGCGCGCTCTTCGCCAAAGGGGGTATGCGAGGTAGCGAGCGCACCAACAACAAATGCCGCGGGGATAGCGTCTGCAGAAAACGAGGCCTTGTGCAGAAACAGCCTCTTCAAGGGGAAAGGTACCCATCGATCAATCGCCCGCAAACCGATGTGAATCGCAGAATCATCGAGCTTCCGGGCGGATGATCAAGCGCATTATATCCATCGCAACCGAAAGCGGAAGATGTCTATTCTCCTTAGAGAGCAAATTCACCCGCTCAGCGGACGCCAGCGGCAAATTCGATCCGCCTCAACCTATAATCCCAGCTGATAAATCAAGTCCGCGAAAGGAAGCCCATGCCCAACCAAGACAGGAACGCCCAGCTCCGATCGCTGCCTTCGGTAGACGAGGTGCTTGGCGCCCTTTCCCGCATCATCCCCGAAGGATCCATCCCCCACTCGTCGCTGACTGCCTGCATCCGCGAGCACATCGCGCAGTGCCGCGAGCAGATCCTTTCGGGTGGCAGCGCGCATACCGACCTGGATTCCGTCTGCCAAGGCGTCATGGCACGGGTGCGGCAGCAAGGCCAGCCTTCCCTTCGCCCGGTCATCAACGCAACGGGCGTGGTGCTGCACACCAACCTGGGAAGGAGCGCGCTGGCCGAAGAGGCGCAGAAGGCCGTCGCCGATGCAGCGGGCAGCTACTCCACCCTGGAATACGACCTGGAGTCCATGCAACGCGGCAGCAGGCACAGCCATTGCGAGGGGCTCATCTGCGCGCTTACCGGCGCCGAGGCGGCCATCGCGGTGAACAACAACGCGGCGGCGGTGATGATGGTGCTGCACGAGTTCGCCTCGGGCAGGCAGGCCGTCATCTCGCGCGGCGAGCTCATCGAGATCGGCGGGTCGTTCCGCATCCCCGACATCATGGACTTCTCGCATGCGCAGATGGTAGAGGTGGGAACCACCAACAAAACCCACCTTTCCGACTACGAGCGCGCAATCGGGCCCGATACCGCGATGCTGCTGAAGGTGCACACGTCGAACTACCGCCTGGTGGGCTTCACCGAATCGGTGGATGCGCGTTCCCTGAAATCGCTTGCGGTCAAGGAAAACGAACGCCGCGCAGCACGCGGCGAGGGCGAGCCGCTTCTGGTGTACGAGGACCTGGGATCCGGCATGCTCCTGCCCCTGGAAGAGTTGGGCAACCACGGCGAGCCCACGGTGGCAGAGGCGCTGCGCGGCTGCGACCTTGTTTCCTTCTCGGGCGACAAGCTGCTCGGCGGGCCGCAGGCCGGCATCGTGGTCGGGTCGAAGGAGCTTATCGGCCGCCTGAAGCGCAACCCGCTGGCGCGCGCCCTGCGCCTGGACAAGATGACGCTTGCCGCGCTCGAGGCCACGCTGCGCCTGTATCTAGACCCCGAGCAGGCAAAACGACGCATTCCCACCTTGCGCATGCTCACCGCTTCGGCTGAAGAGGTCAAGGCAACCGCCGAGCAGCTGGCTTGCGCCATCCAGAAAAAGGCAGGCCACGCCTGCACCGCCCAGACGGTAGAGGACACCTCGCGCGCGGGCGGTGGTTCGCTGCCGATGGTAGACATCCCCTCCTATGCGGCGGAAGTGGAGCTGGGGCACGGCGATGCGCAATCCTGCACCGCGTTCTTACAGCAGAAATGGGGCATACCTATAATCGCGCGCATCAGCCACGAGAAGCTCGTCTTCGGTGCACGCACCCTGCAGGGCAAGGGCGAGATCGAGCAGATCGCGAACGCCCTTGACGCATACCTGCAGGCAATGAAGGAGCTCTAGCATGGCAGCAGAGAACGCAAACCGTCACCTGATCCTGGGAACCGCCGGCCATATCGACCATGGCAAATCGACGCTCATCGAAGCCCTTACCGGCACCGATCCCGACCGACTGGCGGAGGAGAAGCGCCGCGGCATAACCATAGAGCTCGGCTTTGCCGAACTGCCCCTGCCCGACGGCACTGCCATGGGCGTGGTAGACGTCCCCGGCCATGAGCGCTTCGTGCGACAGATGATAGCCGGCGCAACCGGCATAGACTTGGCGCTGCTCTGCATCGCGGCGGACGACGGCATCATGCCCCAAACCCGCGAGCACCTGGCCGTTCTGCAGCTTCTGGGCATCACCGACTGCGTGATAGCCCTTACCAAGAGCGACCTGGTAGACGACGAATGGGTGGAGCTGGTTTCCGAGGAAGTGCGCAGCGAGCTTGAGGGCACGCCGTTTGCGCAAGCACCTATCGTTGCCGTTTCGGCCCGCACCGGCAACGGCCTGCCCAGCCTGCTGCAGACGCTCTGCGACAAGGCGGCCACCATCAAGGGCGCCGCCAGAACCGGGTCGGTCCGCCTTCCCGTCGACCGCGTGTTCACCATCAAGGGCGCCGGCACCGTTATCACCGGCACCCTGTGGCAGGGCACGGTTGCCCCTGGGGATGAACTGGAGGTCCTACCATCAGGGCTTACCGCGCGCGTTCGCTCCGTTCAGGTGCACGGCAAAGAGGTAGAGCAGTCGGTTGCCGGCAACCGCACCGCGTTGAACCTGGTAGGGCTGAAGACGAGCGACATCCGCCCGGGCGACTTCCTCGCAACGCCCGGCACCCTGGAGGCCACCAACCGCTTCGATGCGAGCTTCACCTACCTGCCCACCGCCGCCTCCGAGCGCCCGCTTGAAAGCGGAAGCCGCGTGCATGTGGCCCACGGCACGCGCGAGGTTACCGGAAGACTGCTGTTCATGGACGGTGTTTCCCAGGCCACGGCCAACGACACGCTGTTCGCCCAGGTGCGGCTCGACACCCCCCTGCCCGTAAGCCACGGCGACAACTTCGTGGTCCGCTCCTTTTCGCCCGTGCATGTTATCGGCGGAGGAACCGTGCTGAACAGCCAGCCACGCCATCGCACCAATTTGGGCAACGAGGATCGCGCGCTGCTTGAGGCGCTTTCCCAGGAAGACGAGCTGGCAATGTGCCATGCCGTCATTGATGCCGACGACGTCCCCGCAAGCACTGCCGACATCGCCCAGATCACCGGCCTTGCTGCCAGCAAGGTTGAGAAGCTGCTCTCCAAAGAGGCTGCGGCGGCAAAGAAGGCGCCGTACCAGAAGCTTGGCAACGCGCCCAGCTACTGGGCCAAGCCGGCCACCATCCAGAAGCACGTTATGACCATGGAGAACCTCCTGCTCAAGTTCCATGCGCAGGAGCTGCAGGCCACGGGCATGGCGAAGGCCACGCTGCAGCAGCGCTACCCGCGCCACTTGGAGGATGGGTGCTTCGAGGCGCTGTTCGGCAAAGCCGTCGAATCGGGAAAGCTGGTGTTCAACAAGGGCGAGGTAAGCCACCCCAAGGCAAGCGCCGGCGCCCGCAACCTCGAAGAGCAAACCGCGCAGACGTTGCTTAGCGCCCTTCGCGAGCAGGGATGCACGCCCAACCCGCTTGAAACGGTGTTCCAGGAGGCGGGCCTTTCCAAGGCCCAGGGCAACAAGGCCGTGCTCGCGCTCGAAGCTGCAGGCACTGCCCAGCGCATCGACCGCACCTTCTGCTTCTCGGCAGAGGCGCTGGACCAGCTCAAGCACGCCGTGGTCTCTTACCTGGAAGAGCACGGGCAAGCCACTGCGGCAGAACTGAAAACAGCCATGGAAACCAGCCGCAAGTACGCCATCCCGCTGCTTGAGTACTTCGACCAGACACGGGTGACGAAGCGCCAAGGCGATATGCGCGTTTTGGCCTAGGCGCAGGAAGAACGGCAGAGCCAGGCAATGGAGCCAGAGACGAACAGGGAACATCCTGCCGGTGATACCCGCGCAGGGGAATTCATTCTCCAAAGAGGATAGAACTTCACCCTTTCGCCGAAGCAGACGGTCCATTGGGTTGGCTCATGACCTGCGTAAAGGTACCATTATCGAGCCTTGAGCAAGGAGACGAATGGGTCCTGGTGGGCCCCGCGGCCTTCAAAGCCGTTGTGAGGCGCGCAGAACGTCTTGGGTGTGTTCGATTCGCACACGTCTCCGCCAAAACCATCGCGCCGCCCCTCGGGGCGGCGTTTTTCGTTGCTCTAGCCTCGGTGCCCACCGTCAGGCATTCGCTCGCCAGGCGTCGGGCTGCGGGAACTAAGCCCGACTGAACCTCGTTTGATCCCTGGAGCCACAGCCCGCCCTCGACATCGGGCAAAGCCAAAGAATTGAACTTTGGTTCAATTTCCCGAAAACCCCTCCCCTAAATTGAACCTAACGACTACACTAGGTTCAAAGTAAATTGAACTTTATTCAAACGCAAACGAGCGGGCATGTTCCCGCGCGAAAACGAACAAGGGGGCTTCGTGAGTCAGCAACCATTCTCCAGTCGGCTGAAGCAGGCTATGGATGACGCGGGGCTTAAGCAGGCCAGCCTCATCAGCACCGCTGCTAGCAAGGGCATTCGCCTAGGCAAAAGTCAAGTGAGCCAATACGTAAGCGGCAAGACCGTCCCCCGCCCCGACACCATGGCGGCATTGGCTGAAATCCTTGGGGTATCCCAGGAATGGCTTGCGCAGGGCACAGGAGCTGCCCGCCTAACAACCTGCTCGTCTTCGCCGGCAACCGCCGGGCCAGAGTCTGGGCACAAGAACGCCGGGGAAGCCCCAAATCCGTCCAGCCCCTCACCTTCGCCATCCGATGCGCCCGCAAGCGCCGCCGAAGCCGTTATCGAATCCAAACCAACCACCCAAGGGAGTGCCCCCATGCGCCAGTTCAAGAAATCCTCCAAACTCGACAACGTGCTCTACGACGTGCGCGGCCCGGTGGTGGACGAGGCTGCCCGCATGGAGCGCCAGGGCACGCGCATCCTGAAGCTGAACATCGGCAATCCCGCTCCCTTCGGCTTCCGTACGCCCGACGAGGTGGTTCAGGACATGCGCCTGCAGCTGCCCGACTGCGAGGGCTACAGCGATTCCAAGGGCCTGTTCAGCGCCCGCAAGGCCATCATGCAGTACTCGCAGATCAAGGGCCTTCCCCATGTGGACATGGACTGCATCTACACCGGCAACGGCGTAAGCGAGCTCATCAACCTGTGCATGCAGGCGCTGCTGGACAACGGGGACGAGATCCTTATCCCCAGCCCCGACTACCCGCTGTGGACCGCCTGTGCCACGCTTGCCGGCGGCAACCCTGTTCACTACATCTGCGACGAGCAGGCCGAGTGGTATCCCGATATCGCCGACATCGAAAGGAAGATCACGCCGCGCACCAAGGCTATCGTCATCATCAACCCGAACAATCCCACCGGCGCGCTGTACCCCCGCGAGGTGCTGCAGGAAATCGTCGAGGTTGCCCGCAAGCACCAGCTGATGATCTTCTCCGACGAGATCTACGACCGCCTGGTGTTCGACGGCGAAGAGCATGTTTCCATCGCCAGCTTGGCACCCGACTTGTTCTGCGTAACCTTCAGCGGCCTTTCCAAGAGCCATATGATCGCCGGTTACCGCATCGGGTGGATGGTGCTTTCCGGCAACCGCGCCTGTGCCAAGGACTTCATCCTGGGCATCGACATGCTCTCGAACATGCGACTGTGCTCGAACGTTCCCGCGCAGAGCATCGTGCAGACGGCGCTCTGGGGCCACCAGAGCGTGCAGAGCTACGTGGTTCCCGGCGGGCGCGTGTACGAGCAACGAGAATACGTCTACAACGCGCTTAACAGCATCCCCGGCATCACGGCCGTGAAACCCAAGGGCGGGTTCTACATCTTCCCCAAGATCGACACCGCCAAGTTCAACATCACCGACGACGAGCAGTTCGCGTTGGACCTGCTGCACGAAAAAAAGATCCTTCTGGTGCCCGGCAAGGGCTTCAATTGGGGCAAGCCCGACCACTTCCGCGTGGTGTACCTGCCCCGCATCGAAGTGCTGTCCGAGTGCATGGAGAACCTTGAGGGCTTCCTAACCCACTATCGCCAAAACTAAACAGCAGAAGATATGCCACCGGGAAGGCACATTGTCTACCTGCGCAAATACTTGGTTATGACACTCCAGTAACTTTATACCCTGCAGTCTGGCGACAGAATCGAAAATGACACTATAATGTCGTTAACGATATTCAAGGAGGATAGCCATGGAAGACAAAACCGATCTGCGCATCATCAAAACGCAAGAAGCCATCCACGCGTCCTTCGAGAAGCTTGCGGAGGAAAACGAGCTTTCCGCCATCTCCGTTGCGCAGCTGTGCCGCGAAGCCCGCATCAGCAAGAAGACCTACTACCGGCACTACCCCGACCTGAACGCCTTGATCCTTGAATACCAGGCGCTGCTGCTGCAGACCCTGCTCAAGGAAACCAAGGAGTTCACCCTGCCCGACCGCACTGCCGAATTCGCCCGGCAGCTGGTGGTGTCGCTCTGCGAGGCAGGCAGGCAGAGCCGCCTCAACGAACATGTGGTGTGCTATGCACGCAAGTCGGAGTTCTGCCAGCAGATGATCGAAGAGGAGCTGAAGCTGGGCTACGTGAACGACCGCGGCTTCGGCAGCCTTTCCGGCACCGAGATATCGGCCGTGCTCGTGTTCGTGCACTCCACCTGCGTCACGCTGTACCAGCATTGGGTTGCCGGCGGCAAGCGCATGAGCGCGAAGCGCCTTTCGGAAATGGCAGCCACCCTGGCAACAAAGGGAACTACTTCCTTGGGCTGATGCGCCTGCCCTTAGCCGCCTTGCCCTTCGCAGCCTGCTGCTGCAGGCCCTCGAACTGACGCTTCAGGTGGTCGTAGTGGATGCTCTCTTCCCTGCTCCAGGGTCCGAACAAAACCTGCTCAAGCGCTTCTGACGCCTTGCCCTCCTGCCCTTCCTTCGGATAGAGCACCTCTTTGGCGCGGTTCACCAGGTATATCCCCTCGAACAGATCGTTCTGCTCCAGCACGCGCATGTTGGAGACGATCTGCCGGATGATGAGGTTATGGTGCTCAGGGTCGGTTGCGCGGGGCACGGTTCCGGCAATGCGCATCTGCTCGTAACGGATCTGGCAGCTGATCAGGGAGATCTCGGGCTTCACCGCCATCACCGCCAAGAATACGCGGTACCCGCGCCCCTTGAGCAGTGTTGCCGTTTTGGTAGGCACTTCCGCCGTGCGCAAGGTTCCCTCCACCGCAAGGTTGTACCCAACGGTGGAAAGGGCCTCCACCACCGCTTCCGTCATAGCGCCGGCCCATCTGGCGGTGTAGTTGACCGATTCGGGGCCGTACTCCTTGTCGAGCTCCCGGTAGCGGGGGTGATACGAGCGGAATCCGTCACCATTGACCGTAATCTGGTTGCCTGAGAAATAGTTTCGCATCAAGCCATGAAGCGTTGTTTTCCCCGCACCGCTTTGACCACCAAGCAATACCGCGATTGGGCAAAGGGACGGCGCAAGCCGAGGCTCCGCGGTTAGCGCCACCAGTATGGAGTCCTTGGCTCTCTGAAATTCTTCTTCAGTATATGCGCCGGGATCCGTGTTCGTTGTTATTCCTCTAGCCATACGAACTCGCTAAGCCGCACGCTTCATGCAGAGATCCAACAGCTTTCGGTAACTGTCTACCCGCCCCCGCAACTCTGCTTGCTTAACCTTGTTGGCGTTCTCCTCATCGACGATCGTGGGCTTCAAAAGAGCCAACTCCCGGATGATGTCTTGCAGGATCACCATGCGCTCTTCGTTGTTCTGGATCTTCGCCTTGTCCAACGCGCGGAAGGCATCGGCCAAAACCAGCGAGACCTTTTCATTCAGGATTTCCTGGTCGAGCGTGATCATGTAGATGTCGGTCATGTCCATAATCTCTCCGTCCTCGTCGAAGGTGAGCATCGAGTAGATGATGCTGCGAGCATCCTCGCACTGGCTTTCGGGGATCTGCTCGCCATCGCGGTCCAAGCAATCCGCCATGAACTCCGGGGTTGCCGCGGCGCGAATAAGGTTGGCCATTGCCTTGGTGGGCTTCTGCCCCTTCTCGTAACGGGCAAGGCTGGCTTCACCGATACCCAAAACCCGGGCAAACGCCTTTTGCGTCAAATGATATTTCTTGCGTACTCGTTTGATGTATTCCGCATTTACCTCTTCTTGCATACACGCCTCCTCCTCGTAGTTTCCCCAAAGTATACCGTATCCTTTGACATGGTCTACCAATATCTTTTGATAGTTTGCTGACGCGCAAAGATATCGGCCAGCCATAAACCTACAAAATTAGTCGGATTTAGCCCGTTCCCACTTTCCGCCCGCTGCCGAACACGCTAGGATAGGGAAAACAACGCATGCGCCCCGCCGTAGAATGAGCGCGGCAGTACCGAAAGAGGCATCATGTTCAACGAAAACCTCGATTCCATAGTTGCGGGCATCGCCCAGAATTACAGCGCGAAGGAAATCTTCTTCACCGACCCCGATCGCCACTTCCCCAACAAGAAGGCCATCACCAACGTGATCAAGGATCTTCGCCGCGTGATGTTCCCGCGCTACTTCGGCGACGAAACGCCCACCGGCACCAATCCCGAGTACTTCATCGGCGAAACGCTCATCCGCGTCGAAGACTCGCTGCGCCGCGAGCTCACCGAAGCGCTGCTGTTCAAGAACCCGGAAGCATCCTGCGAGGAAACCCGCCAGCGCGTCGATGAGATCTGCGCCCACTTCTTCGGCAAGCTGCCCGAGGTGCAGCGCGTGCTGCTCACCGACGTTCAGGCAGCCTTCGACGGCGACCCCGCTGCGCAGAGCAAGGAAGAGATCATCTTCAGCTACCCGGGCTTCTTCGCCATTTTCGTGTACCGCATCGCCCACGAGCTGTACACGCAGAACGTGCCGCTGATCCCCCGCATCATGACCGAGTACGCCCACAGCGGCACCGGCGTCGACATCAACGCGGGCGCGCAGATCGGCGAGTACTTCTTCATCGACCACGCAACCGGCGTGGTAATCGGCGAGACCACCATCATCGGCAACCACGTGAAGATCTACCAGGGCGTGACGCTGGGCGCCCTCAGCACGCGTGCAGGCCAGAAGCTTGCCGGCGTGAAGCGCCATCCCACCATCGAGGACAACGTCACCATCTACTCGAACGCCAGCGTCCTCGGCGGCGAAACCGTGGTGGGCGAAGACACCGTGATCGCCGGCAGCGCCTTCGTTACCGAGAGCATTCCCGCACATTCGCGCGTGAGCCTGGCCAGCCAGAAGGTGAACGTGCGCCAGCCCCATAAGAAGGTAGAGAACTGCTGGTATTCCGAGCTGTAGCCCCTATCGGCACCGCCGAAAACCGCCAACAAGCAAAGAAGCCGGCCGGGAAGCTTCCCGGCCGGCTTCTCTCTTCCCAAAGGACAAACGCAGAGCCTAGAACAGACCCAGGCGCTTCTCGATCGCCTCGTTGATGATGCGCAGCGCCTTCACGCGCGCATAGTACTTGTCGTCGCTTTCCAGGATGGTCCAAGGGGCGTGATGGGTCGAGGTAAGGCGGAACATGTCCTCCACCGCGGCGCGGTACTGCGGGTACTTGTCGCGGTTGCGCCAGTCTTCCGCGGTGATCTTCCAGCGCTTGTCGGGGTTGTTCTCGCGCGCCTCGAAGCGGGCCAGCTGCGTTTCAGGCGAGATGTCCACCCAGAACTTCAGCAGGATAGCGCCCCATTCGACCATGTCGCGCTCGAACTCGTTGATCTCCTCGTAGGCGCGGCTCCACTGCTCGGTGCTGGCGAAGCCCTCGACGCGCTCCACCAGGACGCGCCCGTACCAGCTGCGATCGTAGATCCCCACGTGGCCGGCCTTGGGAAGGCGCGTCCAGTAGCGCCACAGGTGCGGATGAAGCAGCTCGGGCTTGGTGGGTGCCGGGCTGGGGAAGATGGTGTACGAGCGCGCATCGAGCGCCTGGGCAACGCGCTTGATGCTGCCGCCCTTGCCGGCGGCGTCCCAGCCCTCGTACATGATCATCATCGGCACGCGGCGGATGTACATCTCCAGCTCTATGCGGCGCAGGCGCTCCTGCTCGGCCTTCAGCTGAAGCTTGTAATCCTCGTGGCTCAGGGCCAGCGAATGGTCCACCTCGTCCAACGAGGGGATATGCTCGCTTGCGGTAAAACGCGTCATCAGCGGCGCCCGGGAACTGGCGATCTTGGCATCGCGCTCGGCCTGCTGGCGAAGCAGCAGGTTCTGCTCGGGGGTGCGCTGGCGCTCATCGCCGACAACGGCCCCGGTGGTGGAGGCGGCAGAATTCTCCTTCGCCTTCTTCTCGGCCTCGATGGCAGCTGCGCTCTTCGGCTTGTGCAGCTCCTTTTCAAGCGCGTCCACGATAGCCTGCACCACGCGCAGGTTCACCTGGCGCTTGTCGCCGGCATCGAGCAGGATCCAAGGGGCCACCTTGAAGTTCGAGCGCTTCACCATCTCGTCGTACACGCGGTAGGTCTGCTTGTAGCGCTCCAGCTGGGCCAGGTCCTTCTCGGTAACGCGCCATTTGGTGGAGGGGTCGGAGTACAGGCTGATGAGGCGCTCGCGCTGCGTCTGCTCGGAGATGTGCAGGAAGAACTTGATTACCAGGTAGCCGTCGTTTCGCAGCTGCGTCTCGAAGTCTTCCACCACGGGAGCCACGCGGTTTATGCGCTCTTCGAGGCCAAGGCGCTCCTTCTTCGAGATCTTGCCCTTCTTCGGCAGCTGGTTAAGAAGCTGCTGCGCAACCGCGGAATACCAGCCGCGGTCGTAGAACGTCATGCTGCCGCGCTGCCCCAACGACTTCCAGAACTGCTGCATAACCGGGTAGTAGCCGGTTGCGCCGAAGCCCTCGTCAAGCACGAGGCTTGCCTCTTCCTCGTCGAAATCCTCGGTAACGTAGACGCTGGTGTCGCGCGCGTCCAGGTGGTACAGCAAGTCGGAGATGCGGCTGCCCTTGCCGGCGCCCTTCCATCCCTCGAACAGGACGACGACGCCGACCTCTTCGTGCTTGGCTTCCTGTTGCAGGACCACCAGCTTGGAAACAAGCTCCTTGAAGCGCGTCTTGTATTCCTTCTTGGACACCTTCTGCGAATCCATGCGGACGGTTTCGAGCATGGCCTGCCCCTTCCCCTCGTTCATCCCCGTTCCCGCAGCCTGGGCGCCGCGGAATGCAACCGAGCGAAACAGCTCGGATGATCAGCTGATTCCAATGGTAAGCCAATACGCAGGCCCTCCCCGGGAAATGTAAAATAATGTGTCATAACACGTCCATCTGTGCAGCAATTTTGCCAATATAGTTAAATCAGTACGGCGCAAGCTGCGCTGCAATCATTCGTCAAGGAGCATCACATGGCCCGCTACGGCATCATCGACCTCGGATCGAACACCATCCGCCTGTGCATATACGAGGTGAACTGCGCGCCGCACGAGCCGCTCCGGGCCAAGGACATCAGTATCCTGCTGAACTACAAGGCGATGGCCGGCCTTGCCTCCCACATCAAGGACGGCGCCATGACCAAGCAGGGCGTTCGCCGTGCCGCGAAGACCATCAACGCCCACCTTCAGCGCGCCGGCCACTTCAGCTGCGAGCGCATAGACATCTTCGCCACCGCCGTGCTGCGCAACTGCACCAACTCGCACGAGGCCGCGGCTGAAATCGAGGCCGCAGTGGGCAAGCGCATCGCCATCCTGTCCAACGAAGAGGAAGCTCACCTGGGCTTTCTGGGTGCCAGCCTGAGCCAGAACATGCAAAACGGCACGCTTGTGGACATCGGCGGCGGGTCCACCGAGCTCACCCACATCAAAGACGGGCTCGATCTTGCCAAGACGAGCCTGCCGCAGGGCTCGCTCTCCTCGTTCGCCAACTACGTGAAGGGGCTGCTTCCCACCAAGGAAGAGTCCAACAAAATAGGAGCTTCGCTGAAGAGCCTGGCCAAGGGCTCCAACCCGAACCTGTACGAGTCCGCCAAGCTCTACGGCATCGGCGGCTCCATCCGCTCGGCGGCGAAGGTCTACGGCGACCTGTGCAACGAGGGAAACCGCTTCGACTTCATTTTGCCCGAGCACCTCGATGCGCTGCTGGACCTGTACGCGAAGGATCCCGACACCTTCGCCCATCAGGCGCTTCGCACGGTGCCCGACCGAATCCACACCTTCCTGCCGGGCTGCATCATCATCCGGCAGGTGTTCGACCTGTGCCATGCCGACAGGCTGGACATCTGCAAGTACGGCGTTCGCGAGGGTTACCTGGCCGATCGCGTCCTGGTGAAGCCCGTTGCCTCGGCTTCGTAACCCAACATAGGCAAAAACACCGCCCAACCTGCGCAGGAAGGGCATTAACGATTACAATAACCTTGGGGATTCAAAATCAATCGATCCTTTCAAGGGATTTTCAAACCGAGGGGGACAAATGGAAGCAAAGAAAGAAACCGCAAGCGGTTCCGCAAGCGCCCAGACGCTGCAGCAGCGCCAAAGCGAGCGCCACGTGCTGCCCTACATGCAGAACCGCGAGCTGTCTTGGCTGACCTTCAACAAACGCGTTCTTGACCAGGGCGAAGACCGCAACGTCCCGCCGCTCGAGCGCCTTACCTTCGTGTCCATCTTCTCCAGCAACCTGCAGGAGTTCTTCATGGTGCGCGTGGGCAGCCTCACCGACCTTTCGCTGGTGGACAAGGACATGCGCGAGAACAAGACGCAGATGACGCCCGACGAGCAGCTGCTTGCCATCTACGACCGCTGCCACGACCTGTACCCCGAGCAGGAGCGTATCTACAACAAGATCCTGGGCCAGCTGGCAGAGCACGACATCCATCAGCTGCAGCCCGAGGACCTTTCCAAGGACCAGGCCGCCTACCTGCACACCTACCTGCAGGAACGCGTGGTGCCCTACCTTTCGCCCCAGATCATCAACTCGCGCCACCCCTTCCCTCATTTGGAAAACGGCGCGCTGTACGTGCTGCTGCGCCTGGACGAAGAGGCCAACCGCGAGAAGACCAAGGCCAAGAAGGACCCCAAGGCCAAAGACGGCAAGAAGAAGGAGAAGAACGTCGGCGCAGACGATGCCACGTTCGGCCTTATCCCCCTGCCGCACCAGGCCAACCGCGTGATCAAGCTCCCCGGCGAGGGAACGCAGTTCATCCTCCTGGAAAACGCCATCAAGACCATCGTCGATGAAGTCTTCAACATGTACACCACCAAGCGAGCCAGCGTCATCTGCGTTACGCGCAACGCCGACATCGACCCGAACGACGGCACCGAGGAAGACTTGGACTACGACTACCGCGAGCACATGAAGCGCATGCTGAAGAAGCGCGCCCGCCTTGCCCCGGTTCGCCTGGAGTCCGACACCCCGCTTTCCAGCGTTACCGAGAAGTTCCTGCTCAAGCGCCTGAACCTGAAGCCGTACCAGTGCTTCGTCACCAGCGTTCCGCTGGACATGGGCTATGCCTGGGGCCTTTCGGGCATGGTGGATTCCGAGGTGGCCCGCGAGATCACCAACGAGCCGTTCACCCCGCAGTGGCCGGCGGTGTTCGACAAGAAGCGCCCCATCATCGAGCAGGTTTGCGAGCGCGATGTGCTGCTGATGTACCCGTACGAGAGCATGGATCCGTTCGTGAAGATGCTCTCGGAGGCCGCCAACGACCCCTCGGTGTTCAGCATCAAGATCACGCTGTACCGCCTGGCCAGCCAGTCGCATTTGGCAGAGGCGCTGGTTGCCGCGGCCGAGAACGGCAAAGAGGTAACCGCGCTCTTCGAGCTGCGCGCCCGCTTTGACGAGTCGAACAACATCGAATGGAGCCAGCGCTTCGAGAAGGCCGGCGCCAACGTCATCTACGGCTTCCACGACTTCAAGGTGCATTCGAAGATCTGCACCATCGCCCGCTACACCGACCAGGGCGTGCAGTACATCACCCAACTGGGCACCGGCAACTACAACGAGAAGACGTCGAAGCTCTACACCGACTTCAGCTACATCACCACCGATGAGGCCATCGGCAAGGACGCCGCCGAGTTCTTCCGCAACATGAGCCTGGAGAACGCCTCCGACTGCTATCAGAAGCTTTCGGTGGCGCCGCTGCAGATCAAGCCGATGATCCTCCATAAGATCGACGAGCAGATCGAGCTGGCGAAGAAGGGCGAGCCCAACGGCCTGGTGTTCAAGACCAACTCCGTTACCGACAAGGGCATCATCGACAAGATCGCCGAGGCCTCGCAGGCCGGCGTGAAGTGCACGCTCCTGGTGCGCGGCATTTCCTGCATCGTGCCCGGCGTCGAGGGCTACACCGACAACGTCGAGGTGGTTTCCATCGTCGGCCGCCTGCTGGAGCACAGCCGCATCTACGGCTTCGGCCCGCGCGAGAACCGCGAGCTGTACCTTTCCAGCGCCGACCTTATGACCCGCAACATGGAAAAGCGCGTCGAGATCGCCTGGCCCATCTATGCGCCCGCCCTTAAGGAGCGCGTGAACAGCTACCTGGACGTGTCGCTCGCCGACACCGCCAAGCTGCGTATGCTGAAGAACGACCTGGAGTACACGCCGCTGGAGTTCTTCGCTTCCACCGAGGCGGACGGGCAGGAAGACTCCTTCGATTCGCAGGCGTACCTCATCAAGAAGGCGCGCGACGACTACCACCGCTCCGTGGAGCTTCGTGAAGAGGAGGCCGCCCGCAAGGCCGAGATCGCCCGTATCGAGCGCATCAAGGCCGCCCAGAAGGAAGAGGAAGCCGCCGAAGCCGCAGCCAAGGCAGCCGAACAGGCTGAGGCCGAGGCCGAAGCGGCTGCCGCCGAAAGCAAGGCCGAGGCACAGGCTGCCGCCGAGCCCGAATCCACCGAGCTTCCCATCTCCAGCGACAAGGTGCTCACTGCCAAGCCGGTCATCGCCCCCGAGCAGCCGCAGAAGAAGCCTGCGCATGCCGCCCCGGAATCTTCGGTTTCCGGCCTTGAGGAGATCGAGCCCGGCGTAGCAGGTCCTGCCATCGGGTCGAGCGCGCCTGCACCGGAGCCCAAGGCCGAGGTCCTTCCTGCTGCCGAGCAGGCACCGGCCGAGCCCCAGCAGGACAACCAGGCAATACAGCTGGTGCCGAAGAAGGCAACCCTCTGGCAGCGCATCAAGTTCCTGTTCACCGGCAGGATGTAGCACATTGTCCAACGCTTCGGTATCCACCTGAAGCGCTACCTGAAAACGCAAAGGAGGCCCGACATCGTCGGGCCTCCTTTTGTTCATAGCGGCTTGCTTTACGCTTGGCGGCCGGCGCGCCCACTAAGGGCAACTAGCCTTCTTGCCCCATACCGGAAAGCAGTTGCTCGACCTTTGCCTCCAGCTTGCGGATAAGCTCCTGATTCACCTCGAGCACCGTTTGCAGATCCTGCGCGGTTGCCTGCTCTACGTGGTAACCGGCACTTGCCGCACACGGCATGGCGAAACGCGTGGCCAACGCTGCGGCTATGTCATGCGCGGGAATCTCGTCCCTATGGCAGGGAACCGCAAGCAGGCTCACCGTTGCGGTACGACCCGGCTCTGGCCGCGGTATGGCCTGTGCCGTTGCGCCCACATGCGCATATTCCGGCGTGCACGCGAACACAACGATGCCCCGCGGAGCAACGGACACCACGGCTTCCAGCCGGAACTTCCCCTGCCCCGCTGCAACGGCGCCAGTTCGATATCCCATAGCATCCCCCAACTCACGAAACGTGTACGCTGCCCGCCAACCACGGGCGGCATATTTGCAGCCTAACGCAAAAATCCCTTCCCCTATATCAGAAGTCCGGTATAGGGGAAGGGATGCGATACCTAAACGAAAGCGAGACACCTTCCAGGCACCTCAGCCCAAGGGCAATGAGCTAGGAACGCTTTGCGCGGTTCGGCTTGGCGGTTCGCTGGGCATTCCTGCGACGCGTAGAGCCTTGGCCGCCGCGCGAACGCTTGCCCTTGTTGCCAGACGAAGAGCCTTCGGCAGGGGCATTGCGGATACCGGAAGAATGAACGCCAGGACGAAGGCGCGGCTTGGGCTGGCCCTGCGGCACCTCCACGACCGCCTTGTGCTTGCCGGCCTTAGGCTCCGACTTCGTCTTCTGCTTGCCGGACGCCTTCTTCTTGCGCTTCTGCTCCTGGCGGCGCAGCTCTTCGCGCACTGCCTCCACCTCGGGGTCGTCTGCAGCGGAAGGCTTAGAGGAACGCTGGTTGGGCTTGGCTTGCGCCAGCTTGCGCTTTGCGGAACGGCGCTTCTTCTTCGCCATCTTGCCCGGCACCTTGTCGGCCGGAACGCGGTCGGGATCGAGCGGAACCGGGTTCTCCCCCACCTCGATGCCGGAGCCGTCCCAGAGGTCGACCGTCTTGCCCATAAGGGCCTCGATATCCAAGAACTCGTCGATGTCCTGCTCGGTGACGATGGTGAGCGACCAGCCCACCCCGCCGCCGCGGCCGGTACGGCCGATGCGGTGGATGTAGTCCACCGGGTCTTCCGGAACGTCGAAGTTCACCACGTAGCTCACATCGGTGATGTCGATGCCGCGGGCAAGGACGTCGGTGGCAACCAGCACATCGGTTTTCCCGTCACGGAAGGAGCGCAGGGCGCGCTCACGCTGGGCCTGCGAGCGGTCGCCGTGGATGGCTGCACACGAGATCTCGGCGCGCGTCAGGCGCTTGCGGCAGGCATCGGCACGGTGCTTCGTGCGACAGAACACGATAACGCGCTGCGTGCCTGCCTTCTTCAGGATCTGGGCCAGCGCGGCGTTCTTCGCATCCAGGGAAACGGGCAGCACGTACTGCTCTACCGTGTCGGCGGTTGAGGTTGCCGGGGCGATCTCGATGCGCTCGGGCTCGTTCACCAGGTTGGTGATGGAACCGACCGCGCTTTCGTCGAGCGTTGCCGAGAACAGCAGGGTCTGGCGCTTTTCCGGCGTAGCGGCGACGATCGTGCGGATGGCGGGCAGGAAGCCCATGTCGAGCATGCGGTCGGCCTCATCGAGCACCAGCACCTTCACCTGGTCCAGGGATGCCGAGCCCTGCTCCATAAGGTCTATCAGGCGCCCGGGGGTGGCGATAAGCACATCGCAGCCCTGCTTCAGGGCGTTGCGCTGGGGGTTGTAGCCGACGCCGCCCACCACGGTAACCGAGGTGTGGCCCGTATGCTTGGAAACGGTGCGGCAAACGTCCTCGATCTGCTGGGCAAGCTCGCGGGTAGGGGTAACCACCAGCATGAAGGGGCCTTCGCCGTTGCCCTTGCCGCGCACACGGCGCCTGTTGGCATGGGGAAGGTTGTTCAGCGACGGCAGAAGGAACGCCGCGGTTTTGCCAGTGCCCGTCTGGGCGGCGGCGAGCACATCGCGTCCCGCCAGCACCGCCGGGATGGCACCGGCCTGAACAGGGGTGGGGGCATCGTAGCCAAGGTCGGCCACGGCGGCCATCACCTTGTTGCCAAGACCCAGTTCGGCAAATTCAGGGGCTTCGCCCTGCACTTCATCAATAGACATACAAACAGATCCGATCTCTATGGCGCCAAACGCAATACGCAAGCACAGCGCCAAACACAAAAAATCCCCGCTCCAAGGCAGGGCCTACTAAATCTTGGCTATGATAACCCATCGAACGCCTATGGATGAAAAGACGGGCGGGAGATGCGTTATCTCCCGCCCGTCTCCATATGAACCTGTTTCAGTTGAAGCTAGGGAAGCAGCAGCTGGGCGATCTGAACGGCGTTCAGCGCGGCACCCTTGCGGATCTGGTCTTCCACGCACCAGAACGAGATACCGTTCTCAACGCTGGCGTCCTTGCGGACGCGGCCTACGTATACATCGTCGCAGCCAGCCAGCAGACCCGGCATGGGATAGCCGTTTTCCGCGGGCTTGTCGTTCAGCGTAATGCCCCGAGCGGCCTCGAAGGCAGCGCGGGCCTGCTCCGGCGTGATGGGGCCGTCGAACTCGGCGTTCACGTACTCTGCGTGGCAGCGGAGAACCGGCACGCGGGCGCAGTTGGCGGCAACGCCCAGTTCGGGGTGACCCATGATCTTCTTGGTTTCCACGACCATCTTCCACTCTTCCTTGGTGGAGTCGTCTTCCAGGAACACGTCGATATGGGGAATGATGTTGAAGGCGATCTGGTCGCTGAAGGCCTTGGGCTCGAACGGCTTGCCGTCGAGGTAGTCGCGCGTCTGGTCGAACAGCTCGTTCATGGCGGCAACGCCGGCGCCGGATGCAGCCTGGTAGGTGGAAACGACGACGCGCTTCAAGGGAGCGATCTGCTCAAGGGCGTGCAGGGCAACCACCATCTGGATGGTAGAGCAGTTGGGGTTGGCGATAACGCCGCTGTGCCAGCTGATGTCCTGCGGGTTGACCTCGGGGACAACCAGGGGCACATCATCTTCCATGCGGAAGGCGCTGGAGTTGTCGATCATGATCGCGCCGGCATCGACTACCGCCTGGCGCATTTCCTTGGAAACGCCAGCACCGGCGCTGAACAGCGCGATGTCGACGCCCTTGAAGGATTCGGGGGTCATTTCCTGAACGGTAAGCTCGCCGGCAGGAACCTGGCCGCAGCCCTTGAAGGGAAGCTTCTTGCCTGCCGAGCGCTTGGAAGCAAGCGCGCGAATCTCACTTGCGGGGAAATCGAGATCGTGCAAGACCTCAAGGAATTCGTTGCCGACAGCGCCCGTGGCGCCTGCAACCGCAACTACCGGGTTGGCGGGCATTTCCTTCGTCCAGGACATAGAAGCTCCTTTGTGTTGGGTACTAGCGCAAATCATGATACAACGCTTTGCTGCAACCGTTCTTCCGAGTTTACAAAAGTCGAGGAACGGTTGTGCTAGGATCGAAAACCGTACAACCGCTATCTGACTGTCCTATAAAGCCGGTTAGAAACCCCCGACGGAAGGAATCCCATGTTCTGCGAGAAATGCGGCAACGAGATTGCCGACGACAGCCAATTCTGCCCCAAATGCGGCGCGAAGGCGGAAGCCGCACCCGCTGCTGAGCCTGCACCCGCCGCCGAGCATCCTGCCGCCGAGCAGCCTGCGCCCGAAGCCAACTCGTCCCAGGCAGGCTACCAGGCTCCCCCGGCACCGCAGGCCGCTCCCGCCGCAAGCTATGAGACCATCTACCCGATGACCGAGCAGGACAAGACATTGCGCCTTGTCGCATTCGTCTTCAACGTTCTCAGCTGCGTTGGCTTCGGTCTGCTCCTTGTCCCGCTCGCATGGATGATCCCCATGACCGTGCACAGCTGGGGCATCTACAAGGGCAACAAGCCCAACACGGTGGCTTTCGGTGTGTGCACCCTGCTCTTCCTGAACCTCATCGGCGGCATCATGCTCCTCGTCTCCAAGAAGGACGACGAATAGGGGCACTGGCTTCGCCATACAACGCGCAAAGGGCCGATGGATTTCCATCGGCCCTTTCTATATCAACAGACGAAAAAAGGCGCCCGCTTTCGCAGGCGCCCCAACATGGATGCGATATACGCGATTAGCGGCCCTTGGCCATCTTCGCGGCGATCTCTTCGGGGGAAAGCTGGGTTTCCTCGAAGATGGTGTCGGAGTCCAAACCGAAGGCCGTGTGCAGGCAACGCACAGCGGCGTCTACCTGGCTGCCCTCGACCACAACGGAGAGGCGGATGGGACTGGTGGAGATCATCAGGATGTTGATGTGGTTCTCTGCCAGCGTGGCGAATGCCTTCGCCGCAACGCCGGGGGTGGACTTCATGCCCGTGCCCACCAGGGAGACCTTCGCGATGTTGTCGTCAGTGAGTACGGTGGCGCCGTACTTCTGCACCAGGGAGTCTACCGCCTCGAGCGCCTGCTCCTTCTGGCTTCCGGGGAAGGTGAACGAGATGTTGGCCTTGCCGTCGTTGGTGGTGTTCTGGATGATCATGTCCACCGAAACGTTGTTGCCGGCAAGGATGCTGAACAGCTGGGCTGCCATGCCAACCTCATCGGGAAGGCCACGCAGCGTGATCTTCATCTCGGACGTGTCGTGTGCGATACCGGAAATGACTGCCTGTTCCATTGAGGGAACAACCTCCTCGATAAGCGTGCCCTCTGCATCGGAGAATGCGGAGCGGGAATGGATTACAACCTTGTACTTGCGGGCGAATTCGACTGCGCGCGACTGGAGCACGCCGGCACCGCCGCTGGAAAGCTCGAGCATGTCGTCGTAGGAAATGCGGTCGAGCTTCTTGGCGCGGGGCGCCACGCGCGGGTCGGCCGTGTAGATACCCTCGACGTCGGAGTAGATCTCGCACACATCGGCGCCGATGCCGCAGGCAAGGGCCACCGCCGTGGTGTCGGAGCCGCCGCGGCCGAGAGTGGTGATGTCGCCGTCGGGGGAAATGCCCTGGAAGCCCGCAACCACCACGATGGCGCCTGAATCGAGCGCCTCGCGGATGCGGTCGGTGTTGATGTCCTCGATCTTGGCGGCCGAGAAGGCATCGTCGGTGGAGATGCCGGCCTGCCAACCGGTGAAGCTGACGGAGCTGTAGCCGAGCGCCTGGATGGCCATGGCCAGAAGCGACATGCTCACCTGCTCGCCCGTGGAGAGCAGCATGTCCATCTCGCGCTTGGAGGGATGATCGTTCAGTGCGGCGGCAAGGCCAACCAGCTCATCGGTGGTTTTGCCCATGGCAGAGACAACGGCCACAACGTCGTTGCCTTCCTGCTTCATGGCGATAAGGCGCTTTGCCACGTTCTTTATGCGTTCTGGGGATGCAACGGAAGTGCCCCCGAACTTGGAAACTATAAGAGACATCGTCTTCTTTCCTCGATATGAGACAACTCGTATATCTTAACAAAACGCGCCGCCGCGAACGCGTACAGCAACGATTCGCTCCAAAGTGGAAACATATCGGCCGCCGATGGAATCGCCCGCGCACAAAACCCACCGCAAACGAAAGCGCGCCCCGGGCTTCGCTCCCCCACAGAGCCGAACCCGAAGCGCGCCGAACAGCGTTGCGAACAGCGAAGGCCTACGCGTACTTCACCATAACCATGTTCATCTTGTTGGCCACGGTCTCGCACTGGTCCACGCAATCTTCCATGGAGCTGAACAGGCGCGTCCACACCATGACGCGCACCGGATGCTCGCGCTCGGCGGTGTAGAGCTCGCGGATGATGCGCAGGAACATCTTGTCAGCCTCGTCCTCGATGTCGTTCACGCGCACAATGAGCTCTTTGAACTTGTCGGACTTCTTGCAATTGCGGAAGTCGGCCATCGCGTCGGACAGGGCCTCGCATGCGCGCACGATGAGCTTGGCGAACTTCTTCGCGTCGTCGTGCATGTAGTGGATGTCGAACATGTAGAAGCTCTGCACGATTTCCTCGGTCATATCGATGAGCTCGTCAAGGCTCTCGGCGATGGCGATGATGTCCTCGCGGTCGAGCGGGGTGACGAAATCGGGAAGCAGGGCCTCGAACACGCTATGGCAGATGCCGTCGGCTTCGCGCTCGATGGCATGGGCGCGGCCAAGGTCGGCCTCCAGATCCGATGCGGAAGAGAAACCGTTCACCACGTCTTTGAGCAGCTTGGCCTCCTTCACCGCCAAGGCAGCCTGCGCATCGAATGCGTCGTAGTAGTCGAATTTCTTCTTCTTGTTCTTCTTCTTTCCAATGCCTGCCATAACCCCTCCATTTCGGTTCCCGCGCCCAAAGCGTATGCGCGGCAGCTTCGTACGGTAGCGCCCCATCCAACGATCGGGCGGAAATTCCCTGCGTTAACAGTAATAGGCGAAAACCCGCTTTTGCTCGTCGGCGATGGTTGTAAGCGAATTGTGACCCGGCAGCACCAAGGTGTCGCCCGGCAGCTGGGACAGCCTGCGCAGCGAGGCGCGCATCTGCTTGTCGTTGCCGCCCTCGAAATCGGTTCGGCCGATGGAGCCGCAGAAGAGCGTATCGCCCGAGATGAGCACGTTGGCCCCATCGAGGCACTTCCCCGCATCCGACTCCAAGAACAGGCAGATGCCGCCCGGGGTGTGCCCCGGCGTGCCGATGACGCGCCAAACCATGTTGCCCAGCCGGAGCTTGCCGCCGTCATTGAGCAGGGTATCAACCTTGCACGATTTCGTAGGCGGGAATCCGCCAGCGGGCTGATTTTCGATAATCGGCGCATCGATGGCCGAAGCGTACACCGGCGCACCGGTTTTCTGCTTCAGGTCGTACAGGGCGCTGGTGTGGTCGGCGTGATGATGGGTAACCACGATGGCATCGAGCTTCTTGCCGCCAAGCGCCGCGATGATGGCATCGGCGCTGTGCGAAGGGTCAACCACGAACGTGGCCGCATCGTCGGAGACGATGTACGTGTTGTTCTCTATCGGGCCGAGCACCAAAAAGCTGATGTCGACGGCGGCGCCCGTCACCTTGTACGTGCGCCCTTCCCTTTTCACTGAGACTTTCATGCTGTTCGCCTTTCGTTATCGTTTGGAAGACGTGGTGCCCGGCATCATGCGGCGCGCGTCGAACACGCCTTCCACCCCGCGGATGCGCGAGAGGATGCGGTCGATCGCCGCCGTGTCGGATATCTGGAACAGGAAGCGCATCTCCACCATGCCGTCGCGATGCGTGGTGGTGTTCACGGAAAGCACGTTGGCGCCCTGGTCGGCCAGCACCGAGGCAACGTCGATGAGCAGGTTCAATCGGTCGAGCGCCTCGACGAAGATCTCCACGTTGAAGGAGGTGTCGCCCGAGGGGCCGTCCTTCTCCCAGAACACCTCGATGATGCGCTCGGGATGCTGCTTCAGCTCGGCGGCGTTGGGGCAGTCGTCGCGGTGCACCGAAACGCCGCGGCCGCGGGTGACGAAGCCCACGATCTTATCGCCGGGAACCGGGTTGCAGCAGCGCGAGATGCGCACCAGCACATCGTCGATGCCGCGCACCACCACGCCGTTGGAGGAATGCGTCTCATGCTTCTTCGGGCGCTTCACGCTGGTGATCATGGGCGGCATCTTGCCGGTAGAGGAAGCCGACATGCCGATGTTGGGCTTGGAGGCTTCCTCGGTGCCCGTGTCCACCAGGATCTTCAGCATGCGGTTGGCCACATGGGTGGCGTTTTCCTTGCCGGTGCCGATGTTCACCAGCATGTCGTCGGGCTCCTTGTAGCCCATCGACTCGGCCACCTCGCGGATGGCGCGGGTGCTGCGGGCGTTCGAGATGCCCAGGCCGTGCTTGCGCATTTCCAGCATCAGGGCGTCGCGGCCGGCCTGCAGGTCGTCCGAGCGGCTCATCTTGCTGAAGTACGAACGGATCTTCGAGCGGGCAGAAGGCGTTTTCACGATGTTCAGCCAGTCGCGCGAGGGCGTGGCGCTCTTCTGCGTGAGGATCTCGACGCGGTCGCCCATCTGGAGCTTGTAGGAAAGCGGGACGATGGAGCCGTTCACCTTCGCGCCCACGCAGCGGTACCCCACCTCGGTGTGGATGGCGAAGGCGAAGTCGACCGGCGTGGAGCCGAAGCGCAGGCTCATGGCTTTGCCCTTCGGCGTGAAGACGTAGACCTCTTTCGGGTCAAGGTCGGTTTTGAGCGACTTGAGGAACTCGCGCGAGTCCTTGGTCTCATCCTGCCAGTCAACCATCTCGCGCAGCCAGGCGATCTGCTTGTCGAAGGCGCTTTCCGCCCCCTTGCCGCCCTTTTCCTTGTAGCGCCAGTGGGCCGCGATGCCGTACTCGCTCATGCGGTGCATTTCCTCGGTACGGATCTGCACCTCGAGCGGGCGGCCTGCCGGGCCGATGACGGTGGTATGCAGGCTCTGGTACATGTTGAACTTGGGCATGGCGATGTAGTCTTTGAACCTGCCCGGCATCGGATGCCACAGGCTGTGCACCGCGCCCAACGCGGAATAGCAGTCCTTCACCGTGGTGGTGATGATGCGCACGGCGATGAGGTCGTAGATCTCCGAGAAGCCCTTGCCCTTCTTCGTCATCTTCTGGTAGATGGAGTACAGGTGCTTCGGGCGGCCCATGATCTGGGATTCCACGCCGATCTTGCCCATCTCGTCGTGGAGGATGGAGATCACCTTGGCCAGGTACTCCTCGCGCTCGTGGCGCGTTTCGGCCACCATGCGGGAAACCTGCTTGAACTTCGAGGGCTCAAGGTAGAAGAACGCCAGGTCTTCCAGCTCCCATTTGATGGAGCTGATGCCCAGGCGATGGGCGATGGGGGCGTAGATCTCCAGCGTCTCGCGCGCCTTGAAGATGCGGCGGTCTTCGCGCAGGGCCGAAAGCGTGCGCATGTTGTGCAGGCGGTCGGCCAGCTTGATGACGATGACGCGGATGTCCTTGCTCATGGCGATGAGCATCTTGCGGAAGGTCTGCGCCTGCTCGTCGGAGAGCGTTTCCACCTCGATCTTGGTGATCTTGGTAACGCCGTCCACCAAGTCGGCCACCGATTCGCCGAAGAGCTCTGCCACCTGCTCTTTCGTTGCCACCGTGTCTTCCACGGTGTCGTGCAGCAGGGCGGCGATGAGCGTTTCCACGTCCATATGCAGGTCGGCCAGGATGATGGCAACCTCTACCGGGTGGATGACGAAGGCCTCGCCCGACTTGCGCTTCTGGCCGTCGTGCATCTTCTCGGCATAGCGGAACGCCTTTTCCATCAAGGCAAGGTCGTCTTCGCCAAGGTAGGCGCCGGCAAGCTTTTCCAACACGCCGAAGCGCTCTTCAGGGTCGGAGCCCACGGGCGCCGAGGTGGCCGATTTGATGGTGGGGTCGACCGAGGACATGACCAGGCCAACCGGGTGGAATTCGTTTGACTCTGTCATGGCTATCGCCCCTCTTTCTTATCGGTATCGGGAAGAAGCGGGCGCCTGATGCGGTCCTGCAGCTGCTGAACCGAGCTGGTAAGCACCCAATCCTTGAAGGCCGTAAACGACCCGCGCTCGTCGATGCCCTCGCGATAGCGCACGCTGTCCTCGAGCTCGACTTTGCCCTTATAGTCTACGACATTGATGCTCACGCCTTCGCCCTGGGCGCCCGGCCTGCCGCAGGTTTTCACCAGGCCCAGCTCCTCGAACACTCCAACACCGCACTTGATCTGCGCCGGGGTGATTATAAGACCCAGGAGCTCCGAGGATCGCTTGGCAGCCTGTTCCGCATCGAGGGCGAAGAACCCCTCGCCCTTCTTGCGCTGCAGGACGCGAAGGCCACGGTAGATCTGCGCCATGCCGTCGTGGTCGGGGGCCGCATCGTCCAGGATCGAGGTGTTCAGCTTCGCGTCTTCCCCGCCGAACAGCAGGTGGATCCAGGCGTCCTGCCCGTCGCGGCCGGCGCGGCCGCTCATCTGGTTGAACTCCACCTCGCTGAAGGGCAGGTGGTAGAGCACCACATGGCGGACCCCCGGGATGTCGACGCCCTCGCCGAAGGCCGAGGTGGCCACCAGCACCTGCAGGCCGCCTTCGCGGAACAGCGTTTCCACCCGCTCGCGCTCGGAGCGGGAAAGCCCGGCGTTGTAGAAGCCGATGAGCGATGCGATGTGGGGCTCCTGCTTGCGCAGCTGGCGCGTAAGGGCGATGGTCTCCATGCGCGAGTTCACGTAGATGAGCGTCTTCTGCCCCTGGGCAACCAGGTTCACCAGGTAGCGCTCGCGCTTCTTCAGGTTGCGCTGGTCGACCACCTGGAGGTTCTGCCGCTCGAAGGCGTCTTCCACCACGCAGTCGGCGGGGATGCTGAACGCCGAGCGGATATCGCTTGCCACCTGGGTGCTTGCCGTGGCGGTAACGGCCAGCACCTGGGGCGACCCGAGCTTCGCGGCCGATTCGCCCAATCTCGCGTACAGGGGGCGGAAGCCCGCCTTCGAGGTGCCCACATGATGCGCCTCGTCCACCACCATGAAGCCGATCCTGCCGGTTTGGGCGAATTCCTGGGCATGGAAGGCAAGGTACTCCGGCGTGGTGAGCACGATGTCGGTGCCGCCTTCGGCCAGGCTGGACATGATGCGCTGGCGGTCTGCGGAATCGGTGGCGCCGGTTACCACCTCGCAATGCACCCCGAAGGAACCCAACGTCCTGTCCAAGTGGAAGGCCTGGTCGGCCACAAGGGCGCGCAGGGGGTACACGAACAGGCTGGCCTTGCCCTCGGCCAACGCCAGCTGGGCGGCATGCAGATGGAAGATGAGCGACTTGCCGCGGCCCGTGCCCATGATGGCCAAGGCGGATTTCCCCTGGTCAAGAAGATCGAGCACCTGCGTTTGCGAGTCGTGCAGCTGCCCTTGCCCCAAGAAGGCCGCAACCATGTCGGCCCTAAAGCCCGCCGGGTCGGCCTGGGCGCGCTGCTGCCAAAGGGCGCGCTCCTCGTCGGAGGCAACCAGGCTCTGGGCGTCTTCCCCCTGCGCCTCGTCTTCCTCGTCGTAGGCAACCAGGCCCGAGACGAATTCCTTGTCCTCGCCCAGGCATTCCTCGAGCGCGGCACAGGGAGAAAGCGGCTTCAAGCTGGAAACCACCGCCTTGACCGAGCGGCGGCCCTTCCACGTGTCTATCTGCAGCTCGAACACCGCATCGAGCGCGCACCCGCAGTTCAGAAGGCCCGAAACATCGGGGCAATGGAACATGATGCTGGAAAGCGAGCTGATGCCGTCGGTGAGGGTGCACGAAAGATGGGTCTTGTCGGCGCCCACCGCCCTGCCGCCCGAGATCACCACGCCGTGCGCGAGGAAATGGGGGCTGGGGTTTTCCTGCCCGAAGGGAGCCAGCAGGTCCAGCTTGCCCACGTTGTCGATGGTGAGCTCCGACAAATCGACGGTGGCGTCCACCTCGATGCGGGGAATGAAATCCTCGGGCGGAAGCTGGTCCATGTAGGCGCACAGGCGCTCCGAGAACTCGGGGAGCTTTTCGGCCGGAAGGGTGACGCCCACCGCCGCATGGTGCCCGCCGAAGCGCGTGAGGATGTCCTGGCACGAGGAAACGGCCTCGAACAGGTTCACATCGCCCACGCTGCGGCCGGAGCCGTGCGCCTCCTCCCCTTCAACGGTGAACAGGATGGCGGGAACGCCGTAGCGGTTGGTAAGGCGCGAGGCCACGATGCCCTTCACGCCCTCGTGCCAACCCTCGCCGGCAACCACCAGCGCGCGCTGGCCGGTGAACACCTGCTCGGCCTGCTCGGAGGCAACCTCCGCAAGCTCGGCCTCGATGGTGCGACGCTGGGTGTTCACTTCCTCCAACTGGCGCGAAAGATGGCAGGCCTCGGCAAAATCGTCGCAAAGCAGCAGGTCAAGCGCCAACTGGGCATTCCCCATGCGTCCCGCTGCGTTGAGGCGCGGGATGATGGTGAAGCTCAAGGAGGAAGAGGAGACGGGCTTGTCGTCGAAGCCCGATTCCTTCAGCAGGGCGGCGATGCAGGCGCGCGGGTCCTCGTTGAGCATGCGCACGCCGCGGTTCACCAGCGCGCGGTTCTGGCTGCGCATGGGCATGAGGTCGGCAACCGTTCCGAGCGTGGCCAGGTCAACCAGATCCAGCCACATGTTCGGCAGGCCGAAGCGGCTTCCAACCGCCTGCACCACCTTCAGGGCAACGCCGGCGCCGGCCAGGATGGAGCTGGGGTTGTCGCCGCATTTCGGGTCGACGACGGGAACCCCCTGCGGCACCAGGTCGGACGGCTCGTGGTGATCGGTTATCACCACGTCCACGCCGTGCGCCTTCAGGACCTCCACCTCGTTCTTGGCGGCGATGCCGTTGTCCACCGTTACCAGCAGGTCGGGCTTGCACTGCAGGGCACGCTCGATGGCGGCTTGGGACAGGCCGTAGCCCTCCTCGAAGCGCAGGGGGATGAAGGGCGTCACCCTTGCCCCGCAGGCCCGCAGGCCCTTGGTCATAAGCGTGGTGGCGGAAACGCCGTCGAGGTCGAAGTCGCCGAACACCAAGATGTGCTCTTCGGCCTTGATGGCGTCCTCGATGCGGTTCACCGCCGCGTCCATGCCCTCTATCTCGTACGGGTTGAGCCAGTCCCGCTCAAGGGACGGGTTCAGGAACTCCCGGGCCTTCTCGACCGAATCGATGCCCCGGGCAACCAGGACGGTGGCGATGAAGTTGGGAAGCCCCAGATCGGCAGCAAGCCGACTGGCCGCAGCCGGATCGGCCGCAGCGATGTTGATGCGCGCACTCATAGCAATACCTACTTACTTCTTCTTTCAGCAGATATTGTAAGGGATGAACCCTCGCCTGCCGCAGGAAAGGGCATGCGGCCGTCTGGCGAAGGCTGGTGGAAGGGAGAGCGCGTGCGAAGCCGGCCAATGCGTCCGCTCTAAAGGCCGCCGTAGCCCACTCGGAACGGCCGGCGCAACGGCCTCGGCTTCCACCGATCCGGAAACCGTTTACAGGCCTTTGGGCGGAACGGGCGAGCCATCGCCCTGATTCCCCTCGTCGTTTGCCGCATCGATCAGCCCGTATATGCCGCGCGTGGCAACGTAGTCCATGTGCGCCATACGCTCCGGCGGCGTCCGCATACCCCGCCGTGCCCATTCGATGACCATGTTCGCCACCGCATCCGCCGTGAAGCGCTCGTAGAACTCCAGCAGGTCGGCATCGAAGGTCTTCGTGTCTCCCATATAGCCCTTGATGAGCAGCTTCCAGCTGTCCAGGTTGCGCTTTCGCATGTAGTCCTGCAGGTTGTTCTGCCCGGTGTAGCGCACGGCTTGGCAGTAGAAGCTGCGATGCTCGTACATGCGCTCCAGGCACTGCTGGGTAATGCCCCGCCAGCTGGCATCGTGGGAAACGATGTACTCCTGCAGCGGCTCAACGATATCCACTTCGAACATCCAGTTGATCAGGTCGTATATATCGAAGAAGTGGTTGTAGAAGGTTCCGCGGCTCACCCCGCATTCCTTCGCCAGCTCGGAGACGGTAATGCCCTCCAAGGGCTTTTCGCCAACCATACGCAAAAGCGTCTTGGCAAACTCCCTTTTCATCAAATCGCGCCGATTCACCCCAAACCCCCTCAGGCAGAAAGATGGATCCCCGCCACAAATGGTACCGCTTGAACGCCGAGGACAATCCGTTCAATCGGTGAACAATCGCCCGTCCCTGTCCAGCAAATGAACATGGCAAGGCGTATGAGCATGGATTCGCCCGATAACCCCAGCTAGTTTAAGTGGTGTCAAGAAGTGAACGTGTTCACGATGGGTTTGGGAGTTACGCCATCGGAACACGTTCGCTAATGGGGAGCCGGCGCAAGGGGATTATCTGACGCCGGCACGATCGAAGGAGTGATTGCAATGGAGGACTACAAGGGGAAAGTCGTTTTCATCACCGGCGGCACCTCGGGCCTGGGCTATGCCTTCGCCGAGATCCTGGGCGAAAAGGGTGCACGCATGATCATCACCGGCCGCCGCGTCGAGAAGGGCCAGAAGGCAGCGGAAGCGCTGAAGGCAAAGGGCTACGACGTAACCTACATGCAGCAGGACATCACCGATGAAGAGGAATGGAAGCAGCTCGCCTTCAAGGTGAAGGGCGCCTACGGCAAGGTGGACTACCTGTTCAACAACGCCGGCGTCATGCTCCAGCCGAACGCGCTGATGAAAACCACCATGGAAGACTGGAAGTGGATCGTGGACACCAACTTCTGGGGATCTCTCTACGGCTTGCGCGTATTCGGCGGCCTGATGTTCACCCAGCCTGAAGGCGGGCGTATCGTGACCACCGCTTCCACCGCCGGCGTTTCCGCCTTCTCTGGCTGGGCACCGTACTCGGTGACGAAGACCGCGCTGGTTCGCCTGGTCGAGAACTACCAGGCCGAGGCGCTGAAGTTCGACCTGGGCAAGGTGAAGTACAACATCTCGCTGCCCGGCGTGTTCGAGTCGGAGATCGCCAACAGCTCCCTGCACCGCAACGCGGAGTACCACAACATCCAAGGAGACGGCAAGGAAATGCCGCTTTCCCAGGCGCATACCGAAAGCGGCGACAGGCTGGGCATGCTCACCGGGCCGGAGACGGCGCAGCTCATCCTTGATCAGATCGACGAGGGTCGCTTCTACCTGCTGCCCCACGCCGACCTCACCGAGCGCGTGGTAACCACCGAAGCGGAAGCCCTTAACAACAACGGCAACCCGTGTGACCAGGCCGTAGTCGACTTCGCGTTCTATGCAGAGAAGCTTGCCGCACAGGGCATCACCGGCGGCGGCGACAACGTAGACCGCCTGACCATGGCCAAGTAAGCAAACCCCCTACATCAGGCCGGCCCCGAAAGGGCGCTCAGCGCAAGGGGCCGGCCCGGCAAAGGCAAACCCACACCGCCCGTATCGGCACAGAAACCTGCCAAGCGGTGAATCGAGGAGGTAATGAAAATGTCTTTTTTCCTGAATGAGGATCTGGAACTGCTCCAGCAGTCCGCCAAAGAATACGCAGAGAAGTTCGTGGCACCCGCCGTTGCGGAAATGGAGGAAACGAACAAGTTTCCCCGCGAACTGTACCTGAAGGCCGGCGAGTTGGGCTTCCTGGGGCTCATCGTCCCCGAGAAGATCGGCGGCTCGGGCCTGGGGCTTACCGCGGTAGGAGTGGTGACCGAGGAGATTGCCAAGGTCTCCCCCGCGTTCGCCATCAGCTACTACGTTGACAGCTGCATGTCCAGCTACCTGATGGAATCCCCCAACCGCGTCGAGCTTCTGCAGAAGTACCTGGCAGGCATCATGACCGGCTGGACGGTGATGGGCGCGGGCATCACCCCGCCCCAGGGCTCCACGAACCTTTCCGAGTGGCCGGTGATGGCCGTGAAGGACGGCGATGAATGGGTGCTCAACGGCAGCAAGCTCTACGTTACCAACACCTCGCAGTCCGACCTGGTTGCCTTCCTGGGCATGACCGAGGACCGGGAGATGCGCTGCTTCTTCGTCGAGACCAGCGACCCCGGCCTGGACGATTCCCATGTCGAGACGAAGCTTGGCCTGAACGGCAACTGCTCCGGCTCCTACTTCCTGAACGACGTGCGCGTTCCCGATTCCTACAGCTTCCCCAAGAACCCGCTCGACGGCATGGGACCGGGCAACGCCCTGTGCGCCTGTGTTGCCCTGGGCTGCGCGGAGGCGGCGTTCGCGAAGACCATGGAGTTCATCAAGGAACGCACCCACGACAGCGAGCCCATCGCCAAGCGCCAGGTGGTTGCCCATCGCATGGCGCGCATGTGGGGCGAGATCGAGAAGTGCCGCGCCCTCATCTTCGAGGCGCTGGGCACCGCCGACAAGGTCCTGGCCACGGGCGACAAGGCACTTGGCGCAAAGGCGAAGGCCCTGATCAGCACTTCGAAGTACTCCACGTGTGAAATGGCAGTGGACGTTACCAAGCAGTGCATCTGGCTCCATGGCGGGCTGGGCATCGTCGAGGAGACCGGCCTTGCACGCTACTTCCGCGACGCGCAGACGCTTTCCATCGCCGACGGAACGCCCGACCTCCACGTGGAAAGCGTGGCCCATGTTATCGGCGTACCCGGAGCCGAGCTGATCATCTAGCGCATCCGGTTCAAGAAGCGGGCTCCGAAGCCAATCGCCCGCTCGCCCGCAGGCTCGCGCAACGAGCCTGCGGGCGCCCTCCTTTTCGGGGCAAAACGAGCTACGAGCGGCTCCAGGCTTCCACCAGCTCTTGGGCTGCGGCTTTCGGGTCCGACGCACCGCACACGGCCGAGACCACGAAGAACCCTTCCACGCCCGTGCCCTTCACCAACGGGATATCGGCCAGCTTCACACCGCCGCCCACCACGATGGGCACCGGGCTTACCGCATGCAGCTCGGCCAGGTCGGTCAGGCTCTTCGTTATCACCGTGCCGTCGGCCGCAAGGCCGCAATCCTTCTTGGTGGGGGTTTCGTGCAGCGGGCCCACGCCCAGGTAATCGACCAGGCTCATGTCGGCCGTCTTCACGTATTCCAGCATCTCGTCGGCGCGCGCGGAAAGCCCCACGACGGCATCGGGGCCCAGCAGCTTGCGGCACACCTCGACGGGGATATCGGTTTGGCCCACATGGATGCCGTCGACCTTCACGCCCTGCTCGCGGCACGCCAGCACCACGTCCAAACGATCGTCCACCAGAAGGGCGACCTGGCCGGTTTTCCCTGCGGCTTCGATGACCTTCGCAGCCTGGGCGGTGCATTCGATGAGCCCGCGCGCGGAGCATTCCTTGGAGCGCACCTGGACGCAGGTGAAACCGGCGTCTATGGCCTGCGCGATAACATCGCCAACCGGGCGGCCCAGGGTGTTTTCCGGGCCTATGACCAAATAGGCCGAGATGTCGAGCGATTCGCGGATGCTCATGCGCGTGCCTCCCCTTCCAGGATCTCGTCCACGGCGGCAACCTTGCGCTGCATCATGCCCGTACGGCCGGGGCGGACGTCGGCCTTCAGCACCACTTCGGTGCGGATGCCCTGCTCTGCCAGAACGAACGTGGCTTCCCTCACCACGCGCATGACCTCGTCCCATTCGCCTTCTATCTCGGTGAACATGGAGTACGTGTGGTTGGGAAGGCCCGATTCGCGGATCACCTTCACCGCCTGGGCAACTTCGGGGGCAAGCTCGTCGCCCACCCCGAACGGGGCTATCGCCACCGCTACCAGCGTGTTCATCTACGCCTCCTGAAGCTCAAGCGGGTTGGCGGCGATGTCGGCCGCCGTGGCCAGGTACAGCTCGTCGATGAACTCCAGCTTGAAGCTTGCCGGGGCATCGGCGTTCTGCGCTGCGCGCGTTCCCGCCAGATTGTAGTGGGCAACTCCGGCAACCGCCGCGGTGAACGGGTCGGTGGCCGTGGCGTACACCGCAAGCACGCCGCCCTGTGAGCACCCGAAGCCGGTAACCTTTTCCATCAGGGGCGACCCTCCGTGCGAAACGGCAACGGCCGACCCATCGGTTACCAAGTCGGTCTCGCCCGATACCGCAACGGCACCGCCGGTATAGCGGGCAAGGGCAACCGCCGCGCCGCGGGCGGAATCGACGGTGTCGGTACTGTCAACGCCGCGCGGGCCGCCTTCGGCGCCCGCCTCCTGCTGCAGCCCCCACAGCTTCGCCAGGGCGATGATCTCAGAGGCGTTGCCCCTGACGATGGCGGGCTTGTATTCCTTCAGCTTGGACAGCAGGTCGGTGCGCAGCTGGCCGATGCCGATGCCCACCGGGTCGAGCACCCAGGGCTTGCCGGCCGCATGGGCTGCAGCTGCGGTACGCGGAAGCGTCTCTTCGTAGACCGGCAGCAGCGTGCCCATGTTCAGGTACACCGCCCCGCCGGCTGCCACCAGCGTCTCGCCTTCGTCGGGCAGGTACACCATGGCGGCGCTGCCCCCAACCGCAAGCTGGGCGTTCGCCACGAAATCCATGGTTACGCCGTTGGTCACCGAACCCGCCAAGGGGTTTTCCTGCCGAACCTTGGCAACTGCTTCCTCGATACCGCTTCTCAACTGGTCCATCCGTACCATGCGCATTCCTTCCACGCAAAACAAAAGGGACGCCAGCCATAGCGTGCGCCCCAGAATGAACCTGAGATGCTCCCTACGCCAGCACTAACTGACAGGTTCAAAGGGTTGGGCGCGTGCCCTCTCAGCCAAGCGCGGCGAACCGCCGAGGCACCCCTGCATCGAATCTGTGCTGCCATTGTGCCGCCGCAGCAGCGCAACCGCAACATCGTTTCCGGGCAGCGGCGCAGGCGAACGGGCCAATTGCCGACGTAGGGCGCAGTGCTGACGGGCTAACCGTCCCGGTATGGTCGAAAATGAAAATAGCCGCACATAAACGCTGGTCGGCAATGATACAATCGCGCCCGCGCGTTTTTTTGCCGGGGTCAGCCCTACCGCCCCGGAACCGAACCGCGCATGCGCAAGCCGGCCTTGCCACCGCACCCTTGCACCGCCGCCCAAGACCCGGGCAGCAGCGCCCTGCAGGCCCGCCCGCGCACCAAGTCAGAAGCGCAGTGGGCGCATGCAGCAGAAAGGCACGCAACGATGGCAGCCGACCAAACTGATCAGCGGATCGAGACGTACCGCACCCGTATCGGCCTTTTGGAGCACGCGCTGCTCGAGAGCGCCGGCGCGTTCTTCAACATCAACGTCACGAAGAACGTCATCCCGGGCACGGTCATGCAGAGGGTCGGCGACGTCGAGTACGACCTCAACGAATTCCTGGGCCTTCCGCAAAACGTGGCCTACGATCGCTTCATCGATTGCTGGTCCGACATGACCACCGAAGAGCACAAGACCGAGTACCTTGCCTTCTTCGATCGTGCGGCACTCGAGCGCAGCTTCGCGCAGGGCGACGACCACCTGTCGCACCGCTGCTGGGTGAAAAGCGTGCAGGGCACGCCCATGCTGGCAGAGCAGCACGTCACCATGTACCGCGACGAGGCGAGCGGCGACCTTCTGGCCCTCTCCTACGTGATAGACCGCACGCAATCCACCGAGATGGAGAACGCGCTGCGCGTGGCAGAGAACGCGAACCGCGCGAAGACCACGTTCCTCTCCAACATGAGCCACGACATCCGCACGCCCATGAACGCCATCATCGGCTTCACGTCGCTGGCCGCGGCGCACACCGACGACCCGCACCTTCTGGAGGACTACCTCAAGAAGATCATGACCTCGTCGAACCACCTGCTCTCGCTTATCAACGACGTGCTGGACATGAGCCGCATCGAGTCGGGCCGCGTCTCCATCGAGGAAAAGCCCAACAACCTGCCCACCATCATGCACGACCTGCGCAACATCCTGCAGGCCGACGTGCATTCCAAGCGCCTGAAATTCCTTATCGACACCGTCGACGTGGTGGACGAGAACGTCGTCTGCGACAAGCTGCGCCTGAACCAGATCCTCATCAACTGCATGAGCAACGCGGTTAAGTTCACCCAGCCCGGCGGCACCGTCGGCATCAAGATCGTGCAGCATCCCACACCCGAGCGCCCCGGTTGGGCGTCGTTCGACTTCATCATCTCGGACACGGGCATCGGCATGTCGCGGGACTTCATCGACCACATCTTCGAGCCGTTCGCCCGCGAACGCACCAGCACCGTCAGCGGCATTCCCGGCACTGGATTGGGCATGGCCATCACGAAGAACATCGTGGACATGATGGGCGGAAAGATCGTGGTGGAAAGCGACCCGGATGTGGGCACCGAGATCACCGTTTCGCTTGACTTTAAGACGTGCGGCGAAACCCCGCACCGCAGCCTGGCCATCGAGCAGCTCTGCGGCTTCCGCGCGCTGGTGGCCGACGATAGCATGGACGCCTGCGTCAGCGTGTGCCGCATGCTGGAGGCCATCGGCATGAACCCGGAATGGACCATGTCGGGAACCGAGGCCGTTTACAAGGCGAAGTACGCGCATGAGGGCGGGCGCCCGTACCGCGCGTTCGTGATCGACTGGCTGATGCCCGACATGAACGGCGTGGAGGCCGTGCGCCGCATCCGCGCGGAAATCGGCAGCGACACGCCCATCATCATCCTGACCGCCTACGACTGGACCGAGATCGAGGCCGAGGCCCGCGCAGCCGGCGTGACCGCGTTCTTGGCGAAGCCCCTGTTCATGAGCGATCTATACGAAACGCTGAGCTCGGCAGTCGGCGAAGTGGTTCCCCTTTCGGGCGATGCGATGCTCAACTGCTCGCCGTTCGCCGCAACCAACGACAGCAAGACCGCGCTCGTGGTGGAGGACAACGACCTGAACCGCGAGATCGTGGCCGCCATCCTGAAGGGGCGCGGCATCGCCGTCGAGGAGGCCGAGAACGGTGCCGCCGGCGTGGAGATGGTGCGCACCGCAGAACCCGGCTACTACGACCTGGTGCTGATGGACATCCAGATGCCCGTCATGAACGGCCTCGACGCCGCGCAGGCCATCCGCGCGCTGGGCCGACCCGACACCGACGAGCTCCCCATCATCGCCGTGAGCGCGAACGCCTTCGAGGAAGACCGGGCGCGATCGCTCGCCGCGGGCATGAACGGGCACATCTCCAAGCCCTTCGAAAAGGAAATGCTCGACGACCTCTTCGAGAAGTACCTATCGTAGGAGCGCCGTAGGTTCTTTCGCTGAATCGCCGCCATCAGGCATAATGCGATCAACGATCAACTCGGGCAAAACCGAGTCGGAAGGAACCGAGCTAGTGCATCTGCTCTTTGGCGGCTTCTATCTCGTCGGTTCCCTTGTTCAGCAGATAGCAGCCGCCCACGATCAGGATCAGGCCCACTGCGGTAAGGGCCGTGAACGGATCGTTCCATATCAGCACGCCCACCAGCATGGTTGCCGCGGAACCGATGCCGCCCCATATGCCGTACACCAGCCCTAGCGGCAGGTGCTTCAGGATCTTCACCAGCAGGAAGATGGACAAACCGTAGCCCACCGCAGTCGCAATGCTGGGCAGCGGCACCGTGAAGCCCTCAGATGCCTTCAGGCAGATGGCGCCGGTAACCTCGCTGCAGATGGCGATGGCCAGCAGGAAGAAGTAGAACCGCTTCGAGCGCGCCTGCTCTTTTGCCTGCACGCGCTCTTCCTCTTTGATTCCCATCTGCTACACCCCCAACTTCAACAGGACAACGCCGACGATGATGGCGATAAGCCCCACGATCTTCTTCGCATTCATGCCCTCGGCCCAGAGCAGCGCGCCCACCACGGCGGTAAGGGCGATGCCCAGGCCCGTCCAAGCGGCGTACACCGGCCCCAAGGGCAGCTCGAGCAGCACCTGCGACATCATCCAGAACGAGATGACGTAGCCTACCACCACGCCCAGGATGGGGAGTTTACGACGGAAGCCGTCAGACAATTTCATCATGGTGTCGGCGAACACCTCGAAGATCACCGAAACGCAGATCATCAGATATGGAAGCATGTTCACCTCACAGCGCGCCCGAACGCCGGGCGCCTAACAGGATGCAACGGGCGGCCATGGCTTGCCACCCGAGCAACGAACACGGATGCGGATGCGGTACCGCCCAAAGGAGGCACCGCGATACAGCGAAGGACCCCACCGTGCGGCAGGGCTCTTCGCTATTCAAAGACAAAGGCCACGTACAGCCTACTGGCCGGAGGCTAGAAACGCAAGGAAAGGCAGCTCAGGCCGCCGTCGATCTTGCGGTACTCGGACGTGTCCACCGTCAGGGTCTTGTAGCCCAGGTCCTGGACGGCCTTCAGCACGGCAGGGTAGCCCTCGGGCACGATGACCGTGCCGTTGACCCAGATGCAGTTGGCCGCATAGGCCTCTTCCTCGGGGATCTCGACGCGGTTGTACTTCTCGAAGTCGGGCTTTTCCTTGAACTCGCCGGAAACCAGCATGTTGTTGTCTTCCAGGTAGTTCACGCCGGTCTTCAGGTGCAGCACGTGCTCCAGCGGAACCTCGCTGCCGGAAAGGCCCCAGCCTTCGAGGATCTCGATGAACTGGCGGATGCCCTCTTCGTTGGTGCGGGCGGAACGGCCCACGTAGAAGTGGTCGCCCACCATCATGACGTCGCCGCCCTCAAGGGTGCCCGGCGCGGTGATATGGGCGATGTGGTCGTCGTCGAAGAACTGGCGGATGGTGGGTTCCATCTCGGCAGCCTCGCCGTTGCGGGTGCCGGCACCCGGATTGTCGATGATGGCGCCGCAGCGGGTGATGACGGCGGTGTCCTCAACGAAGCAGGCGTCGGGATACTCGTCCAGCGCCGGCAGAACGGTTACCTCTACCCCGCACTGCTTCAGGGCCTCGATGTAGGCGTCGTGCTGCTCGATGGCCTTTTCGTAGATGGGCTTGCCCAGCTCGGGAGCGCTGGTGATGCCGTCGCACAGCGACTTGCCCGGACGGCGGACGATTACGTGGGTGAACTTTGCCACGGTGAGGCCTTTCTCTTGGTATCTGCTATATGCAGTGAAACTCAAACCCATTGATTGTAGCCCTGAACGCGCATACCTCCAAAGCCGCAGGAACAAGGGGCAACGGAGCGCTTCAGGAACATCCGCTTGGGTCCTGCCCACGCAGGTTGGCGCCCGCCGCAAAAGCGCGCCCCAACGTGTGCGGCACACGCGCAAGCCAGAGAAGGCGGGCTCAGGCGAACGGCAGGAAAGCGGCGTTCAACGCGAAGCGCGAAACCGTTAAACACCCGCTTTCGGCCAAACCACATGTTCACCTTGGGTTACTTGCCCGGCGCGGGTGTTTGCTGTTGCACAGAGCGAGATCTTCCGAATGAACCCGGGAAACGGGCGCCGCGCCCAACCAACGCGGCCCCGTTCATCCCCCAGAAAGACCAGCCCGAACGTCTTTGAAGAACGGAGGTTCCATGGAAGCCAGCAACCTCACCACCGCGCCCGCACAGGCCTCCGGCGCCCTTGAGCGGATCTTGGACGACGCCCACGTAAACCCGAGCGACTGCTACCAATGCGGCAAGTGCTCGGCCGGATGCCCCGTTGCCGCAGATGCCGACATGATGCCGCGCCAGGTTATGCGCCACCTGCAGCTGGGCCAAGCAGAAGCCCTGCTGGAATCGAACATGCCCTGGCTCTGCGCCGGATGCGGCATGTGCCAGGCGCGCTGCCCGCAGAGCATCGACCTTCCCAGCGTCATGCTGGCCTGCAGAAGGGCGTCGAAAGATGCCGGCAAAACCAGCGTTTCCGAAGTGGAGCGCTTCAACGACCTGTTCATCGACGGCGTGCGCCAAGCAGGCACCTCCGACGAGGCGATGCTTGCGATGCGCTACAACCTTTCCACCCGCCACCTGCTGCAAGATGCCCTGAGCGCTCCCAAGATGCTCACCCGCGGCATGCTGGGCATCCACGGCAAGCAGGCAGCCTTGAGCGAAGAGGTGGCCGCCATCATCGACAAGGCGCGCGCGGCCGAGCAAACCGCCCACCCCCAACCCGGCAACACGAAGGAGGCACAGGCATGAGATACGCGTACTTCCCCGGATGCTCGGCGCATTCCACCGGCATCTCGTATACGAAATCCTACGATTACGTTGCCCTTGCCGCAGGCGTCGAACTGGCCGAGATCCCCGATTGGAACTGCTGCGGGGCATCGGCCGCCCATGCCGAAAGCGAGCTTCTGGGCGACGCCCTGCCCGCCCGCTCCCTTGCCCTGGCGCAAGAGACCTTCGGCGACGCACCCGTACTGGCTCCTTGCGCCGGCTGCTACCTGCACCTTAAAACGGCAACCGCGCATGCACAGGAAAGCGAAGAGGTCCGCACCCAGGTGGAAAGCATCATCGGCCGACCCTGGGCCGCAAGCGCCTACGTTGCCAACGGGTTGGAGCCGTTCCTTCCCCAGGAAGCGCAGGAGCGCATCGGCGCCCGCGTATGCCGCCCACTTGATGGCCTGAAGGTCGCCTGCTACTACGGCTGCGCGCTGCTTCGCCCCACCGAGGTATGCGCCTTCGACGACGATGAGCAGCCCCAGGCCATGGAGCAGCTGGTTTCCCTTTCGGGCGCCGAGCCGGTTGAGTGGGGCTTCAAGAACGAATGCTGCGGCGCCTCGCATCAGGTTACCGTGCCCAGCCTGGGACGCACCATGGTGCGACGCATCTTCGAGAACGCGCATGCCAACGGGGCCGACGCCATCGCCTGCGCGTGCCCCCTGTGCATGCTGAACCTGGACATGCGCGAAGCCGAGGTGAACAACGCCCGGGCCAAGGAGGGCCTGCCCGCGCTCGACATCCCCGTCTACTACTTCACCGAGCTGCTGGCGGCAAGCATGGGCGCCCCTCAGGCGAAAAGCGGCATCGGGCGGCACTTCCACCCCGCCGCCGACCTGCACGAGCGGGCACTGGCAGCATGGCAACGCCAACGCGAGCAGCAGAAGGCCGCCGAGGACGCCCAGCGCGCGGCGAAGGAAGCCCAGCGCAAGGCACGGGCCGCCGCACGGGCAAGCAAGGAGAAGACCGTCAAAGCCGCTGAAGGAATCGGCGCCGAGAAGAGCACCGCGAAGGAGGTGATCGCATGAGCCGGATCGGAGTGTTCGTGTGCCATTGCGGCACCAACATCGCGGCGACGGTAGACGTGCAGGCCGTGGCCGACGCCGCGCGTCTTATGCCCAACGTCGCCTACGCAACCACCAACAAGTACACCTGCTCCGACCCGGGCCAGCAGGCCATCGCCGATGCCGTGAGGGAACACAACCTCGACCGCATCGTCATTGCAAGCTGCAGCCCGCGCATGCACGAGCAGACCTTCCGCAAGATGCTGGCAGAGAAAACCAACATCAACCCCTACCTGCTGGAGATCGCCAACATCCGCGAGCAGTGCTCTTGGGTTCACAAGGACAAGGAAACCTCCACCCCCAAGGCCATCGACCTGGTGGCTATGGCCGTTGCCAAGGTGGACACGAACAAGAACCTCTACACCAGCACCATCCCCGTGAACCGCAAGGTGCTGGTGGTGGGCGCGGGCATCGCCGGTATCCAGGCAGCGATAGACGTGGCCGACGCCGGCTTCCCCGTTACCCTGGTGGAGCGCAACCCCTCTATCGGTGGCAAGATGGTGAAGCTGGACAAGACCTTCCCCACCATGGACTGCTCGGCCTGCATATGCACGCCGAAGATGTCGGAAGCGGGCAACCACCCCAACATCACCATCAAGACCCTTTCCGAGGTAGAGAAGGTAACCGGCTACATCGGCAACTTCGAGGCAACCATCCGCGAGCGCGCCAAGTACATCGACTACGACCTGTGCACCGGCTGCGGCGCCTGCGAGACGAAGTGCCCCAGCAAGACGGCAAACGAATTCGACGAGGGCCTTTCCCAGCGCAAGGCCATATACAAGCCCTTCGCGCAGGCCGTGCCCAGCAAGCCCACCATCGATGCCGCAACCTGCAGGAAGCTCACCGAGGGCAAATGCGGGGTATGCGCGAAGGTGTGCCCCACCGGCGCCATCCGCTACGACGACACCGACCGCACCGTCACCGAGACCTTCGGCGCCATCATCCTGGCCACCGGCTACGACCTTATCGACTGGACGAAGATCTACGGCGAATACGGCGGCGGCCGCTATCCCGACATCGTCACCGGCCTGCAGTTCGAGCGCCTGGTGAACGCCTCGGGGCCGACCGAGGGCCACATCCTGCGCCCGAGCGACCACGCAGAGCCGAAGACGCTGGCCATCATCAAGTGCGTGGGATCACGCGACCCGCATAAAGGCGTTTCCTACTGCAGCCGCGCCTGCTGCATGTACTCGGCCAAGCACGCGCACCAGTACCTGGACAAGGTGAAGGACGGCCGTTGCTTCGTGTTCTACATGGACGTGCGCTGCGCCGGCAAAGGCTACGACGAGTTCTATATGAACACCCTGCACGACGGCGCCGTGTACGTTCGCGGCCGCGTTTCGAAGATATACCCCGAAGGCGGCAAGCTCGTGTGCATGGGCGAGGACACGCTTTCCGGCCAGGTGGTGCGCGTGGACGCCGACATGGTGGTTCTGGAAACTGCCATGGTTCCCAACGAGGGGGCCAGCCAGATCGCCGGCGTGCTTAATGCGCAGCGAGGGCCGGAGGGCTTCTTCACCGAGGCGCACCCGAAGCTGCGCCCGGTAGAGACGAACACGGCCGGCGTGTACCTGGCCGGCGTGGCGCAGGGCCCGAAGGACATCCCCGACACCGTTGCCCAGGCGGGCGCCGCCGCATCAAAGGTGATCGGCCTGCTGGCACGTGGGCAGATCGAGTCAAACCCCATGATCGTCCATGTGGACAACGCCAAATGCTCCGGCTGCGGCGCCTGCACCGACATCTGCCCGTACGGCGCCATCGAGCTTACCGAGGTCACCTTGCGCGAGAACTCGCAGAAGGTGACCCGAACCGTGGCGAAGCCCAACCCCGGCCTGTGCCAGGGCTGCGGCGCCTGCACCGTCGCATGCCGCGCGGGCGCAGCCGACCTTCTGGGCTTCACCAACGAGGGGATCATGCGCGAAATGGAGGCGTTGCTCCGATGAACCAGAACACTGAAACCACCATCCAGGCCGCCGGCGCAAGCGAGCCCAAGGCCGCCAACGGCACCACGCAGGAGTGGCAGCCCAAGATCCTGGCGTTCTGCTGCAACTGGTGCACCTACGCCGGCGCCGACCTGGCCGGCCTGAACCGAATGGAATACCCGGCCGACATCCGCCTGCTGCGCGTTCCGTGCTCCGGGCGCGTGAACCCCCAGTACGTGCTGAAGGCCTACCAGAACGGCTGCGACGGCGTGCTGGTGTGCGGCTGCCACCCCGGCGACTGCCACTACGCCACCGGCAACTACTACGCCAAGCGCCGCATGCTGGTGTACAAGCGCCTGCTGGAATACCTGGGGCTGGAACCCGACCGCTTCATCGTGCGCTGGATCTCGGGTTCCGAAGCGGGCAAGTTCCGCGACACCGTGATAGAGGCAACCGAGCGCATCCGCGAGCTCGGCCCCCTTTCCAACGACCTGCCCCATCTGGCGCCCGAGGACATACCCCGCCCCATCGCCGCCAAGTTCGAATGGCTGGCAACACCGAAGAACGCAAGGGAGGGATTGTGATGGACTTCACCGAAGCAGTGCGCGAACGCGCATCCCAGCTCATACAGGACGGCACGGTTGCCTGCGTCATCGGCTGGAGCGCCGGGCGCCTGGAATACCAGCGCACCCCCACCTGCGCCGACACCGCAGAAGAGGCAGCCCAGCTGGTGTGCGACCAGCATTGCGAGCATGCCCTTGGCAAGTACGTGCTGGAGCAGAAGGACAAGGGCCGCGTGGGCCTGCTGACCCGCGGCTGCGAATCGCGCGCAATAAACCGCCTTATCGCCGACAGGCAGATCCGCCGCGAGGACGTGTACCTCATCGGCGTCCCCTGCACGGGCTGCACCACACGCGAGGGCATAGAGCTGAAGCGCTGCCGCGAATGCCAGTTCCACAACCCCGTCATCTACGACGAGCTTTTGGGAGACCCGGTACCCGAGCCGAAGAACGACCGCTTCGCCGATGTGCGCAACCTGGAGGCCATGACCCGCGAAGAGCGCCGCGCGTTCTTCGACCTGATGTACGAAACCTGCATCCGCTGCCATGCCTGCCGGCAGGCCTGCCCCTGCTGCACCTGCAAGGTCTGCTTCGCCGAGCAGGAGCGCGAAGGGTGGCAGGGCAAGCAGTTCGACGTTGAGCAGGCGCGCTACTACGGCGTGACGCGCTCGTTCCACGTGGCCGACCGCTGCATCGAGTGCGGCGAATGCGAGCGCGTGTGCCCCATGGGCCTTCCGCTCATGACCCTCATGCACAAGCAGATCAAGGACATCGACGAGCTGTTCGGCCCCTACGAGGGCGGCGGGCTTACCGATGAGGGCCCCGATGCCCTGCGCACCTTCAAGACCGACGACGTCGAAGAGTTCATGTAGGAGGCCCGGGATGCTGTTCAAGAAAAGCCATTTGGCCGACGTGCTTTCGGCCACCGCCCAAGCCATGCAGGTGTACCTGCCAACCGTTGTGGACGGAACCTCCCGCTTCGCGCAGTACAGCGAAGAGCAGGGCGTCACCGAACCGAACTTCGAGCTGCAGAACACCAAGATCCCCCCGAAGGGCCTGCTGTTCCCCTCCACCGAGAAGCTCTACACCTGGGGAAAGGGGCCGGAGGGCACCTTCATCGAGAGCGCCCTGGAAGCGCCGGCCCCCTTCGCCGTGTTCGGGGTGCGTCCCTGCGACGTTGCTGCCATCGAGCGCATGGACCAGGTATTCCTCACGAAGGGGTACGTAGACGAGTTCTACCAGGCCAAGCGCGAGGCCATGACGTGCGTGGCGCTTGCCTGCAACCGCGCAAGCGACGCCTGCTTCTGCACCTCCATGGGCCAGAGCCCCAACGAGGCGCCGGGCGCGGACGTGCTGCTTATCGAGTCCGACGAAGCCTTCAAGGTCAAGGTGCAGTCGGAGCGCGGCCAGGCCCTGGCGGACATCTGGGAGCCGTTCCTGGAGGAGGGCACCGTTAACCACGAGCCCGTCTCCTGCAAGATCCAGGTGAACATGGATGGTGTGGCCGAGAGGCTGCACAACCTGTTCGACAGCCCGCTTTGGGACGAGGTCTCCACCGCCTGCCTTACCTGCGGCAGCTGCACGTTCATCTGCCCCACGTGCCATTGCTTCGACCTGAGCCAGGCGCGCAAGAAGGAAGAGAACGCGCGTTTCCGCTGCTGGGACAGCTGCATGTTCAAGGACTACACGCTCATGGCGGGCAACCACAACCCGCGCGAGCAGAAGCGCAACCGCGTTCGCCAACGCTTCATGCACAAGCTCTGCTTCTTCGAGGAGCGCTACGGCGAGCCGCTGTGCGTGGGCTGCGGACGTTGCTTGGTTGACTGCCCGGCAACCATGGACATCACCGCCATCATCGACCGGGTGAACGCATGGGAAGAGGAAGGGGCAAGCCATGCCTGACATCGTTGTTCAACACGGGTGCGCGGGCATCTGCGAAGGGTCCTCGCTCGTTCCCAAGGTGGTCGCCGTCACCGGCATCAAGGAGCTCACCCACGACGTGAAGCTGTTCATGTTCAAGACGCCCGAAGGCACTGCCCCCTTCGAAAGCGAACCCGGCCAGCTGGGCATGTTCTCGGTTCCGCCCTACGGCGAGTGCATGTTCTGCATCACCTCGCGCGGGGAGGACTACGTGGAGATGGCCGTGAAGAAGGTGGGCGTGGTCACCGAGCAGATGCACAAGCTGCGCGTGGGCGATTCCGTCGGTCTGCGCGGCCCCTACGGCAACTGCTTCCCCTATGAGAGCTGCAAGGGGCGCAACATGCTGTTCATCGCGGGCGGCATCGGCATGGCGCCGGTGCGCGCGTTCTTGGAATACTGCCTGAACCATCGCGAGGACTACGGGCGCATCGACCTGGTGTACAGCGCATCCACCTACGACGACCTGGTGTTCAAGCACGAGCTGTTCGAGGTTTGGCCCAGCTATCCCGACACCCATGTGCACGTGAGCCTGTACCACGGCAACGAGAGCTGGACCGGGCCGGTTTCCTACACCGCGCCCTACCTGGAGCAGGTGGTTGCCGAAGAGGGGCTTTCAACCGAGAATGCGGCCGTCACGCTCTGCGGCGGGCCCAGCCTGTTCCGCACCTGCCGCGAATCGTTGGTGAGGCTGGGCTACCAGCCCGAGAACATCATCACCACGCTCGAGGCCCGCATGAAGTGCGGCGTGGGCAAATGCGGGCGCTGCAACATCGGCGGCAAGTACATCTGCCTGGACGGCCCGGTGTTCACCGAAGCCGAGCTGGCCGATATCCCGCGCGACCTATAGGGCTGGCGGCACCCGGCGAAAATCGCCAGCATAGCCCTACCCCGGAAAAACTTGGAGTCCCAAGGAAATCGGCACCGGCCGTTTCCCTTGGGACTCCACTTGCAGAGAGGGCGCCCTGCCCAAAAACCCTGCCAGCAAAAAGGGCGTGCCACACACATGGCACGCCCTTCTGATAGCGGAATGTCGAATCGCAGCAGCGCTAGCGCTAGATAACCGCGATCTGGCCGGTGGCGATGCAGAAGATGCTCACCACGAAGAAGATAACGATGGCGGCAGTGACCACCTGCTCGATGGGGTTGTGCAGGAACTCCTCGCCGCGCTCCTTCTGGCCCATCATGTACAGCAGGATACCCGGCGCATAGAGGATGGTGGTGATCATCATGCCGGTAAGACCGCCGGCATAGATAAGGAACACGCTGTAGAAGAAGCCCACCACGGCAATGATGCGGTAGAACGCAAGCTTCCCACCCGTAACCTTCTCGAACCCGTCCTTCTTGAACACGCACACGAGCATGAACAGCGTGCTGAAGAAGTACGGCACCAGGATCATGGAAACGGAAACGCTGTAGAAGAACTGGTACGTCTGCTCGGAAACCACCACCAGGATAAGGAACAGCTGGATGATGGCGCAGGTAACGGTAAGCGTGACGATGGGTGCGGCATGCTTGTTCTTCCTGGCGAACGCCTTCGGGAACACGCCCTGGCAAGCCGCCTCGTGCGGGCACTCGGAGGAGATGATGGTGTAGCCCAACATGGCACCCAGCAGGGAAAGGGCAACGCCAAGGTTCACCAGCGCGGCGCCCCACGGGCCCACAACCGCCTCAAGGACGCCGGCCATGGAGGGGTTGGAAAGCTCAGCCAGCTCGGCGCGCGGCATAACGCCCATGGAAAGGATGGAGACCAGCAGGTAGATGGCCAGGATGCCGATGAACGCGGTAACGGTAGCGCGGCCAACGTCCTTGCTGAAGCGCGCACGGCCCGAGATGACCACCGCGCCCTCGATGCCCAAGAAGATCCAAACGCTGACGCCGACCATTCCCACTACCTGGTCGAACAGGGAGGGACCGTCGGGCTCGCCCCAGAAGTTGTCCATGAAGATCTCCGGGTCGAAGTGCAGGGAGAAGATAATGGCCACAATGGCGACGAACAGGGGGATGATCTTCGCGATGGTGGTAAGGATGTTGATACTCGCCGCTTCCTTCACGCCGCGGCTTACCAAAAACCAGCACACCCATACGATGATGGAGGCGCCCACCACGGAAGCCACGTTATTGCCCTCGCCGAACACCGGGAAGAAGAACGCCAAGCTGGCGAACAGCAAAGTGGTGTAGGAAACGTTGGCCATAAGCGCGCTGATCCAGTAGCCGTAGGCCGAAAGGAAGCCCATGTACTTGCCGAAGCCGGCGCGGGCATAGCTGTAGATGCCGCCGACCAGTTCGGGTTTGTAGCGGGAAAGCGCGAAGAAGCACATCATGAGGCAGAACACACCCAGGCCGGAAACCACCCAGCCGATGAGCACACCGCCGGTGTTGGCGCCGGCTGCAGCCATGTCGCCTGCCATGGTGAACACGCCGCCGCCGATCACCGCAGTGATAACCGCCGCCACAAGATGCGGGAAGGACAATCCGTTTACGTCATTTACCTGGGGCATTCCGCCCTTTCGCCGAGACATGAAAACCAGCTTTCGAATAACGTGGACCACGCCTTTCGATTCGACGGCCCGCCCCCACGTAAGGCAAGCCAAGGCACAGCCTGTTTAGGGTACTCCACTTCCAACGCATTCCCTGCGTCAATTAATGCAATGGAAGCATCGCATCGCGAAAGCGGGCGCAGAAAAACGAAGGGCTGAACGAGACAACCCCGTTCAGCCCTTCGCGAAGACGCCCATATCAGCGCAGGCGCTCAAGCGCTTTCGATCAACGAGCTACGAAAGCCCCAGCCACAACGCCACCTTCGGGGCGTAGCCCATCACGAAGATGATCACGATGAGCAGCGGGATGCCGTAGCTTACCCACACCCTGCTCCAGGCCGGGAACTTGATGCCGACGCCGGTGTCGGCCTCCTTCAGGAAGTTGTCCCAACCCCAGCCGTAGCGGCGCGTGCAGAACAGCACGAAGATGAGCGAGCCGAGCGGCAGCATGTTGTTGGAAACGATGAAGTCCTCGATGGACTGGATGTCGCCGATGCCCGGGAACGTGACCCCGGAAAGCACGTTGAAGCCAAGCGCGCAGGGCAGGCTGAGCACCAGCACCAGCACGCCGTTGATGGCAACCGACTTGCGGCGGGGCATCCCGTACTTGTCCATAAGGAAGCAGATCAGGTTCTCGAACACGGCGATGACCGTGGAAAGCGCGGCAAAGCTCATGAACACGAAGAACAGCGCGCCCCACAGGCTGCCCAAGGGCATCTGCGCGAACACCAGCGGAAGCGTGACGAACACCAGCGAGGGGCCGGAATCGGGCGTTACCCCGTAGGCAAAGCACGCCGGGAAGATGATGAGGCCCGCCAGGATGGCGACCACTGTGTTCAGCGCGGTTACGGAAACCGCCTCGCTCATAAGACGGCGCTCCTTGTTGATGTAGGAGCCGAAGATCTCCATGGCGGCAATGCCCAGGGAAAGCGAGAAGAACGCCTGGCCCATGGCGGCGTACACCGCTTCCCCGAACGTGCCGATCCCGCCTTCGAACATGCGGCTGAAGTCGGGCACCAGGTAGAACGCGATGCCCTCGGCTCCGCCGGGGAGGGTTGTGGTGCGGATGCACAGGGCGATCATCACCACGAACAGGATGGCCATCAGCCACTTGGTAATGCGCTCGACGCCCTTCTGCAAACCCAGGCTGCAGACGGCGAAGCCGATGGCCACCGCGGCGATCATCCAGCCGATGAGCTCGCTGGGGTTCGCCAACAGCGCATTGAACACCGTGCCGGCGGCTTCGGTGCTTGCGCCGTCGAACGTGCCCGCCGCCATCTTGGGGATGTAGGCAAGCATCCAGCCGGCGACCGTGGTGTAGAACATCATCAGCAGCATGCAGCCGACGTAGCCCCACCAGGAAAACCAATGGAAGCGGCGCTTCGGCTCAAGCACGTCGAAGGCATGGGCGGCGCTCTTCTGACTGGCGCGGCCAACCGCGAACTCCATCACCATCACGGGCAAGCCCAGGATAACCAAGAAGATGAGGTACAGGAGCACGAAGGCGCCGCCGCCGTACTCGCCCGTTATGTATGGGAAGCGCCATACGTTGCCGATGCCGATAGCGCAGCCCGCTGCGATCAGGATGAAGCCGATTCGCGATGCGAAATGCTCGCGGGAGGTAACGGCGTTCGCCGCCGTCTCGAATGCCTTCTTAGCCATAAGCCCCTACTTGGATTCTCGATTCGTTTATAAAGCGTGCATGATTCTACCATCGGATTCCTGGGCGGAAGCCAGGCCAGGGCACCGCATCGGCAGCAGGCGATGAAAAGCGCCTAGAAAGCGGGCAAATGCGGAGTCGATTCCGTGCGGCCCGACTGCGGTTCAGATTGAGAAACGGGCATCGCGGCTGCCTTCGCTTCGGCACCACATCATCAACCAACGCAAGGCCCTCTTTCGCTCCAGGAAAACCCTTCGGCCCAGCAAACCCCACTGCATTCAGACAGAAAAAAGCGCGCCGGGAGTCCGACGCGCTTGGTGCCCTATGGGCTGTTTCGTATGAAAAGGAGAAAACCTTATGCGTAACCGCCGCGATACAGAACGTCGATCGGAATGCCCGGATGCTCGGTTACGTACTTGCCCTTGACCAGCTTCTTCTTGTACTCGACAGCGTAATCCTTGGGCCCGATCATCTTGATCTCGGGTGCAGGGTAAGCCTCGAGGAACGACTCGACCTCACGCATGAAATCGACGGCCTTGAAGGTCTTCTCGGAAATCGCGGTGCCGGCATGGTCCAATGCAACGGCCATGAAATCGGCCTTTGGGAAGCCCGCGATAACCACGTACTGTACTTCGTCTGCCATAATTTCCCTCTCCTCCAATAGTTGCGAAGTGATCCCTGGGAACATTTTACGACAACTGATTCAGGGGTGTTCGACTGAAGGCGCAACACCTGCTAGCAGAAATGAAACCGCTGAAAACCATAGGGAACGCAAAGCAGACAAGGCCTAAGCGGCGGCCCGCGTCAACGGATCATTCTTTGATGGATCAATGCCTCGATCTTCAGCTCATCGGATTCCTTGCTGTAGACATACAGTAAATCAAAAGGCCCAACGGGGAGCCTCCGGACACCCGTGGGCAACCCGTCAAGAACGATCCCGGGCGGCACAACCCTGCCCAACCCGGGAAAAGCAGCAATGCGGGAAACGTCTTCCATTACTTCGGCAACCAAGGCATCGGAGTAGATCGAAGAGACATCTACCAAGAAGCGCTCGGAGAATATGACCTTAGGCACGCTTTTCCCTTAGCTCGTTGATCCGCTCCCAAGCCTCATCGAAGCCGACCGCAAAGCGACCGTTCTCAAAATCGGACTCGGCCTCACCGAGTGCCCGGTTCAGCTCGGCTTCGTAGATCGCATCGTTTTTTGCCTGCTGAAGCCTTGACTCAAACACTTCCTCCGAGCAGAAGACGAATGCGCCGACACCGTTTTCGGTAATACGCACTACTTCTTCTTTCGCCGCCTCGCGAACTTCTTGGGAATGCTTATGCAATGCAGTTATCGGAAAGATCTTCTCCACGAACCTCAGCTCCCTATGAGATGAAATGCTATCGGTGAACTATAAGTACATTATAAGTACCCAATTGTCTTATATCCGAGCTATCCTGCGACTGCCGCATTCTCTATACGAGAACCCGAAGATCGCACAGATTCCCATGGCTTGATTTTCGCAAGATCCTCTTCGATGGACCGGCGAGCAACCTCAAGGTCGTACGCTTCCTGTGCGCGGAGCCAGTATCCATCACTCAACCCGAAAAACCTGCACAACCGTAAATCGGTATCGGCAGTTATACGCCTGTTCCCCAGCACAATCTGCCCGATACGCTGTGCAGGCACCCCGATTTCCTTCGCCAAGCGATACTGGGATATGCCCAGCGGAACCAGGAACTCCTCTTTCAGCAACTCCCCCGGCGTAATAGCAGGAAGTTTCTCCATAACGAACCTCCATTGCAAGCATGTGTCCGTGTCATAGTAACGCTTCCCGTTAATAACGTCCAACGTTATTAGTTGCCAATTCGATTCCGAACCCTAGCTGAAAAAGGCGCCACCGATTGGTGACGCCTTTTGCGCGAAGTTATTCAGTTGCGAGCTACCCCGCCAGAACGGAAAGCGAGTGCCACCAACAAGGCGAAACGCACTTTCGCGGGTCCGCGCATAGCAAACCCACCGCCAACTAGAAGGAGCGGAAGCGCTCGTAGCGTTGGTTGCGCAGTTCCTCCGGGTCGAGGGCGTACAGCTCGCGCAGGGAGCGGACCACGTACTCCTCGACGTTGGCAGCGGCCTGCTCAGGGTTTTCGTGCGCCGGGCCGTCGCCCTCGCTCACAACCTCCTCGATGATGCCCATCTCGCAGGCCTCGCGCGCGCTCATCTTCATCACCGCAGCGGCCTCGGCGGCGCGGGTGCGGTCCTTCCACAGGATGGAAGCGAAGCCCTCGGGCGAAAGCACCGAGTACACCGCGTGGTCCTGCATGGCAACGCGATTGCCCATCGCAAGCGCCAAGGCGCCGCCGGAGCCGCCTTCGCCCAGCACGATGCACACCACGGGAACAGTGAGCCCCGCCATGGCGACCAGGTTGTCGGCGATGGCGTTGCCCTGCCCGCGCTCTTCGGCCTCCATGCCGCAGAACGCGCCCTGCGTGTCTACCAAGCAGACGATGGGACGGCCGAACTTCTCTGCCTGGCGCATAAGGCGCAGGCTCTTGCGGTAGCCCTCGGGCTGGGGGCAGCCGAAATTGCGCTCGATGCGCTGCTTCAGGTCCGAGCCCTTTTCCTCGGCCACAACGGTTACCGGCATGCCGTCGATCCAACCGATGCCGCCGATGATGGCGCCGTCGTCGGCGAAGCTGCGGTCGCCGTGCAGCTCGAAGAACCCTTCGACCATGTGGTCGATGTAGAACTGCGAGGTGGGCCTATGGATGTTGCGGGCCATCATCACGCTTTCCCATGCCGGGTTCTCGTCGGAGCCGCCCTTCTTCATGGGAAGCACCGAAGGCGCATCGGCCACCCCGCGCTTGCGTATGGCGCGGTTCATGGCGAAGTTGTTGGTGACGTCTACCGCCTTGCCAACCGTGTTGGCGAAAAGCGAGAACACCCCTTCGGAAGCCTCGCCTTCCCCTTCGTCGGCGGATCGTTTCTTGCCGAAGCGCTCGGCAACCGCATCCTGGGCGGCGCGCATGACCTCGCGCACCGAGCCGGCGGAGGAAACGGCTTCGACCACCTTCACATTGCCATCTTCCTCGGCGGAATCAACGACGCGCTTCGGAGCGCTGTGCAGCGCCAGGATGCGCGAGAGCACCTCTTTCAGGTCGGAGCGCTTCACAATGGCGTCGATCAGGCCATGCTGCAGCGCGAACTCGGCGGTCTGGAAGCCCTCGGGCAGCGTCTGCTTGATGGTGTCCTGGATAACGCGGCGGCCGGCGAAGCCGATAAGGGCATGCGGCTCGGAGATGATGATGTCGCCCTGCATGGCGAACGACGCGGTAACGCCGCCCGTCGTGGGGTCGGTGATGATGGAAACGTAGAGCAGCCCCGCACGGCTATGGCGCTCGATGGCAGCGCTGATCTTGCCCATCTGCATAAGGGAGACCAGGCCCTCCTGCATGCGCGCGCCGCCCGAAGCCGTGAAGATGAACAGCGGCAGGCCCTCGTCGGTTGCGCGTTCGACGGCACGGGTGACCTTCTCGCCCACGACCGAGCCCATGGAGCCCATCATGAAGGTGGACTCCATGATGCACAGGGCAACCTCGCGCCCGTCGAGCTTCACCTTGCCGGTGCGCACCGCTTCCTTCAGCCCGCTGCGGTCGCGCTGCTTTTCGATGAGGTCGGCGAAGTTGGGGAAGCCCAAGGGGTCGCTTTCCTCGACCACCGCGTCCCATTCCTCGAAGGAGCCCTCGTCGAACAGCAGGTTGATGCGCTCGTCGGAGGTAAGGCGGTACAGCTCGTGGCAGGTGGGGCACTCGCCGCCCTTTGCCAGCACCGGAGCCTCATCATGATAGAGCTTGCACTTGGGGCAGCGGCGCCAAACCGGCTCGTAGTCGCCGAAATCGGGGTCGGGGCGGCACTCCGTCCAAAGGCTGAGGGCGCGGTCCTTCTCCATGGGGGAAAGCACGCACATGCCGTTCTGGTAGGCAGTCATGCGCAGCAGCGGATCGGCGGCGAATTCCTGGTCAAGCACCAGAAGCGCGCCGGCGTTGCACTGCTTGGCGGCCTGCATGACGGCATACACGTTGGTGAACAGGCGCTGGTCGAACTTGTCGCCCACCAGGGCAACGCGCGCAGCGCCGGAGCAGGCGAAGCCGCGCTCCTTGTCCCTCGTGCCCGTAACCCAGATCTGGGCGATCTCGGCCTTCACGCAGGCGCGGACGCAGGCCTTCATGGAAGAGCCGTAGCCGACAACCAAAAGAGGGGCGCCGCCGATGGCCTGCTCCAGCAAGGGCAGCTGGTACACGACGGAAGTCCCGTTCGTTGAGCCGTTTTCCGGCATCGCAGTCATGGGCTAGGCCTCCTTCTTATCGCGCGCCATCACGTACTTCTGCGTGGCCTGGGCGCATACCTCGCCATCGACACGGGCAACCACATCGGCCGCGCACATGCGAGACGTGTTCTTGGTGATCGTCGCTTCAAGCGTTACCGTGTCGCCGGGAAGCACCATGCGGCGGAACTTCGCCTTGTCTATGGCGGCGAAGTAGCCGACGTGGCCCGCCTTGCCTTCCTGGGAAAGCAGGCAGCAGGAAGCCGCTTGGGCCAAGGCTTCCATCAGGATGACCCCGGGAAGAACCGGCTGACCGGGGAAATGCCCTTTGAACAGGGGCAGTTCGGGGTCCACATCAAGCTCGGCAACGATGGACACGCCGGGCTCGCAGCTGACCACGCGGCTTACCCATACGAACGGGTCGCGATGGGGCAACAGAGCCAGCACGCCTTCCTTCTCGCACGGGAAGGTTACCGGGCACCCCTCTTCTATCTGCGCCATTACGCACGCACCTCCGCAAACGGGCTGATGGCAAGCGTGGCATTATGGCCGCCGAAGCCCAGGGAATTGGAAAGGACAACCTTCTGCGGGCGGTCGGTGATCGCAGTCGTGGGAACGAGCACATCGCATTCCGGATCCTTCTCGGCGTAGCCCGCCGTAGGGGGCACAACGCCCTTGGACGCGGAAAGCGCAGTGACGACCGCCTCGATGGCGCCGGCGGCGCCCAGCATGTGGCCCACAACGCCCTTCACCGAGGTGACGGGGATCTTGCAGGCAAGCTCGTCGCCCAAAAGCGCATGCCAAGCAGTGGATTCCACCGCGTCGTTGATAGCGGTTGCAGTGCCATGGGCATTCAGGTGGCCCACCTCGGAAGGCTCGAAGCCGCCTTCCTCCAACGCCTGGCGCATAGCGCGGACGGCGCCGTCGCCCGAAGGGTCGGGGGAAGTGATGTGGTAGGCATCGCCTGTGGAGCCGAAGCCGGTAACCTCCGCGATGATGTTCGCACCGCGGGCCTGGGCATGCTCCAGCGATTCGAGGACCAAAGCACCCGCACCCTCGCCGGCAACGAAGCCGGAACGGCGGGCATCGAACGGCAGCGCGGCAGCCGCCGGGTCGTCGGACTTGCTAACGGCGCCCAGGTTGGCGAAGCCCGCCAGCGACATGGGGCTGGTGCCCTCTTCCGCACCACCGGCAAGTGCGGCGTCGGCCAGGCCGAAACGGATAAGGCGGTAGGCCTCGCCCACGCAATGGGTACCCGATGCACAGGCGGTAACGATGTTCAGGCAGTCGCCCTTCAGGCCATAGCGGATGGCCAGGTTGCCCGCTGCGATGTTCGAGATCATGGTGGGGATGAACAGGGGGCTCACGCGCTTGGCGCCCTTCTCATGCAGCACCACCGACTCATGCTCGAAGATGCCCATGCCGCCGATGCCGGAACCGAACACGCAGGCGAAGCGGTTGGCGTCTTCCTCTTCCATCTTGATGCCGGCCTGCGCCATAGCCTCGTCGGAGGCAAGGATGGAGTACTGTACGAAGGGGCTGAAGCGACGGGACTCCTTCTTGGTGAAGCCCAGCTCAAGCGGGTTGTAGTTGGGGATGGCACCCACAACGTTCACGCCCAGGCGCTCGCGCTCCTCTTCGGGCAGAAGGCTCAGGCAGCTTTCGCCGGCCACCACCTTTTCCCAAAGCTTGTCGGCGCCGATGCCAGCAGGCGAAACCGCGCCGACACCGGTGATAACCACACGCTTGAAGCCGTTGGCCGTTGCGTTGTTGCTCATATGGACATCCCTCCATCGATTGCCAGAACCTGCCCGGTGATATAACGGGCCTCGTCGCTTGCCAGGAAGGCCACCGCATTGGCCACATCCTCCGGCTTGCCAAACTCCTTGAGCGCGATGCGGTCGAATACGGCGCTTATCGCCTTTTCGCCCATGGCCTGGGTCATCGCCGTTTCGATGAAGCCCGGGGCAACGGCGTTCACCGTGATGCCGCGCGGTGCCAATTCCTTCGCGGCGCTCTTGGTCATGCCGACCACGCCCGCCTTGGAAGCGGAGTAGTTCACCTGGCCGGCGTTGCCGTACAGGCCCACGACGCTGGAAACGTTCACGATGCGGCCGGAACGCTGCTTCATCATGATGGGGGCAACGTGGCGCAGGCAGTTGAACGCGCCCTTCAGGTTCACGTCTATCACCTGGTCGAACGCTTCCTCGCTCATGCGCATCAGAAGGCCGTCGCGCGTGATGCCGGCATTGTTCACCAGAACGTCTATGCGGCCCCATTTGTCCATGACCTGTGCCGCCATTTCCTTGGCGGCATCGAACCGCGAAACATCCGCACGCACGCAGAGCGTTTCCACACCGTGCTCCGCCGAAACCTCTTCGGCCAGCGCTTCGGCATCCTTCAAACTGCCCTCGCTTGAGCAGTTCAGCACAACGGCATAGCCGCGCTTGGCGAAGGCGCGCACAACGGCGGCGCCGATGCCGCGGCTTGCGCCGGTAACAAGCGCTACCGGGAACCCTGCCCTGTTCTCGTTCTTAGCCATGGCTACTCCCCTTCCTTCGAAGAAGCCGCCTGCACAAACGCCTCCCATTCATCGATGGTTCCCAGGCGCGTGCGCGAGGCCGCCTTGTCTATGCGACGAACCAGGCCGCACAGCACGGCACCGTAGCCCACCTCGACGAAATCGGCTGCACCGCCGGCAGCAAGGGCCTGCACGCTCTGCTCGAACTTAACCGGGCTTACCACCTGGGCAGAAAGGCGCTCGGCGGCCTGGCTTACCTGGAAAGGCTGGGCATCGGTGTTGCAGATAACGGGCACCTTCGGCTCGTGCCAGCTAAGCTCGGCGCACTTGGCACGCACAGCGTCGGCGGCGCTCGCCATAAGCGGGCTGTGGAATGCACCGGCGGTGTTCAGGCGCGCGCTGCGCTTGCCGCCGCGTTCCTCCCACGCAACCTCGGCGCGGGCAACTGCGGCGGTATCGCCGGAAACCACTACCTGGCCAGGCGCGTTGAAGTTGGCGCACACCAGCACGTCACCTTCAGCGGCATCGTTGCACACCGCCTGTGCATCCTCGTGGCTTGCGCCCAACAGGGCTGTCATGGCGCCAGGACGCTCTTCGCAGGCAGCGGCCATGGCGCGGGCGCGGACGTCGAGCAGCGCGAAGCCGTCGGCATCGCCCAATGCGCCGGCGGCCATCAGCGCGCTTATCTGGCCAAGGGAAAAGCCCAGCACCGCTTCAGGCTCGGTACCACGCGCAGAAAGCGCATGGGAAAGGCCCACCGAAAGGGCAACGGCCAGCATCTGGGCGTTGTAGGCATCGTTGATTTGACCCTCGCTGCCGCTTTGCGACAGCTTCGCCAGGTCGACCCCGGAAACCTCCGATGCCAGCGCGAAGGCATCGGCAACCTGGGGGATGCCCAGCAGGTCGGAGCCCATGCCGGGCTTTTGGGCGCCCTGGCCTGGGAACATGAACACGGCCATGCTACTGCACCTGGCCCTTCCAGGCGCGCTGGGCGTTGGCATCGAGCATACGCTGCAGGCCATCGCCCGCCCATTGCTCGGTCTGAGTCACCAGCTCGTCGAGGATCCGGGCCGCCGGCTTCTGGTCGTGGACCAGGCAGGCTACCTGCCCCGACATAAGCGAGCCGTTGTCCACATCGCCCTGCACGGCACGGCGAAGCGAGCCGGCAAGCTGCACCTCGGTTTCCGGATCCTTCGTGGGGTCGGACTCGGCGCGGCGCACCGCACGGGAGAACTTGTTCTTCAGCTGGCGAACCGGATGGCCGCCGGCGCGGCCGGTAACGATGGTATCGGCGTCCTTTGCAGCGATGACCTTTTCCTTATAGGCCTGGTCGATGCAGCATTCGTCTGCGGTAAGGAACCTTGTTCCCACCTGAACGCCCTCGGCTCCGAGGGCGATGGCGGCTGTGAACCCGCGCCCATCGGCAATGCCGCCTGCGGCGATAACGGGAATGGAAACCGCATCGCACACCGAGGGAACGAGCGCCATGGTGGTAAGCTCGCCGATGTGGCCGCCGGCTTCACAGCCTTCGGCCACAACGGCATCGGCGCCGCAGCGCTCCATGCGCTTGGCAAGGGCGGCGGAGGCAACAACGGGGATCACCGTGATGCCCGCCTCTTTCCACATGTCCACGTAATTGCCTGGATTGCCGGCTCCCGTGGTAACAACGGAAACCTTCATCTCGGCAGCGAGCTTAGCCAGTTCCGGAGCTTCCGGGTTCATCAGCATGATGTTCAGGCCGAAGGGCTTGTCGGTCAAACGCCGAGCCTCCTCGATCTGGCCTCGAACCCACTCAACCGGGGCAGACCCGCAGGCAATGATGCCCAGTCCGCCAGCCTCGCTCACCGCAGCAGCCAGTTTGGCATCGGCAATCCACGCCATGCCCCCTTGGATAACCGGCTGCTCAATACCCAACAACTGGGTTATACGTGTCCTCATGCACAGCGCCTCTTCCTAAATTGTGCTCGTTTCGCTCGTATCCCTACACGCGCTTACAGGGAGTCGATGTACTCGACCAGGTCGCCCACGGTCTCCAGACCCTCAGGCTCGCCGAACTCGACGTCGAGCTGCTCTTCCAGGTCGCATACCAGCTCGGTCATGTCCAGGGAGTCGATGTCCAGCTCGTCGAACGTGGAGTCCTCGGTAACCTTCTCGGGCTCGATGTCGAGGTTCTCGTTCAGGATTTCCTTGATGGTATCGATGGTTGCCATGATCTGTCCTTTCTATAGCCCACGGCGCTTCCAGCCGCCGCAGTTCATCAGTCCAATCACCCTTGAAAAGGGCGAATATCACCTGTACTTTAACAGTGTGTTGGGTTTTGGATGCAAAAGCTAGATAACCTACATCTGTTGCGTTTCGGCGCGTTCGCGCACCGGACGCTCGCTATGCGCTTCGCGGTCGAAGAACTCCTTCACCTTGCCCACTGCTCGCACGAAAACGGCCTGTTCCTGTGCACTCAGCCCGTCGAGTGCGGCATCCACCATCTTGCGGTGGAACGCCTCGTGGGCCCTGAATGCCTTGCGTCCCTTCGAGGTAAGGCTCACCAGAACCTGCCGCCGGTCCACTTCGCTCTTCGAGCGCAGGACGAAGCCCTTGCGCTCCAGCTTGCTCACCGCCGCGGTGAGGGTTGCCATGGTAACGTCCAGGCGCTCGGCCACCACCTTCATGGTGTTCGATTCATGCAAGCCCACGGCGGCGATGGTGTGCAGCTCGGCGATGGAAAGGCCGTCGGTAAGGCGGTTCTTCAACGAACGCTCCTCGATGCGCAGGATGGAGTTGAAGGTATCGGAGAGCAGGGTGTCCACCACCGCCCTTTCGCCACGGCAATCGGTATCGCTCGGCTTCTTCGCTTCCATGCTCGCTCCCTTCGGTTCCTCTTCCCAAAACCTGCACGCACCTGCAAAGGTGTGCTTAGAGCAGTACGCAATTGCAGGTTTCAAGGCTTGCCACAAGCCCTTTTATATGGCCTACCAGGGCTTAGACGCAGCGCGGGTCCGAAGATCCCGAACAGCGCCTGTCGGTTTATTATTACTTAGTTTGGCTAACTAACCTTGAACAGGATAGTTATTGGCCCTTATAGCAGCAAGGCTATTCATAAGGTCAACATATGAAGTAGATTTGAGGAATTACGCGGGCGCAAAACCCTTACCCGCGGCGGCCACCGCCGTAGGATGACTTGCGCGCCCCGAAGGCACTCCCCTTTCGGGCGGTTTTCTTCAAGTCGCCCAGGATGTCTTCCTCGTCCTTGCCCTCAAGCTGGGCACGCAGGCGCACCACCTGGTCGCGCGCGGCGGCGGCACGCTCGAAGTCCATGGCAGCAGAAGCCTCCATCATCTCATCCTCCAACGAGGCCACTACGCGCAGCATCTCGCTTCGCGAATAGCCAGCCAACTCCGCATTCACCTCGGCGGCGCTTCGCTTGCCTTCCTCGGTTTCCAGGTAGTCGGTGATGTCCGAGATACCCTTCTTCACCGTTTTGGGGACAATGCCGTGCTCTTCGTTGTAGGCGATCTGGATAGCGCGGCGGCGACGCGTCTCGGTTATGGCCAGGTTCATGGAGTCGGTGATCTTGTCGGCGTACATGATCACCTTGCCGTCCGCGTTTCGGGCAGCGCGGCCTATGGTCTGGATGAGCGAGCGGTGGTTGCGCAGGAAGCCTTCTTTGTCGGCGTCCAAGATGGCAACAAGCGTTACCTCCGGCAGGTCCAAGCCCTCGCGCAGAAGGTTGATGCCCACCAGCACATCGAAGCGCCCCATGCGCAGGTCCCTCAAGATCTCGACGCGTTCCAGCGTGCCGATGTCGGAATGCATATAACGTGCGCGAACCCCCTGGTCAAGCAAGTGCTCGGTAAGGTCTTCGGCCATCCGCTTGGTAAGCGTGGTTATGAGCACGCGCTCCTTCTTCTTAGCGCGGGCCTTCACCTCGTCGATGATGTCGTCGATCTGCGAGATGATGGGGCGCACCTCGATCTCGGGGTCAAGCAGGCCGGTCGGGCGGATGATCTGCTCGATCTTCGCCTCACTCACCCTGTTCTCGTAATCGCCCGGGGTGGCGGAAACGTAGACGAACTGCGGGATGCGCGCCTCGAACTCGTCGAAGCGCAGCGGGCGGTTGTCCAAACACGATGGAAGGCGGAAGCCATGCTCGGCCAGGGTGATCTTGCGGGATCGGTCGCCTTCGTGCATGCCGCGGATCTGCGGCACCGTCACATGGCTCTCGTCGATGAAGCACAGGAAGTCGGAGGGGAAATAGTCGATGAGCGTGTAGGGCGGCTCGCCAGGTTTGCGGCCGTCAAGGTGACGCGAGTAGTTCTCGATGCCCGAGCAGAAACCCATGGTCTCTATCATTTCCAAATCATAGGAGGTGCGCTGCTCAAGGCGTTCCGCTTCCAGTAGCTTTCCCCCTTCCCTGAACTGGCTCAAGCGGTCTTTCAATTCCTCCTGGATGCTGTTCACCGCACGCTCCAGGGCCGGGCGCGCCGCCACATAATGGGACGCAGGCCAAACGGGAAGCGCCTCGTACGTGCCCAGCACCTCGCCGGTGACGTTGTCGATCTCCGATATCTCCTCGATCTCGTCGCCCCAGAACTCCACGCGGATCGGGTTGTCCGCATAGGGAGGGAACACATCCAGCGAATCGCCGCGGACGCGGAACGTGCCGCGCTTCAGCTCGTAGTCGTTGCGGTCGTACTGGATGTCGATAAGGCTGTGGATCAGCGCATCGCGGTCCTGCTCCACTTCTTTATCCAGGAACACGGCCATGCCCGCATATTCCATGGGCGAGCCGATGCCATAGATGCAGGACACGGAAGCCACCACGATAACATCGCGGCGGGAAAGCAGCTGGGAGGTGGCCGCATGGCGCAGCTTCTCCACCTCTTCGTTGATGGAGGCGTCTTTCTCTATGAACGTGTCGGTGGTGGGAACGTAGGCTTCCGGCTGGTAGTAGTCGTAGTACGACACGAAGTAGACCACCGAGTTGTTCGGGAAGAACTCCTTCAGCTCGCTGGCAAGCTGAGCGGCCAGCGTCTTGTTCGGGGCAAGCACCAGCGTGGGCTTCTGCACGGCCTCGATGGTCTTTGCCATGGTATAGGTCTTGCCCGAACCGGTAACGCCCAGAAGCGTTTCATAGCGCATGCCCGATTCGATGTTGCGCGCCAGCTCTGCGATGGCCTTGGGCTGGTCGCCCGCAGGCTCGTAAGGGGAAACAACCTGGAACGGCTGCGACGAAAGCCGGGAAACAGGCAGCTTCCCCTCCATCTCATGGCCTTCAAGGCTTCTCAAATGAGCCATAGCTCCTCCTCAACGAACCAACCGAGCGAGACAGGCGCCCCACCAACCAAACTTGCAAACCAACGGAAGGATGTCGGAGTCCCACCACTTCTGTATCTGATCCTGGAACTGCTCGATGCTGCCATCGTTGTTGAGCACCACATCGGCAATGGACAGGCGCTGCTCTTCGGGAACCTGATTTGCCAAACGGTTGCGCGCATCCTCTTCGCTGAAGCCGCGGGATGCCATCAACCGTTTCACACGAACTTCAGGGCTGGTGGTAACGGCCACAACGATATCAGCGTTGGTGTAGAAATCATCCCTGCCATCGAGGATGGCCATTTCCAGGACCACAACCTTATGCGTTTCCTCCAAGGCAGCGATGCGATCAAGGCAGCCCTGGTACAGGCGCGGCTGGGTGATGCTATCCAGCTTCTTGGTGTTCTCGGCGCAGCTGAAGGCCTTGGCGGCAAGGGCGGATCGCACCACTTCGCCTTCGGCGTCGAAGATGCCGCTGCCGAACGCCTGCCCAAGCTCTTTCTTCATGGCAGGGTCAAATAGATTGGCATGGCCTACCTCGTCTGCCAGCACGACGCCGGCACCCTTCTGCTCCAAAAACGACATCAACGTCGACTTGCCCGAACCGATGCCGCCGGTAACGAAGATCCTCACAGCTTCCTCCTCAACTTGGTGCTCCCATTCTATCGCTTCGGCGAAGGCGATCCGTTCCGTACCCTTGCAAACAAAAAAGCGGTGAACCGCATAGGCAGTTCACCGCTTTCGAAACAAAGCTAAGCAGCTGAGCTATTCAGCAGCCTCGGGCTTGGGCTCGGGCTCGGCAACAGCGATCTCGATGCCCAGATCCTCGGCAGCAGCCTTCATGGAAAGGGAGATGCGACGACGCTCAACGTTTACGTCCATGACCTTGACCTTGACGACCTCGCCAACCTTGACAACCTGAGCAGGCGAATCGATGTGACGCATTGCCATCTCGGAGATGTGTACCAGACCCTCGACGTTTGCGCCCAGCTCGATGAATGCACCGAAGGGAACGATCTTGGTGACCTTGCCGTCAACGATGGTGCCAACAGGATAGGTCTCGACGAGCTTCGTCCACGGATCCTCGGTGGTCTGCTTGAGACCAAGGGAGATGCGCTCACGCTGCAGGTCGACATCGAGAACCTCGACCTCTACCTCTTCGCCGACCTTCACAACCTCGGAAGGATGGTTTACGTGGCTCCAAGAGAGCTCGGAGATGTGGATCAGGCCGTCGATGCCGCCCAGGTCGACGAATGCACCGAAGTCGACGATGGAGGAAACGGTGCCCTTCAGGCGCATGCCCTTGGACAGCTTCTCCAGGATCTCGGCGCGCTCGTTCTTGCGGCCCTCCTCCAGGAGGACACGACGGGAGAGAACAACGTTGTTGCGGTTGCGATCCATCTCGATGACGCGAGCCTCGATCTCGGTGCCCAGGTAGGCGGAGAGATCCTTGACGCGACGAAGGTCGACGAGGGATGCAGGAAGGAAGCCGCGCAGGCCGATGTCGAGGATCAGGCCGCCCTTGACAACCTCGATAACCTCGCCGGTGACAACCTCGCCGGCCTTGAACTTCTCTTCAACACGGATCCAGGCGCGCTCGTACTCAGCACGCTTCTTGGAAAGGATAAGGCGACCGTCCTTGTCCTCCTTCTGGAGAACCAAGGCCTCGAGCTTATCGCCCAGGGTAACGACCTCGGAGGGATCGGCATCCTTGCGAATGGAAAGCTCGCGGGCAGGAATAACGCCCTCGCTCTTGAAGCCGATGTCAACGAGGACCTCGTCATGCTCGATCTTCACAACGGTGCCGTCGATCAGATCGCCCTCGTCGAAGTCGGTCAGAGTGCCATCGATCATCTGGTTCATTTCCTCGTCGGAAATGTCCTGGAAATCGATGACGGACGTGTTCTTGATTTCGGTCAAAACGGACCCCTTTCAAAAAAGTATCGGGGACCCTTCGTACGTGCTTGAAGTTAAAACATTCATTCATGTATGTCGCGCTCTCCGATTGGGGCGCCAACAACAAACATGTCTCGGGGGCCTACAGTTCTTGCCTGCCTTATTACAGACCAGGAAAGTATAGCATAGGGAGCCCCGCACACCGCGAGGCTCCCTATGCTAATTAATATATTTTTTGCAGGCGAAACGCCCTGCGCCAACCGCGGCCGCACAGCCGCGAAAGCGCCTACTGGGCTACTTGTGCGCCGCCTCGAATTCCTTCATGTAGTCGACCAAGGCCTGCACGCCTTCGACGGGCATGGCGTTGTAGATGCTGGCGCGCATGCCGCCTACCGTGCGGTGGCCCTTGATGTTCTCGATGCCGTGCTCCTTGGCGCCCTTGACGAACTCCGCGTCCAGGTCGGCGTCGCCGGTGACGAACGGGACGTTCATGATGGAGCGGTCTTCCTTGCGGGCGGTTGCCGTGTAGAAATCGGTGGAGTCGAGGTAGTCGTAGAGCAGCGAGGCCTTGTCCTCGTTGCGCTTCTTCATGGCCTCCAGGCCGCCCTGGGCCTTCAGCCACTTGAACACCTTGCCGCAGATGTAGATGCCGTAGCACGGCGGGGTGTTCGACATGCTGCCTGCATCCACCTGGGTCTTGTAGCGCATGATAGTGGGCGTGTTGGGAAGCCATTCTTCCTTCACCAGGTCGTCGCGCACGATGACGATGACCACACCGGCGGGGCCGACGTTCTTCTGAACGCCGCCGTACACCAGGCCGTACTTCGAGACGTCGATGGGCTCGGAAAGGAAGCACGAGGAGACGTCGCTCACCAGCGGCACATCACCCGTTTCGGGGAGCTTGTGGTAATGGGTGCCGTAGATGGTCTCGTTCTCGCAGATGTAGACGTAGTCGGCATCGCTGCGGAACTCGAGCTCGTCGACGTTGGGGATGTACGAGAAGTTCTCGTCCTCGCTGGAGGCAACGCAGCGCGCATCGCCGAAGATCTTGGCCTCCTTGAAGGCCTTCTTCGACCAGGAGCCGGAAACGATGTAGTCGGCCTTGCCGTTCAGCATGAGGTTCATGGGAATGGCGGCGAACTGCTGCGTGGCGCCGCCCTGCAGGAACAGCACGTGGTAGTTGTCAGGGATGTTCATGAGCTCGCGCAGGTCGGCCTCGGCCTCTTCGATGATGCCCTTGAACGCGGCTGAACGGTGACTCATCTCCATGACCGACATACCCGTGCCCTTGTAGTCGAGCATCTCTGCGGCAGCCTCGCGAAGCACTTCCTCGGGAAGCACTGCCGGGCCTGCGGAAAAGTTGTACACCCTAGCCATAGTTCAAAGTCCTTTCGACGGCCGCACTTGCAAGCGCGGCTGAATCCAATAGAGGTACTTTAGCAGAGTGGAGCAGCGTTGCGGCCACGAAAGCAGCCAATGGTCGAAGCGGTTCCGCCAAAGTGCGGGTTTTGCTGCGCGCCGGAAACGACTCGCGCTGGAAGCGACGGACGCCGGGGCCAACGCTCGTGCGCAACGCCTATGGGACAATCACCGCCGCTAGCCGCGGAAGGCCCTCAGCGCAAGCCCCGCGGCGCCGTCGGCTACAGAAGGCCCCAGAACCCGCCGGTGACGCTGACGAGGGCGAACCAGATCGGCGGGACGAACAGCGCAGGCAGGAGGTTCATGGTGCTGATCTCCTTGAGCTTGAGCAGGTTGATGCCGCTTGCAAGGATGAGCAGGCCGCCGATTATGGCGATCTCGCACATCATGCCCTCGCCCATAAGGGGAGCCAGGAGGTTGGCCAACAGGAAGATGGCCCCCTGCCAGCAGAACAGCACCACCGCGGCGAACGCGATGCCGATGCCGAACGTGGCGCCGAACACCATGGAGGAAACCAGGTCGAGCGTGGCGTTGGTAAGCAGGTAGGTCTCGTCGCCGTACAGCGCGCTGTTGATGGGACCCAGGATGGAAAGGGTACCCACGCAGAACAGCATGATGGCCGTGGAAAGGCCCTTCGCGAAATCGGAGTCGCTCTTCTTCGAGCGCTTCTCGACCGCGCGCTTGAAGCGGCCCTCCAAATCAAGCGCGGTGCCCACCACCGCACCGATGGCCATGCTGGCGATGAACAGCACCGGATACGAGCTGTTCGGCATGTTCTGCACCACGGCGTTGAGGCCCATGCCCACCGTGGCAATGCCCAGGGCAACAAAGATGGCCTCCTGGTACTTGGGCTTCAGGCCCTTCTTGGCAATGCTGCCGATGGCAGACCCCAGCAGGATGCAGCAGGTATTTACGATGGTTCCGATCATAGCCGTACGAGTATACGCCTGCGGAACAAGAGCGCAAACGCCGGTGCCGGCGAACAGCCGCAGGAGCAGGGCGGCTGGTGCGGGGCTATCGGCGCAACGACAGCCGGGCCTACAGCGAACGGGCCGCGTTGATGGCCGTGCGAAGCGCCGTGATCACCGTGCCACGGAAGGCGTTCTGCTCCAGAACCTCAAGCCCCTTGATGGTGGAACCGGAAGGCGAGGTTACCTGGTCCTTCAGTTCGCCGGGGTGCTTGCCGGTTTCCAGGACCATCTTCGCCGAGCCCATGACCGCCTGCGCCGCGATCTCGTAGGCCTGCGTGCGCGGAAGCCCCTCGGCAACGCCGGCATCCGCCAGAGCCTCGATGAACATATATACGTAGGCCGGGGTGCTGCCGCCGACGGCGCTGCAGGCATCCACCAGGCTCTCTTTGAGCTGGACCGTTTTACCGAAGCTCTTCAGCAGTCCCTCGACGTAGGCAACGTCCTCGTCGGTGGCCAGGCTGTTCGGGCAGCAGGCGGTAAGCCCCTCGCCCACCAGCGCGGGCGTGTTCGGCATGGTGCGCACGATGCGGACGGGCTTGGCGAAGCGTTCCTCCAACCAGGCGATGGTCTTGCCCGGCGCGATGGTAACCACAACCTGATCGGGGCGAACAGCCTCGCGGATCTGGGCGATCACCTCTTCGTACTGATAGGGCTTCACGCTCAGGAACAGGATATCGGCGGCCTGGGCAACGGCCAGGCTGTCGGTGCCGGCGTTGATGCCGTGCTCGGCGGCGACGGCCTGGGCGCTTTCCTCATGCGCATTGGAGCCGTAGATATCGGCAGCGGCAACCGCGCCGCTGTTGATGATTCCCTTCATCATGGCCTTCGCCATGTTCCCGCATCCGATGAATCCCAGCTTCATTGCCGCCTCCTAAGAACACCGTTTCAGCCCGATCCGCATCGCAAGCAAGCGCAATCGGCTCGAGGCGACAGCGGGCATGATCTAGGGCAAAGTATAGCAACGGCTTGTTGCCAACAGGCAACAGAATACAGTGGTTTGGTCGAGGGCCAAGGATCAGGCCGAGGCGCTGAAGGGGAAGCCCAGCCCGGGGCGAAAGTCGAACCAAGGGCAAAAGGCCGCAGTAGCAGCCGAACCTATGAGCGCATAACGGAAACGGCGATCTTCTTCACCGTGTAGGCAAGGTCGCCCTTCTTGTTGGCCTCCGTGTAGTCGTAGTCCAGGGTGGCGATCCAGGAATAAGCGGTGCCGGCCATCTCCGCAGAGCCGTTGAAGGTGTACGTTTCGCTGGTGAGCGTCTTCCGGTCGGGGCCGTACGAGGAATACTCTTCCTTGGCGGGAAGCTCCACGCTGCCCTTCGTCACCGTGGTAAGGCCGGCTTTGCCCAGGATGTTCTCGACGATGTGGAACTTCTGCACCGCATCGGCGAAGGCGATGTTGCCGTAGCCAAGAAGCGAGGTGGGGGCCGAATACGAGGCTGCCACCACGTTGCCGTCCGCATCGAGACCGAGCGTCACGGTGGGTGTTCCGGAAAGGGAATCGCCCTTTTCGTCGGTGAGCACCACCTTTACCTCTTTGCTGAACCCGACCGACGTCATGGGCTCTTCATCCTGCACGGCGGCGCCGTGGCCGATCTTGGCAACGGCCGCATCGCTGGACAGCCCCATCAGGCTGATAAGGTTGGTTACCTGGGTAGAGGCGTTGGTCACCTGCGGCTTGCTGCTCTTCGACGCCTCGATGGCCTCGGTGTCGTCCTGCGCGGCGAAGGAATGCATCTCGCGGGAAGAATTGAAGGCGAACGCAACCATCAGGCACACGGCAAGAACCACCATCACGGCAACGAGGAAGATGAGCCATTTCAGGCCCTTCCTGCCCTTTTCGGTTTCAGCGGATTCGAGCACCTTCAGCCTTCCTACGCAAGCCTAATGGGTAAGCCCGAAGTACACCGCGAACCCGACCAGGCACACCACGACCACCGCGATGATGGCTTTCTGCAGCCCGGCCATGGGAACCGGCCCCTCTAGGTCTTTGTCGGTTGCGCGATAGGTGTCCTGCGAGTCTGTGCGCGGCGAAGCAGCATGGCCGGCGGTTTCCCCTTCGCTTGCGGGAGCATGGCCGACAGCCTTCCCATCAGCCTGCTGCTCGGGAACCGACGCAGCCGCGCCGTGCGAGCGGTCCCCGGCTGCAGCAGAATCGCCCGCAGCCTGGGCAGACCCAGCGGATGCCGTACCCTCACCCCGAGGGGCAGACTGCTCGTGGACGCCCGACGCGTCGACGCGCAGCACCTCTTCTTCGGGAGCTACGTCTACGCTGATCAGGGAGTATTTCTTTTCTTCAGGCACGCAGGCGCTCCCTACTCCATGTAGCCGGACATCTGCTTGGCAAGCGCATCGCCGATGGAAACCGCCTCTTCGGCACTGGCGCCCACGGTGAACAAGTACACCTTCACCTTCGGCTCGGTGCCGCTGGGGCGCACGATAACCTTGTTGCCGTTTTCCAGGTCGAACTGCAGGACGTTGGCGGAAGGCAAGCCGCCGACACCTTCCTGGTAATCGAGGAAGGCAGAGACCTTCAAGCCGGCGATTTCCGCAGGCTGGCTTTCGCGGAAGCCGGCCATGATGTCCGCCATGGCCCGGGCGCCCGCCGCGCCCTCGAACGCGAAGGAGAGCGTGCGGTTGTGGTGGAAGCCGAACTCGCGGTAGATGTCCTGCATAGCCTGGTACAGGTTCTTGCCCTGCGTGCGGTAGTAGCGAGCCATCTGGCAGATGAGCATGGAAGCCACCACGGCGTCCTTGTCACGTGCGTGGGTGCCGGCAAGGTAGCCGTAGCTTTCCTCGAAGCCGAACACGAAGCGCTCGGGTGCGCCCGCCCGCTCAAGCTCGGCGATGACGCCGCCGATGTACTTGAAGCCGGTGAGCACACGGCGCATCTCGACGCCATACTTGGCGGCAATCGCATCGGCCAAGCTAGTGGAGACGATGGTGGTAACGGCAACCGGGGCCTGCGGCAGCGTGCCGTTTTCCTTGCGCATGCGGCAGATGAAGTCGAGCAGCAGAACGCCTACCTCGTTGCCGGAAAGCAGCTGGTAGTCGTCGCCGTTCTTCACCGCAGTGCCCACACGGTCGCAGTCGGGGTCGGTGGCCAGCAGCAGGTCGGGGTGCACCTGCTCGCACAGGGCGATGCCGCATTCCAGCGCCTCGCGGATCTCGGGGTTGGGATACGGGCAGGTGGGGAAATTGCCGTCGGGCTTTTCCTGTTCGGGCACCACATGGACGTCGGTCACGCCGATGCGCTCCAAGATGCGCGTGACGCATTCCAGGCCCGTGCCGTTCAGCGGGGTGTACACCACGCGGAAGTCGGATTCTTCCTGCTCGATATGCTGCTCGTACACAGCATCCAGGAAGGCGTCCAAAACGTCTTCACCGATGAAGTTGGCAAGACCGGCCTCTTCGGCCTGTTCAAACGGCATGGTTTTCACGTCGTCGAACATATCCACCTGGGAAATGGCCTCGGTGATGGCATCGGCGATGCTCGATGCGATCTGGCAGCCGTCGGGGCCGTACACCTTGTAGCCGTTGTACTTGGCCGGGTTATGGCTTGCCGTGACGTTGATGCCGATGGCGCAGCCCAGGTAGCGCGTTGCGAAGGAAAGCGCCGGCGTGGGCTGAAGGCGCGGGTACACGTAGGACCTAATGCCGTTTGCGGCCAGCACGCTTGCCGCGGTGTGAGCGAACAGCTCGGAATTGATGCGCGAGTCGTAGCAGATGGCAACGGTGCCCGGCTCGCCTTCGCCCTTCTGGGAGTTGATGTAGTCGGCAACGCCCTGGGTGGCCTGCCCCACCGTATGGATGTTCATGCGGTTGGTGCCCGCGCCCAGCACGCCGCGCAGGCCCGCCGTTCCGAACTCAAGGCCGCGATAGAAGGCATCTTCCAGGGCCTCTTCGTTGCCCGGCTCGCCCATTGCGCGCAAATCGGCCTGAAGCTCGGAGTCGGAAACCTTCTCACACCAAAGGTTGTACAGGGAACGGCAGTCCATGGAACACTTCCTTACTATGAAAGCAGTCGAATCAGCGGTTGATACAGTGCCATTCAGTATAGCTTGCGCGGCAGACCCAAGAAAGAAGCGCGCGCCCTTGGGAAACAAAAATCCCCGCCGCTGACGTGAGCGACGGGGATACGCAACCAGATGACGTAGCTCTTACCCTGTATCATCCTTATTCGGGCTGGCCATGCACGAAAGCCCCGTGTTGCCCCACGGCCGTTCCCGATAACGTGTTGGGATATTTATACCGCCCCGGTTCCAATCAGTAAAACACTAATCTATTATAGCGGTGTTAAGTATTGCTTAAAGGAGACCGATGGACACCTCACGTTACCGCGCATTCATCCAGGCCGCCGACCAGGGAAGCCTTTCCCGCGCCGCCAAAGCGCTGGACTACACCCCCTCGGGCGTGAGCCAGCTTATCAGCGCACTCGAACGCGACCTGGGGTTCCCCGTGCTGGAGCGCGGATCGCACGGCGTTGCCCCCACCAAGGAAGGCGCGCGCATCCTTCCCGTTGCCCGCGCCGCGGTGCAGGAGGAAGACCGCCTGCTGCAGATGGGCTCCGAGATAAAGGGGCTTTCCACCGGCCAGGTAACCATCGGGTCGTACCCCAGCGTGGCCGCGCACTGGCTGCCCGGCGTGATCAAGGCGTTCCACGAGGAGTACCCCGCCATCGAGGTGCGCATCATGGAGGGCATCCACCAGGAGATCAACGAGTGGATGGGCACCAAGGAAGTCGACCTGGGCTTCATGAGCTACGAGCCTTCGCTTTCCTACGATTGGATCCCCCTGGCGCGCGACCCCATGGTTGCCGCGCTGCCGAAGGGCCACCCCTTCGCGAAGCGGGAGAGCTACCCCATCGAGAACTGCAGCGGCGAGGCGTTCATCATGCCCGGCAAAGGCCAAGACGTGGACACCCTGGGCGTTCTGGCGCGCCACAAGCTGAACCCCAGCATCGCTTACGAGACCATCGAAACCGTGGCGACCTTGGGGATGATCGAGGCGGGCATGGGCATGACCATCATCAACAGCCTTGCCGTGCAGAAGTACGCCTTCGACGTGGCGCTGGTCCCCGTCGAACCGGCAGAGAGCATCCTGTTCGGCATATCCGTGCCGTCGCTCAAAACCTGCGCGCCGGCAACGCGCCACTTCATCGACTGCGCAGTGGAGCGGCTGCAGGAATAGGGCCGCCGAACCGGGAGGACGTCGGGGCCCGGCAATCCCAGCCGCGCCGCCGCGCCCGACGCCCCTAGCTCCGGCCAAGCGATCAGGGCTTACGCCCCACCACTGGAACCAGCGAATCGCCGCGGCTTTCCACGATGCGGTAGCCGATAGACTCCATGCGGGCATGCAGGCACCAGCGGCACTCGGCGGCCTCTTCGCCCGTGCAGATCTTGTTGTCGTACAGGCTGTAGTCCTTGCGGTGCTGTACCGGCGAAAGGTTCGGCATAACCACGTTCGCCCCGGCAAGTATCCCCTGCTCGCGGCCATCGGGCGCAATGGTGCCCAGGGCCGTGGTGGCCGGCAGCAGCGTATCGGGAAGCATCAGGCGCAGGCACGAGAGCATGAACAGGGAAAGCTCCAACGACCCCTGCGGCATCTGGGCAAAGAGCGTTTCCCTATGCGGGACGAACGGACCGATACCCACCATGTGCGGCTGCAGCCCCTCCAAGAACACCATGTCCTCCGCCAGGAAGCGAGCCGTTTGGCCGGGCGAGCCCACCATGAACCCGGCGCCCACCTGGAAGCCGATCTCGCGCAGGGCATACAGGCAGCGCTTGCGCGACTCCAGCTCCATCCCCTCAGGGTGAAGCGTTGCGTAATGGGCGGCGTTGGCCGTTTCGTGCCGCAGAAGGTAGCGCGTGGCACCCGCCTCGAACAGGCGCTGGTACGATTCCCGCGGGCGCTCGCCCAAGGAAAGGGTTATGGCGCAATCGGGGTAGCGCTCGGCAATGGCGGAAACGATACCCACCATGCGCTCGTCGTTGAAGTACGGGTCTTCCCCGCCTTGCAGCACGAACGTGCGGAACCCCAGGTCGTAACCCTGTTCACAGCATTCAAGGATCTGCTTCCCACTTAGGCGGTAGCGGTTCGCGCAAGCGTTGCTGCGCCTGATGCCGCAGTACAGGCAGTCGTTCTTGCAGTAGTTGGTGAACTCGATAAGCCCGCGGGTGAAGACATCCTTGCCGTAGCGCGCATCGCAAAGGGCACGGGCACGCGCGCCCGCTTCGCGGACGAGCGTAGGCGTGCGCCCCGCAATAAGCTGTTCCCATTCGTTCAATTCGAGCGAACGGCAGCGTTCCAGCTTCTCCAACAGCCCCAACAGCTGGCTTTGCTCTGCGTTTGCCACGGGCGCCTCCTTCGTTGCGCACATCGTAGCCTATGGGCACGGGCGCCCTCAAGCAGCGCGGCGGCTACCGTACAATAGGGGCACCCGAGTTGAAGGAACCCATGCACAAAGCCACGTACCTGAAAATGACCGGCGCCCTGCGCAGCAAGCCCGCCCTGGCGAAGGGCGTTGCCGCCGCGAACAAGGCCATCACCTACGCCATCTACCTTGCCTACCCGGCGCTTCTGGTGTGGCTGCTGCTCCACAACGGCATGGACGCCCTGGCCGCAGGCGCCATCGATCCGCTGTTCGCCAAGGCGCTGCTGGTTCCCGCAACCGGGTTCGCCGCGCTCACCGTTGTGCGCAAGGCAGTGAACGCCCCGCGCCCGTACGAGGTGTTCGACACCCCGCCCATCATCGCGAAGGACACTTCGGGGAAATCGTTTCCCAGCAGGCACGTGTTCTCCGTCTTCGTCATCGGGACGGCGTTTCTGTTCTGCTGCCCGCTTCTGTGGGCGGGGTGGGCCGTGTTCGCCCTGGGCGCATGCCTTGCCGTGGTGCGCGTGGTATCGGGCGTGCACTTCCCCAAAGACGTGATTGCCGGAGCGCTGTTCGCCCTGGCCTGGGGCGGTATCGGGTTCTGCCTGCTGTAGCGTTCGGGCAGTCCGAGGGCAGCGCTGGAACGCATCCTGCCACAGCGACGAGCATCCCGTTGCAGCGCCGGCAGCCATGCCGCAACGGCAGGCCGTGCAGTGCCGGGCCGTGGCGCAACCCCAGAGAGCATCCCGCCGCAGCGCCGAGCCGGGATTCGGCGCCAAAGCACCCATCCCGAGCCACAGCCGCGAGTCACAACCGCCTTCCCGAAACAAGACCGAAACACATTCGACACCGTTCATCCACGATTCCGACAACTTCTTGTTGCACTACCCCAACATGGGGCGTATAGTAGCCGCCGTTACATATTCGATGAAGCCCTTGGAACCCGCAGCGGAACCGAGGGTGGAGAAAACTCTGGAGAATCTCTTAAATGAGATGCCGACGGTGCAAGGCTCCAAAATCGCTCCCTCCCAGGAGCACATGGAAGCTCAATCTCTCAGGCAAAAGGACAGAGACGGGTACCCCCGCCCCTTGTTTTCACATTTGAAGGTTCCCTAGGGTTTTCTCGGAGAACGACCCTAGGAGGTTACCTGACGTGGATGAACTTTTGCTCATCGTCCAAACCATCAACACGTACCTTTCCAACTACGTGCTGATCATCCTGCTTATCGGCTGCGGCCTTTACTTCTCCTTCCGCACGCGCTTCGTGCAGATACGCTGCTTCGGTGAAGGCCTGAAGCGCATGTTCGGCGGCTTTTCGCTGCACGGCGGGAAGCATGAAAGCGGAATGAGCTCGTTCCAGGCAGTTGCCACCGCAATCGCCGCACAGGTTGGCACCGGCAACATCGTAGGCGCTTGCGGCGCTATCCTGATCGGCGGCCCGGGCGCCATCTTCTGGATGTGGGTTATCGCCTTCTTGGGCATGGCCACCAACTACGCAGAGGCCGTGCTTGCGCAGAAGACCCGCACCGTGGATGAGGACGGCACCGTCCACGGCGGCCCGGTGTACTACATCAAGACCGCGTTCAAGGGCAAGTTCGGCACCTTCCTGGCCGGCTTCTTCGCCGTGGCTATCATCCTGGCGCTCGGCTTCATGGGCTGCATGGTCCAGTCCAACTCCATCGCTTCCACGATGAACACCGCATTCGGCATCCCCACCTGGGTGATCGGCATCCTTATCGTGATGTTCGCCGGCTTCATCTTCCTGGGCGGCGTTTCCCGCTTGGCGGCGGTAACCGAGAAGGTCGTTCCCTTCATGGCCATCGTCTACCTCCTCGGCGGCATCGTCGTGCTCATCGCCAACGCCGCGCATGTGGGCGACGCCTTCGCGATGATCTTCCAGTTCGCTTTCAACCCGAACGCAGAAGTCGGCGGCGTTACCTTCGGCCTTATCGCAGCGCTTTCGCAGGGCGCCAAGCGCGGCCTGTTCTCCAACGAGGCAGGCATGGGCTCCACCCCGCACGCACATGCTATGGCCAACGTGAAGAACCCGCATGAGCAGGGCGTTCTGGCAATCGTCGCCGTGTTCGTGGACACCTTCGTAGTGGTTACCATCACCGCACTGGTTACCATCACGGTGCTCTACACCGGTGACGGCCAGCTGGCCCAGGGCCTCTACGACGGCATCGACAAGACCAACATGGCCCAGATCGCCTTCGGCAGCGTGTTCGGCGAGTTCGGCGGCAACGCATTCGTGGCCATCTGCCTGCTGTTCTTCGCCTTCAGCACCATCCTGAGCTGGAACCTGTTCGCGAAGATCAACGTGAACTACCTGTTCGGCAAGAAGGCTGTGCCCGTGTTCAGCATTATCGCCCTGTGCTTCATCTTCACCGGCTGCATGCTCTCCAACGACCTGGTATGGGAGCTGGCCGACATGTTCAACCAGCTGATGGTTCTGCCCAACGTCATCGCGCTGATTGCCCTAGGCGGCGGCGTTTCGATGTGCGCCCGCTCCCGCGGCAAGAAGTTCGAGCTGAAGCAGCAGGAGGCAACCGAGCTGAAGGAAGCCAAGAAATAGCCAAACGAAGCGGATACCCCTTCCCGCTTTCCCCCACGAGCCTCGCACCAGAGGCAAACTCCCCAAGGAAGCCCGCAACGGTCCCCGCCGATGCGGGCTTCCTGCTTCCTAACCGATTGACCACTTCGCCAAAGCAGCAAGCTGTTTCAGCAAATCAACACCCTACTTAAAAACTAATGAGGACACCGATTATGGGTAACCAGCACCTCATGGAACCCTTGCGATGCCCTAGGGGAGCCCCGCAAATACCATGAAGACAAGGACGTAAGGTTCAGAGCTTGGCAACAAGTGGGGATCGGCCTTGCGTTGCAGCCATACAACGAAGGAGGAACAATGGCTGATTACTATGGCACCGATACCGTGGTATCGGAACTGCGCGAAGATGGTTTGCTGATCATCCGCATCAATCGCCCCGATATGGCAAACGCCCTCAACGGAGCAACTTCCAAGGCAATGGAAGACATCATGAACAATGCCGAATCGGATCCGGCGGTTCGAGCCATCATCGTCACCGGCACAGGCAAGGTATTCTGCGCGGGCGAAGACCTCTCGGAACTTTCCGAAGGCGGCGAATGCCAGACCGTCACCGAGCATGGATTCGGCGGACTTACCGCGCGCACCTGCTCCAAACCCATCATCGCCGCATGCAACGGCTCTGCCGCAGGCGGCGGCATGGAAATTGCCCTATCCTGCGACATGGTGGTGGCCTCCGAGCGTGCAAAATTCGGCTGCACCGAGGTTGGCCTGGGCATCATCGCCTCTACAGGTGGCATTGTCCGTCTTGCACGGGACATCAACCGCAAGGACTGCATGGAGCTCCTGCTCACCGGCAAGAAAATCAAGGCGAACGAAGCCCAGAAGCTTGGCCTTGTCAATTACGTGGTTCCTGCCGAAGAGGTCATGGACAAGGCAATCGAGCTCGCCGAGCAGTGCCTGAAGAATGCGCCTCTCGCCCTGAAGTGGACGAAGTACCTGGTGCATGCTGCAGACCAGATGTCCGAGGAAGACGCCATGCGCTATTGCGATGCGGCCTATCGCTTCCTGGAAAAGACCGAAGACGGTATCGAAGGTCCCGCTGCTTTCGTCGAAAAGCGCGAACCTCGCTGGATCGGGCGATAGGTGTTTGCCACCGAAGCCAATCCAAACCCTTCCTAACCACCCTCCATAACCCTCCAAAGGAAAGGCGCCCATCTTGGGCGCCTTTCCTTTGGAGAAGAGAATATGGTAGCCAACGCCTATCCAGAAGCGCTGCGCGAACGACTTCCATCCGCTAGAGACCCGCCGTTTCGGATAGCGACTTGTCCTTGGTTTCCGGTGCCATGCGAACCGACAGAATCAAGCCGACCGCAAGAAGAAAGGACGCGGCAAGCATGGTGGGGCCCACGCCCACCATGCCAAGCATCAGGGGCAGGCAATAGGTTGCCACGATGGTGCCGATACGGGAAATCGCAATGGAAACCCCAACAGCGGAAGCTCTGACCGATGTAGGAAAAAGCTCATTAGGATACAGCCATTGCAGTATTCCCGGCCCGCCGCTGAAAAACGCGTACAGGCCGAACGCCGCAATCACCGCAATCGAAGGGGCGCCAGGGAAAACACCCAGGACCAGCAACCCCAACGTCATGAAGGCAAGAGACGCAATCAGCAGCTTTCGCCTACCGAACGAGTTAAGCCAGAACATCGCCGGAAAGGTGCCCACCAGGAAAAACAAGCTCACAACGCTTTCCCCCAGGATAGCCTCCTGGCCAGCGCCCAGGCCGAATTCGGTCATGATCTGCGGGCCGAACGTGTAGATCGCATACATCGGAACAACCTGGCAAAGCGTCAGCACGCCCAAGAACGCGATGCGCTTCCCGTAGCCTCCGCTGAACAGCTGGCGAACCGAGATCTTGCTGGCTTCCTCTTCTTCAACAAACTCCACGTCGTTGCCATAGATCTGCGAAAGCACATCGCGTGCCTCTTCCGATCGACCATTCCGCTCAAGCCAAAGAGGGCTTTCGGGGATATTCCTTCTTCCGACAAGAAGGACCACGCAGGGAACGACTGCGCTGCCCAGCATCCAGCGCCAACCATCCTCGAAGGAGAACAGCGCATAGCCGACGAATGCCGCAACCGTCGCCCCTAAGTACCAAGCAGCCGACACCATTCCCATCGAGATCGAGCGGTGGCGGGTTGGGGTGAACTCCGCGATCATCGACGTTGCGATGGGGTAATCCGCCCCAACGAACACCCCTATGAAGAAGCGGGCAATAACCAGCCCAAGCAGGCCGTTTGCGAAAACCGAGAACAGGGAAAACGCCGCAATCGCTATCACATCGACGATGAACATGGTCCTGCGTCCCAAACGGTCAGCGAGGTAGCCACCCAAAACGGTACCGATCAAGATACCCAGGAACACCGATGCCCCGATAAGGGCCGACCACACTTCCGTCAGGGCAAACAAAGGGGTGATCTGGCTCAAAGCAACCCCGACAATCGCCAGCACGTATCCATCCAGGAACGACCCGCCGCTCGAGAAGAACACGATCTTGCGAAGAAACGGCGTCATAGCCGCATCGTCGATTGTGCGCTTCGCGGCACTTTTCGCCCTTTTGGCGGTCCCACCCAAGCTATCACCGATTGAAGCAGCAGGAGGGCTCACCGCCTGCGTCTGGCTTTTTACTGTCATGCCCATCACCATCAACCCCTTCAGCAGCACAACCTCGATGCACCGCTTCCCTCCGGGGAAACAATCCCCATTACGACGAGGGGCGCGATCGCCCCTCGGGCGGACCTACTTCAACAGCTTTTTCTCGATCTTCATGCTGCAGGTTCGAGGGAATTCCGACACCACTTCGTAATAGGTAGGCACTTTGAACGAAGCCATACGACCGCTGCAATACTCCTTGAGCTCGCCCTCGGAAAGGCTTGCACCCGCAACCGGAAGGACAAAGGCCTTGAGCGCCATGTCGCGTATGGGGTCCGGCACACCGACAACGGCAGCCTCCGAACAAAGTGGATGCTCTTCCAGGATCCTCTCGATCTCGCTAGTAGAGATGTTCTCACCAGCCCGTTTGACCATGTTCGCCTTGCGATCGACGAAGTAGAACCATCCGCTTTCGTCCTGATATCCCTGATCGCCCGTTTTCAGCCACCCATCCGCCGTAAACGCCTCTTCGGTCGCCTTGGGATTGTTCAAGTACCCGAGCATCACACTCCTGCCACGAACACCCTTGACCTGAATCTCGCCTGTTTCCCCATGAGGTAGCTCCCTATCGTCTCCATCGGCGATGCGTACCTCATAGCCCAAGCCGGCACGCCCCACGGATGGCCACATCCGCTCCCCAACAGGCGGATCCGTCAAAACCCAGCCAATGCTCTCGGTGGAGCCGTAGGTATTCATGATCCTCACACCGAAGCGCTCCTCGAACGCCTCCTTCTCCTCATTGGAAACCGTGATGAAGTACAGGATCTCCCGCACACAATGATCGAGCTCTTCTGGGTCGCGCTCTTGCAGCATCACCGTGCGAAGCATCATCGCAACCATCTGGAGAACCGTTGCGCGATAGCGCCTTACCTGTTTCCAGAAGCGGCGCGCCGAGAACTTCTCCACAATGATCAACGTTGCCCCGGCGGTAATAACGGGCATAAGCGCCGCCAGCTGAAAATTGGAATGGCACGCAGGCATTGTGGTAAGCACGCGATCGGACCCGCGAAGCGAAACCTCCCAATCACCGTACAGACCAGAGAAGATCATGTTCGCGTGGGTAACCACCACTCCCTTGGGACGTGAAGTGGTACCGGAAGTGAAGATGATTTGCGCCGGGTCGGAAGAATGGAGCGGACGCTCCTCGCGCAGGACGTGCTCCTCAGCACAGCGCATGCCCCAGAAATCGTAGTACGCCTGCCCGCCTTCGGGCTTCTTCGCGGATTCAAGCAGCATCGTTGGATACTCGACATTGCACACCGGCGAATCCTGCCCAGCGCGGGCAACGAGGATGCCTTTGTCGAACAATCGGCCACGGTGTACCAATTCCCGGTAGGTGCCAAGATACAGGGGCTCCACAACCGCGCAAACCACCTTGGCGCTATCCAGGATATACTCGGCCTCATCGGCAAGGTACTGCTCGTTGATAGGCACGGCTATCGCACCGATCTTCGCCAATCCGAACAGGCACATAAGGAATTCGGGCGAGCTGTGCAGATGGAGAGCAACATGATCGCCCTTCTCGACCTCGAGCGACAGGAACACATTGGCAATCCGGTTCACATCTTCATCAAACTTCTTGTAGGTGTACTCGAAAACACCTCCCTCGCGGTTCTCGAACACCATGAAATCGCGGTCGGCGCAGCGATCTGACATGGTCTGCCATAAGCTGCGAAGCGTCTCATCCCCAACGATATCGGTCATGCCCTTCATCCCCCTTGCTACGGTAAGAAGGCTCTACGCCCTCTATCTCCCAGACAGCTCCCCAATAGCCCTCTGGCATTTCCCCGCAAAAGGACGGACAACTCCCAGTAACCCATCCGCCCTTTTGCTGGGAACCCCCTCGAACCCCTCCTGGGAAACACCCAGGAGGGGCGCAGGAATAAAGCAGCCAGCCGACCAGGGAGGGGGATAATCGATCGGCGGCTTCGCGAAATAGTCTTAGCTCGCCTTCACCACACCGGCGGCAAGAAGCCCATCGATCTGCTCAGGGCTGTAACCGAGCTTGGCGAGAACGTCTACGGTGTCTTCGCCCTGATGGGGCATCGGGCGCCAAATCTCACCAGGATTGTTCTTGAACTTCGGGAACACACCCAAGCCGTGGAAGGTTTCGCCGTCAGCGGTTTCCCAGTCAATCCAGGTATTGCGCAGGGCAAGGTGCTCTTCCTTGACCAGATCCTCCATGTCATTCACAACCTGAGCGGCGATGCGATGGTCGGAGAAATCCTTTTCGATCTCATACTTGGAATGGGCAAGGCAGTATTCCTCAAATGCCTTCTGGATCTCATTGGCATGAGGATTGGAGAGCCACAAGCCGGAAGTATCCTCGGGAATATCATCGGTACCCCAAAGGTGACCCAGGCCAATGGTCTCCAGGAAGTACTTGTTCTGGTCCACACCGTAGAGGCAAACACCGAGGAAGCCGTCCTTGCATTGGAACTCGCCGATACCGCACAGGTTCTGGTTACGCGCACCGGGACGAGGCCACTTAATGCCCTCGTTCAGGTAATCGACCAGGTAGTACTGACCGATTGAAAGCAGGGTTTCGTGCATGGCCAAGTCGATGGACTCGCCCTTGCCGGTCTTTTCCGCGCGATACAGCGCAGAAAGGGACGAAGCGGCGATCATGAGCGTGTTCAGGTAGTCTCCCATGTAAGGTCCGGGAAGCATAGGCTGCTCGGGGGTGCCGTTCTGCATGATGATGCCGGAGTAAGCCATCACCGTCAGGTCGTATGCGGCACGCTTGACCATCTTCGGGTCGCCCTCTTGGCCGAAGCCGGAAACATGGACGATAACCAGCTTGGGGTTGATCTCCCAAAGCACCTCATCCGTGATGCCCTTGCGAGCCCACGTGCCGCCCTTCGATGCCTCCAGGAATATGTCGGCATCCTTGATCATCTTGAGAAAAATCTCCTTGCCCTCATCTGAGAAGTAGTTAAGGGCTACCGAGCGCTGGTTGCGGCGCTCTGCCTGCTTGATGTAGGCGGTATCGCGAATGGTATCGCCTGCGCCGGTGTTCTCCAGCCAAGTAACATCGGCTCCCCAGTCGGCCATGAGATCGCAAGCCTTCGGGCAGGCAAGCTCGACGGCCGCATAAACGACTTTGACCCCGTCGAGGGTTCCGAATTTCGGTTTATCCGTTGGCAGTGCCATGATTGTCCTCCTTGATACGGGGCTCCTTGACGGAGCCCCTCTTAGCGAAAGATCCGTTGCGAGCGCCAAGATGCCATCAAGGCGTTCGCGCGAGAAAACTACTGACGGTACTTCTTCAACGCATTCTTGGCGGTGGTGAGGATCATCATCTCGTCGGTGCCGCCTGATACGCGATCGACACGCAGGTCACGCCAGATGCGGTTGATGCGATGCTCGGAGGCAACCGCGATGCCGCCCATGATCTGCATTGCGTCGTCAACCACCTGGAAGGAAGCGTTTGCACAGTAGTACTTGCACATCGCCGCCTCACCGGCATCGAGCTGACCGCCATTCATGTCGGCCTTCCACGCTGCTTCGTAGAGCATGTTCTTCATGGAGTTCAGCTTGATGGTCATCTCGGTCACCTTGAGCTGGTTAAGCTGGAAGCGGCCGATTGTCTTGCCGAAAGCCTCACGGGTGTTCGCGTGCTTGAGCGCATCTTCGTAGGCGCATATAGCCGTGCCGTAATCGCAAGCGCCAACCAGCCAACGCTCGAAGTTGAAGTCGCCGATACCGCGGTTGAACCCGTTGCCCTCAATGCCGAAGATATCGGATTCATCCAGCTCGACATCGTTCAGGTACACCTCACAGCAGCTATCCATGCGAAGGCCAAGCTTATTCAGCGGGCCAAGCTCGATACCGGGCTTGGACATATCCACCATGAACTCGGTGAACACAGAGGGGTCGTCGGCGTTCTTCGCCATGATCACCAGCCACTTGACGCCCTTGGAAGAGGTGATGAACGTCTTGGTGCCGTTAAGGTAGATCTTGCCGTCACGGCGCTTGTAGTTGGTTGTCAAGCTCGAAACATCGGAACCGGCGCCGGGCTCGGTGCAGGCAGAGTTCCAGATCTGCTCGCCTGTGCCCAAGTAAGCCATCACGGCATCGATCTGCTCCGGCGTGCCCTCGCGGATGATGGTTTCGAAGCCGGGAAGCTGATACAGAACGTAGGTTGGTCCGCCGTAACGGCCAAGGACCTCGTAGACCGCCATCAGGGTTACCAAAGGCTGCTCAAGGCCTGCGCCGCCGTGGCTTTCCGGAAGCATGATCTGGTCGAAGCCAAGATCGCACAGGCCCTTCACCCAGCGAAGCGGGTACTCGTGCTTCTCGTCGCACTCCAGGAAGTACTGGTCCCATGGTTCGCTTTCCATGTAGTCCTTGTAGGCCTGAACGATAAGCTCTTGGTCGTCGCTCAACTTGAAATCCATTGTGTCCTCCTTTTTCCGACGGTCTCTGCCGTCGATTTCCAATTTGCCCAGCCCAAACGCACCTTCACGCAATCCTCTCCAGCACGCTTGGACCATTTGAATTCCCGTCGCGTTCGCGATACCGGGACAATTCGCTATTCGATACCCCTCAGGCCCAACCCACAAGCCTCACGGAAGAACGTCGCCCCATGCTCGAGCGCATCATTTGCCTCGTCGAGCACCCTCGTGTAATGCAGGAACCCATGGACCATCCCCTCGAATACCTCGTATTTGACAGGAGTTCCGTACTGCCCGCATATGGCCGCAAGCGTCGCCGAATCGTCTTTGAGAGGGTCGTATTCCGCTGCCGCTATGTAGCATGCCGGCATGTCGTGGGTCATGTCGTTCAGGAAAAGGTTTGCGTAGGGCTCTTTCCTCAACGAATCGCTTCCATCGGCATACAGCCCCATGTAGAACTCCCAGTCCTCTTCAGCAAGGCCGTCCCAAGAACCGCCAAGCAGGCGCATGGACGCCGAATCGCTAAGCCCGAACCAACCGTAATAAAGAAGCAGCGCCAATATATAGTGCGCATCGCCCTTTTCCTGACGAAGGTACAGGGTTGCAGCAAGGTTCAGATGGGCTCCGCCGGAATCACCCGCCATACCCATGCGCTCACCATCGATCCCGTAATGGGCCGCGTTCGCATGCAGATGTTCGGCCACCGCTGCAACCTCATGCACTGCCGAGGGATACTTCGCCTCAGGTGACAGACGATAATCAACAGCAACAACGATCGCCTCGGTTTTTTCCGCAAGCACACGGCACATGCGGTCGTGCGTTTCAAGGTTTCCCAGGACGAATCCGCCACCGTGCACATAAACGATTGCAGGGGTTTTCGGAATGCTCTGGGAAAAGCCCTGGAATGCAGCAGCAGACGGATAGTAGAAGCGAACCGGGATGGTTCCGTAGGGGCCTTCGATGCCAGCGTCCACCTTTGCCGACATCTCGGGGCCGCCTTCCACCCAGAATCTGCGCCCTTCCACATAGTTGGCGCGCATCTGCTCGAATCCAACGCTGGTGTCGTTTGCGTCGCCGGCAAGCCCGCTCTCAACGTCGAGCACCGACTTCATCTGCGGGCTGATACGGCCCAAAACGTCGAGTTTGTTCATAGCCTTCCCCTTTCCTAAAGCCCGGGTCATTTGCGGCCCGGGCAAACGAGTCGCCGAGACTGCCTATTCAGCGGTTTCGGCCGCTTCTTCAGCCTCGGACTCGCCCATGTGCTTCTTTACGGTGCGAAGGAGCATGAACAGGCAGAGAACGCCGACGATGGCGAGACCGATCTCAACACCGAAGATGCTGGAGTAGGCCGCAATGCCCTGAGCATCGATCATGGAGCCGAACCAGGTATGGATGAACACGTCGGGCATGAAACCGACTACAGAAAGGATTCCCGTCGCAGTGCCGAAGATGCGCATCGGGATCTTCACCTCGGACAGAGGGGAGGAGCCGATGGAAAAGGCGCCATAGGTAGTGAATCCAAAGATCACGACCAGGATGGAAGCGACGATTACGCCCTCGGGAGACTGCGGGAACAGGATAAAGCCGATAAGAACCGCCATCGAAAGGATGAATGCGCCGATGATGGTCTTTGAGGGGCTCTTGATCTTCGTGGCAATGAAGCCGACCACCGGGCCGGCCAGCAATCCGATTCCGTAGGTGCGGATAAGGCCCACGATGTTCACCAGATTGCCGTCTGCGCTAAAGCACTGGGTAAGGTACGGCGTGGTGTAGGTTGCGCCCTGGTACACAGCGTACACGCAGAAGTAAGCGATGCATGCCCAGATGACGCCGGGATGCTTGAACGCCTCGACCGCCTCGGAAAGGCTGAAGAGTTTTGCCTCCTTGTTGATCTCGCCCTTGAAATCGGGGATCAGGAAGTAGGAGGCAATGCCCAGAACGGCAATGGCAACGCCCAAGAAGACAAGCATGGCCTGTACGCCCACTGCAACGCCAAGGCTGTTGGAGAGCGCGGCGATGATGGCGGCGTTTATGAGGCCGACCACAAGTCCGGTAACACCATAGATGGAGTAGCTGATGCCGATCTTGGAAGCGTACTCTTCTTCTTCGCAGCACAGGCGCACAACCTTGAAGCGCGTGCCCCACCATACCAAGATGGAGGTTACGCCCATCGCGACGAACAGCGCCAGGCAGACGCCGACGGAAGGAAGCGTGGCGTAGATAAACACCAGCACTGCCGTGGCAAGGAAACCTGCGGTCGCCAAAACACGCATACGGAACTTGTCAGCAACGATGCCCGAAGGCAGGTAGCAGATCATCGCCGCCAAGCCGTAGGCGGAAACCATCATGCCCAAATCGACATTGGTGCATCCGAGCGCCTGCATCAGTGGATCATAGAATACGTTCTTAAGGTACATCGGCGCATAGATGATAGACGACCCCATCGAGATCAAGATCACCAGCGCCCACTTATGCACGGATGAGATGTCTTTGTATGTCACCTCGCCCATGCTTTTAGCCATGAGTGCCATTGCGGTTCCTTTCTCCTTGCAATAACTCCAACAAGCAGCCCAGCCAAATCGCATCCCCATGCGTTCTTGCAGTTGGGCTATCGGCTCACACCGTTGACCGGATTGCCGATAGCTGGATTATTAGAAGAAGCGTGAACACGTTCATCGCAAAACCGATATGATTGGCTCATTGCAGAAAAAGTAATGAGGGGCAATCAAGTGCCTCGAAACCGAATACCAAGAAACTAGTGATACCTGGTGATGAGGTATTCACTATGCTTGATGCACCGTTTGATATGGGGATATCAACATGGAGTGTTTTGGAGGGGCTATGCCAACCGTCGACGAAGACCTTGTAGGAGCAACGCAAGCCAAGGGGGGGGACGCACGGAGCAAATCGGGGCGGGAACGTCAAAGACACCAGCAATTACGTACGAAATCTACTCAGGAACTCATCATTTAAGTACCTGGGCATCTCGCTTTTGCTCACCTACCATTACGTGCTCTGGTTTGTTCCTGACTCCTTCTTCAGCACCGAACTGCTGAACGACCAGATCACCGAAGCCTGGCTGGTGAGCATGGTGGCAACCGCAATCACAATGTTCGCAACGGCACTGTTGATAAAAGGGAAAGCGCACCTATCGGACAAGAAAGGGCTTGCTTTCGGTATCTCGATAGGTCTGGGTCTCTGCACGATTTCCCTTCAATACCTCCCGGGCATCTTGCCCGAGAACGCTTCTATCTATCTTCTTGCCTGCATCGCGGGAAGCCTTGAGGGCCTGATGCTCATTCTGTGGGGAGAATGCCTCACTCGCATGCACGCTCAGTTCTCCATGCCGCATTTCGGCATGACCTTTGCGGGAAGCCTTGTGCTCTTCGTGGCCCTGGCCATCGTGCTGCCGGGCGTTCTTACGCCCGTGCTCACCGCAACGCTCGTACTTGCATCGGGCGCGCTCTTGATATCGGCCGACCGAGAGGAAAAGCGGACCTACCCCACCCTTCTTCCCAGGAAAGCCTCGCGAACAGCCATGGACAACGCGCTTATCGTGTGTGTCATAGGGTTCCTTACCGGCGCCGCATGCTACTTCCTGGCGGCGATCATCCCCTGGGAAGCTCTTCCCCTTGAGCAATCCTCGTTCGTGGTTGGCGTTCTTACAATGGGCGCCTGCCTCTTCATGGCATCAGCTGCAACACATTACTTGAAACAGCAATCGGGTATCTTCAAGCTGTTCCCCTGGTTCTTGGTACTGACCATTCTGGCCTTGTGCCTGTTTATGGCAAACGAGGCATGTTACGTTGCTGCCTTCTTGCTGAGCTTGAGCGTGTCCTGCATATTGGAAACTTCCCTTATCGTGTACTTCGGCATCCTGGTAAAACGAGGCTTCTTCCCTCCGGTGGTGTCTTTCGCCCTTTCCATCGGATGCGCCCGAATAGGCATAGCATGCGGCAACGCCCTTGCAGTCTTCTACGAAAGGACATCGTTCGGCACCGCTGACACCATAACCTATACGTGCCTGGGTCTTATTTGCCTGCTCGCAATCGCGCTCATCCCCATGAGCAAGCGCGAATGGGTGATTCTAGACCTGATCAGCGCGCCGGCAACCCCCGCGCAGGTGGACGTGGTATGCAACCAGATTATCGAGGAATTCGGCTTATCCGAGCGCGAAGGCGAGATCCTGAAGCTCATCGCCCGCGGCAACACCGCCAGCAATATCGCGAATAAGCTGGTTATATCGCCCCATACCGTAAACACGCACATCCGCCACATCTACGACAAAGTGAACATCCATAAACGAAGTGAGTTAATCGAATACATAAACATGCGAAAGAGCGAAGATTAGCACCGTCCCGCAAAATGCCCACCGCAAACCGCAGGTGGATACCGTATTTCCCTGAATACTCGGTATGCTACGCTTGTGACGATCAAATCATCTTTTTCTCGAGGAAGGAAACCCGATGCCCTACCAGATCGTCACCGATTCCTCCTGCAATCTTTCCGAGGCGCTTATCGACGAGTTCGGCCTGGAGATCCTGCCCCTTACCTTCATGGTGGACGGCGAGCAGCGCCAAAGCTACTTGAAAGGGCAGGTCACCGACCTGAAGCAGTTCTACACCATGATGCGCGAAGGCAAGGTGATCACCACTTCCCTGCCCAACCTGGCAGATTCTGAAGAGCTATTCACGCAGATTCTCGAATCCGGAAACGACGTGCTGTACCTGGGCTTTTCCAGCGGGCTTTCGGGAACCTACGAGGGCATGGCCACGCTGGCAACCGGCCTTCGCGAGCGCTTCCCCGAGCGCACCTTCGAATGCATTGACACGTTTGCGGCATCGCTTGGCGAAGGGCTTCTTATCTACCATGCCTGCAAGCTGAAGCAGGAAGGCAAGAGCCTTCAGGAAGTGGCCGAATGGGTGCGCAGCAACCGCCTGAAGCTTGCCCATTGGTTCACGGTTGACGACCTGATGTTCCTGTACCGCGGCGGGCGCGTTTCCCGCACCGCGGCGTTCGCCGGCCAGCTGCTGAAGATCAAGCCCGTGCTGCATGTGGACGACGAGGGGCATCTTATCCCCATGGAAAAGGCGCGCGGCCGCAAGAAGAGCATCCAGGCGCTGGTGGACCATATGGAAAAGACCGCCAACCCGCCGGTGACCGAGCAGGTGATAGGCATCTCCCACGGCGACTGCCCGGAAGACGTCGAGTACCTGCAGAAGCTGATCACCGAGCGCTTCGGCGAAACGCAGTACCTGGTTAACTACGTCGACCCGGTTATCGGCGCCCATTCCGGCCCCGGCACCCTAGCCCTGTTCTACCTGGCAACCAGCAGGGATTAGCGGACATCGACGTAAAAAGAGGAGCCGCGGCTCCTCTTTTTCATTGTTATTTGACAAGCTCTTCGAACACGTCGGCGTACTCGCCCATGAAGCCAACCACGACGTTCACAGGTGAAGCTTCCGCCACAATCGAACCCGCAGGGACTAAACCCCGAACTTGTGGATGAAGCATTCGAACATGATGCGCGCGGCAATAGCCGTCGTGATGCCGTGGAAATCGAACGTCGGGTTCACTTCAGCAATGTCGAAGCAATCGACGTGGGGATAGAACTCGTTGAGCATCACCTGGCATTGATACGGCGTAAGGCCGAACGGCTCATCTGCGCCCGTGCCGGGCGCGAACGCCGGATCAAGAACATCGATATCGAAGGTCAGGTAGATCTTATCGCAGTCGGCAAGCTGCGCCAGCGTTTCAGCCGCGATCTGGCGGGGGTCGCCTTCCTGCACATCCCAGGCGGTGTACTGCTTAACGCCCAGGTCCTTCAAGTATTCGCAGTACCAAGGGTAGTTGAAGCCACGTAGGCCGATCTGCACCACATGCTCGGGGTTGACCCTTTCAAGCTCGAGCGCACGACGGATCTCGCTCGACTGAGAATACTTCCCCTGCAGATGATTCTCGTCCACCAAATCCAAATGGGCATCGAAGTGGATAATGCCGACCTCGCCTTCGCAGCTGTCGTGAAGCGCCCGGATGATGGGATACGAGATGGAATGGTCGCCGCCGATGATGAAGGGAAAGCCACCCGCCTTGATGATCTCTTCGGTTGAGGCAGTGGCGTTGGCAAGCGTTTGCTGCTCATCGTAAGCCACGATGTCGATGTCGCCGTAGTCAACGATAGCGTCGGCGTTTACCCGATAGTTCTTGCGGGATTCCACATGGTAGACCCGCTCGTCTTGGATACGGCCCTTAAACCAGCCGAAAGCATTGCGCACTTCGCGCGGAGCATCACGGGCGCCGGGCCTACCAAGCGACGCACCCCCATCCCAAGGAAAGCCAAGAACGCCGAAATGGGTGGGTTTGCTGTCTGCCATGATGTGAATCCTGTTCTCTATGCCGATACGATACCGAAGCTGCCTACAGCCGCTCTATGTCGATTTCCTGCTTGCGGTAGACCAAATAGACTATAAGCCCAATGATGATCCAGGCCGCCAGCAAAGAGTTCTCGACGACGCCAAGCGATATAAGTGTGCCGGGCACAACCATCATCAGGGTAAGCGCGGCGCAGATCACGATAGCCACCCAGATCATGGGCTTGCCGCCGGGAACCTTGAAGGGGCGCGCAGTTGCAGGTTCCTTATCGCGGAACCTCAAAACGCCCACGGCAACGAAGAACCACGCCACCAGGAAGGCGATGCCACCCATGGTGATAAGCGGAGTGAGCAGCCCCTTGCCGGCGAACAGGCCGCATGTTGCTAGGACGGCCAAAGCAATGATGGCGCGCTTCGGGATGCCATCGCCCGAGGTTTCGCCAAGGGAGCGGCCCATAAAGCCAGCCTGGGCGAACGACGCAACGAGCTTGCTGCCGGCCAGCAGGAACCCGTTGAACGTCGTGGTCACGCCCATGATGGTGCCGAAGATCATGATGTAGGCAAGCACCTTCGTTCCCGTAGACAGTTCGTAGGCCTTGATCAGCGGCAAGCTGCCAAGGTTCACGCTTTCACCCGGAACCATCACAAGGCTTGCGGACAAGATTACGAACAGGTAAATGGCGCTGCCCAGCAAGATAGTGCCCACAAGCGCCTTCGCCATGTTCTTCGCGTTGATGCCAGGAGCCGCCTCGTCGGCAGCCTTGGGAATGGTATCGAAGCCGTTCATGAAGAAGAGCATGCTCGCAACGCCCGCAAGAATGCCCGCCACGGGATTACCTTCGGCGAAATAGGGCTGCAGGTTCTCGAAGCGTCCGCAAACAAAGCAGCCGATGAAGAAAATCACGAAAGTTATAAGCAGAAGCGCCGTGGCAACATTCTGGAACGCCTTCGATGCCTTAACGCCGCGAAGGTTCAGCGCCGCCAGGCCCCACACCATAACAAGCCCGATAAGGAGTTCCGGCGCATAGATGGTGCTACCCAGCACGGTGTACATGGGGAAGGTCTCTATCTGGGGGAATACGTAGGCGATCATCGCCGCAACCGAAACCGCAACCCATGGCAAGATGGTGAGGTAACCCAAGATAAGGAACCAACCGCACGCAAAGCCCGACTTGCGCCCGATAAACGTATGCGCGAAGGCGAATTCCCCGCCCTTCATGCGGACCGAGGTGCTCATTTCGGCATAGGCGAAGCCCACGGGAATCACGATAAGCGCTGTGACAACCATAGCTATCATGGCGCCGATAGAGCCAGCGTTCGAAATCCACAGCGGAGCCGAAACAACCCAACCGATACCGATCATGCTACCGAATGCCAGGCTGAAATAATCCCGGCCCCTCATTCCCGCTTCCGCCATGGGAACAGCTCCTTCTATCGCGACGAAATCAAATTAGCCGCATAAATATATCGCTCGAGCCAAATCCGATGCACAACGAAAAATGTTTTTACCTGTTGGTAACGACCGGCCCCGCAGCAGCAAGGCTCAGGCGCAACCCGACACTACGGCGCCTGGCGCCTATCGACCGCCTTACCCTTCGTTGATGATGTCGCGCAGGGCGTTTACCAGCTTCTCGTTTTCCGCGTGCGAGCGGATGGCAACCAGGAAGTAGCGCTTGCCCTCGATGCCGGGAACGCCGGTAAGGTCGCGCAGGGTGAAGCCCGCCTTCTGCAGGCGCACGATCAGGTCGGACGCACTCGCAATGCCGAAATCGCGCGCAGCGCGCTCTTCCAGCGAGCACATAACGAAGTTGGCCTCCGAGGGGAACACCTTGATGCCCGGCGTTAGGCTGAGCATGCACTGCATCCAGGGAATCTCCGATTCCAGCACGCGCTCCGTTTCCTCCAGGTACTCTTCGATATGCGGGAACTCGCGGGCAACCACCTCGTTGAACAGCGTTACCTCGCTGCCGTCGGAGAACTGGCGGATATGCTTGATGGCCTGGGCATTTCCCACCACATAGCTCATGGGGATGCCCGGCATGCCCAGCTCGTTGGAAATGCTACGCACCACGAACAGGTTCTTGTGCTTCTGCGTCAGGTTCACGAAGCTTTCCCCGCCCAGGGTAAGGCTGATGTTCGATTCATCCACAACAACCCAATTGCATACCTCGAGGTAGCGCTTCAGCGTTTTCTCGGAAAGCACTCGCGCGCAGGGGAAGCTGGGGTTCGCCAGAACAGCCGCGTCGAAGCTGCAGCCGTTGTTGAACGCCGTCTGCGGCTCCACCGCCGAAAGCGAGTACGGGTTCATGAGCCGGATGGGGTTGTGCCCCACGTTGGCAACCGCCAGGAAGTACCCGGTTGGCGCCGGCGTGGGAACGCCCACGTTGCAGGGCCGATACGCCTGGGCAATGGCACCAATCAGCGCGGTTACGCTGGTGCCGGCCATGAAGCAGGCCTCGGGGATCTCGAAGTAGCGGCCCATAACGCGGGCAAGATGTTCGCCCTTGCCGTCGGGCAAGAACGATAGGTCGCCCTCGGCGATGGCCTTGGCGATGGCGCCCTTGATGCGCTCCGGCGTGCCAAGCGGGTTGGCAACGCACGAGAAGTCCACCCAGTCGATCTCGGCACGGATGTCGTAGGGCAGCGTTGCCTCGCGCGACGATGCAACCGGCGCCTCGTTCACCGCATTGGCTATGACATCAAATGGCTTCACTTCAGAACGCTTCGATCCTTCTAGCAGACAGAAAACCCAGGCATACGTCGGGCCTGGGACACCCACCCTATCACAACGAACGGCGCCCGATGGCGATGTTAGACTGTTAGCGTGAAATCGATTCCCGCACATACCACCGATGGTATAACCCCTGAAAACCAGGCACTATTGCCCTGGAACGGCACCGCCATAATCCTCATGGATCTGGATGCGTTCTTCGCCTCGGTGGAACAGCTTGACCATCCCGAATGGCGCGGCAAGCCCGTTATCGTGGGCGGCAGCCCCGAACGGCGCGGGGTGGTTTCCACCTGCTCGTACGAGGCGCGCAAGTTCGGCGTGCATTCCGCCATGCCCTCTTCCATGGCGGCGCGGCTGTGCCCGCAGGCAATCTGGACCGGGGGCAACTTCCACCGCTACCGCGAGATGTCGGCGAAGGTGATGGGCATCCTGCTCGACGAATCGCCCCACCTGATGCAGGTGAGCATCGACGAGGCGTTTTTGGACGTTTCCCCTACCCGCGCCAACCGCACCCACCCCGTGGAAGTGGCGCGCCGCATCCAACGCCGCGTGGCGAAGCTGGGCATCACGTGCTCCATCGGCCTGGGCGAATCGAAAGCCGTGGCGAAGATCGCCTCCAACCAGGACAAGCCGCGCGGGCTTACCGTGGTGTACCCCGGCCATTCGGCGGAGTTCCTGGCACCCCTTCCCGTGAAGGAGATGAGCGGAATCGGCCCCGTGGCGCAGCGGCGCCTTGCCGCCTTCCATCTGCGCACCTTAGGCGACGTGGCCGCGGCCAGCCCCGACCTTCTGCACAACGTGTTCGGCAAGAACGCGAAGCTGATGGCCGACCGCTGCCGCGGCATAGACACGCCGGTTGTCGAAGATCGTCAGCCGGCGAAATCGGTTTCCAACGAGATGAGCTTCGCCGAAAGCCTTACCGACCGCAAAGAGATACAGGCGCGCATCGCCACCATGGCGCACAAGGTGGGCCGCCGGCTGCGCCGCAAGGAAATGGAGGGCACGGTTCTGCACCTGAAGGTACGCAAGGAAGACCTTTCGGTGCGCACCTGCCAGCGCAAGCGCGCAGACCTGGGCACCAACGAGATGTCCTGGCTTCCCCTTCTGTACCAGATGCTCGACGAGCTATGGGAAGAGGGCGAGAAGCTGCGCCTGGTGGGCGTGGGCGTAAGCGGGTTCGAGCACGAGCCCGTGCAGGAAGCGCTCTTCGACCCCTTCGCGGAACAAGGCTCAAAACAGCAGAACCCGCTTGTTGCCGATTCGAGGAAGAGCCAGAGCCTGCTGCAGGCAAGCGATGCCATAGCGAAGCGCTTCGGCGAGGGAGCAGTGCGCTTCGGCCACGAGGTTCGCTCGTACCAGGACACCACCGGGTCGAGCGCCAAGAACCCCGAGGATTACAAGGATTAGGTTGCCGGGGTCGCCCACGAACCCGCGCTATTCGCCGGCCCAGGCTATTCGATGGCCCCGGAAGCTTAATGGCCTAAGCCGCTCTAGAACGATTCTTCCAAGATTGTTCCATTCCAAAGCCCATTCGGATGATCATAGGCGAATGACCTGGGGGGGGGACGTGATGGGAAGAGGCTCTTTTAATTGAACTTGAAAATCTTCTGCGCCAGGTGGTAGCCCGTCAGGCCCACCTGCCTGCCAACCGACGAGGGGATGTTGGTGAACGAGTTGATGAGCGTGTGCTTGATCTGCCCGTAGAGCTTTTCGTCCTTGGCCTTCAGGTACGCCCAGATGTCGGCGCGCTTAGCCTCGTTTTCAGGCGTCTTCTCCATGCGCAGGAAGATGGAGCAGATGCACATCATCATGGAAAGGTAGTTGTGCATGTACTTGCGCAGGCGCTCGTTTTCCACCGTGTTCAAATCGACCGCGTCGATCATGGTCTTCGTCACGCGCAGCTGCTGGTCGATGCGCGAAAGCATGACCTTCTCGTTCACCGACTGGTCTTCGCGGCCGATGAAGTAACGGTACGCGTCCACATCGAAGTAGCGGATGGTGCGCACCTTGGGCAGGGGAACGTACACGAACACGTTGTCCACGTAGAAGCAGTGCTCGGGGAGCTTCAGCCCCATGTCGCGCAGCAGCTTGGTGCGGTAGATCACCGAGTGCATAAGCAGGTACTGCGAGGAACGGAAGTGCCCGCAATCCGACCAGCCGAATTCCCTATCGGTGGGGAACACGTTGGTGTAGCGGATGGTGGTATGCGTGCCCTCGAACACCTTTTCATACACGTAGTTGGATATAACCAGGTCGGTGGCATCATCGTTTGCGCCGCCGGCTTCCGCCTTGGCCTTCTGCTGGCGAAGGTAGGCCATCAGGGTTTCCATGGACTTGCGGTCCATCCAGTCGTCGGAGTCGACCACCTTGTAGTACAGCCCCTCGGCCGCAGCCAGGCCGGCGTTCACCGCAGAGCCGTGGCCGCCGTTGGGCTTGTGGATGGCGCGGACGATGCCGGGATGCTCGGCTTCCAACCTGTCGCAGATCTCGGCGGTGTTGTCTTTCGTGGAGCCATCGTCCACCAGGATGATCTCGATGTCTTCCCCGCAGGGCAATAGGGAGTCAACGCACTTCTCCATATAGTTGGCCGAATTGAAACACGGCACCGCGAAGGAGATCGTTTTCATGTGCAGTTGCACCTTCCCTTTCCGTTCACACCCTTAGAGTTCTACCTCAGCGGCACATTATACCTGCCAGCGCATACGAGCGGTAGAATGGGGCACGAGACAAACATCACCCACGAAAGGAATGTTTATGACCACGCTCATCGACTCGATGATCACTCGCGCGAAAGCCGATAAGAAGACCATCGTTCTTCCCGAAGGCTTCGACGACCGCATCCTTGCCGCTGCCGAGGAGACCCTGAAGCAGGGCATCGCGAACCTGGTTATCCTGGGCAACCCCGAGGAAATCAACGCCAAGGGCTACAACCTGGAAGGCGCCCAGATCATCGATCCCGCAACCTCCGAAAAGGCCGAGGAGTACGCGAACCTCCTGTTCGAGCTTCGCAAGAAGAAGGGCATGACCGAAGAGGAAGCCCGTGAGCTGGTAACCACCGACAACGTGTACTTCGCCACCATGATGATCAAGACCGGCGCGGTCGACGGCCTGGTGGGCGGCGCAAGCTGCGCAACCGTGAAGATCCTCTCGCCTGCGCTCAGGGTGCTGAAAACCGCCCCCGGCGCGCCCATGGTAAGCTCCATCTTCCTGATGGAGGTCCCCAACTGCGACCTGGGCGAAAACGGCGTGTTCGCCTTCGCCGACTGCGCGCTTGAGATCCAGCCCACGGCAGAGAAGCTGGCCCACATCGCAAGCCTGGCCAGCCAAGGCTTCAACCGCCTGCTGGGCAAGGAGGCACGCATCGCGCTGCTGTCCCACTCCTCCTACGGCAGCGCCAACAACGACGACGCCCAGAAAGTGCGCGACGCCATGGCCTACATCAAGGAGAACTACCCCGAGCTGAACGCCGACGGCGAGCTGCAGCTCGATGCCGCCATCATCCCCGAGGTGGGCGCCTCCAAGGCTCCCGGCTCCCCCGTTGCCGGCAAGGCGAACACGCTGGTGTTCCCCGACCTTGATGCTGGCAACATCGGCTACAAGCTGGTTCAGCGACTGGCCAACGCCAAGGCCTACGGCCCCATCCTTCAGGGCCTTGCCGCTCCGGTGAACGACCTTTCCCGCGGCTGCACCGCCGAAGACGTGGTGGGCGTTATCGCCATCACCTGCGTCCAGGCGCAGACGCTGTAAACGGCATCGCCGGAATCACTGCCACCGTGAATCGCCCGCCATGCGCGGGCGGTTTTTTGCCTTCGGGAACGGAGGGCGTGGCCCAAGCCGGGGAACGGCTACCTTCGGGCAGATGAAAGCGAACGGGGCGGCGCACCCGGCGGCGCCCCGAACGAAGGAACACGGCAACACGCCCCAAACAGCCCCCAGCAACAAAGAAGCCCGCGCATGCGGGCTTCTTTTCGTCTCTGTGTTGGCCGAAGCTCTAGTCGAACTTCTTCGCGTAATGCGAAGCGGGAACGATCTGGCTTCGCGAATGCACGATCTCATACGTGTCGCGCGCGATCATGTACTCCTCGTCGGTGGGAACCACGATGATGGGCACCTTCGACTTGTCGGAGGAGATGATGCGCTCGAAGCCGCGCTGTTTGTTGCGCTCCGGATCGAGCACGATGCCCAGGGGCTGCCAGCCCGCGAAGATCATGCGACGCATCTTCTCGCAGTTCTCACCCACGCCGCCGGCGAGCACGATAGCATCGGTGCCCGACATAAGGGCCAGCGACTGGCCGATGAACTTCTTCACGCGCGTGGAGTACATCTCGTAGGCCAAGATGGCGCGCTTGTCGCCCGCATCGGAGGCCTCCCGCACGCTGCGCAGGTCGTTGCTGATGCCGGAAATGCCCAGCAGGCCCGACTTCTTGTTCAGCACGTCGCTCATCTCTTCGGGCGTGAAGCCCTCGTGCTCCATGAGGAACGTGACGATGGCCGGGTCGATGGCGCCGGAACGCGTGCCCATCATAAGGCCGTCGAGCGGCGTGAAGCCCATGGTGGTATCCACCGGAACGCCGTGGTCCACCGCGGTGATGGAGCAGCCGTTGCCCAGGTGGCAGGTGATAAGGCGGATCTCGCTCAGGTCTTCGCCCAGGATGGCCGCCGCGCGCTCGCACAGGTAGCGGTGCGAGGTACCGTGGAAGCCGTACTTGCGGATGCCGTACTTCTCGTAGTACTCGTACGGGATGGGATACATGTAGGAGTACTTCGGCAGCGTCTGGAAGAACGAGGTGTCGAACACGGCTACCATCGGCGTTTCGGGCATAAGCTCGCGGCAGGCGTTGATGCCGGCCAGCGCCGCCTTGTTGTGAAGGGGCGCCAGCTCTGCCAAGTCGTCGATCTTGGAGATGACGTCTTCGGTGATGAGCGCCGACTTCTTGAAGAACTCGCCGCCGTGCACGATGCGATGCCCCACCGCCGAGATCTCGCTCATGTCCTTGATAACGGCCTTCGGGCCGGTGGAAAGCACATCGAGCACCACGCGCATGGCCGCCGTATGGTCGGGCAGCGGCAGGTTGTATACGTACTCGTCGTCGTCGATGCCGTGCTTGTGAAGGGACTGTTCCGTGCCAACGCGCTCGCATAGGCCCTTTGCCAGCACCTTGTTGACGGCGATGTCAACAAGCTGGTACTTCAAAGACGAAGACCCCGCGTTAACAACAAGAATATTCAAGTCAATCCCTCCTCGAGCATGAGAATCGCTCAATTCATTGTACGCAAAAACCGCCATCATCATGGTGCGGGCAGGCCGTTTAAGCGGTGACTGGTGAACGGCAGCATAGGCAGCCCAAAAGGGCGCCTACGGCCGATGAACGGCGTAGATCGCGCCTTCTACAGGATGTGCTCGCCCAGTTTCTTCCCGCCAAGCACATGGATATGAAGGTGGAACACGGTCTGGCCGGCGTCGGCGCCCGTGTTCACCACCGTGCGGTAGCCGCTTTCGGAGATGCCCTTGATCTCGGCGATCTTGGGCACGCGCGCCAGAAGCTCGCCCAGCAGCTCGGCGGGAACGTCATCGCCCAGCGATGTGTAGTGCTTCTTGGGGACGATGAGGGTGTGCACCGGCGCTTCGGGGGCGATGTCATCGAAGGCGTAGCACACGTCGTCTTCGTAGACCTTGGTGGAAGGGACGCTTCCCTCGATGATGTTGCAGAACAGGCAGTCGGCCATGGTTGGTTCCTTTCTCTGGCGCAGGGCGGGGCGTGCGCTTCCTTGCTTACTTGGGTTTAAGCCTTTTGCAGCGTGGTGTCCACCACGGCATCGTCTACCGGGGTGTCCAGCTCGCCCATAAGCACATCGATCTTCTGCTGGGCGTTGTTCAGGCTCGCCTTCAGAAAGCGCAGCAAGGCGATGCCGCGCTCGTACTTCACCAGGCTTTCCTCGAGCTCCAGGGTGTTGCTCTCAAGCGCCTGCACGATCTGGCTCAGCTCCGTCATGGCCTGACGGAACGTCAGACCCTCAACTTCGGCGATCTTCGTTTCTTCACTCATTGCCATCCTCCAATGAAAGCAGTTCGGTCAGTTCGGATTCCGCTTCTTCCTCGACGCGGCAGTTCAGGGCGCCGTCTTTCAACTGCACCTGGATCACGTCGTCCGTGTGCACCTGGGAAACGCTCTTCAGCACCGTGCCCTCTTCGGTGCGCGCGATGGACCAGCCGCGCTCCAACGTGCCCAAGGGCGAAAGGTCGTGCAGGCGCGCCGTGGCCACGGCCGCTTCAGAGCAGTACCTGCTCAGCAGTCCCTTGCCAACCCGCAACAGCGATTCGTTCGCAAGGGCCGCCTCATGAAGGGGCCGCGTCGGGATCGCCGCACCGCTGGTGCGCAGTTGCGCCTCCAGCTGCGAAACCTCGATACGGGTTACCTCCACCGATCGGGGAAGCGCGGCCTGCAGACGCTGCGCCAGGGCGTCCACCCCCTCGCAGTTCGCCTTCGCCAGGTCCTTGCCCACGCGGGCAAGGCGCTCTTCGCAGCTCGAGAGCTTATCGCCGCGGGAAGGCAGCAGGGTCTGCGCCACACGCTCCAAGCGGCCCTGGTACTCGTCCAGGCTCTGGGCATCGGCGGCGTAAAGCATGGTCGGGTCGCTGAACAGCGGACGCGAGGAAACCTGGTCCAGGTAGGAGACCGAGCGGTTCAGGCGGTTCGTCAGCGTTCGCGTCATGCGGCCGTACAGCACATCGATCTGCTCGGCCAGCTCTTGGGAATCGGGGCTTACAGTAAGGGCGGCGTCGGTCGGCGTGGAAGCACGATGGTCGGCCACCATGTCGGCGATGGAGGTGTCGGGCTCGTGGCCGATGCCCGTTACCACGGGAACGGGGCAGTCCACGATGGCGCGCGCCAGGCCCTCGTCGTTGAAGGGCATGAAGCTCTCGAACGATCCGCCGCCGCGCATCAGCAGCACCACTTCGACGCCCGAATGGCCCACCACGTCCAGCGCCCGGATAAGGTCCTGCGCGGCATTCGCGCCTTCAACCGGAACGCCGGCGAACACGACGTGCGCCAAGGGGAAGCGCCGGCGGAAGGTGCGCAGGGCGTCGTGCACCACCGCGCCGCGCGGCGAGGTGATGATGCCCACCGTAAGCGGCATGGCGGGCAACGGGCGCTTGCGCGAGGAATCCATGAGCCCTTCCGCCTTCAGCTTCTGGGCAAGCTGGGCAACCCTGCGCCGCAGCACGCCTTCGCCTTCCAGGGCGATGCTGGTAACGTCGAAGCTCATGCGCCCCGTGCGCGCGTACACGTTGAATCGGCCGGTGATCTGCACCTTCGCGCCAATGAAGAGCTCTACGGCGCTGGCGTTGTAGCGGTTGCGCCACATCTTGCAGTCCATCACGGCGCCTTCGTCCTTCACCGTGAAGTACACCGCCTTGTAGCCGGGCTTGTTGGAGAGCTCGCTCACCTCGCCCAGCACGCAGAATGTGTGCTTGGCCAGAACGGAGTTGGCGATGTTGGTTACCTCGGTAACCGTGAGCAGGTCCTGCCCGTTGGCGTTCTTGGGGCGCTGGCCCTGGCCCGTTGGGGCTTCCACTCCGAAGGCCAGCGATTCGCGGTAACCCGCCGCACGCGCAGCAGCACCCTTGGCCGCAGCCACCACATCGCTTTGGGAAACGTGCGCTTCGAGCGGGCTCATGCCGCCCATGTAGGGCGCATCATCGCGCGCCACGGCTTATTCCTGGCGGTTGGAGGAAAGCAGGTACACCAGCTGGAGCACGGAGATGAGCGCGGCAGCCACATAGGTAAGGGCGCAGGCGCGAAGCACGTTCCAGGCGCCCGCCTGCTCGCCGCCGGGGATGCCGGTGGTGGCCATGTAGGTCATGGCGCGGTGGCTGGCGTCGAACTCCACGGGCAGCGTGACGATCTGGAACAGAACCGCAACGGCGTAGAAGATGATGGCGAGCTGCACCAGGCCGGCAAGGTTCATGAGGATGCCGATCATCAGCAGGAAGACCCAGGCGTTGGACACGAAGTTCACCGCCGGCACCATGGCGCCGCGGATCTTCATGGGAACGTAGCCCTGCGCGTACTGGCAGGCATGGCCAACCTCGTGGCAAGCGGTGGCCGTCGCCGTGATGGAGGTGCCGTTGAACGAGTTGGGGTCGAGCGTGATGGAGTTGTCCTTCGGGTTGAAGAAGTTCTGGTCGTGGCCGCCCATGCGCACCGGCACGTCGTAGATGCCGTAGTAGTGCAGCATGCCCTCGGCAACCTGCTGGCCGGTCATGCGGCTGGTGTTGGGGACGTGCGAGTACTTCTTTATCTGATGGTTCACGTACCACTGGGCGCCGCCGCCGATAGCCATGGTTACGACGATCAGGAGGATATAGGTCATCATGGGGGTTGTTCTCCTTATGGAATCGTTTGCTGGACTACAGGATACAGGCAGCTAGGCTTCGCCCTGCCCGTGGCCTTCGATAACCAGGTTTCCGTCATCAAGGCGTAATGAGTAGCGGCCCTCCAAGAGCTCGGAAAGCTCCTTGCCCACCACGCGGTAGCGCCAGCCCTGCAGAAGCTCGCAGTCTTCCACGTGGCCGCGGGCCAGCTTCATGAGCTCGTTCTGCGGGGCAAGCGTCTGCGCCGCGATGCCGTTCTGCTTCGAGCGAAGGTGCACGATGGCGTTCATCAGGTCCACCGCAACGTCGACGTTAGCCTCGTTCTTGCCGTGGCCCTGAACTACCGGAAGGTCTTCGGCCGGGCAATCAAGGCCGCGCTTGATGCACTTCAGGGCAATGCGCGCCTCCGCCGGGCGAAGGGCCTCGCGCATGCCGCGCACCATGTACAGCTCGTCGAGCGAGCGGGCCTCGCGGCGGCAGGCCTCCACGATCTGCTCGTCGGAGACCACCCATTTGCGCGGGATGTTGGCGTGCTGCGCGCGCTCTTCGCGCCAGGCGGCGAACTCGCGGGCGGCGGAAAGCTGACGGGCGGTTAGCTGGTTCACGCGCTTGAGCTTGCGGTAGCGCGTGCGCGGGTCCACCTCGTACTTCTTGGGGTTCGAGATCTCTTCGAACGCATCGTCGAGCCAGCTCAGGCGGTTCTTTTCCTCCAGCATGCGCATCATGGACGAATAGATGCGCGGCAGGTAGTTCACGTCGTCTGCGGCGTATTCCACCTGCGAAGCGGAAAGCGGGCGCCGGCTCCAATCGGTGAACGAGTCCTTCTTCGGCAGGGTAACGTGGCAGAACGACTGCACCAGCGAAGCGTAGGAGGCCTGCTGGCTCTTCCCTAAGATGGCTGCGGCCACCTGCGTGTCGAACACGGGCTTGGGAACCACGCCCGTTTCGTGGTACAGGATCTCGATGTCCTGAGAAGAGGCGTGGAAGATCTTCACGATGCGCTCGTCGGTGAGCACGGGGGCCATCACGGAAAGGTCGCGGATGCCCAGCGGGTCGATGATGGCCACTTCGCCTTCTATGGCCACCTGCACCAGGCAGAGCTTGGCGTAATAGGTTTTCTCGCGCAGGAACTCCGTATCGATTGCCATATAGGGGCTTTCCGAGCAGCGCGCCAGGAAATCCCGTAGCTTAGCGTCGGTTTCGACGAGCATGTACGATCCTTCATGTCAATTTATTGAACAGCGGCGCCGGGGACGCGGGTCAAGCGATGGGCGCGTTCCAACGGCGGGCATTTCATGTACCATTGACAGGGTAACAAAAGGGGTGCCGTTGAAAGTTCTCGTCATACATAATCTACGCTCCGGCCTGCGCAACGGGGCCGTCTACGACTTCGTGCGAAGCTACGCCGAAGAGGGCGATTCGGTAACCATGCGCATTCTGGGCAGCAACACCGACCTTTCCGAGCTGCTGGCCGATGCCGCCGACTTCGATTTCGTCATCGCCAGCGGCGGCGACGGCACCATCGCAAGCGTTGCCTACGAGCTGCGCAACACGGGCATCCCCATCCTGCCCTTCCCCGCCGGCACGGCGAACCTCTTGGCGCTGAACCTTTTCGAGCCGAACGAGAGCCACGCCCTGTGCAAGGTGGTGGACGAGGCCATCACGCTCGACTTCGACATGGGCGAAATCGAGTCCGCCGACGGCAAGACCTTCGGCTTCACCGTTATGGCCGGCTGCGGCTACGATGAGCTGATCATGCGCAACGCCACCGGCCACAAGCACCTGCTGGGCGACATGGCGTACTTCGAGGCGGCGTTTTCCAACCCCACGCCGCAGGTTTCCGACTTCACCCTTACCATCGATGGGCAGGAAGTGCACGAATCGGGCATCGGCGTAGTGCTGGCGAACTTCTCGAAGATGCAGTTCGACCTGATGGTGAGCGACCAGAACCTTCCGCGCGATGGCCTGCTGGACATCATCATCCTGAAGACGGAAAACGCCATCCAGCTCATCCCCACCGCGCTGGCGAAGGTGTTCGACCACACCGGCGCGCTGGCGAAGAAGGTGGGCGGCCTGAAGCTGTACCGCGGCAGGGAGGTGCGCATCGACGCCGACCCCGCCATGCTGGTGGAGTACGACGGCGAGCCTTCCCAGGTTTCCACGCCCATCACCGTCCGCTGCCTTCCGAAGGCCACGCGCTTCGTGGTAACCGACGAGTGCCTGAAGCACTTCCAACCCGAGGAATAGGCCGCTATTCTTTCGCTGCCTTTTCCGCAGCTTCCTTCGACGCGCCTTCCTTGAGCTGCTGCGCTTCCATGAGCGCGGTGGCAAGCTGAAGCGTGTCGGCGTTCTGCGGCTCGAAGCCCTTCGCGCGGATCATCTCCAGGTTCTTCTGCGCGGTCCATTCGCGGTAGTTGGAGTTGTAGCGCATCTGCAGAAGCTCAAGCACCACCGCGAACACCATGGCGAAGTACACCATCAGCTTCTCGGCGTGCATGTCCATGACCTCGATGCCGGAGTTGATGCCCAGGCCGTCGAGCACCAGCAGAACGCCGATGACCGCGATGAACACCAGCGCCAAGATGGTCATCTCGGTGTGGGCGTTGATGAAGTCGGAGATGGCGTCGATGAACACCATCATAAGGATGACCGCGGCCATAACCGCGATGATCATGACGATGAGGTGGTTCGCCAGGCCGACCGCGGTGATAACCGAGTCGATGGAGAACACGACGTCCATGACCATGATGGTGGCGATGGCGCCGCCGAAGCCGATGGTCTTGCGCGGGGCGTCTGCATCGCCCTGGCTTTCCTTCTCCTCGGTAAGGTTCAGCACGTCGCGAAGCTCGGATACGCCCTTGTAGATAAGGTACAGGCCGCCCAGCAGCAATATCAAGTCGCGGACGGAAAAGCCCAGCTGCTCGCCGCCGATGAAGATGCCGGGGACGTAGAACAGCTTGTCGGTCATATGCACCAGGAACGAGGCGAAGCACAGGAAGATGCAGCGCGAGACGAGCGCGGCGAGCAAGCCCAGCTTGCGGCCCAGATGCTGCTTTTCGGCAGGCAGGCGGTCGGTGGTAAGGATGATGAACACCAGATTGTCCACGCCCAGGATGATCTCCAGGAACATCAGGGTTACCAGGCTGATCCACGCTTCGGGCGTTGCGAAAATCGAGAGATCCATTGAGTGCTTTGCCTTTCTTCCGTACCCGCCCATAAAAAAGACCCACGGCGGGAAGCGGGCTTGCTTCCACACCGTGAGTCTCATCGTTTAAGACACGCCAGGCTCGTTTCAGCCAGGATTGTTGACGGGTCACACGGCCTTCGCCGTGCCAACTACTCCCCCACAGGGTGCTGCCATAGTACCACGAAGCCGAAGCGACGCTACATTACATCCCGCAAACGGAATCAGGTTCGCGCACGAAAGGCGGTGGCGCTTGCGCGCGAGGGTGCGGGTTGCGCACGGCCGTGGCCGGGCTGTGGGCATTACCGCAAAGGCAGGCAGGCTGCGGGCAACCTAGTCGAACCAGAGCTGCGTGCCGATGTCCAATCCCCAGGCGGTTACCACATAGGGCTGGCACACGCCGTCTTGGGTGTTGCCGTCGGAAAGCTTCGCCCAAAGCGTGTGCGCGCCGAAATCGTGCAGGTTGAACGTAGTGCGCTGGCCGATGGTGCAGTTGTGCGTTTCGGCCGGTTCCGGATCGTTGGAAGGGTCGTTGTCGGAGAGCAGGGACGAGACGTCGCCGTTGTAGATGGAAACGGTTACCGCACGGCCCTTCAGGTCGGGGTTGTTCGTGTTCACCGCAAGGTTCAGCGTGCCGGCAAGGGAGGACACCAGGAAATAGCCGATGCACACCAGCACCACCAGCGAGATCACTGCCTTCAGCAGGAACGCCTTGAGCGACTGCCCGCCGGGAACGCCCGTGCCTGTTTTCGCCTGGGGCTTCTTCACGCCCGACTTCATCTCTGCGCGGCGCTGCATCTCTGCACGGGCAGCGGCCACACCTTCGGAAATGCTCTGGGCAGCAGCGGGCTTTTCCCCGGGCTGCTGTTCGTTGTCTTCCCTATCTTGCGCCATGCGCAGACCCCTTCCCCTCGTTTTCCTTGCCATTGTAGCGGAAGCGCGGTTCGCGGGGGTGCGACGCTCGATTGGGATGCGCACCGGCGCCTTCGGGGCCTACCGCAAAGCGCAAGGTCCGGACCCCTGCGACGGCGTATTCGGGGCGGATGCGCCATAGCGCATTCGGAGGGCGTACCGCAAAATTCAAGGCCCGAACCGCTGCGACGGCACATTCGAGAGGATGCGCTATGGCACGCATGGAGCGGGTGCACCCCGTGCTGGCGAAAAACCGCTACTTTGCGCGCTCGCGCAGGAAACAGGGCCTTAGCTGGCGAAATATCCCCATAATGCGCACTGCGACAGCCGAAGCCGGCAAGATACGCCTACTTTGTACGCTGAGTGGCGAGATATCGCTGTCGTGGCGCGCAAAGTAGTCGTATCTCGCCAAGCAGGGGTCGTTTTCCTGCGCGAGCGCGCATTATAGGAGGATTTCGCCAGCGCAGGACGGTGGGGGCCATGGGTGGGGCGCGACGCAGGGGCGTGACCAGGTCGGCGAACGCACCAGGGCGGGATGGCGGATGCCGTGGGGCTACGGCACAGGGAGGATTTCGCCAGCGCGGAGCGGCGGGAGCCGTGGGGATGCGGTACAGGGCGGATTGAGGGTGGGGTGGCGGGAGCTGTCGGAGTTGCGGTGTAAAGCGGGACGGCGGGGGCCGTGGGATCTACGGCACAGGACGGATATCGCCAGGGCGAGCGCCAGGGCGTCGGAAACGAAAGCAGCCCAGAGCTTGTGCCCTGGGCTGCGGAAGCGCTTTGGAGGCGACGCCCGGATTCGAACCGGGGGTAAAGGCTTTGCAGGCCTCTGCCTTACCACTTGGCCACGTCGCCGATCTAAAAAAGCCGGCCAGACGATTTCATCCGACCGGCTTCTATGATCAAATGGAGCGGACGACGGGATTCGAACCCGCGACCCCAACCTTGGCAAGGTTATGCTCTACCAGCTGAGCCACGTCCGCGCGCAAGAAAGTATTATACGCAATGGAGCGGGGGGCGCAAGCCCCTTTTTCAACTTTTCTGCGCTACCATGAACCCACACGCCGCCCAACCCATCTTGCCTGGTTGCCCAGCCAGCTCCAAGCAAGCGCGGGCTTCGGCGCACCACCCCGAACAAAGGACGCCCATGAGCACCATCCTGGAAGACCTACTTGCCTTCACCCCGCAAAACGAAGAAGAGGCCGCAGACCGGCAGCTCATGATAGACGCCGCGCGCAAGGCCGAATGCTACGGAAGGCAATGGCCCGCCCACTTCACGGCATCGGCCTGGACGGTGAACCCCGAGCGCACCGAAACGCTGATGGTGTACCACAACGTCTACGATTCCTGGTCGTGGGTAGGCGGGCACGCCGACGGGGAGCGCGACCTGTCCCTCGTGGCAGAACGCGAGCTGCACGAGGAAACCGGCATCGAAACGGCGAACCTTGCCGCAGCGGGTCTGCTCTCCTGCGAGATACTCACCGTGGACGGGCATTGGAAGCGCGGGGCCTACGTGCCCTCGCACCTGCACCTGAACGCCACATACCTCTTCGAGGCAAGCGCCGGCCAGGCCATCCGCATCGCGCCCGACGAGAACTCAGGCGTGAAGTGGATGACCTTCGAAGAGGCCCTTCGCGCCTCCACCGAACCTTGGATGGTGGAGCACGTGTACCGCAAGCTGGTGGCGCGCTGCCGCTAGGAAAGCGCGGCGTGCTCGGGCACTACCGCGAACACCACCAGGTCTTCCTCGCCGTCGTTGACCACGGAATGGTAGGCGCCGGCCGGGCAGTAATGGCAGGTGCCCGGGGTCAGGGGCTCTTCGCCGCCCTCGACTACGACCTTGCCCGCGCCGGAAAGCACATAGATGACCTCGGAGTTCTTGGCATGCTGATGCCAGCCGATGGAGGAATGGGGATGCACGGTAGCGCGCATGATGCGGTTGTTCGCATCGACGTGGGCGGCCGCCGAAACCGAGCCCTCGCCTCCCTTGAAGTTGGGGTTCTCCTGTTCCTCGAGCGCATTGAAATCGATGATCACGGCAAGTTCCTTTCGTGAGTGAGACGTTGCCCCTCATCATACCGCCGAAGGCGAAGGCGCAGAGCGGCTTCGTACGTTGCTCCGGACAAGGGCTCGTTCGGGTTGGCCTGCACGCACGCTTCGCGCAAAGGAGCGCAAGGCACCTCGAATACCATGCTCCATGCAAAGGCGCGTTCGAAGAAGGAGTTCTGACGCGCCTGCATCGGTTCCGGCGATTCACTCATCCCCAGCGCCGACAACCAGCACGCAGGCCCCGGAACAGCCGAGCCGGCCCCAGCCCGATTCGCGCCCCGCAAGCCTGCGCGGAGGGATAGAATCTTCCAACTAGGGCGTTCTACGAGGAAGGAAGGGCACGCCACCGATGCGCAAGCTGGGCAACGACACCACCGCCATCCTGCAGATATTCGTTGCAGGCGTACTATGGGGCCTGGTAGGGCCGTTGGTGAAGCTGATGGAGATAAACGGGTCGACCGCCGCTGCCACCAGCTTCATCCGCATGGGGTTCGCCCTTCTTATCATGGCGGCGATCACCGTGGCGAAGTACGGCATCCGCTCGTTCAAGGTAGATGCCAAGACGCTGGTTGCCTGCATCGTGCTGGGCGCCGTTTCCAACGGCCTGTACAACATGGTGTACACCATGGCCATCGCCAATGCGGGCATAGCGGTAAGCGCCGTCCTGCTGAACACCGCGCCCCTCTTCACCACCATCGCTTCCGTGCTGCTGTTCCGCGAGGGCGTAAGCCTGCTGAAGGTCTTGGCGCTGGCGGTGAACATCGTGGGCGCCTCGCTCGCGGCAACCGGCGGGCAGCTTGACCTGGCAAGCGTTTCGCTTCTGGGCATCGCCTGCGGCGTGGCATCGGGGTTCACCTACGGCATGGCGGCAATCATCAGCCGCATGGCAGGCGGCGGAGCGAATTCCTACGTCATAAGCACGTACAGCTTCCTGTTCGCGTTCATCACCGTGGGGCTGCTGTTCTGCCCCTGGCAGGACGCCCAGGCCTTCAACCTTCCGGTTCTGGGATACGGCTTCCTGCTGGCGCTGATACCCACCTCGTTTGCGTACCTGCTGTACTACAAGGGCGTGCTGAAGATGCGCGAGACCAGCAAGGTGCCGGTAATCGCCTCGGTGGAGATGGTAGCCACCGCGGCCGTAAGCGTTGCGTTCTTCGGCGAGACGCTGAGCCCGGCGGCCCTTCTGGGAATAGCGCTGGTCATCGCCTCGATCGCGCTCATGAGCGTGAAGCCCAAGGCGGCGCGGCCTGCCTAGTTTGGCGAGGAATGGGGCGGCGGCGTTTCGCACAGCCAAAACCGCGAGCAGGCCCCAACGCGGCCTGCTTAGTTGGGCGAGGAACGGGGCGGCGGCGTTTCGCACAGCAGGAGCCACACAACAGGCCCAGCGCAGGCAACGACGATGCCCGAGCGGCCGGGCCGCCGCTACACCCCTGGCTTCGCGAAGGCGCGCTTTCGCACGTAGAAGAACAGCACGATCATGGTGGTGCCGGTAACCACCCAGGTAACCGGATAGATGAGCATCAGGTTCTCGAACGAGGCGATAAACGGGTACAGGGTGAACACGTAGACGATGCGCAGCAGGCACGACCCGACGATCACCACCACGGTAGGCAGCACCGACCATCCCATGCCGCGCATGCCGCTGGCCGTTATCTCGTACGAGCACGGCATGAACTCCAGCAGCTCAACATGCCACAGCCTGCTGTAGCCGTAGGTAAGCGCGCCGGCCTCGGTGGTGAAAATCGCCAGACCCCAATCACCGCCCAACGTGAACAGCAGGCTCAGGGCAAGGGTGGAAACGAAGGCAGCAGCCATGCAGAAGCGCATAACCTTGTCGCAGCGCTCAAGGTTGCGCGCCGCATAGTTCTGCCCGATGAAGGTAACCGCTGCCTGGCTGAAGGCGTTCACGAAGAAGTACGTGTAGAACTCGAAGTTCATCGCGGCGGAAGATCCGGCGGTGGCGTCCGAGCCGAACATGTTGATCTCGCCCTGGATGATGATGTTGGAAAGGGCGAACACCGCGCCTTGAAGTGCCGCCGGAAAGCCGATGTGCACCATGGTTCTGAGGTCGGCGCCGACGATGCGGGCCCCGCGCAGCACCAGGCGGTAATCCTCTTCTTCAGTAAGCAGGAACGCCACGATGATGGCGGCGCACACGGCATCGGCGACCACCGTGCCTGCGGCGATGCCGAACACGCCCATGTCCAGCACAGCTACCGCCACGTAGTCGAACACGATGTTCAGGGCCGCGGCAGCAGCCAGGGCGTACAGCGGGCGGCGCGTATCGCCCTTGGCACGCAGAACCGCGGAACCGAAGTTGTACACCACCAGGAACACGATGCCCACGAAGTACACGTGCAGGTACTGGGCGCCGTCCTGCCAGGCTTCCGCCGGCATGTTCACCAAGGTGAGGATCAAGTCGGTTAGGGCAACGCCGGCGATTGCCAGCACAAGCGAGCAGGCCACCGCGGCGATGGCCGTGGTCTGCACCGCCCCGCGGATCTTCCCGATATCCCCATGGCCGATATGCACGGCGATGACCACATTCACACCAACGGAAAGCCCCACGAACAGCGCGACGAACAGGCTGATGATGGGCGCAACGCCGCCAACGGCCGCAAGCGCGGCGCTGCCCAGCCATTGGCCGGCAAACATGGCGTCGGTGGAATTGAGCAGCTGCTGAAGGATGCTGGTGATGGCAAGCGGGATGGAGAACAGGATGATCTTGCCGGCCAGGGGGCCATGCAGCATATCCATGCTGTTCGATTTCTTCGCACCTGCCGCAGCCACCTGAAACGCTCCCTTACCCCGCAACCTGACGCAAGCATACTACTCTCGCGGCGTTATGTAAGCAACACGGCGTCACGTATTTTGAGCAACAGCATGGGATCGGAACTCAGACGCCCATCACCGAGCCGATCAAGAGCTTCGCGTAGTCGGAGCGGGGGTTGCGAACAACCTGCTCAACAGGGCCTTCCTCTTCCACTGTGCCATTGCGCAGCACCACAACGCGGCTGCACAGGCCCGCCACCAGCGCGATGTCGTGGCATATGAACAGCACCGCCATGTTGCGCTCTTCGCCCAAGGATCGGATAAGCTCCACAATCTGGCTTTGGGTAGTGGCATCGAGCGCACTGGTGGCCTCGTCGCACACCAGCAGGCTCGGGTTCACCGCCAGGGCACGGACCAGGGCGGCGCGCTGCAGCTGCCCACCGCTCACCTGGCCGGGGAAGCGCTGGGCAATCCCCTCTCCCAAGCCGCAACGGGCCATGAGCCCTGCCACCCGGGCAAGCGCTTCGGCCTTGCCCATCCCGGCATTCAGCAGGCCTTCCGCCATGCTCAAGCCCAGGCGCCGGCGCGGGTTGAACGAGTCGGCGGGGTTCTGGAACACCGCCTGCATGCTTCGGTACGCGCCCCGCAACTGCCTGCCCTTCAGATGGGTGATGTCTTCACCCCCAAGGAAGACCGAACCGGACGTGGGGTCCGTAAGGCGCAGCGCGATGTTAGCCAGCGTGCTCTTGCCGCTGCCCGACTCGCCCACCAAGCCCACGCATTCGCCCGGCGCTACCGCAAGCGAGACTTCGCGAAGGGCCTCTTTCTTGGCGCCGGAGGAATCCGTGAAGCACTTCGACACTTCGCGCAGATCCAGCACATTGGGGCTCACCGACGGCGCGCTCATAGGCCTGCACCCCCTTCAAGGGAAGGAACCGCAGCAAGAAGCTCGCGTGTGTAGGCGTGCGAAGGTGCGCTGAACACCGCATCCGTTGCACCCGACTCCACAACGGCTCCTTCCTTCAAAATGAGCACCTTGCCTGCCAGGCGCTTTATCACCGCCATGTTGTGGGACACCACCACCAAGGACGTTCCCCGACTACGGCAAAGGCCAGCCAGTTCTTCCACCACCATCTTCTGCGACACTGCATCGAGCGCGCTGGTGGGCTCGTCGGCAAGGAGCACGCTGGGCTCCAGCATCAGCGCGAAGGCGATGCCGGCACGCTGGCCCATCCCACCCGAAAGCTGGAAGGGATAGCTGTCCAGCACCCGTTCGGGCTCGGCGATGCCAAGGCGCGCAAGCAGCTCGGCCGCGCGGCCCTCCCATCCCGGAAGGCAACGGTTGTGGGCGGCAAGCGCCTCGCCCAGCTGGCTGCGCAGCGTGCGCGTGGGGGCAAACGAGGCAAGGCAATCCTGGAACACCATGCCCACTTCCACCCCGCGCAGCCGGCGAAGCTCCTCGGCGGACATATCCGCCAGGTCGGCGCCACGGAAAAGGATGCGACCCGCGCAAACCCTGCCGCCGCGCCCCAGCAGCCCCATCGCGGCCCGCAACAGCGTGCTCTTCCCGCTGCCCGACTCGCCGGCGATGCCGAGCGATTCGCCTTCCGCAACCGAAAGGCTCACGCCGTGCAGCACGCGCGCGCCGGCATACTCGATGCTCACGCCATCGAACCCCAGCAAGGGCGCCTGCCCTTCACTATTCTCCTGATCAGGTGCTTTATCGATTACCGCAGACTCAGCCAACGCAACCCCTACGCCATATCAAGATCGACGGTGATCTCGTAGTAGTCGCACGGATGGGGCGCGATGCCCGTAACGCCGACGCGGGAGACGATGCCCATGGAAAGGTGCGAGGCGAAGAAGTAGCCGTTGCCCGCCAGCAGCTCCTGCTGCATCTGCGCGGCGATCTGACCCCGCTTCGCGGAGTCGAACTCGGTGTGCAGCTGCGAGGCCAGCTGCTCCAGCTGGGAGCTCTGGTACCCGCCGAAGTTCTTCGGGGAGCCGCCCAGGCAAGTGGCCGTGAAGAAGTACTCCGGATCGCCGGTGGGCGAGGTGACCAGCGCGCTCACGTACACATCCCAAGCGGAAGAATCCTTGCGGATCTCGGTATGGTTCGCCGTGCTGTTCACCTGCACATCGAAGCCGAGCTGCCCCAACGTGCTCTGCGCCGATTCGGCCAAGAGCGGAAGCTCCATGCGGCCGGGGTACGTGAGCCAGCGCACGGTGAGCTTCCGGCCGTCCTTCTCGCGGATGCCGTCGCCGTCGGTATCCACCCAGCCGGCCTGCTCCAACAGCTGCTTGGCCGCTTCAGGGTCATAAGCCGCAGAAGCGTCTTCAACCGCGCCCAAGAAACCACTCGGGAACGCGCCGGAGGCAACGGTGCCGCGGCCGTTCAGCAGCGTTTCGATGAAGCCCTGGCGGTTGATGCCCAAGCTCAGCGCCTGGCGCACCGCAGCATCCTGCATCACCGGGGAGGCGTAGTTCACCTGGCCGAAGAACGTGCGCGAGGTGCTGCAGCTGCTGATGGTGTACTTGCCGGAATCGCCGAACAGCTCGTAGCTGGCATAGGGCAGGCCGTACGACGCGTCGATCTGCCCCGACTGAAGGGCGGAGGAAAGCGTGTCGCCGTCGGTGATGGAGCGCACCACCACCTTGTCCATCTTGGGCTGGCCGTTCCAGTAGTGCTCGTTCTTCACCAGCGTTATCTCGGTGTCGGAAACCGCCGTGGCAACATAGGGGCCGGTACCGCTGACGTTGTTGTCCGCGGAAACGCCCGCCTGCATGTCGATGATGGCGCCGTACGGGTCGCACAGGTAGTTGATAAGGGCGGGCGTGGGCTCGCTGGTGGTTATGGTGATGGAGCCTTCCTCGTCGTTGGCCTCCACCGCGGAGATCTTGGTGTCGGATGGAGCCCGGTCGTGCGTGGCGACCAAATCGTCCAGGCATTCCTTCACCGCCGTGGCGCTCATGTGCCTGCCGGAAGTGAAATCGACATCATTGCGCAGGGTGATCTTGCAATGGGTTTCATCCAGGAACTCGTAGGAGGTTGCCAGCCAGGGCTCGGGCGTCATGTCGTCGCTGAACTTGAACAGGGTCTCGCCTACCCCGTAGCGAACCGCGCTCCAGCCCGAGTAGTTGGAATGGGGGTTCAGGCCGGCATCGTCCATCTGCACGCCGTAACCCGTTGTGCCGTACACGAACGTCTTCGCCCCATCGTCGCTCTTGCCCGAGCAGCCGCCCAGGCAGAACGCGAACGCTAAGAGCCCCGCCAACATAACCGGCAGAAGGCTCAGGCCGTTCCGCTTCATCGTTATTCCCTTCATTCCAGCCCCTAACCGTTCTTGGCGCTCTTGTTCGCGCCCATTCCCTTGAATCCGAATCCGCCCCAGTGCGGCTTGCCGCCCTTGGCCGACGCCGCCCGTGCGCTTTCCGCACGCTGGTCGGGGTCGAGCCAATCGCGCAGCACATCGCCGAACAGGTTGAACACGACCACCACCAGGAATATGGCGATGCCGGAGCCCAGCACGGTCCAAGGCGCCGTCTGCAGAAGCGACCGGCTCTCGCTCATCATGGATCCCCATTCCGCCAGGGGCGGCTGGGCGCCCAGCCCCAGGAAGGAAAGGCCCGCGAGCTCCATCATCATGGTGCCGATGTCCAGCACCGCTGTTACCAGCACCGGCCCGGCGATGTTGGGAAGCACGTGCCGGGCGATGATCTGCGCGGTTGAGCAGCCCGAGATGCGGGCGGCGGCGAAGTAGGCGTGGTCCTTCTGCGCCAGCGTGAGCCCGCGGGCAATGCGCGCGTACTTCGGCCACGAGATGGCGGCAAGCGCTATCACCGCGTTCTGCATGCCGCCGCCGAGCGCCGCGGCAACCGCCAACGCGAACACCAGCCCCGGGAAGGCCAGGAACACATCGGAGGTGCGCATGAGCACCGTGTCCAGCCAGCCGCCGCGCATGCCGGCCACCATCCCCACCAGCGTGCCCAACACGGCAACGATGGCCACCAGCGAAAACGTGGAAAGAAGCGAAAGCTGGGCGCCCACCAGTATCCGCGAGAACAGGTCGCGCCCATAGCGGTCGGTGCCGGCCAGATGATCGGCGCTGGGAGCAAGAAGCGCCTGCGAGAGGTCCTGGGCATACGGGTCGTACGGGGCCAGGACGCCGGAGAGCACGGCAACCAGAACCACCAACGCAGCCAAAACAGAGCATACCGCGAACCGCGCCTTCATCGGGCATCACCGCCCAAGCGGATACGCGGGTCCAAGCGCTGGTAGACCAGGTCGGCCACCAGGTTCACGCCCACATAGATAATGGCCATCCACACCACATAGGCCTGGATCAGGGGGTAATCGCGCATGGTGATGGAATCGACGGCGAGCTTGCCCACCCCGTCCCATTGGAAGATGGTCTCCACGATGGCGGTACCGCCCAGAAGGTCGCCCACCGAAAGCGCCAGCAGCGTGATGACCATCACCATGCAGTTGCGCAGCACGCTGCCGAACAGGATCTCCCGCTCGGGAACGCCGCGGGCGCGCGCGCCTTCCACATACGGTTTGCCCAGCTCATCGAGCACTGCGGCGCGGATCTGCCGCGTGTACTTCGCCGACATGGCAATAACCAGGGTTGCCACCGGGAGCACCGCCCCCTGCACGCTCAGCGATTCCACGCCCTGCTTGCCGATGGCCGAAGACACCACCGGGAACCACCCCAGCTGCACCGAGAAGAGGTAGATGAGCACCAGGGCAACGAAGAAGTTGGGCAGGGAATTGCCGATGAACCCCAGAACGCGCACCAGGTAATCCACAGCGCGGTTCTGCTTCACCGCGGAAACGATGCCCAGGGGAACGGATACCAGCACCGTCAGGGCAACGGAGGCCAGCGCCAGCACGATGGTGGCCGGCAGCTTCGAGGCGAACGTGGCGAACACGTCCTTGCCCGAAACGTAGCTTGTTCCCATATCGCCCGTGACCAGCCCCGCCAGCCACAGCCCGTACTGCTCGATAAGGGGGCGGTCCAGCCCCAGCTCGTGGCGCTTCGCATCGACAACATCCTGCGAAACGGCGATTCCCTGGGTATCCATGGTGGCGGTAACGGCATCGCCCCCCGCGAAGTACATGAGCGCGAACGACAGCAACGTGATGCCGAACAGGATAGGTATCAGCTGAAGCAAGCGTTTGGCAATGTAGCCTCTCACCGAATATCGGGCCTTTCTTTTCGGCTTGGGGTTAACGTTTGGACGGTTGCCGAACATATGGATCACTGCCGTCGTTTTCGTTGGTGTTACGTTATCATACATCGTAATACCACGGCACCGATCCGACGAAAGGCTGGGAATCTCCGGTGGCAATCCCCCCTACCCACAGCAAGGACTTGCATGCATATCGTCATTCCAACCAGACGTACTGGACCAACCGCTCGCACAGCTACTCCGAGCAGCATCGGGGCGAGCTGAACGGCAGCCAGCATGCCGCCTGGGCGAAGGAGCTGGACGCCGAGTTGCAGAAGGCCTTCGGTGCCAAGCAGCGCAACGAAGTGAAGGTGCTCGACATCGGCTGCGGGCCGGGGTTCTTCTCCATCATCCTTGCCGAGCTGGGCTACCAGGTTACCGCGGTGGACTACACCGAATCCATGCTGGAACAGGCCAAGGCCAACGCCGCCGCCCTTGGGCAGACCGCGCAGTTCATGCAGATGGACGCAGAGAACCTGGCCTTCGAAAGCGAATCGTTCGACGCCATCGTCTCGCGCAACCTGACCTGGAACCTTCCCAACCCCGAAGGCGCCTACGCGGAATGGACGCGCGTGCTGCGCTGCGACGGGCTGCTGCTTAACTACGATGCCAACTGGTACGCCTACCTGTACGACGACGAGATGCGCAAAGGCTACGAATCCGACCGCGCCAACACCGCCAAGGCAGGCTGCAACGACCGCTACCTGCATACCAACATCGACGCCATGGAACGTCTTGCCGGCACCGTGCCCGCTTCCTCCCTTTCGCGCCCGGCATGGGACCAGCGTGTGCTCGGTGAATGTGGGCTTGCGGTGGCGGTTGACCATCGGGTGAGCGATCGCGTATGGTCTGCCGAAGAGCTTGTGAACCAAGCGTCTACCCCGCTTTTCGGCATCCGAGCCCGAAAGCACGCAGGAAAAGGAGCCCCGCAATAGAAGCAACCGTTTGCGCGTATGTGGTCTGGTTCGCCGCATTCAGCTTCGCCGGCTGGCTGTTCGAAAGCATCTGGGCCGTGCTTACGCAGCATCATTGGGAAAGCCGCGGCTTCCTGTACGGGCCCATCTGCCCCATCTACGGCGTGGGGGCCGTCGGCGCGCTGGCCATCTTCAAGCTGCTCTTCGCCCAGTTCGGCGTTCTGCCCATCTGGGAGGTGTTCCTTATCTGCATGGTGGGAAGCGCCATCATGGAGTACAGCATTTCGTGGGGAATGGAAAAGGCGTTCGGAACGGTGTGGTGGGACTACAGCAACATGCCGCTGAACCTGAACGGGCGCATCTGCCTGCCGGCGTCGCTGCTGTTCGGCGCCGCCGGCGTTGTGGTGGTGTTCCTGCTCATGCCGCTGGTGTCGTACGTGAACTCGCTGGTGCCGGGCCCCCTGTTCGAGCTTCTGGCCATCGCCATCACCATCGCCATCACCATCGATGCCACGCTGACCGTCACCGACATCACCAACCTGCTGCAAACGCTGAACCGCCTGGACAGCCAGATGAACGACCGCATGGAGGGGATCGTCTCCAGCGTGCGCGAGACCCGCGAAGGGATTTCCTCCAACTTCTCGGACAGCCGCCAGGCCGCTATGGCGCAGCTCCGCGAAACCGCGCAGAACCTGAGCGGCCACCAGCAAACGCTGCTGAAGAACATGCGCCGCATCGCCTCCAAAAGGACGGCGCGCACCGCGAAGCTGGTTCGGGAAGCCCGCAGCGCCATAAACGAGCGCAGGGGCAAGAAGTGACGGCCGGGGCAGACGTGGGGGCAATGGTCAAGGCCACGGTTGGGGCAACAACCAGGGAGCTCTGCGAAAAGGGCCAGCTTGAGAGCCTGGGTGAATTCGTGCAGCACGGCAGCGTTTCCACCCTGGCGCACGTGATACGCGTGGCCCAGACCAGCCTGAAGATGGCGCGCAAGATGGGGCTTGATGTGAGCGAGCCGGAGTTGGTGCGCGGGGCGCTTCTGCACGACTACTACCTGTACGACTGGCACACCACCAGCAACAAGGGCCATGCGGTGAACCACCCGCTCATCGCGGCGAAGAACGCCCAGCGGGATTACGGCCTGACGCCGAAGGAGCGCAACATCATCGAAGCGCACATGTGGCCGCTGCCGCCCAACCGCGTGCCCAAGAGCAAGGAAGCCTGGCTGGTATGCGCCGCCGACAAATGGTGCTCCCTCGCAGAAACCCTGTTCAAGCGCTAAAGGCTGGCGCAGCCGGCGGCGCCTTCGGCCGCACCACCTGCCCGGTGCCGTCACCCGCCCAGCGCCCGGCGCACGTGCTGCATCCGAGCCAGCAGCGCCACCCGCTGCGAACCACCGCCCGCTCGACATCCAACGCACGTGCTGCCCACCACCGCCCACCCGACACCCGACGCACGTGCTGCCCGCCGTCACCCGCCCGACACCCGCAACACCTGCTGCGCGCCGCCTGCCCGACACCCGACGCGCGTGCTGCCCGCCACCGCCCGCCCGACACCCGATGCGCCTTCCGGCGCCCGCAACACCTGCTGCGCACCGCCCGACCAGTGCCCGGCGCGCCTTCCGGCACCGCCTGCCCGGCGGTACAGTGGCGAAATTCCACTAGAATGCGCGCTTGCGCAGGAATTACCCCTCTGCTTGGCAAGAATCCCTTACTTTGCGCGCCACGACAGCGATTATTCGCCATCAGGGCGCTCTCAGCGTACAAAGTAGGCGTATCTTGCCAGGCTTGCGTGTCCGAGCGCGCATTCTAGTCATAATTCGCCAAGTAGGCGCCCTTTTCCGACGCCAGCGCGCATTATGGGCATATTTTGCCAGTAGGAGCGAAAGCCCACCAAGCAGTAAATCCATCCGCCCGCCACAATGAGCCCCACTGGCGGAAATGGCATCAGCACGAAGAATTAGGCAATTCGCCACCGGGAAGACGTCAGGATCCCGCCACCAACAGATCATTCATCGAAGCTGCTCAGGAAGTAGTCGTACAGATCCGGCCGGACGGGTTCTTCGAGGTCGTAGAGGATCTCGACGGCATTCGTCTTGCCGTCGGCCATCACGATCTGCTCAAAATCGCCTGTCGGGTGCATTTCGCCCAGGAAATAGAATTCCGTGCTGTTGTCCTTATCATTCTTGTTCTTGCGCAGATAGAGGAAGCATCGCATACCCAGCTCATCCGCTCGGGCCAAACGCTCAATCTCCGGCGACTCAAGCGTGCGCTTGCTCTTGGAAATGCAGATGATCGATCTGTCGGACACGAAGCGATCGTGGTATTGCGTGGTTATGCTGATGTCCGGATCCTTTTCGTAGTTCACGAATACCGGGAACGTCTTCGTGTCCTTGTCGTAGTAATAGCCACCCACATTCTGGTAATTGGGCTCCTTCTCCCAGCGCAGCAGGCGGCAAACTTCTTCGCGCGTGTATTTTTGGTTCAGGACGAAATTCGTGTCTTTGTACGTTTCCCGGTAGTTCATGGCATTGCGGTGAAAACCGAACTTGATCAGATCGACCACGCATTTAAGGAAGTCGCCATCGGCAAGGGCGGCAGCGAAGCCGTCCGAAAGCCGCACCACGCCATCTTCGACCACGAGCAATTGCCTGCCCTTCGTCGAATAGGCACCGGTGAGGGTTCTCACAACAGAACGCGCCTCCAGCGCATTCGCAGGCAATGAAGCGCCGGTCGTCTTCCCCGCTGCGAACGCATCGATAAGGCTGTTCAGCGCTTCCAAATCTGCCAAGCGCTTCCCAGCAGCAAGCTTCTCGGAAGCGAACTTGAGATAGGCCAGCTTTCCTTCGCTGAACGTGAACGGGCATTCTTTATCATATTTCTGCAAAAACGCAGGGTATGAGCCATATTTCCCGATGATGAGCAGCGGGTCTATCGATTCGCTCTCATCGAAATCCAACAAGCTGGGAATGCGTCCCAGCAAGCGACGCAGATCATCGTATTCACCGCGAATGAGCTGGGCCGAACCGAATCTGCCCTCCTCCAGCGATTTGAAGATACGTTGCTCGGAAACCCTATCGAAGGATATCGTCGAGCATCCGGGAATTGCCGAGCTGCCCTCCTTGACCACTTTCCGCAGATTGTCCTTGTTGTAGCTCCTGTCCCCCGCCAGCGCCATGGGAATAAGGTAGTTCTGCTGGTAATTGCCGATGAAATCAAGCACCAGCGTGTAATCCTTCGATGGATCCTTGCGCAAGCCGCGACCCAATTGCTGGACGAACACGATTGCAGATTCCGTACGGCGCAGCATGATTATCTCGTTCAACGAAGGAATGTCGACGCCTTCGTTGAGGATATCGACAGAGAAGATGTACTGGAGCTCGCCTGATTCGAGACATGCAATGGATTCGTTCCTTTGCCCATCGCTCGTCTCCCCGCTTATCGCGACGGTTCTGTAGCCGCGTTCATTGAAGAGCCGCGACATCTCGCGCGCTTCGTCGTTGCGCGAGCAGAAAACCAGCCCCTTCCTGTCGTTCTTCCTTACCGAATACTCCTCGATCTTCTGGATAACATGGTCCGCTCGTTCCGCCGAGGTCAGCTTTCCGAACAGGGAGACGTCGTCAACGGTTTCATCGCCAATGGCCAAATCGGCGATGCCGAAATAATGGAACGGCACAAGCATGTCATTCTCGAGGGCATCTTGAAGCGTGATGCGATACGCGATCACATGGTTGAAGAGGCCGTAAACATCGTAGCCGTCGGTACGCGTTGGCGTAGCGGTCATGCCCAGAACGAACTTCGGCTTGAAGTAGTTGAGTATCTTCTGATAACTGTTGGCGCCGGTTCGGTGCGCCTCATCGATGATTATGTAATCGAACTCATCCGGGGCGAATTCCTGCAGATTGCTGGAAAGCTGGATAACCATGCCGAACAGGCAGCTCGCACTTCGCTGTGCAGGATCACTGAATTGCCCATAGCTGTACGAATCGCCCAAAACACGCTGGTAGCTTCGCTGCGAGGCATCCAAGATCCGCTGCCTATGGGCGATGAACAGCACGCGACCTGGCCGCATCCTCAGCACATCAAGAGCCGACAGGTAGGTTTTCCCGGTGCCCGTAGCCGAGATCAAAAGCGCGCGCGGCTCGTTTCTCTTATGCAGAACCTCCAAGGCCTCAAGTGCCGATTCCTGCATTTTGTTGGGTTTGATGCGTGTCTTGCCCAAGTCGGAGCATACGCCCCCAGCATCTTCCCCTACGGAAAAGGCGGGTGCGTGCCTCACGGACACCTCAGGCTTATGAGCTTGCAGAAACGCCTCGTAGCGCTGGATCCATTCCTCCGTTACGCGAACAGAGCTCTTGTCCCGCCAAAGCTTATCGAACTCGCTCTTGGTCTTCTGAAGGATGCCGCCTTCCGGGAACGTGCGGAACAGCACATTCCATTCCTTGCTGCACGTAAGCGCCCGTTGGGTTAGGTTCGAGCTGCCGATAATGATGGTCGATATGCCGTCTTTATCGAAAAAGTATCCCTTGGCGTGCAGATCGCCCTGGTACACACGGGCTTCGATATTGGGATATTCCAACAGCTTTCGCAGGGCATCGGGATCGTTGAAGTTGAGGTACGTCGAGGTAAGTATGCGACCGGGAATCCCGCGCTGACGCAGCTCTTGAAGGATCTTTGCCAAGACCTGGATACCGCCCGACGTAATGAACGCGATGGAGAAGCTGAAGCTTACGCAGTCCAGGAGCTCGCTTTTGATCACGGAGAGCACGTTGCTCGAGTTGCCTTCATCGTTGCTCAAGATACGCGGAGCATAGCGGTCGTCGGGTTCTTTGCCTCCGCCGATAAAACTCGCTTGCAGGCTCTCTTTGAAATCAACGACGCTGTACTCAACACTGCCGGCCACGAATGCCCCCAACATAAAGCCTGATCAAATATTCCAATTGGAAATCATAGCCAAAAGCAGAGCGCATCGCATGCCAGAATGCGCAGCAAACACGCCCGCCCTGAGTCTATACTCAAGCACATACAGCAAGCTAGAGCGGGAGACGCATATATGAAAACGGTTGAGGTTGTAGCGGCCATTATCAAGCATGAAGACAAGATCTTTGCCACGCAACGCGGATACGGCGAATTCATCGGAGGATGGGAGTTCCCCGGCGGCAAGGTCGAAAAAGATGAGACGCCTCAAAACGCCCTTGTGCGTGAGATTCGCGAAGAGCTCGAGGCAACGATTTCCGTCGACGACTTCATCTGCCAAGTGGAATACGATTACCCCACGTTCCACCTGTCCATGAAATGCTATCTCTGCTCCATTGCCGCCGGCCACCTTACCCTACTCGAGCACAGCGACGCCAAATGGCTCGATGCCGGCAATCTTGATTCCGTTGACTGGCTCCCCGCCGACATCGCCGTTGTTGACGCCATCAAGCAACAGCGCATCCTCCCCTAGTCACGTCTTAAGGGTTCGGCAATTCGCCGTTGTAATACCGACTGCCCCGAGTGGCGCAGGCTTGCCCGGCGCTCCTGCTGCGCACCGCCCGCCCAGTGCCCGGCGCGCCTTCCGGCACCGCCCGCCCGGCGGTACGGTGGCGAAATTCCACTAGAATGCGCGCTCGCGCAGGAAATACCCCTCCGCCTGGCGATATTCCCCTACTTTGCGCGCCACGACAGCGATTATTCGCCATCGGGGGACTCTCAGCGTACAAAGTAGGCGTATCTTGCCAGGCTCGCCTGTCCGAGCGCGCATTCTAGTCATAATTCGCCAAGTAGGCGCCCTTTTCCGACGCCAGCGCGCATTATAGGCATTTTTTGCCAGTAGAAGCGAAAGCTCGCCGCGCCGGCCCCGTCACCCGCAATGAGCCCCACTAGCGGGAATGGCATCAGCACGAAGAATTAGGCAATTCGCCGTTGTAATACCGACTGCCCCGAGTGGCGCAGCCGGTATCAGCGGTTGTGCTCAGTATTTCACGCGTAATGATGCAGTGAAAAGAGAGCAGGGTAGAAAGAGCCATCGGGGATTAGACGCTCCGATCCAGACCCTCTTCCCTTCCAGTCGTCTACGTTTTGACAAATGGTTCGTTTAGGGCATACTAAATTCAGATAGAAAAATCTTTGGGTTTTGTAAGGCGGAGTTGCGAAAGCGGTTCCGCCTAGTTTTTTATGGGTGATCTTCCACGGCACCCCAAGCGAGCAGCAGCGCTCTGCGAAGGCACTTTGCTGCTCAGTTGACCTCTGGGGTCCTTCCAAGGGCGCGGATGATCTGCTTTTGGGACCGCTTCTGCTCCCTGATGGCGGCGACGAGGCTCTTGCGGCGCTCGATCTTCCTGCTGATCTCGTCGAAGCTCCCTGCCGGAACGCAGTCGCTCTTCACCTGCTTGCCGTCGCGGTAGTCGACAATAAGGGAACCAGGTATTCGGACGACACGCGCACACAACGAATCGAACCGCATCTCGCCACCGGCACCGCCCACGGAGCCCGCGCTCTGTTCGACCTATCCGCACCGTGCGGCGTGGCGAGACCCGGTCGCCGTTGCCTGCGTTGGCGAAATTCGCCCATAATGCGCGCTCGCGCAGGAAAACGGCCCCGACTTGGCGAAATCTTCCTACTTTGCGCGCCACGACAGCGATGTTTCGCCATTTGGCGTACAAAGTAGGCTTATGTTGCCAGCTTCGGCTGTCGCAGCGCGCATTATAAGGATATTTCGCCAGCTAGGGCCCCGTTTTCTGCGCTAGCGCGCAAAGTAGCGGTTTTTCGCCACCCTGGGGTGCATCCGCTCCAAACGCGCCATAAGGACATTTCGCCAGACAGGGTCCATTTCCTACGCTGGCGTACATTTCAGTGAAATCTCGCCGCCGCACCATCCAATGAGGCCCACGCCGCGCAGGCCCTGCCGGGCACGCTCAGGCAGAAATACAGCCCGGTCAGTGGCAGATAATCTGCTATTGACCGGGGCGCACGCATCGCGCTCGCGGCGTCAGGCAGCGAACCCGACGCCGCCTCCCTTACGCGCCCTCGCCCTCGAAACCGTAGGGGACAAGGAGCACGTCCTTGCGCTCGGCGGCCATCGCCTCCAGATCCTCGGTGAACCCCGAAGCGCTGAAGAGCACGTAGTGCACGCGGCGGTCGCCGTTTCGCCATTTGACGCCAGGGGCCTTCTGCTCAAGGCGGGTCAGGACGCTTGCACCCACCGGCTTCTCCCAGAACTTGCACTCCCCCAGGATGAGGTTGCCGCCCTCCTCGTCGATCGCAGCGATGTCGATCTCGTCCCTCGCGTCCCACCAGCGGCCGACCTTGGCGAAGTTGAAGCCCCACTTCCCCTCCGCGTTGAGCTGCCACATGCGCTCGCGGCACACGTCCTCGTAGACGTAGGCGATGTGCCTTTCCACAAGGCCCTCCCTGATCCTGTCCATCACAATCTGCTTGTTGCCGCTCTCTATGAAGCTCATGTTGGGGTACACGAAGGCGAACCAGAAGCGGATGTAGTTGTCCTTGATGCGGTACAGGCCCTTCTTGCTGCGATCCGGGTTCTGCTCGGTGATGGGAACCTCCCGCTCAATGATATCGAGGTCTATCAGCGTTTTCAGATACTTGGTGAGGCTCGTCGCCTTCACCTCGAGCATGCGGGATATGGCGGAGAGCTTGGCGTTGCCGGCCGCTATGGCCCGGATGATGGAGAAGTAGCTGCCGACCTCGGTGACCTCCTGCTGAAGCAGGAAGTGCGGCTCGTCGTAGAGGTAGCCGGACCTGTTCAGCACGCGCCGGTCGATGGAGTCGTAAAGGTCATCCTCGTCCCCGAACAGCTCGATGTACTTCGGCACACCGCCCGTTACGGCGTAGCGCTCTATACAGTCGCGCAGGCCCCTGCCTGGGAAGAACTCCCCGTAGCAGCTGAACGGTATCTGCCCCATCCGGATCTGGGCGGTGCGCCTGCCGTACAGGGGGCTTCCGTAGTCAAGCGTCTGCGACAACATCATCGAGACCCGCGATCCGCAGAGCACCACCATCACATCGGCGCCCTTCAGCTGCTCTTCCCATATCCTCTGGAAAACGGAGGGGAAAGCGGGGTTCGACTTGCCGATGTACTGGAACTCGTCTATGACGATGATCTTCTTCTCCCCGCAGTCGAAGTCCGCTATGGCCTTGAAGATGACGTCCCAGTTCTTGGCGTCCACCTGGCGCAGCAGCTCGTTTCCCGTGAAGTCGGCCGCCCGCTCCTTGAACGCCGCGCGGTTTACGGCCTCCGACTCCTCGCTCGCCAGGAAGAACAGGGACTTGCGGTTCTCGATGAACCTGGACAGCAGCGTGGTTTTCCCTACGCGCCTGCGGCCGTATAGCACGACCAGCGCGCTGCCCTTCCGGCGGTACTCGCGCTCAAGCGCGGCGAGCTCTTCCTCCCTGTCCACGAACCGCTCCATCCAAGCCTCCTAAGGTACGGCTACAACATGCAATTATTATACTTTGAATTATAATAATCTCAGTAATAACCCTTGGAAGACATTAGGTTGCGGAATCCCGGCAAGGCCCACCGCGAACCATGGATCACCATTCCTGGTCCGCAGACCCGGGCTGCACCACCGTTTCCAGTTGTCTACGTTTTGTAGACAACTGAAGGGAGCACGCATTTGCTGAAGACCCCGATCAGATACTTCAACGGGACCGCGGT